>CBDCUO010000048.1:0-11853 GCA_965222705.1 Saprospiraceae bacterium | reverse complement strand
CCTTACAGCCCACTGCTATTTTTGTACAATTACCGTTTTCATCTCAGCCTGAGCAATTTCTTCTCCTTCCAGTTCTACTTTTGCTTTTACCAAAGTTACGCCCATAATTTCGTACAGAATATGAGCGGTTGTAATAATTTTATCGTTGATTTTAGGCAAGCGATGAACAGCGGCCTTTTTGATTGCGCCAATATACCCCACGGGAGCAGGCTTATTTTTAATAAAATATTGATAGCCCGTATATAAAGCGACTGTTTGCGCCATATTTTCCAGTAGCCCATGTTCTGTAAACCAATTATCTGTATTAAAAATATTATCTGCTTTGATAGTTAAGCCCGAAATGACTTTTTCGTTAGAAAAAAACAGGAGCTTATCTACCATGACAATGGGCGGTTTTTGAGGAATTAAAACTTCCAGCTCGGTTTGAGTAATAATGGCACGAGGCAATAAATTTGAATCTAGCATACCGTTAAATAAGCATATGCGAAGAAAAATCGGGCACTCTCTGGCACAGACAATAAGATCGTGTTTCCTTTTTTTAGCTGGCCGGATTGGACCAATTCTTCCAGCATGATGTAAATAGATGCCGCTCCTACATTGCCCACTTTGTCTAGATTGATAAACCAATTCTTCCAGGGAATTTCGATGCCCTGTTGCTTCATTTCTTCGTATAGTTTTTCTTTGAAATAATAAGAAGAGATGTGAGGTAGATAGTAAGTAATATCAGCGGGTTTGATATTGTGTTTTTGGAGGGCTTTTTTTAAACTATCTACGCCTTTGACCAAAATGTTTTCATTGAGTAATTTTACATCTTGTTTCATTGCAAATAAGGATTGTTGACTCCAGGTTTCTGACGGAAATTCACTCCAGGGTTTTAGGGAGCCGTTTTCCAATTTGTCAGCTCCCGCATACATACAGGCTTGCATTTCATGTGCATAGGAGAATCCTTCTATCCATTCTACCTTCAAAGGTAATTTTCCATTGGCTTGATTTTCCAATAGTACTGCTCCTGCACCATCAGAAAGCATCCAACGCAGGAAACTTTTGCTGAAAGCCAAAATAGGCTTCTCTTCTAACTCTTCCAGGTGGATCAATTCTTGCTCGAACTTATCGGACAGCATCCAAGAAGAGGTTCTTTCTGAGCCAGTACAGACCGCATTTTTCACCTGCTCCGATTTTATAGCTAAATAACCATACTTCAACGCATTCATGCTAGAGCAACAAGCTCCGGAAGAAGAGTTAATTTCCATGATATGGTTTCCCAAAAAACCATGCACCATAGCGGCATGAGAAGGGAGAATTTGGTCGGGACTCGAGGTGCCACAAGAAAGTAGCTCAATGTCTTTTATTGTAAACTTTTCATCGCACAATCGCTCGATGGCTTCTTTGGTTAACTGAGCATTATTATGAGTAATAGTTCCATTTTTATCAATGGCGTAGTATCGAGTCTTGATTTGGTTATTGCGCAAGACGATTCTTCTCACCCGAGAAGTTTTGCCATTGATATATCCCAGAATATCCTCCATTTGGTCATCGCTGACGGGTTCGTTGGGCAAAAATTTTGCAACTCTGGTTATATAGACGTTTTTCATTAAGCTTTTTTTGTTCCACGAGCTATTTTCAGTTGGGTTTTCAGGCTAAATTTATGGAGGAATAATAAGCCTTATCCTTTTTGATTTTATTTTTTAATGGTAAAAAAGAAAACAAAAATAGGATAAAAACAATAGGTGCAATAATCCAAATGGCAAATAATAAATAATAGTTAAATACTTTTACCCATTTGAGTCGCCCGGATTCGCCTGGTTCGCCCTTTTTTATTAAGAAATTAGCCCACTTGCCAAACAAGAAATTGGCTCTTTTTTCTACCGTTAGCAAAAAGGGTTTAACCCGAACGGCTTCTAATTTTAACAATTCTTTTTGTAAAGAACCAGCATCATCACCCAATATTGCTTTTTTAATAGGTTGCCCAAATTTGGTGGCTTCTTTAATATCTTTAGCCGAAACGCCAGGTTTTGGAAAAATACCTAGATAACGATCCTTTTTTCCCGCTAAACATCCAATGGGAAATGGTAATAACGCTGATGTGGTTAGGATGTCTATCCGCTAAGACAATATGCCCGACCAGATTTGCCCTGTTCGCTGCTAATAGTTTTTTCATTTTTTCCTGCGCCATTATCCATAAATTTCGGCATCCGATGATCGTGACAACAGGTGTATTATTCAGTAGCTTTCGAGCTATTTCTGATTTTAAAAATGAATTGACAGGCATGGAAGGTGTCAAAAACCAAACCTGATAGCCCAAAATAATTAAATCGTATTTTTTATCTAAAATTTGTGGAGAAACGAGTTGTAATTCCTGCGGAATTTGAAGAAAGGTTTCGGGGAAAGTGTCAAAAAAGTTGCTTTTACTCCAAGGAAATTCGAAATCCTTTTTAGGAATTATTTTATAAAAAGTAAGATTAATGGCACGTTCGCTTTTTAAAGGAGCGAGTACATTATTCAAAATTTCGGTCAGTTGACCACTTTGAGAATAATGGATGATCAGGACTTCTTTCATATTTAAACTAATCTACTAAAACTCCTCCCAAAAATCAAAATAATTAAACCATTGCAGCGGGTATTTTTCTAATATCCATTGCATGCTTTCTGTATATTTTTCCAACAAGGCTGGAGCAGCTCTTTTTCTAACCTCTACCGTGCGAGCATACAAGTGGTAATGTTTATTGGTTTCCTTTAACACATAGACAAAAATGACAGGAACATTCATTCTGGTAGCCAGTAAGAAAGGGCCAGCAGGGAATTTGGCTGATTTTCCCAAAAATTCTGCTTTCAGTATTTTGGCACTTTCAAAATAACGATCGCCAGTGAAACAGATGATCTCGTTATGGCTCAAAGCCCTATGTATATCAAAGATATGAGATAAATCTTCCTTTATTATAATAAATTTCAAATTAGACCTAGTAGTCACTTTTCCTAAATACTCTTTAATGTCTCGTCGTTCTTGGTCGGCAATTACTAAATTAATTTGGGCATTTATATCGATTTCCTGAAAAAAAAATTCTGCTATTTCAAAATTGCCAATATGCGCACTGATTAATATCCCGCCCTTTTTCTTTGCCAGTAGCTTTTTCAGGTGTTCCACGCCGTCAAATTCGTAGGTGAATTTATTCTTTAGCCCAGAGGCAATAGCCATTTTATCTATAATTGTTTGACCAAATTTGTAGTAATTTTGGTAAACCTTGAAAAAACTTTCGAGCTTAGCGTAACCCAGCCTTTTGTAAAAGTAGGTATAAATGGCTTTAGTGCCTTCAGGAGAAAAAAAGAGGAAATACAAAGCCACAAAGCCCAATATAAAATAAGCAGCACCTATACCTAGGTGCTGCATGCAAAAAACAAATATTTTATATCCGAGAACCGTGCCTCTTGATTTTCCTTCCCATTGTGCCATTTGAAAGTGGTTTAGTGACCGATAAGGTTAGGTTTAGCCACTTAGTCACCCGTCACTCAATCGCTATTTTTCTTTCGATTAAGTCGTAAAAATCTTGCAAGGTAATTATATCGGCAAAGTCTTTACTAATTAATTTGACACCAAAATTGGCTTCGATAGTAACGACCAAATCTACGAAATCCAGGCTATCCAACTCTAAAGTTTCTTTTAAGTTAGCATCGGGCTGGATGACTTCCTCTTCGACCTCAAACTCATCAATGAGAAAATTATTTATTTTTTTTATGATAATCGTTTTTTCCATATTTTATTTAATAGGTGAACTAGGTACAAGTTCATATCTTTCTAATAATTAAGGCAGAGTTAGTTCCTCCAAATCCAAAGGAATTGGACAAAAACAGGTTGAATTTCTGGTCAATCGTTTCTTTTACCAAATTTAGCTTTTGGGAGTCCTCATCGGGGCTTTCCAGATTAATATTGGGTGCAATGAAATCATGTTCCATCATTATCATGGAATAGATTACCTCACTGGCTCCTGCCATCCAGCATTCGTGCCCAGTCATAGATTTGGTAGAACTCACATAAGGGCTTGCTTTGCCAAAGACGCTATGAATGGCCTTTGCTTCATTCGCATCGCCGATGGGCGTAGAGGTAGCATGGGCATTGACATAATCAATTTCGTCAGCAGCAATACCTGCTTCGACTATAGCTCGGTGCATGGCTCTAGCGGGGCCTTCCACATTAGGCGTAGAAATATGGGCACCATTAGAGGAAAAGCCATAACCAATGATCTCGCCCAAAATGGGCGCATCCCTTTTGATAGCAGATTCATAACTTTCCAAAATCAAGGAAGCGCCCCCGCCACTTGGCACCAATCCGTCTCTGTTTTTATCAAATGGACGGGAAGCCTTCGTTGGATTCATTTCTCTAATAGAGAAAACACCTAATCCGTCAAAGGTACCCATAGAAAGCTGGTTGATTTCCTGCGCACCGCCACAAATAATACAGTCTTGCAAACCACTCTTTATCAAATGATAGCCCATACCAATCGAATGCGAACCACTAGCACAAGCAGCACTAATTGTCATATTGATGCCTCTTAATTTAAAAATAGTGGAGAGATTCATAGTGACGGTGGAGTTCATCGTTTTAAAAATAGCTCCTGAGCCTACTAGGGTTGTGTCTTTTTTTTTCTCTGATTTTATCTAGTGATTCGATAACGGATTGAGCAGTGCTATCATTTCCATATAGAATACCCACCTCTCGATTTTCTAAAAATGCCTCATCAATTTGAGCATTTTTCAAAGCCTCTGCGGTAGCTACATAGCCAAATAAGCCTTCTTCCCCCATACTAATTCGCTGCCTTCTGGATAGTGCCTTTTTTAAATTGGGAATTTCCACTTTGCCACTAAGTGAAGACCTATAGCCAAAAGCTCTTCGCTCTTCATGAACTGCAATGCCTGATTTTCCACCATATAAAGAAGCCCTTACCTCGTCGAGGTTTTTGCCTATACAAGCGTAAATTCCCATACCCGTTATAACGACTCGATTCATGATTCCTTTATACGAAGATTACTTCTCTTGTTTATGAATAGATTCCACCATTAATATTGATCACTTCTCCAGTGATGTAGGATGCTTTTTTGGAAGCTAAAAAGCACACTAAATCAGCCACTTCTTCCGCTTCACCAAAGCGATTTAATGGAATCATTTTTTTTAATTCTTTTTCGTCCAGCCCTTCGGTCATATCTGTTTTGATAAAACCAGGGGCTACGGCATTGACCGTTATTTTTCGCTTGCCAATTTCTTGCGCTAAGGCTTTTGTTGCGGCGATGACTGCTCCTTTTGCAGCAGAATAATTGGTTTGTCCTGCATTGCCTTTGACACCAGAAACCGATACAATATTAATAATCCTGCCAAATTTGTTGCGCAATAATTTTTGTATCAAATAGTTAGTAACATTGAAAAAACCAGTCAAGCTGGTATTGATTACCTGATGCCAGTCTTCTTTGGGCATCCACATAAACAGGCCGTCTTTGGTAATGCCGGCATTATTAACAATGACTTCTATAATCGCATTTGGATTATTTTCGCTCCAGGCATCCAGTTTGGATTTAACAGCCTCTGCATTCGATACATCAAATTGGAGAATTTCTCCGGAAGCTCCTTTTTCTTGGACCATCCGCAAAGTTTCAACCGCAGCAGTTTTATTGGAATGATAATTAATCAAAATATGATAACCCAAGTCTTCTGCCAGTTTTACACAAATTGCTCTGCCAATGCCTCGGGAGCCACCTGTAACTAATGCACTTTTCATGGCTTAGTAATTACTAATCATTTTTCACGAATAGTTCAGCGTTTTGATACCAGGTATCGCCCAGCACCTTACCTTCTGTATTAATAAAACCCCAACTTTTTCCCAGCTTCACCCGAGCAAGCCCGTCTTTAAAGCCCTTTGAGCTGTTTTTAAAAAAAGTAGAGAAACCTGCTGTAATGTTGTATTTAGCAGGAATTATCAATTTGCCTTCTTTATTAATAAAACCCCAAAGCTTGTCCATTTTTACGGGAGCTAAACCGTCTTTACTAAATACCTCTGCGTCTTTGTACCTTTCGTCAATTACCATTTCGCCTTTTTCGTCAATGAAGCCCCACCGTTTTCCTTTTGTGCTGACAGGAGCTAGCCCTTGGGAAAATGCACGTGCTTTGGCAAATTGGGCAGGGATAATCCATTTTCCTTTTTTGTCAATAAAACCAATTTTTTTACCATTTTTAGCATAGGTTAGGTCTTCCCCTTCTCTAAAATCCCATATTTTATCTGCTCCGGGCACTGGTACAAATTCACCCTTGACAACTAAGCCCTGAGTGCCGTCTTTTTTGGCAACGGCTACTTTGCCGTCATACATCCCTATATGCTGGTAAACAGCTTCTATTTCAAAGTTTCCTTTTTTATTGATTAAGCCCCAGTATTCACTTACGCGCACTTTGGCATATCCATTGACGAAAGGCTTTATTTCTCTGAATTTGGGTTCTAGTACGATGTCTCCTTGAGCGTTGATAAGACCAATTAATTCCCCTCTTTTGATAAAAGCCAGACCGTCTTTAAAATCATATACTTTATCAGATACAGGCATTTCTATCATTTCCCCTTTGGTATTGATATATTGCCATTGGTCATCTTGCAAAACAACAGCTAGACCGCTATCAAATTTTTTAGCTCTATCGTATTGTCGGGGAATGACTATCTCGCCAACGGTGTTAATAAATCCCCATTTATTGCCGTCATAAACGGCCGCTAATCCTTCCGAAAAATCGGCTGCTTTCACATAGGCAGGTTTAATCAAAAAAGTTCCTTCTGCATTGATGTACCCAAATTTACCATTTTGTCTTACAAGAGCTATTTTTTGGGCAAAAATTTCGATAGTTGTTGGAAAAATTGCAAAAATAAAAACGAATAAAATGGCTGTTTTTTTCATATCTAAACTTTTGTCTAAAAAAATTAACATAGTTTTTTTTGCACAAACTTTTCATTTTTTTATATCGTTGTTAACGATGTATTCCTTCACTTTGTTGACAAAAGGATACATAATTAAATCTTCCTTAAATGGCGGGACGATTGCCCGAATAGCATCATAAAGTTCACGGGTTCTATAAGATGCTTGTTCTCTTTGTTGTAAATATTCAATGGCTTGAACAATGGTGATAACCTGGATAGCTACGACTTCGAAGGCATTTTCAATTACCTTTTTTGTGATTAGAGCAGCATTGGTTCCCATACTGACAATGTCCTGATTATCATTGTTATTAGGAATGCTATGGACATACATAGGGTTAGAGAGGGTTTGGTTTTCGGCAGTAGTAGAAGTAGCAGTGAATTGAACTCCCTGCATTCCAAAATTAAGCCCTAACGTCCCCAGATTAACAAATGGAGGAAGAATGTCATTTAATTTTGGATTGAGCAGGTAGTTGAGTTGGCGTTCTGCCAACATGCTCATTTTGGCAACGACAATTTTAAGTTTATCCATTTCTAAAGCAACATAGTCACCGTGGAAATTCCCGCCGTGGTAAACTTGTTGGTTTTCTATATCTACGATTGGGTTATCATTTGCCGAATTGACTTCTTGGGTTAATATTTGATCAACCATGTCCAGCGTATCCAGGACTGGCCCTAGTATTTGTGGCACACATCGGATGGAATAGTATTCTTGCACTTTGCCTTTAAGTACAGTTTCCCGAACGACTTGCTGATACAGATGCTGCTCTCGCTTTCTGATCAGTTGGCTATTTTGCAAATGCGCCCGCATATATCGGGCGATTTCTTGCTGTCCCTTGTGCTTTTTGGTGTGATTCAGTTCGTGAGATAAATGATCATCATAGGCTTCCACTATTTCGTTGATAGCAGCCGAGCAAGCAATTACCCAGTGAAGTAAACGCCGGGCGTAAATGGCATTGACGATACCGATGCCGGTCATTACAGAAGTTCCATTCATTAAAGCCAGCCCTTCTCTTAAAACGACTTTAATAGGAGTCAGCCCCTCCATTTTAAAAACTTCTTTGGTATTCCTTCTTTCTCCTTTGTACCAAACCTCTCCTTCTCCAATCAGCCCCAAAGCTAGATGAGCCAATTGTACAAGGTCGCCGCTAGCCCCCACTCCGCCGTGTTCATAGATTACGGGACTAATATTTTTTTGGATGAGGGTAGCCATTAACTCTACAACGGATCGATGTACGCCAGAATAACCTAAACAAAGCGTATTTAGTCGGGCTAACATGGCTGCTTTGGCATATTTAGGAGAAAGGACATTGCCTGTACCCGAAGAATGACTTCTGATGAGATTGTATTGTAGCTGAACACGGTCTTTGTCCTCGACCTTAATTTGGGCCATTGGCCCCAAACCAGTATTGACCCCATAGATGACCTTATCTTCTGCAAATTCCAAGAGGAAGTTAAAGTTATCTTCTACTTTTTTTAATTCTTCTGCGTCCAGTCCGAAGGATTGATTTTTAAATACTATATTGTAAAAATCCTTTAGTGTTAATTTCCTTTCTATTTTTAGCATTAAAAAAAATCAAATTTTTGCCCCAACCTGAAAATAGTTTTTTGGGAAAAAGTTTAAAAATAGCTAGTTAGTGATTCGCCATTAAGTGGCTGGCGATTATCAGGAACTTAATACTTGAACCACCAGAAATACAAACCAGCAAAGTTATTCAGAACCTAAATTAAATTGGTGAGCCTCCTATGGCAAGCATTTAAAAACCACCGTTCAAATGGGCAGTTTTCTCTATTTAACTTAAAACTGGTTTTTTAATAGCACCCTGATTTGAGTGCTAGATACTTGTGAGGATGAAGTCTTACCTACCAATTCTCTCATTTTAAAGTGCAAATCTAATACATTCTCTCGATATTATCAATTTAACAGTCGTTGTCCAGAAAAGCTTAGGTGCTGGTATTTTTGACAGTTTGTCACAGCATGTTTACACTTTTAATTAATGCTCCATAAATTGCGTTCCCTTCCAATAAAGCCTTATTTCCCAAAATGATTAAGTGCTTCCTAGCCCTTGTTAAAGCGACATTTAGTCGTCGGTCAACCCCTTCCTCTGATAAGGAGACTAAGGCATCTAATTGAGAAAAATTATTAATGCAAAAGCGAAAGGAGTATAATATCCCTTGCACCTCCCTGGTATCGCTCTACGGTGTCAATGGTCAAGCTCTCAACATCCATTTTTTCTTCCATTAATTGCTGGCGGATTTGAGCAATTTGGGCGCGATAGGGGGTGATGATACCGATATTTTGTAGGCTTGGGCCTAATCCGTTTTTTTGAAAGATTCTTTGGAAGCTTTGAATGATTTCCACCAGCTTCCATGCTTCGTGTCGGTTGATTTTTTGAGTGGCATTTTTTTCATCAATTTCGGTATCAATAAACAAAACCCTCTTGGTACATAGTTGATGTTCTAAAAAGGTAGGATCATCGGGTAATTTATAATCTAAATCAGCAATTTGCTTTGCATGGGAAGGGATAGATTCGGGCAATATTTTGAGGTTTTCGTTATAAAAAAAGCGATTGGGAAAATCCATAATTTCCCGATGCATACGCCCCTGGTGACTTAATTGGGCGTGCGCCCAATGCCAGCCGTTTTTCAAGCATTGTTTGTAAAGCCGCTCAAAAAAGGAGTCTCGCAAATTAGTTAAACCAATGGCGTGCAGTTCTTCATCTTCCACCTTGGAATCTTCCTGAGACTGTAGTACCACTGCCGGTAACTGCTGATGATCACCGATCAAAATAAATCGCTGAAAATGAGGTAATAAGCCCACTAAATAGGGTTCTAATAATTGAGAGGCTTCGTCAATGATTACCTGATGGAAAGTTTTTAATGCCAACAAATCCTTTTTTCCTGCAATGGAGTTGACTGTGCTTACAAAAATGCGATGACTCAACAATAATTCTTTTAGCTCTACCCGTTTGGTAATAGATTTTAGCTTATAGTCTAATAATTGCTTTCTGAAGCGTTCTCCTGTCGAAAAACGGGAGCCAATTCGAATGTAATCCTCCTTGATTTTTTCATTAATGCTTTCAAGTTACGTCACAGATTTCGTCCACTGCTCGGTTGGTATAAGCTAATAGTAAAATGTTTTGAGTCGGTTTGTTGCCAAAGATATTGGACGAGGTATTTGAGCAGCATGCTGGTCTTACCGGTACCTGGAGGTCCCCAAAGCAAAAAATAATCTTTGGAATTGGATGATTTTTTTATAAATAGACCGCTGCTCTGGAGTCATTTCTACTGGAGCATCCGGTTCGATAGAAGCGGGTCTTCGCGGCGGATTTTGCGCCAATAGTAACGCTCTTTTTTTGAGCTGGCATTGCTGCAAAAGCAAATAGGCCACGATATAAATTTCGGTAGCCGCTGTCCATTAAATCATGTTCCAGATTCCAAAAGATAGCCGAATCAAAAAGGGTCGTGTTGAATTGTTTGGAGCGTAAGCGAACCACGACTTCTTCTTTGTCAATATAAATAATGGTACACTTAAAGACCTGTTCTTGCAAAGGGGGATCCTGCTCGTTTTTCAATGGATATAAAACGGCTAATATCTCCCCTTCTGAAGTTGGCCAAGTCATTGGTTTGAGCAGTTTTAGAAAAATGGATAAACGGGTCGGCTTCTTTTCCCAGAAAATCTTTGATTTTCAAGCTACGGATTACATTAAAACTTTCCTCCTTTTCTCGATAAGAATCAAGCCAGATAGCAGCTTGTCCGTTGCGATTATCAGTGCCGTGAATACCCATTTTAGCTATCTGATGTTCTCTGGCAATGAAACTGGTGAATAGGGTGAAATATTTTCTTTCTAAAAATGCTTAAACCATCAAAGGTTTTTGAAAAAATTGCCAAATCCTTCTTTATAAAACCGGAAAGTTGTGGAAAACGATCTGGGTGTAGATGTCGCAATAGAGGGGAGTTGGCTAAGTCTTCCTGTTTTAAATTTACTAATCCTTGCTCAATGGCGACTAATTGATTGCGCACCTGAATGGCTTCGTATTGTTGCGCCTGAATGCTTGGAGCAAATCGCAAGGGGCGATTATCCAGACCGGAGTACAAAATGTAGTTGATCGGTTTTATTCCCTCGTAAGTAGACCGAATCAATAAGTCGTAAAGTAAGGTCTGGGCGTAGTGATTATGGTTGATGCCATAGCGGTTAGGCCGATAGGTTTTTCCACTTTTTAACTCAATAATAGCTGCTTCTTTTTCTTTAGAGGAACTATTTTGATAGAAGCATCGAGTCGCCCCTGCAAGCCGTATTTTGGAGAATAAAAGAGGGTTCTATGTAACAGGTCTTCCGTTTTTATACCCTGTTTTTCAAATTGTTCCAAAACCATTTGCTTCAGGGTGGCATAGTGCCTCTGTGACTTCTGGTGAATTTCTCGCACCTGATGGTTGTCAAAAAGCGTAAAGCGAGTGGATTTAATTGGAAAACAGAAGGGAATAGCCCTTGAAAAGTATTTTTAGGCTGAGTCATCAATTCGTCCAAAAAATAATTAGCGATATGTCCGATCATCAAAGGCACGCTATTGGAGAAAGGCAAGAATCGCTTTAGCAAATGCAGCAAGGGTTCTGTACCGGCACTCTGAAAACATTCGGCTACGGCGGTTACATCTATTAGGTAGTCCGGCTCAATGACAAAGGCTTTTGGCGATAGACTCCTTGCTTGTCAACTTGAACTTCAGTAAATTTAACGTTACTGGAAACTGAAAGTGCCTTTTCAAAGCGCGAATGCTTGGGTTGAAATTTTCATTGCGCTCAGGAATATTGTATTGCACCCGGACTTCTTCGCCAGCTCCATTTTCTACTTGTGCGAGCAGTTGCGATTTTGTTTCGTCATCCGACAAAACTACTACCCGAACCTGTGAATGAAAAGTC
>CBDCUO010000047.1:0-2687 GCA_965222705.1 Saprospiraceae bacterium | reverse complement strand
ATGACCCCACTAAACTTATTTTTAATCATAGGCTTTCCAAGAGTATTTTGGGATTTGTTCGTTCTTTCTCTAATTATGGGTTGCTCGCCTACCAGGTTTTTGGTTAGGAATAATCCTTTCACCCCTTCCGCTATGCGGTTCTCTCGCTTAAATGTCCCTGGGACATTTACCCTAGGGGTTCGCTCGTTCTTTCTCTAATTATGGATTGCTCGCCTACCAGGTTTTTGGTTAGGAATAATCCTTTCACCCCTTCCGCTATGCGGTTCTCTCGCTTAAATGTCCCTGGGACATTTACCCTAGGGGTTCGCTCGTTCTTTCTCTAATTATGGATTGCTCGCCTACCAGGTTTTTGGTTAGGAATAATCCTTTCACCCCTTCCGCTATGCGGTTCTCTCGCTTAAATGTCCCTGGGACATTTACCCTAGGGGTTCGCTCGTTCTTTCTCTAATTATGGATTGCTCGCCTACGATACTCTACTTGAAAATCCTAGTGGTGGTGATGTCGCAGTCCTCTCTAATTATGGATTGCTCGCCTACAACCGCCTCCCATGAAGGTTATTGTCATAAGTGAAAGTCGCAGTCCTCTCTAATTATGGATTGCTCGCCTACAGTTCATAATTGGGGAGTAGAAGGTAATGGGAATGTCGCAGTCCTCTCTAATTATGGATTGCTCGCCTACTAGGCTTAAAGGATACCATCGCTGCCAAAATTATTGTCGCAGTCCTCTCTAATTATGGATTGCTCGCCTACGTTTTCGTGGTTATTTTTGTCTTTTCTGCTTGCTGTGTCGCAGTCCTCTCTAATTATGGATTGCTCGCCTACTCGGCGCATAGGTCAGAAAGAAGCTGACAAAAAAGTCGCAGTCCTCTCTAATTATGGATTGCTCGCCTACCTAATCACAAAAATCTAGAACTATGACTTTAGAAGGTCGCAGTCCTCTCTAATTATGGATTGCTCGCCTACTGAGAAGTATGCAACAAATGATGCCAGCAGTAGGTCGCAGTCCTCTCTAATTATGGATTGCTCGCCTACAATCCCACAGCAGGGGACTTAAACGTTTCTAATGTCGCAGTCCTCTCTAATTATGGATTGCTCGCCTACATTGGTTAATAGACAAACGAGGAACGTTGAATATTGTCGCAGTCCTCTCTAATTATGGATTGCTCGCCTACAGCAAGAATTTTTTGGATATGAAAATTATATTCGTCGCAGTCCTCTCTAATTATGGATTGCTCGCCTACGTAGATATTTTCTACCATTAAATAATATATACTGTCGCAGTCCTCTCTAATTATGGATTGCTCGCCTACAAAAAAAATTGTTTTTTTATTGTTATTCTTATGTCGCAGTCCTCTCTAATTATGGATTGCTCGCCTACTTTTATTCTCTTTTACAAAAAGAACAACCTGAATCGTCGCAGTCCTCTCTAATTATGGATTGCTCGCCTACGACAATTATGAGAAGATATTTATTGCTGTTTCATCGTCGCAGTCCTCTCTAATTATGGATTGCTCGCCTACTTTCTCGAAATCTCAGCAAGCAAAGAGCTATTTAGTCGCAGTCCTCTCTAATTATGGATTGCTCGCCTACTTCAGTTCTAGTGACGACTTTAGCTCTGGTGACGTCGCAGTCCTCTCTAATTATGGATTGCTCGCCTACTATCCTTTGCCTGTTAAACCCAAAAACTAAGAATGGTCGCAGTCCTCTCTAATTATGGATTGCTCGCCTACAAATGACTTCCTGCTTTTGGTATTCGCTGCAGAAAGTCGCAGTCCTCTCTAATTATGGATTGCTCGCCTACTGATCGCTCGGACTATGATGACCATAGTGGTTATGTCGCAGTCCTCTCTAATTATGGATTGCTCGCCTACATCTCACCGTGCTCATCGAATCGAAGCTGGCATTGGTCGCAGTCCTCTCTAATTATGGATTGCTCGCCTACTTTAGAAGATAATTGGACATCTTCTTATGAATCGGTCGCAGTCCTCTCTAATTATGGATTGCTCGCCTACAAACTTTGAAAATGGTGAAACAATAGGATAATAGTCGCAGTCCTCTCTAATTATGGATTGCTCGCCTACAATAATGGTGGTAGTTCTAACTCTCCTTGTAATAGTCGCAGTCCTCTCTAATTATGGATTGCTCGCCTACGGGGACTATGAAGATTGTCTTGTATATTTTTACTGTCGCAGTCCTCTCTAATTATGGATTGCTCGCCTACATGGAAGACAGGGTATAGAAATCAAGAATGTTATGGTCGCAGTCCTCTCTAATTATGGATTGCTCGCCTACAAAGATGATAAGCTAAGAGTAAGTATGTATCCAAAGTCGCAGTCCTCTCTAATTATGGATTGCTCGCCTACTTAACGGCCTTGTCGATGGTTGGTTGCGTTCTATTGTCGCAGTCCTCTCTAATTATGGATTGCTCGCCTACCGAATGTTGTTTGAATACTACGAACTGGAAAGATGTCGCAGTCCTCTCTAATTATGGATTGCTCGCCTACAGTTATTCTGGAATTATATCGGACGTTCGGATTGTCGCAGTCCTCTCTAATTATGGATTGCTCGCCTACCGAAATAGAAATCGGCCTGTAAATCATGGGCAACGTCGCAGTCCTCTCTAATTATGGATTGCTCGCCTACGTTCAAATTTAATTCATAAATACCTTCCGTATGAGTCGCAGTCCT
>CBDCUO010000046.1:0-27371 GCA_965222705.1 Saprospiraceae bacterium | reverse complement strand
ATTCCATCTAAAAAAGTGACTGTTAAACACACGGGAATGCCTTCTTTTATATTGACCAACATTCGACTGGTACTGGCTCCGTGGATATAAATTTTATCATCTACTCTTCCATAAGCCGTTGGAATCACGAAAGGCTGACCATCTATAACGAACCCAACGTGACATAAAAATCCTGCATCTAGAATTTTATAGATAGTCGCTCGGTCGTAATGCCCAATTTTAGGCATTCGTTTTATTTTATTTCGGGAATCAATTGGGTATTCTGACATTTCTTTTGATTAATTGTTTTAAATTATTAAAAATGCCAGATTTTGTAATCCAGCATTTTTAACTCCATTTTTACAAATGTAGTATTTAAAACAAGTCCAAACAAATTACCATTGCTCTTCCGCTCTTAATTTAAGGGTGTTTAATTGTTCCATAAAATAAGCCCCTACTTCTTTAACATGATCTAAGATTTGGTCCCGCTCTATAATTTCAATATTCTTTAAAAGAAATGGAGAGGCAGAGGAATGCAGTTAGGAAGTATCCATTTTTAATACAACGGCTCGATTGCGATATTTTTGTTGTATAACATTCATATTTATCGGTATGTATCCACTATTTCTTTTGAAATTTTTAAACCTTGTTTCAACTCTTTTTGAACCAGAGCAACGGGTGGCCCGTTTAATTTGTTCAATAACATATCCTTCCCATGATGCACCAATCATAATATGACCATATAAGGCATCTAAATTTTTGATATTTGCCAATTGGTGAAATAAACCTGAGTCTCTAAAATACAGTTTAGGGGCTTTGACTAATCGCTTGCCAACATTTTTAAAATAAGGTTGTAAACGATGAATGATAAACCCTCCTTCTAACAAATCTAGATATCTTCTCACTGTTGGCTGACTAATACTCAAAGCTCTCGATAACTCTGCTATATTTAATAATTGACCGTGTAGGTGACTGAGCATCAGTAACATTCGCCTCAAAATGGGTGGTGACACTTCATGCCCCAATTCCCTTAAATCTCTTTCGATAAAAGTTTTGGCAAAATTGTCCAACCAACGCCAAGTCAATGTTGATGTCGGAGCCAGTAATGCATCGGGAAAACCACCTTTTAACCAATGTGCCCTCATCTCAAAACGGTCCTTAATCTCCAATAGGGAAAAGGGCGACAATTCTGAATAGGCGATTCGACCGGCAAGTGTTTCGGAAGTTTCCCGAAGTAATCTGGGCGAAGCAGACCCCAAGATGATAAACCGAGCAGGCTCCCTTTTTAAATCAACTATTGCTCTCAATAATGCAAATAATCTTGGCAACCGTTGTACTTCATCAATAATGATACATTTATCTAAATGTAAACGAAGATAGGTCTCTGCATCTTCCAATTTTTGTAAATCAGAATCCAACTCTAAATCTAAATAAATGTATGGTTTGGGCAGTTTTTTCAACAACATTTTAGCAAGAGTCGTCTTTCCTACTTGCCTTGGACCAATGATACCCACTATTGGGAAATAGGTCAAATCTTCCAATACTTGTTGCTGTATGTTTCTATTTATCATACAACAAAAACACCATTTTACTTTGAAAATCTTAAAGGTGCCTTTAAGATTTTCAAGGTTTAGGTTTTACAAACTCACCCAAACTGCCTTTTCTTGTAAACGCTTTGGCTACGCTTTCATACACAATTTCTCCTTTTACGACATTTACGCCTTTCCGAAGGGCTTCATTTTCCTGGACGGCTTTTTCCCAACCTTTATCTGCTAATTGTAATACATACGGTAAGGTAGCATTGGTCAAAGCAGTCGTAGAGGTAAACGGTACAGCCCCTGGCATATTGGCTACGCAATAATGAACAATACCGTCTATTTCAAAAGTAGGTTCTTCGTGGGTAGTAGGCTTACAGGTTTCTATACAGCCTCCTTGGTCAACGGCGACATCTACTAAAACCGTCCCCTGCTGCATCTCTTTAAGCATGGCTCGAGTAATCAGTTTGGGGGCTTTTCCTCCAGGTATCAATACCGCACCGATGATTAAATCCACCGTTGGCAATAATTCCCGAATATTATATTCATTGCTATATAAAGTGGTGACATTAGGAGGCATGATATCCGATAAATAGCGAAGGCGATTGAGGTTAATATCCAAAATAAATACATTGGCACCCATGCCTGCCGCCATTTTTGCCGCTTGTGTACCCACTACTCCTCCGCCCAATATCATCACATTCGCAGGACGCACGCCTGGCACTCCTCCCAATAAAATACCTTTTCCTTTCAAAGGTTTTTCTAAGTACACCGCTCCTTCCATGGTTGCCATTCGCCCCGCTACTTCTGACATCGGCATTAATAAAGGCAAGGCTCGGTCGGCTGTCTCTACTGTTTCATAAGCTATGCAAACGGCTCCAGTATCCAGCATCGCCCTAGTAAGGGATTCAGAGGCTGCAAAATGGAAGTAGGTAAACACCACATGGTCACTGCGAATGAGTCCATATTCGGCAGGTAGCGGTTCTTTGACTTTTACAATCATCTCCGCCATGCCATAGACCGCTTCCATAGTATCTAAGATTTTTGCACCTGCTTGTTGGTAGGCTGCATCCGTAAAACCACTACCTATTCCCGCCTTGGTTTGTACATAGACCTGATGCTTTTTCTTGGTCAATTCCAACACCCCTGCGGGGGTCATACCTACTCGGTATTCATTGTTTTTTATTTCTTTTGGAACCCCTATTATCATTTTTTAAAGGATTTAGTAGTAAAAAGATTATCAAGGAAGGCAATTCTTTGTAGAGATGTTCCTTGTATAGGGCAAATTTACATTTAATAATTAATGTAAAAGTGTAAATTTCTATAAAGACAAATAACAATGCTACCAGAAAGAGATAGAAAATTAATGGAAAGCAATATTTCATCAATATTCCTCCGCCCATCGTATCAACACCTCGCCAAGCAATAAAAAAAGAATAGCCCCTCCCAATACCGCCCATTGAATACCTTCATTGGGCACATTGTCACTTTCCCCAAAAAATGTCCCCAAAATTTCCCTGAATTTTGTCACTATGACTTCAAACGGCTTTAGTCTGATAAACAAAGAAAACACCTAGATTTAAGACGAATAAACCAAAAATAAAAAGCCCCCATTAGCTCATCGTTGGGATGGGGTCACTATTACAAATGGTGACATACATAGTAATTAGCATCCTGAATCTATGCTGTTTTATTCCTTTTAATGATGATGTTCTTCTAAATGTTGCCTTAATAAATCTTTCCCATAATCATTTCCATTAGGTGTTCTGACAACAGTATGAACATGCCATTTAACAGGTCTAGAATTAGGCTTATCTCTTTCCCGAAGAGATACAGGCTCATGATGGTCAAATTCAATCATAATAACAGGGCTTTGAATTCGATAGTAAAAAGGGGCATCTTCACTTGAACCGCCAACCCAACAAAACCAAGTATCTTCTAAATGAGATTCAATTTCCTTCATTTTTATTTTAGCATGCTCTGGTCGCATCCGTCCTATATATTCTTCAATCAATCCCAACAAAGAATTTCTTTGTGGTTCGCTTAATTCTCTTGCTTGAATTCCTGAATAGGGAACTATCTCATTATCTCTGAATCCCTCAGCTTGTGAAAAATTGTACTTTTTCTCATGCCAGAGTGTTGCTACTCTTTTTTGTGAAGCATCAAGGCTATTATAAAAATTTAGTCCTTCCCTTTCTTCTTCCTCAAATGTTCGGAGACCTTTATTTCGTCCTTCTTTTATAAAGTTGGGTTCTGAACCCATAAATGTTGGGGTCATAACGATTTGGTCACCTAATACAAAAAAATTGATAGCCAAATGATGTCCATCAATTTGCCAGCCCCAAGGTTGGGTATCTGAAGGCTCTCCCATAAAAGTAAAATAGTACTTGTCATTTCCCAATCTCTTTTCAACTTGTTCTTTATTTCGCCCCATCTGAATGGTTAATTCCTTTAGGTATTCTTCCATAGCCATAATATCTTTAGCCTTCCTAACGCCTTTAGCACTAAGACTTTCTCTTAGAATATTAAAAGCCAGATTCTTTTGATGGTCGTCCATGTCAAATAGCGGAATACCCTCTCTCTCATAAAATAAATCTATATTGTGCCATCTTCGCCATTCATTATTATCAATTTGAAATGTGCATACTGCCTTTTGCTTTTCAGAAAGAGAAGCCAAAAATAGTTCAGCCGCTTCTTGAATTGGTTTGGTCGAAACACCAGTAGATTCGATGGAAAATAAATTCTTGACAAGGTTACCATCAGTCGTAATTCCCAAAAATGGACTCTCAAAATACTTTTTTTCTTGTTCAGAGTTAGCACGTAGTACTGGTACTGGAGGAGAGGGTTCAACTTTGTTTCCTGTTGAACCAGCCAAATCGTTAAACTCGGCAACTGGTAAGAGAGTAGACTTATCTGGAATAGTAGTTCTTCGCCAACCAAATCTTTCATTCTCTATAAAAGTAGTATCTACAATAAATTTAAAACGAATATTCAGCCCTATTAAAGAATCTGGGATTTGAAACGATTTTTGGTATACTCCATCTATACTTGTTTTATCCATCGGCAGACTTTTGAATCTGTTTAAAAATGGAGCAACTCCCATTATCCCAACTGAATTTGGGCTTTGAATTTTATCGAGCGATTTAGATAAATCAACTTGAAATGTGAGTATGATTTCTTCTTGATTTGTCTTACAACTAAATAGACAAATGATTAAACAGAGTATGATTGTAAAATTACCAATTGGTTTTTCCATAGTTTTGTTTTTTTTCTTTTTAATAACACCCCCCCCCTACATGCAACGTTTGCGTGTAGTTAGGTCACAAGTGAAAGTATAAAATTAAAGATTTTGAAGTAAAAAATGGAAAAATTATTCATCTTTAATTGCACAAGCAATACCTTCTAAAGGTCTTGGAGTGCCATTGCTATATCTTTTTTCGGCTTCTTTTGCTTGTTTTAATGCCTCGTCAAATCTAGTCATGCACAAGGCGTTGATTTGTGGTTCGACCGCTTCTACTCGTTCGATTATTGATTCCATTAATTCGACGGGAGATAGTTTTTTTGTTTTGAATAATGCTAAGGCTTCCGTTGCTGATAAATAATAAAGCTCACTCATGTTTTTATTTTAATATTGATAAACTTTTATCTAATGCCTTGATAAAAAAATCCACTTCTGCTCTATCCCATACCAACATCGGTCGCAATTTCAGTGTATTGGGGTTGCCAGTTCCAACCAATACCCGTCGGGCTTTCATTAATTCTAATAATTGAGCAGTTTCTTCGACAGCAGGTGCTTTGGTTGTACGATCCGTTACCAACTCCAAACCTATCATCATGCCCCGTCCTCGTACATCACCTATAAGGGTATGTTTTTTGGCTAATTTTCGCAATTCAGCCCGAAAATAATTGCCTGTTTTATTGCTATGCTCAATTAAGTTTTCTCGTTCAATAACATCGAGTACCGCCATACCTGCGGCGCAAGCTACGGTGTTTCCTCCGAAAGTACTGAACAACATAGGGTGAGTTCCTTTAAGAAATTGGTCTAATAATTTACTATTCAAAATAATTACCCCTAAGGGATGTCCATTGCCAACGGGTTTGCCCATTGTAATAAAATCCACATGCCCATCCTTCAAACCATTGGCCCTAAAGCCCCAAAATGTTCCCATTCGACCACAGCCAGCCTGTACTTCATCGGCGATGACAAAACCACCGGCTGCTTTAGTTTTTTCTGCTACCAAGTTGAAGTAATTGTCAGGTGGAACGATGACACCACTGGAACAAAGGGCAGTGTCTATCATAAAAGCAGCGGGTTTATAACCTCGTCCTGCTAATGCCTCAATGGCCCGGTCGGCATCGGCTGCATATTTTTCAGCGGCATCCACATCATTGGCATATTTTCCCCGATAGGTGCAGGGAACCATAAGCGGCTCCATAAAAGGAAACCATTGTTCTTTGGGCAAGTGTGACCAGGACTGGTGAGAAAGTGCAGTTGTTAGTTCGGTACAACCGTGATAAGACTGTTCCATAACCAAGCCACCTTTGTTATTGCTTAAAGACTTGGCAATTTGCATCGCCAAATCATTTGCTTCGCTACCAGAATTGACAAAAATACAGTTGTTCAAGTGCTCCGGTAAATCTTTTGTTATCCGCTCGGCGTATGCGGCGGTGATGTCGCATAAATAACGGGTATTGGTGTTTAAGGCTTTTGCCTGACGGGCAATGGCTTGTACGATATGTGGGTGGCTATGTCCCATTTGTGGCACATTATTATAAGCATCCAAATAAGCCGTACCGTCAGCGGTATAGAGCCAAGCTCCCTGTCCACGGGCAAAGTGCATGGCTTCTTCATAAAAATGCCAGATTTCTCCCAGGTTATCTTTCCGTTTTTTAAACAACTTTCCTTGTTTGTCAGCAAATACTTCCTCCTCTTTTTCCATAGGGGTGTAAACTGGAAAGCGACAGGCGTCCCGCAAGCGTCGAATGCCTTCCTCCCGACCATGTTGATATAGCCGTTTCAACATACGGGGATAGGTGGCGGACTCTAAATGGGTATTGCGTTCTACATCGTGTATTTTACGAGAATTGACAACGATAGTGCCGGCCATTAATCGCAATAACATCGCATCATACAATAAGTTGATTTCGGTTTCTTTCAATGGAAAACTGGTATCGAATCCCGCTGCTACTTCACACAAATTGTCAAGTGGGTCACCTTCCGTAGAGGTTTCGGCGGCTGCAACAATTTCGGCTAATATGGAATTATAGCCCATATCCCCAAAATCTATGATGCCGACGGGTTGGGTGGGGGCATGGGGGTCAACCAATACATTTCCTCCATGTGCATCCTGATGTACTATTTGCCAACGGCTGTGTTTTTTTAACTGAGGTAAGATATATCGCTCTGCACGGTCCAAAACCTCCTTACATAATTCGCGTGTTTCTGCATTTTGTAGGTCTTGAATAGCAGGGCGCAACTGCATCACCCGGCTAATATCCCACAAATGGGTGTTTTGGGTGGCGAAAGGATGAAAAAAATTGCCGAACGCCTTGACCATCTGTCCAACATACTTGCCAATGTTATAAAAGGTTTCGGGGCAAAGTGCAGCAGGGGTATTTTCCACTACTGCCCCTTCCAAATAAGACAAAAGGCGTATGATATGTCGATTGTCACTATTAGACCTAATCCAATCATAGGCTTTGCCTTCTTTGGTGGGTATCACGCTTGGTACCCGTAATTGGGCATCCTGTTCCATAAGGTGTGCTAAGGCTTTGACTTGAAAATCTACTACCCCTTCTGGTTCGGCAGCATTTGAAATTTTCAAAACAAAGGTTTCTCCATTTGATTTGTGAATGCGAAAAGATAAATCCCGCTCACTGACTTGTTCTTTGTAGCCCCCCGTAAGATTATATTTTTCTTTGACTATTTCTTTGATTTGTTGCAGGTCAAAAATGGGTAGCTTGCGTTGTACTAGTTCGGCAGTCATGTATTGTCATTTTGGGTTCCTTGATCAACTTTGTGATTTTAAGTTGAACTAAGAGTTCATGTTTAAGTTTTCTACCAACTCAGAAAGCGTAAATTTAAACAAAGATACTTGACACTACTCGTACAAAAAGATATAAAAATATTGGAAAGAGGTATTTCAATTTCTCAAAGTACTTGACCAAAATCCTGATGCTATATTTTTCGTCATAAAAAATATATTATAGCAAAAGTTCAACTCTAAAGCCAGCAATAGATGTTGTCATATTTGAATTTATGCCTTTAAAAGCGATTGTAAAACTATACTTTCAATGGAGGAATAAATAGTCTTGGGGATTTTTTTTCTTTGCTATTGAACTAAAAACAATTTTTATTCGTAATGATTTTGAAGGTATAGAATCTATCAAATCAAACGACAAATAAATCCCTTCATGAAAAATATTATTCTTTTTGATAATGATTTCCGGGCGCAATTATTACCACTTACCTTTACTCGACCCATTGCTGAACTGCGAATTGGCATATTGACCATTCGAGAAAAATGGGAGCAATCCCTGAATGGGAAAGTTTCTTACATGACCCAGGACTATCTTTCTCAAAAATTCCCCATTCATATTGAAGAAGAGAATTATGTGATTAATGGAGCCGTTTTACCTAGCCCTGAATTATGCAAATTGATTAATCAGTTGGATAATGACGAGGTTTTGCTTGCAGCAGGAGAATTTATTGCAACCAAACTCGGCAAGCATCAATTTCATCACCTGATGAATAACGAAGATCTGGATGCACTTCTCGGAACGGATATTGACGGCACGCCATTTTTAAAAATAAAGCATACCTGGGATTTGTTTAAAATGAATGCCTCAGCTATTCAATGGGACTTTGATTTGTTGACAAAAAACAGGAAATCGGCTCCCTTAAGTTCTACCAATACCCTTATTGGCGAAAATCGAGTGTTTTTAGAAGAAGGAGCAAAAGTAGAAGGAGCTATTTTAAATACTACAAATGGTCCCATTTATGTAGGTAAAAATGCGGAAATAATGGAAGGGTGTCTGGTGAGAGGCAGTTTTTCCTTGGGAGATCATTCTATATTGAAAATGGGAGCAAAGATATATGGTGCAACGACCATTGGTCCATATTGTAAAGTGGGCGGGGAAGTAAAAAATTCGGTTCTATTAGGCTATTCCAATAAGTCCCACGATGGTTATTTGGGAAATGCAGTGCTTGGAGAATGGTGCAATTTGGGGGCAAACACTAATAATTCCAATATGAAAAATAACTACTCTAATGTGAAAGTTTGGAGTTATGAAAAAAAAGCATTCGTAGATTCCAGGCAACAATTTTGTGGCTTAATAATGGGGGATCACTCCAAATGCAGCATTAATACCATGTTCAATACGGGGACTGTTGTGGGGGTGTTCGCTAATATTTTTGGTGCTGGATTTCCCGACAAATTCATCCCTTCCTTTTCTTGGAATGCCATTAATACCTTTTCTACCTATCGTTTAGAAAAAGCCCTAGAAGTAATGGAAAAAGTTTTTTATCGCCGCAATAAAGTGCCGGATGAGCTAGAAAAGAACCTCTTAAAATCTATCTTTGAGCAAACTTCAAAATTCCGTAAGTGGGAAATAGCCGTCGCTTCGGCAACAGAGAAAAATGAAGTTGGAAAGAGAAACGGTGATGTTGAAACTCCCATAATGAATAGCTAATAACAAATTTAGCTGTAATGCATAAAAACCTGTAAACTTTAACCATTGCGCCCACCTTTTTGGAAACGCCTTTTGAGTTACTTTTTTGAGTTTCATATAGAAAGTGCTCCCAGTGAAATAAATCCTCACCTTTATGTGAGTTTGTGGAGGGGGCGTTACCAGTTGGCAACTGCCAATGCTGTTTATTCTTTCGCTGACTTGTACGATAATTTTTTGGATGCTTTTAAACAAATTAAACTCCCTCCAGACGGAGCAACGGTTTTGTTATTGGGCTTTGGCTTAGGAAGCATTCCTTATATACTTGAAAAAAGGTATTGTAAAGCTTATGTTTATACTGCAGTGGAAATAGATGAAAATGTGCTGTATTTAGCCAATAAATATACGCTGCCCATGTTGGAATCTCCAATTTCCTTCACTCCTGCGGATGCTTTTGCCTTTGTGCATACTTGTTTCGACCAATTTGACCTGATTTGTATGGATGTTTTTTTAGATGATACAGTGCCAGCAATGTTCGAAACCCCCAACTTTTTGGCCCGATTAGGAGGGTTGCTTAAGCCTCGAGGTACTTTATTGTTTAATAAACTTGCTTTAACGAAGAAAGACAAGGCGCAGGCCGCTCAGTTTTTTAAAGTTTTTAAAAAAGTATTTCCAAATGCCAGCTATTTGGAAGTAAAGGGCAACTGGATACTTTTGAATGCTTTACCCGATTGATTTTTTCAGTTTTAGCAGGCAGTTTACATACATAATGCTAGAATAGTGGTTTGTTATGTAAATAAACCCTATCTTTGCAAAGTATTTAGTTAACTTTTTTGTTTAGCAGGAATTTAATTTTATTGGTAGAGCCACAAAACAGTTTTAAGAAATATTTAGTTGTTGATTTTCAATCCTTCCTATTTCCTTCTCTTTTTGTTTTCTCTTTTCTTTATCGTTGAATTTATATTGCTTCACAGAGTTTAACTGCTTTTATTTATTTTAAATTTTATTTTAATGAACATTTTTGTTGCAAAATTAAACTTCGATACGCAGGAGTCTGATCTGCGTGCGGCATTTGAAGAATTTGGTGAGGTGGAATCTGTAAAAATTATCACGGACAAATTTTCCGGCAGATCCAAAGGGTATGGATTTGTTGAAATGCCTAATGATGACGAAGGCCTCGCAGCTATTGCAGATTTAAACGATCAGGAATTTGATGGAAGGACGATTGTTGTAAAAAAAGCAGAACCTAGAGAACGTAGAGACAACCGCAGAGGCGGTGGCTATGGCGGCGGTGGCCGCGGTGGTTACAATCGTTACTAGTCAACTGCTATTTCGACTAAAAGGAATGGCTTCCAAACCAAAATTTGGAAGCCATTTTTCGTTTTTATTTGTCTGTATTCTATTTGAAAAACCAGGCGTAACTTTTTTATCGCTGTTAGCTTTCTTTTTTTGGTATCAAAAAAGGTCGTTCTCCCCGACTAGTGACCAATAGTCTTTTGGCCGATCCTTCCTTAATTGATTTGGACAATTTTTCTTGATATTTTGCTCTAAATTGTGCTTCCAGGATTGCTTGCTGAATCATTTTTGAGCTGGTTTGTTCTAATTCTTGTATTTGGACTACTTGTTGCGTTGATTCTTTTTTTGCCACCTCAACTAAGACTATTATTAAAAATAATAAGGCGATGGTTGCAGCCATCATCATAAACAAGCGGTAAATAGGCGTAACTTTTGATCGCCTTTTACCATTCAGGCGCCTTTCCAGCTTTTGCCAGGCTTGGGGCGAAGGCATCTCATTGAGTTTATGCTGGTTTTTTCTGAAAAAAGTGAATAATTTATCTTCTTGTTTCATTTTTTAAACTTTGGTATTATTTTATAATCCCTTCTACTCCAGGATAGGCCCGCTGCCGCAATAACTCCTGCATTCGCTTCTTTGCCAATATTAGTTGAGACTTGGAAGTATTGATGCTGATACCCAACATTTCGGCAATTTCTCGATGTTTCAAGCCCTCTAACACATACAAGTTAAAAACAGTTCGATATCCAGTGGGCAGTTCATTTAATAAATCTAGAATATCTTGAGCGATCAATTCCTCTTCAATGCTTATTTTAGTAGGTTTATCAATCCTATAAACCTCTAAAGATACCATCCAATCCTTCTGTTTTCTTAAAAGCATTAGCGCCTCATTGACAATAATTCGCCGTATCCAGCCTTCAAAACTGCCACTGCCTTGATATTGATGAATATTGGAAATTGCTTTGAACAAGCCCTCTACAAGTACCTCTTCTGCATCCTCTCTATTTTTAAGATATCGCTTACAAACGCCGAACATGACAGGTGCAAACCGTTCGTATAATGCCTTTTGCGCTTTACGATCTTGTCGCTTACAACCTTGTATGATGTCATTTTCGGTCAAAAGCAGTTGTTTTTAATGCAGTAAGGGTTATTGATTGGTTGTTGCAGGTATGAATAAAGATGCAAACGGGCTATTTTTTGGTGTGCCTGTACTTTATACTCCAAAACATTAAGGGGTGGATGCTATGTAGCACCCACCCCTTAACCTAGCTGTTATTTTTTGGACTCACATTACTGCGAGCAAATTGCTTTTTCAAATACAGTACTAAATATTTCTTCTGGAGGAAGAGCCACTTCTAGTAGAACGACTTCTACTTGGAGAAGCACTGCTTCTGGAAGAGCTACTTTTACTTGGCGTATAGTTTCTGGAAGAAGAATTGCTTTTGGTAGAGTTATAACTTCTATTAGATCGGGTAGTATTGTAACTTCTGCTGGATTTTGTAGATCGAGTAGAATTATAACTTCTATTGGACCGGGTTCTGTTAGAGGGACTTACCTTACCAGAATTTCTTCTATAGTCGTAACTACGCGTTCGAGAGTCTGATCTCCTAGTAGGCTTGTTATAAGAACGGTCACTTCTGGTGGAACGAACCCTGTCGTAAGATCTTTTAGACCTATCGCTCGTTCTAGCTCTGGAATTGGCACTACCAGAACCACCCCTCAAAGAGGCATTGGACCGCCTGCTATTTGTTCTAATAGAACTCCTAGCGGATCTCGAAGAAGAAGTTCCTCTCGGCCCATAAGAACGACTACTTCCAGTTGGCACTTGGGTATAAGCATTGCTAGCGTAGTAAAAACCATTCGTTGGGGGACAGTAATAATTATTAAAAGTATTAATTCTGTTAAATCCGCCAGCGTAATAGCCACCATATCCAAAACCGCCACCATATCTATAAGGATTGTAAGAATAGTAAGGATTATAAGCTCGATAAGGGCTAAAGAAGCTATAAGGGTTATAAGGATTGTACCAGGAATTCCAGCGACTCCACCTTCTATATCTACTATAACTGTAGGGATTACCCACATAAATGGAAATTCCCGGAGCATAAGCACTATTATAGTAAGCTATATCTGAGTAATAAGGATCGAAGTAGTCAAAACCAGAATAAGGGCGATTAAAACGACGGATACGAGAGGAGTAGTAATAATCATAGTCATCATAATAATCATATTCATCATACACTTCTTCATCGTAGTCATAGTATTCATCATCATAGTCACTTTCAAATTCATAAGAAGAAGAAAGGTCATCGGAACTAGGATCATAGTACAAATCATCGTACTGTGCCATAGAACCAGTCACGAAGCCCACCGTTAGCAAAGCAACCAGAAAGGAAGAAATTTTATTGATTTTCATATTTTATATGATTTTAAAAGTAATTATCAATATGCTCTTAACTTGCAATTTTAAAATTACTACTTTTGCGGCAAATTTTCTGTTAAGACCCCACTAAAGTGCAAAATTAAAATGTTAAAGTTCATTAAAATAGGCATTAGTTTCAATTATTGGGACGTTACGGGCACTTTTCGGTAACAACCAGGGTTTAATTTAATAATTTTTTAACTATATGATTGATTGAAACTGCGATTTGTGTTACTAAAACAATCTTCTATTTAGAATAGTTTTTCATCCCCACCAAAACATTCACAAGCAATAGCAATTATTCAAATATGGCAAAAGGAATCATAAGTAGAGCAGAAAACTACGCAAACTGGTACACCGATATTGTTAAAAAGGCGGGTTTAGCGGATCACTCGGCAGTCAGAGGGTGTATGGTCATCAAGCCTTATGGCTTTGGAATTTGGGAAAATATGAAAGCCCAATTGGATCGGATGTTTAAAGAAACGGGGCACGTCAATGCCTATTTTCCACTTTTTGTGCCAAAAAGCTTGTTTGAAGCAGAGGAAAAAAATGCAGAAGGTTTTGCTAAAGAATGCGCGGTTGTCACCCATTATCGGCTCAAGACTTCCCCTGAAAATCGCTCGAAATTAGTCGTTGACCCAAATGCCAAACTCGAAGAAGAATTGATTATTCGCCCAACTTCTGAGGCCATTATTTGGAACACCTATCGGGATTGGATTAATTCTTATCGAGACTTGCCTTTATTGATTAATCAGTGGGCAAACGTTGTACGTTGGGAAATGCGAACGCGCTTGTTTTTGCGGACTGCAGAGTTTCTTTGGCAAGAGGGACACACCGCTCATGCGACTAAAGCGGAAGCCATAGAGGAGGCTAAGCGAATGCAGGAGATCTATGCCACTTTTGCGGAAGCATATATGGCAATGCCGGTAATCCGAGGCTACAAAACCGAGAGCGAGCGTTTTGCTGGAGCAGATGAAACCTATGCCATTGAAGCACTCATGCAAGATGGGAAGGCTTTACAGGCGGGCACTTCCCATTTCTTGGGACAAAATTTTGCTAAGGCTTTTAATGTTAAATTTTCTAATGAAAATAATCAGGAAGAATACGTTTGGGCAACCTCCTGGGGCGTTTCTACTCGTTTGATTGGCGGTTTGATCATGACCCATTCTGATGATGACGGGCTGATTGTGCCTCCAAAGTTGGCCCCTATTCAAGTAGTCATTGTACCTATTCCTAAGCCTGGCGGGGAAATAGACGAAGCGGCTGAAAAAATCAGCAAAGCTCTAAAGGCGAAAGGGATTTCTGTCAAGTATGATATAGATAAGAAAAAACGCCCAGGTTTTAAGTTTGCCGAGTATGAATTACAGGGGATTCCTGTTAGAATTGGAATCGGCAAGCGAGATTTGGAAAGGGGAGAGGTGGAGGTTGCGCGTCGAGATACTAAGGAGAAATTGAATGTTTCGATAAACGGCGTAGAAATCTATATTGAAAAATTATTGAAAAATATTCAAGACCATTTATTTCAAAAGGCTTTGGATTATCGCAAAGAACATACAACCGTAGTGGATGATTTTGACACCTTTAAGTCGGTATTGGAAAATAAGGGGGGATTCTTGTTCGCTCATTGGGATGGCACTGCTGAAACAGAGAAAAGAATCAAGGACTTGACCAAAGCGACCATCCGATGCATTCCCAATGATAATCCATTGGAAAAGGGGCAATGTATTCTAACGGGGAAACCTTCCCAACAAAGGGTTTTATTTGCCAAGGCATATTAGAGTTAGATCTTATTCGGATTTGTCACACAAACTGCCCAATTAGGAGTTTGGAAAATGTTCTATACGAAATTTTTTAGAATTTAAGCCTATTAAAAAAGCCTTAAAATAGCTTTGTTTCGTGACCTATACACAAATTATTAAGGACCTAAGGGAAAAAAAATATAAACCCGTTTATTTCCTTCACGGTAAGGAGTCTTATTTCATTGATGCTATTGCAGGTTATATTGCAGAAAACGTGTTGACAGAGGGCGAAAAATCCTTTAATCAGACGATTTTGTATGGAAAAGAGGTGGGTTTCAAGCAGGTAGTTGATACTGCCCGACGCTATCCAATGATGGCTAGTCACCAGGTGCTTATCCTAAAGGAAGCGCAGGAGATGAAGACGCTAGCAAGCCTGGATAAATATATTGAAAAACCTCTGGAAACTACCATTTTGGTAATTTGTCATAAACATAAGAAATTTGATAGCCGAACCAAATTTGGGAAGTTGGTTAAAAGCAAAGCACTAGTATTTGAGTCCAAAAAATTATACGAGAATCAATTGCCAGACTGGATTAAGCAGTTTTTAAAAGAAAAGGGTTTTGCCATCCAGCCTGCCGCCACTGCTTTAATAGCCGAATATTTAGGAACAGACCTGGCTAAGGTGGTCAACGAATTAGAAAAATTGGCCATTAATTTACCTGTCGGAACGAGAATTGCGGAAAAGCACGTTCAGGAAAATATTGGCATTAGCAAAGACTATAATGTATTTGAGCTACAAAAAGCATTGGGTCAACGACAAACTAGCAAAGCCTATCAAATCATCAACTATTTTGGTGCCAATCCTCGAAAAAACCCAATGGTTATTATTATCGCTTCTTTGTATAATTATTTCAGCAAAATTTATATGTTGCACTTTCTTAACAATACCTCAGACCAGCATATAATGAAGTCACTGCGATTGAGTTCCAGCTTCTTTTTGAGAGAATATCGACAAGCTGCCCGCAATTATAGCCGCCAACAAACAGAGCAAGTGTTGTTTTTATTGAAAGCCTACGATCTAAAATCAAAGGGGCTGGGGTTTAATAATGTTGCTACGCCCGAAAATGAGTTAATGAAGGAAATGACTTGGAAAATATTGAATACCTGATTTTGCTGCTAAAAACCTTTTGACGAACAAGTAAAAATATTCCTAAAGCAAGAATCTTTCTGTATTTTTGCCTTCCTTAAAAAAAATCAAAACCCACTTCGTCATGAATTTCAATATAGCCGTATTATCCGGTGACGGGATTGGTCCGGAAGTCGTCCACCAAGCCATCAAAGTGTTGGATGCAGTCGGGAAAAAATATGGACATATTTTTAATTACACCCATGCTCCTGTTGGTGCCACTGCCATAGACCAAACAGGAGTGCCTTATCCGCCTGCCACCCATGAATTGTGTATGAAATCTGATGCCGTTTTATTTGGGGCCATTGGTGACCCCAAATATGATAATGACCCTAAGGCAAAAGTGCGTCCGGAGCAGGGACTATTAAAGATGCGAAAAGACTTGGGTTTGTATTCTAATATAAGACCTGTTTGCCCTTTTAAATCTTTGCTACATCGTTCTCCACTCAGACAAGACTTGGTAGATGGAGTAGATTTTGTCGTAATCAGGGAATTGACAGGGGGCATTTATTTTGGTCAAAAAGGGCGATCAGAAGACGGCACAGGCGCATTCGATACGATGCACTATACCAAATCAGAAATACGACGAATAGTGGCCCTCGGTTTTGATTATGCCAGAAAAAGACGCAAAAAATTGACCGTTGTGGACAAAGCAAACGTATTAGCCTCTTCCCGATTGTGGAGAGAAACAGTGCAGGAGATGGCTCTCGATTATTCGGATGTGGCAGTAGATTACTTATTTGTAGATAATGCAGCTATGCAAATCATACAATGGCCGAAGCATTTTGACGTAATGGTTACCAGCAATATGTTTGGAGATATTTTATCGGATGAAGCAAGCGTCATCACGGGTTCTTTGGGCTTACTGCCTTCCGCTTCTATCGGGACCCATACCTCTGTATTTGAACCGGTTCATGGCTCTTACCCCCAAGCAGCAGGAAAAGACATTGCCAACCCCTTGGGCACCATTTTATCTGCGGCTCTTTTATTGGAACTGGGCTTGAATTTGCCAGCAGAAGCGAAGGCGGTAAGAAAAGCCATAGACTTATCTTTAAAAGCGGGGATCGTAACAGAAGATATTGCAGACGGAGGGGAGGCCTATAAAACTTCGGAGGTTGGCGATTGGTTAGAAAAAACAATTTTAGCTACTTCAGAAGCAGGGCTGGTAATTAAGTGATCGGATTAATTACTTAATTACCAGCGGTCAAATTACGCCCTTTCCAGATTCGCTACTTTATACATTTTCTGCAATTTTTTTCTGGCAAAAAAGATTCGGCTTTTGACGGTTCCCAGCGGCACATCTAGACGCTCGGCAATTTCATCGTATTTATAGCCCTGGTATGCCATCCAGAAAGGCACTCGAAATTCGTCCCCTAATTTGTTTACCAATTTTAATAACTCGCCGTAAGCGACATTCCCTTCGCCGCCGTTCTTTTCGACTTTATCCCCTGAATTGATGTAATAATTATTATTGGTTTGGTCTAGGATGACCCCTCTTCGCATTTTCTTTCGATAATTATTGATAAACACATTCCGCATGATTGTCACGGCCCATGCTTTAAAATTGGTATTAGGCTGGTACTTATCTGCATTGGAGATAATTCGCATGGCAGTATCTTGGTACAGGTCTTCGGCATCTGCCAAATCTCCAGTTAATTTGAGAGAAAATGCTCTTAATGTATTGTTGACACTATTTAAGTGTTCTTGAATTTTATCAAACATAAGACAATCGGGTTTTATAATAAAGGAATCAGTTTTTTGTAAAAAATATTAACAATATTAGTTTAAAAGAACAATATATGCAAATATTATTCCCTTTTCAGTTTTATTTAACAAATAACGTAAAATAATTAAACAATAATATACTGATGAACCAGAACGATGACTAAAATGTTATCATTGCGACATTTTATCTACCAAATGTCCTATATTATGTAGAAATAAAGGGTAATTATCGACCACCTTCAACCATTTGCCGACAAATGATGTTAAGATTTTTAACATTTACTAGGTTTTTGGGGAAACTATCTTTGAGAGCTTCGTTTGTACTCAGAACATTATTAGCAAAATCAACGAATTTAGTAAAACTTAAAAAAGAATTTTTCAGTTTTTAAGACGGAAGTTTCCTGAATGGGTAATTTTTATTGGGTTTCGATTTGTTGAAATCAATTCAAAAATTAAAATTGGGAAATTCTTTTTTGTCACTACTTTTATATGTCGGAAGAAATGATGACTTCAAAATTGGCCTCTAACATTCGTCATCTACGAAAACAACTTTCCTTTAGCCAGGAGGAGCTTGCCGCCAAACTGGGGCTTAATAGAGGAAACATTGCTTCTTATGAGAAAGGTACTGCAGAACCCAAAATCTGCAACCTGTTGAATCTTTCCAATTTTTACAAAGTATCGGTTATTGATCTGACTACCCGAGATCTTCGATGCCCGATTGCCTTAGAAGCCGCCCGGGCGCATTATCAGTATGAGTTAAAAGAGGAAGATAAAACGATTTTAGAAAAATTTTTCATCCAGGCGGAAGAACTACAAACCGTTATGAAAAGCGTGAAGGTTTGTCACCGCTTTAAATTAAAATCTTTAGAAAAATTACCCCCTGATTTTCAGCCAATTATTGCCAATTTTGACCAGTTATGTACTGCTGGAGAGATGCTGATGAAAATGCACATGGAATTGTTGGATTTTATCAAAAAAAGAATGAAATAGTCTAAGAAACTGTTTCTAATTCTACTTTGGCACTTTTGAAGTTGTTTAAAAAAGATTTTTGTTAAAATTCAAAAAAGGCAAAAAAAAAGTTGCAAAAATATTAAGTTGTGGATGCTAATTTCCTAACAAAAATTTTTGCAACGATGTACGTAAAATTAACGAAAAAATTCATTACAGAAAATTTATTGCCTTATTTGAGCCAAACCCATTTGGGCAGAAAAACAAAAGTTCCCTTATGGCGAATTGTCAAAGCCATAATTTATCGGCTTAAAACAGGGACGCAATGGAGAGAATTACCCATTGCCCAATTTGGTAGCCGAATACTAATGAATTGGCAATCAGTTTATTACCATTTCAATAAGTGGTCTAAAGATGGCAGTTGGAAAAATTTATGGACAAATCTTTTAAGAAAATATAAATCTTTTTTAGACATGTCTAGCGTCCAACTTGATGGCAGCCATACACCAGCCAAACGAGGCGGTCAAGCGGTAGATTATCAGAAAAGAAAAAGCTGTAAGACCACAAATATGCTTTTTTTGACTGATAAATCTGGAATGCCCTTGGCAATTTCTGACCCCGTTTCTGGTAATCATCATGACCTGTTTGAGATAGAAAAACAGCTGTCAAAAATAGTAGCAGATATTGAGGCAGCTACTATTTCTTGCAACGGATTGTTTTTAAATGCTGATGCAGGTTTTGATGCAATCAGTTTAAGAGAATTTTTTGAATCAATATTTATTATAGCAAACATTGATATAAATAAACGTAATTCAAAAAATACTGATTATGACTACTTATTGGATGAAGAACTTTACAAAGAACGTTTTTCAGTAGAAAGAACAAATGCTTGGATTGATGCCTTTAAAGCGATTTTGGTTCGATTTGAAACCTTAAAACGCAATTTTAAAAGCCTTCATTACCTAGTATTTTCTTTAATCTTAATGCGCAGGGTCAAACCCAATTATTTTTAAAACAAAACATTTTTAAACAACTTCTTTAAACAAAACTAGATGTTGTTCTTTTTTCATTGAAAAAAAAGAACCAAAAATTCTAGTTAAAAACAACCGCTCCGCAGTTTTTAACAGGCAGCCGCCACCAAAACTAGGAGCTAATTACACTTAAAACAATCACTATTTCTAGAGTGCCAAAGTAGAACTAAGAAGCTGCTAAAATCCTACCTTATTCTTCTTCCAAATTGAAATTATTCAAAAAACCCGTATGAAAGTTTCCGCTCTTAAAGACTTCATCTTTCATAAGGCGTTTGTGAAATGGAACTGTAGTTTTTACTCCTTCTATAATAAACTCATCTAAAGCACGCTGCATTTTTTTGATGCACTCTTCTCTAGTCTGTGCCTTGCAGATCAATTTGGCAATCATAGAATCATAATAAGGAGGAATGGAGTAACTGGCATAAACATGGGTATCCACTCGCACCCCATGTCCTTTAGAGCTATGGAAAGAAGTAATCTTACCAGGGCTTGGACGGAAATCATTAAAGGGGTCTTCTGCGTTTATTCGACATTCAATGGCGTGCATTTGCGGGAGGTAATTCTTTCCAGAAATAGGCAAGCCAACTGCTACTTTTATTTGTTCTTTGATTAGATCGTGGTCTATGACCTCTTCCGTCACGGGATGTTCTACTTGGATGCGCGTATTCATTTCCATAAAGTAAAATTTTCGGTGCTTGTCCACTAAAAATTCTACCGTTCCAACTCCTTCATAATTGATAGCTGCTGCTGCTTTAATAGCTGCTGCACCCATTTCTTCTCTTAGTTCAGGAGTCATAAAAGGAGAAGGGCTTTCTTCCACTAATTTCTGATGCCTTCTTTGAATGGAGCAATCTCTTTCTGAAAGGTGTGCTACATTTCCCAGTTGGTCGCCAATTATTTGAAATTCAATATGACGTGGTTCCTCGATGAATTTTTCTATATAAATGCCCGGATTAGAAAAAGCCGCTTTTGCTTCATTTCGAGCCATCGTCCAATTGTTTTCGAATTCTCCTTCTTCCCGCACGATGCGCATCCCTTTTCCACCGCCACCTGCGGTTGCTTTTAAAATGATGGGATAACCAATTTGGTTTGCCAATTCTATCCCTTGTTTCAAGTCTTTTATCAGACCGTCAGAACCTGGAACGACGGGAACGCCCGCCTTAACCATTGTATCCTTGGCAGTAATTTTGTCCCCCATTTTGCGAATCATAGCAGGGGTCGGTCCAATAAATTTGATACCATATTCTTTACAAACCTCTGCAAAGTCTGCATTTTCTGCTAAAAACCCATAGCCGGGATGTATGGCATCTGCATTGGTAATTTCGACAGCAGCCATTATTTTAGATACGTTTAAATAGGAATCTTTTGAAGCCGGTGGTCCTATACACACCGCCTCGTCTGCAAAGCGGACATGTAGGCTTTCTCTATCGGCTGTAGAATAAACCGCTACCGTTTTGATCCCCATTTCTTTACAGGTGCGAATGATTCGCAGGGCAATTTCTCCTCGATTGGCTATGAGAATTTTTTTGAACATATCATTTTTTGTGGTTCTTCGACAAATTGTTAAAGGAATACCCCTTTTCTGCTTACCTTAACCATTTGGATCTACTAAAAACAAAGGTTGGTCATACTCTACAGGAGAAGAGTCTTTCACTAAGACTTTTATTATTTTCCCGCTCACCTCTGACTCTATCTCATTGAAAAGTTTCATCGCTTCTATGATACAGACGATGGCTCCCTCTTCTATCACATCTCCAATTTTGACATAAGGCGGCTTTTCTGGAGAAGGCGAACGATAGAAAGTCCCTACGATAGGCGATTTTATTTCGATATGCTCTACTTTTTCCTCTGGTTTAGATGGGAGCGTTTCTGTTTCTTCAGGCGATGTGGAAGGCGGAGTAATTACCGGAGGCACAAAAGCAGGAGTTATGGGGCTTGTTGTTGGAACCGGTATAACTTGCTGAGTCGGAGGATTTGCCTTTGACTTATGGTATTCATCAGAACGAATCGTTAGTTCAAAGTCGCCATCTTTCAATTTAAACTCTGAAAGATTCGTTTTATTAATAAGCTTAATGAGGTCTTGTATTTCTTTAAAATTCATTTTTGCACGTTTGTTCTGATAAGGAAGGAAAAGGTCGTCCTAGTGCCTATTTTCCACAAGATACGCATTGCCGTCTGAATTGCAAGGCTTTTTACCGCTTAACCCTTTCCATATAAGCACCCGTTTTGGTTTCGACCTTTACAATATCTCCTTCATTGATAAAAAGGGGCACCCTAATTTCTGCACCTGTTTCGGTAGTTGCTGGTTTTGTAGTATTGGTAGCTGTATCTCCTTTTATCCCTGGTTCTGTATAGGTTATTTCTAGTTCTACATATTGGGGCATATCCACCGTCAAGGGCAATTCTTCCGTCGCGTGAAAAAGAATTTCAATAATAGCTCCTTCTTTTAAAAATTTAGGGTTTTCCAGCATAGTTTCTTTGAGAAAAGTTTGCTCATAGGTTTCTGTATTCATAAAGTGATAGCCCACATCATCGTTATAAAGATACTGAAAAGTGCGGCGTTCTACTCTGACTGGATTTATTTTGTGACCGGCAGGAAAAGTATGATCCACTATTTTACCTGACGAAAAACTTTTCAATTTAGTTCGGACAAAAGCGTTTCCTTTCCCTGGTTTGACATGCTGAAATTCAATGATAGAGTAAATATCATTATTCCAGTCAATACACAAACCATTTCTGATATCTGAGGTATTTGCCATGATTAAAGTGTAATTTTAAATTTTTTTCCACTGATAATGAAAATAACGAAGGGCAAAGATATTAAAAATTAGAAATTGAGCCGACAATTTAAAGGAGGATAGTTCAGCCTTATTTTAAAACCTTCCATTTACCGAAGAAAAGCTACTTTTGTCGATTTAGGAAGAGGTGTTGGGGTTTCTCAAAATTAAAAATGATATGTCCATTATTAAAACCGTAAGAGGCTTTACGCCAAAATTCGGAAAGAATTGTTTTGTAGCAGATAATGCGACGATTGTTGGCGATGTAATCACTGGAGACGACTGCAGCTTTTGGTTCAATGCCGTTGTAAGGGGCGATGTCAATAGCATTCGTATAGGCAATAAGGTCAATGTGCAGGATGGAGCGGTTATTCATTGCACTTATGAAAAAACCCAGTCCATCATTGGCGATAATGTATCCATCGGGCATAATGCCATTGTGCATGGTTGCACGATTGAAAACAGTGTATTGATTGGTATGGGCGCAATTATTATGGATGATGCTTTGGTGGAGTCCAATGTGCTGGTAGCTGCGGGGACTGTAGTTTTGGAAAAGGCGCATCTCCAATCTGGCTTCATCTATGCCGGTGTACCAGCAAAGAAAATCAAAGCATTGACCGAAGAAAATTTTCAACATTATATTGGACGAATTGCCAATAATTATGTCTTGTATGCCAGTTGGTTCAAGCCTTAATCGTAAAACAATTTGTCAAAGAAGGACAATTTAAAAGTTAAAAATGGCTACAAAATCCTTTTTTCCTCATTTTCAAAATAAAAAAATCCAAACCTCTGGCGCAACTATCAATGTAGTCATTGGCGGTGTGGGTCCTCCCTTGCTGCTCTTACATGGCTACCCGCAAAGCCATATTATTTGGCATAAAACAGCTCCCATGCTAGCGCAGGACTTTACCGTGATTGCTACAGATCTTCGCGGCTATGGAGATAGTAGTAAGCCACCCAGCAATGAAACCCATTCGCCCTACTCAAAGCGATCAATGGCAGAAGATCAGGTAGAAGTAATGGCAGCTTTGGGTTATGACAAATTCAGGGTTGTTGGGCATGATAGAGGGGCAAGAGTAGCACACCGGATGGCGCTGGACTATCCCAAACGGATACAAAAATTGGCTTTATTGGACATCTTGCCCACCTTATGGTTGTATGACCATACGGATCAGCGTTTTGCCACTAATTACTGGCATTGGTTCTTTCTAATTCAGCCTTATCCTTTGCCAGAAACTTTAATCAGAAATAGCGCAGAATTTATGACAAAAGGTGTATTAGGGAAATTGGCTGCAACTGGTGTTTTTACACCCGAAGCGACTGCCGCCTATCGAAGAACTTTTGTAGATACAGCTATTTTGCACGCTAGTTGTGAAGATTATAGAGCTGGTGCAAGCATTGATTTAGAACATGATCGGGCAGATTTAAACACTCAGATTCAATGTCCCGTCCTTGTGCTTTGGGGAATGCAAAATCCTGTTTATCAGGAATATGACCTATTAAAAATCTGGAATACGCGGGCGGTTCAGGTAAAGGGAAAAGGCCTCAACTGTGGACATTTTATACCAGAAGAAGCTCCAGAAGAAATGGTCGAGGCATTGAGGCAGTTTTTGTAGCCTATTTCTTCAATAAATCATAATCTAGATAATAAATCACTTTCAGAGAAAGGCTATTGGATTGAGGAGCATTGAATAAGTCGTTTAGATTGTCGCCATAACTAATGTTTGCCTCTTCACTGCTGTTAAAAATCGAGTTTTTCCAAACAATGTAAATGTCGCTCCCCGGAGCAAATCGCCAGCGATAGACCATGTCAATTGTAAAGGCATTAAAATTATTATCGTGGTTGTCGCTATAATCCGTTGTACCTAATCGGCCGTCTTCTTTTAGTAGATAGAACCCGTTGTCGTTATATCGGACCCTCGACCAATAATGGCGCAGTCGGAAAGTGAGCGCCATATTGGGATTAAAATTATAACTGGTATTAAAAATATTTTCTAAAGTCTTTCTTTTTCTAATACCAAAAATGATCTCTTCTTCATTTTCTCCTACTTTATTGACAAAACCAACATCATTATTAAAAATAAAATTGTTGACCTCCAGGCTAAAATTTAGTTTATCGCTTGCTCTGTATCTAGGCTCTATACCCAAAAGCACAAAGTGCCGGCCAGTTTCATTAAACTTTCTAAGTCTTGCAAAAAAACCAAAAGCCAATTTCTTGCGCCTATCTGAGTTGATATTCCAACCGATCATATTACTGGTAGGAAACCGATAAAACCTGCCGGTCGTTCGGGCTTCAAAATAATCATAAGTAGTGATGGGTTCGTGATAGGTGAACATATTCAAATGCCAGAAGTTTTTGGTCTGTGCATAAGCCCAAAAATTAAATGCAAAATCCGTAAAAACATTGGGTTGATATAAGCGGGAATACCGGCTCCACGCACCAATGCCTCCTCTGTTGAAAGGTCCAAAAGCCTTTGGCTGATTGAATTCCGTAAACATTTCAACAGAGCGCTCATTATTATTATTTAAAAAACCCAAATCATTGGGGTCATAATCATCACTTTTTTCATTATAAAAAAGCCCCGCCTGTACCTTCCCGCTCGTTTTGCGAAGTCCTAAAGAATAGCGATGTCCCAAATCTGTATCATCTATGAAATATTTTTGACTAAGCACCCCTGTACCTCGAATGCTGTAAGAGTTGGCCTTATTTCTCAATTCAAACTGCACACCCGTCACATTGGCTTCATAATCGTCGCTAAACCTTAGTACGTTGGTATTGATTAGCGTGGCATAAGAATTATTTTTTAAATTTTGGTCAAAAACGGTCACATTATAATTGGTCAAAGGGCTGGTTTCTATGCTGCGTTCTTCGCCGGTTTCTGTATCTTTTATTTTAGCAGATGTTCTGGCGGAAAGCGCATTAAAAACGCCAATTCCCAGGCCTTTTGTGGTTCGACCAGATACTTTTGTGGCATTGATTAGTTGGGTTTGATTAGGGTTATTAACGATTTCTTCGGTGCCACTCAACTGATCTTCTACTTCGTAAAAATGCAAAGGTGTTCCCCCAACTCTTCGAGAGTAAAAAAGGCCACCTTTATTAAATAATTCTAATCCTTCCGTAAAAAACTGCCGGTTTTCATCAAATCGAACTTCAAAGGGAGATAAGTTGAGCACTTGGTTGTCTGAGCGTGCTTGCCCAAAATCAGGAATTAGGGTCATGTCCAGCGTAAAGGCATCATTGATTCCATACTTCACATCCATGCCTGCATTGAAGGAGCGTCCCCAAGTATTTACCTGTTCTGCATTTTTATCTCTGTAATTTTCTCCATAGACCGCTACAAAGGGCGTAGCAGATAATCGAAAAGGAGATTTAATATGGCTAATTCCAGAAATTTGCCCAAATTGGTTTAAAAAACCATTTTGGTTCGGGTCAATTTTAGACCAAAAACTTTTTTCCTGAATTCGCTGTATTAAGCGTCCAAAATTGATCCCCCAAACTTGCTCAAGTTGATTGGGAAAACGAATAGCAGAATAGGGAATTCGCAGTTCGGCTACCCAGCCTTCTGTATTTTCTCGCACGGCACTTTTCCAAACAGCATCCCAAGCTTCATCTTCTCCAAAAATAGAATATTTGGCATCGAATTGCGCGCCTGCCGCCGTTACAATAAAGCTAACGCCATTAATTCCGTCTCGGTAGGGATCTATAAAGACTCCAAACCAGTCGCTATTTCCAATTTCATCCCGCTGGGTAATTTGCTTCAAAATGCTATCAGGGCGCGTATCGTACAACATTGCCCCGATATATAGTGCCGCATCGTCATACATAATTTTAATTTCCGAACGTTGAGAAGGTTTTTCCCCCAAGTCGGGTTGTAACTGCACCAAACCGGTAGCAAAGGGGGCATTTTGCCATTCTATTTCGTCTAATTCTCCATCAATTTTGGGGGCGTTTTCAATGCGGATAGCTTTGGTTTGTTTTTTAGAAAGGTCTAGTTCTTGAGCATTAAGCATAGCAAATGTGCTTAATACACAGAGGCAAAGTAGCAGCTTCTTCATCGGGTGATTCTTATAATTATTAATGGTTAAGTACTAGCTATAATTAGGAGTGAGTATATCTTATTTGGGACTGTTTTGAAAGACAAAGTTATCCGAAATAAGTTGCGTAAGCAATTCAAAATGTTCATTTAAAGCCTAATTATATCTAAAATTCCTCCAAGTTTATCTAATATTGCCAACTAAAAAGTTAATGATACCGACGCCCGTCACCAATTTGAAGAGGTTGATATTGCCGAAATGCGAGAGTTTTTAGAAAATAAAATCCATTTTCAAAATGAAAAAACCCATTTTTACTCCTCTGGTCTATTTTTATTTTTTAATACTCTTGTTGACAAGTTGCTCAAAGTCAGCCAGTAATGTTGAATTATCTCCGCTGTTTTCTAATAATATGGTTTTGCAACAAACGGCAAAGGTAGCGATCTGGGGAACAGCAAATCCAGCAACGCCAATCGAAGTAAAGGGCAGTTGGGGGGCTTTTTCGATGACAAAGACCAATAAAGTTGGCAATTGGAAACTAAACCTAGAGACCCCTGAAGCAGGTGGACCTTTTGAATTGACTATAAATACACAGGACACTATTATTTCGATCAAAGAGGTACTAGTTGGAGAAGTTTGGATTTGTTCCGGACAATCGAATATGGAAATGCCCTTACAAGGTTGGCCACCAAACGACCTGATTGATGATTCGGAGGAAGAAATTCAGAATGCCCACTACCCACAGATACGTATGTTTACAGTACAAAGATCACTAAAAGAGGAGCCGACCAAAGACTTAAAGGGAAGTTGGGCAGTTTGTAGCCCGACAACTGCCGGCGCATTTAGTGCGACTGCTTACTTTTTTGGTAGAGAGTTGTACGAGTCTTTGCAAGTGCCAATTGGTTTGATTCATTCCAGTTGGGGAGGCACGCCGGCAGAGGCTTGGACGGAGGGGAAGTACTTGTCTGAAATGGACGACTTTGAAAATATATTGACAGAAATACAAGCAGCTTATGAAAGCCGACCAAAAGTGGA
>CBDCUO010000045.1:0-71220 GCA_965222705.1 Saprospiraceae bacterium | reverse complement strand
CTAACTGTTTGGCGACGCCATTTTCTAAAAGAAATAAACCCGTATGATGGCCTGCATAGAGTTTTCCCGCAATCTTTTGCATACCATAGGCAGGGCCTTCCGTTTCTTTTAGAAAGGTACTTTGAGTGTTATTTTTTGCTAAAAAGTAAATGCCATTAGAGGTCGTATAATAAGTACCTTCTACAGTTTCAAAAACTTCATAACCACTTCCCTGTATTTTTAGGTCTTGGTTTACAAATCGCATGGGAGAGTTGATGTCTATCAATACAATGCCGTTTTGAGTGCCGACCCATAAATTGCCGACATAATCTTGGAAAGTACGCAAGCAGGCATTTGTTGGTAAGCCATCTTGCCGAGTAATATTTTCTAAGCTTTGTTGCTGAATATCATAGATAAATAATCCGGAAGTTTGGGTGGCAATAACTAATCGGGTGTCCGGTAGTTGAAGTACATGATTGACATATCTCCCTTTTAAGGCTTTTGTTAGGTCATAGTATTTTTCGTTGATGTTAAAAGGGGTAGAAAATTCGATTTTCCCGGAATTATAAAACAATAGATAGCCCTCAGCTTGGGGAATAATGCCAGCAATTAGGAGTTGGCTTTGGTTTTGTAGATTGGTAGGAACAAGCTCTAGTTCTTGTATTTCAAAAAGTTTGCCTTGCTGATTTTGCGTAAATAATTTTCCATTAATATGAAAAGACTTATTAAAGCCGCCTTCCTGTTCAATAACCGAAATGGATTGACCATCATACACATAAATACCCTGAAAAGTGCAAAAATAGACGTTAGAATTGAACAAAAATACATCCCAAACTTCATCAAAATTTCGAGAAACGGCGGGTATTTTTTCTATTAGGGAAACGAAATGCCAATCTTCATTAAAATAGCCAAATTCTCCTTGTAACCCTGCATATAATCGGTTTGCTTTTTCATCAAATGCTAAGGACCGTATCTTCTTGCCTGTTTTGTAAGCATGCACTTCCCAATTATTCCCATTATAGGATAGCACGCCCAAATTGTTGGCTACAAAAAGAGTCAGGTTTCTATTTTGAGCAAAGTCAATATTCTGAATGCCTGCTTTATAGTCGGCTGAAGTGAAAATTTGAATGGGGTACTTTCCATAAAAAGCAGCAACAGAATGCCCCAACAGCAGGAAAGTAAAAAAACAAAAGGTAGGCTTTATGATGTAATTTATTTTGTACACGTATAGTTTTGTAAAAGGTAAATATACCTAATAATCAACGGTTTAAGGCATTTAATTCAAAATTTTGATGAAGTTTTTTTTTGAAATGATGAAATAATTGTTGAGGTGTTTTTTAGGTTGCCTTGTTAATTTAAGGTTAATTTTGACCTAATCAAAAATTTTAGAGTACTTTCCAATAGACATTATAATCCCACCATTAACATTCAAATAGGAAATAGATGTCACACACAAAAAGGCTTTATAAATTAAACAAAGATGACAATGAAAAACCTCATTCTACAATTAGTTTTCCTCTTTTTTATCACTTCCTCTTTTGCACAAAGTAATCAAGTGTCGGTTGTACATAATAATAAAGGGATAAAATTGGTAGTTGACGGCAAGGACTTTATGGTCAATGGTATGAATTGGGATTATTTCCCGATTGGTACGAACTTTAATTACAGCTTGTGGAGTCAACCAGATGATATTATTAAGTCCGCATTAGATTCCGAGATGTCGCTCCTAAAAAATATGGGGGTCAACACCATACGGGTATATACTGGGATTCAACCTAAATGGATTACCTACATTTATGAAAAGTACGGTATATACACCATGTTAAACCATTCCTTTGGTCGCTATGGATTGACGTTAAATGGTGCTTGGGTAGCCGTAACGGATTATAGTAACGCCGCCACCCAAGCGCTTTTATTATCTGAAGTTACCCAGATGGCGGAAACTTATAAAAACACACCAGGACTATTATTTTTCTTATTGGGTAATGAAAATAACTATGGTCTTTTTTGGGCAGGGGCAGAAACAGAGGATTTTCCGGATGATGAAGAAGAAAAGAGATTTATTGGCGAACAGCGTGGAAGACCCATGTATAGATTGATGAATGAAGCAGCCATAAAAATGAAAGCCATTGATGGTTCGCATCCCGTGGCAATTTGTAATGGCGATGTACTATTTATAGATATTGTGGCAGAGGAATGTAAAGATGTGGACATATATGGGACTAACTCTTATCGTGGTGTTTCCTTTGGAGATATGTTTCAAGTGGTTAAAGATAAATTGAATAAGCCTATTGTGTTTACCGAGTTTGGGGCAGATGCTTTTAATGCACTGGAAAATGCAGAAGACCAATTTTCTCAGGCATATTACATGGTCGGCAATTGGAAAGAAATTTATGAAAATGCAGCAGGCTTAGGAAAAGCGGATAATTCTATAGGTGGTTTTACTTTTCAATTTAGCGATGGGTGGTGGAAGTTTGGTCAAACCAAAAACTTAGATGTTCACGATAATAATGCCTCTTGGCATAATGGCGGCTACGCAAGAGACTATGCAGAAGGCGAAAATAATATGAACGAAGAATGGTTTGGCATCTGTGCCAAAGGACCAACCAATCAACGAGGGCTGTATCAATTATTCCCACGAGCAGCTTATTATGCCTTAAAGGAAGCGCATAGTTTGAATCCCTATGCTGCTGGCCTTACAGCAGCGTCTGTTAACAATTATTTTTCCAATATTCAATTAATGGATGCCGTGATAAAGGCAAGAGGGGATAAAGCCGCTTTAATAGGGGAAGAATTAAAAAAGGTTCGGTTGAGCAGTTTGAGAGCAGACCTAGCTACCTATAGCACAGGTGGTCAATTGATTTCAACGCCCGATGATGCGGACCCTGATGAGCTAAAATTTCCAGATGAATTGGGTTTTGGCCATATGCAGTCCTATTACATCGGTATAGAAGCAAAACCTAGTGAAAGCGTTCGAGCCAATGTCTCTTTTAATATATTAGGCAATGTCGCCGAAAATCCCATTAACGAAATTTTCTACGAAAACAGAGGCCGGACTCGGATAGTCGAAACCCCTCAAGGCAATTTGCAATTAGCTTCCCGAAATCGCGTACAAGTCTATCGAGCTGATTTTAATTGGAATAGCAAGTACTTTGACTTGAACGGTTTTTATCGGACAGGGCATTATCATTGGGGCTACGAGGGCGATTTTTTTGGCTTGTATCCAGAAGCCAATTATGGGCCTAACATAGATATTTACAATGGAAATGCACCCTTCGGTTTTGAATTGAATGGCAAAAAATCGTTGAAACATTTTAAAGTAGCTTTTGGTCCAGAACTTTGGTGGGGAGCGAACCCAGCCGTATTGGTAAAATATTCCTTTTACTTCTGGACGAATCAAAACGCAAGGATTATTCGAGCAGGCCTATGGGCGTTTTGAAGCTCGTATAAAAATGCCTTGGGGGCCTGGTATTTGGCCAGCCTTTTGGTTGTTGGGGGCAGATATAGATGCGGTTGGATGGCCACAATGCGGTGAGATTGACATAATGGAATATCGGGGACAAGAGACCAATCTCATTCATGGCTCTATACATGGACCCGGATATTCGGGTGGGGCGGCTGTCACTAAAAGTTTTGGTTTTGAAAAAGCCCGATTTGATACAGATTTTCACATCTTTGCAGTCGAATGGACGACTGACTATATAGACTTTTTTGTGGATGAGACGCTCTATCAAAGAATTACGCCGGATGATGCTTCGGGAGAATGGGTCTATGACCATCCGTTTTTTATCATTTTGAATGTAGCCGTTGGTGGAAATTATGTAGGCTTCCCGACCGACCAAACGCCTTTTCCACAAACGATGTTGGTGGATTATGTAAGGGTTTATCAGGAAGTAAATTAGTAAATAGATAAAAGAACACTTTGATGAACACAGTAGGCATTAAATACAAAACAGCAACCCACCCACCAATAGCCATAAGCGAGGTGAAAATCGGCGGCGAAAGTTTCTACAAAATTTCAAATTGTGATGAAATGCCGCCGTTTTTTATGAGTATTGTAAGTGATTCCAACCACTGGCTATTTATTGCCAGTAATGGCGGCTTGAGTGCGGGAAGAAAGAATGCGAACTACGCATTATTCCCTTATTATACCTCTGATAAAATTACCGAATCGGCGGACATTACTGGTAGTAAAAGCATTTTTCGGATTCACAAGGAGGGTAGCATTCAAATATGGGAGCCGCTTTCAGAAAGGTTTGATGGTCCGTACGAGGTGACTAGAAATTTGTACAAAAATGTTTATGGCAACAAAATAATTTTTGAAGAAATCAATCATGACCTTGCATTAACTTTTCGATACCAGTGGAATTCCAGCAATCAGTTTGGTTTTGTAAGGAAAGCTACGCTCCTCAATAACGCCCCTGATGTATTTAAAATAGAGGTGTTGGATGGCATTCAAAACATCATGCCCTATGGCGTACCGAGCGACTTGCAAAACGGTACCAGTAATTTGGTGGATGCCTATAAAAGAAGTGAATTGGAAAAAGCAACGGGTTTGGGAATTTATGCCCTAAGTGCCATCATCGTTGATAGAGCAGAACCTAGCGAAGCCCTTAAAGCCAATATTGCTTGGTCTATTGGATTAGAGAACCCTACCTATCAGCTATCTTCTTTACAATTAAAAAATTTTAGGAAAGGAAAATCCATCCAAGAAGAAACAGATGTTAAAGCAGAAAAGGGCGCTTATTTTATCTATACGGAAATGGTGCTTTCGGCTAATGCGGAAAAAGAATGGATGATTATCGCCAACGTCAATCAAAACCATGCGGACATTGCTCGAATTGTTAAAACGATTAAACATGAAAAGCAATTAGCCGAAATGGTACAACAAGATATTGACTTGGGTACGCAAAGATTAATTGAATTAAATGCTGCTTCAGACGGTTTTCAATTGACCGCCGATAAGCTTAGAGATACCCGTCATTTTGCGAATACCCTTTTTAATATTATGCGGGGAGGTATCTTCGATAATAATTATCAAATAGAAAAATGGGACTTTAGTGCTTATTTGGCGAAAGCCAACAAGGCGATTTTTAATAATTTTAAAAATAGAATAGCCGAATTGTCAGGTGTATTTTCCCTAACTCAACTAAAAGCAGTAGCCAATCAAAGCGATGATAGCGATTTTAAACGACTCTGTTTAGAATATATGCCGCTTAAATTTAGTAGAAGGCATGGCGACCCTAGCCGACCGTGGAATCAATTCTCCATCAATACACAAAGCGAGTTGGATGGTTCAAAAATATTGGACTATGAAGGCAATTGGAGGGATATTTTTCAAAATTGGGAAGCCTTAGCCCACTCCTATCCGGCATTTATAGAAAGTATGATTCATAAATTTTTAAATGCTTCTACTTTCGACGGCTACAATCCTTATAGAGTGACCAAAGACGGCTTTGATTGGGAAACCATTGAACCCGATGACCCCTGGTCGTATATCGGCTATTGGGGCGACCATCAAATTATCTATTTGTTGAAATTTTTGGAGTTTATTGAAAACCATGCGCCTGGCAGCTTAGAAAATTATTTCAATAAAGACCTCTTTGTCTATGCCAATGTGCCTTATAGAATAAAACGATACGAAGCTATACTCGACAACCCAAAAGACACCATTGAATTCGACCATGCCTTAGACCAAAAAATTCGCCAACATAGAGCAGCAATTGGAGCAGATGGGGCTTTATTACAAAATCAAAATGGCGACCTCTATAAAGTCAATTTCATTGAAAAAATACTAGCGGCTGTATTGGCAAAACTATCCAATTTTATTCCCGAAGGCGGTATTTGGATGAACACCCAACGCCCCGAATGGAATGATGCCAATAATGCTTTGGTCGGCAATGGCGTATCTATGGTAACGCTTTATTATTTAAGGCGATTTTTAAATTTTTTTAAAGGTATTTTTGATTCCACAACATTGGAAGCCGTGGAAATCTCCAAGGAATTGGCAGACTTTTTCCAACAGATAGTACAAACTTTTGATAAACATCAATCTTTATTAACTGGTTCGATTAACGATAGTAACCGCAAGCTAATCCTAGATGCTTTGGGCCAAGCTGGTAGTGAATACCGACTAAAGATTTATGAGCAATCTTTTTCAGGTAAAAAGACGCTCGTAAGTTTGGAAGATTTAAAGCACTTTGTGGAGATAAGCCTGCAATATTTGGAACATTCCATTAGAGCAAATAAAAGAAGCGACCACTTATACCATGCGTATAATTTGATGACGGTTGAAAATGATACCGAAGTTTCCATTGCGTATTTAAGTGAAATGTTGGAAGGACAAGTGGCGGTTTTAAGTGCAGGCTATCTATCTTCCAGAGAAGCAGTTGCCGTTTTAGATGCTTTGAAAAGCAGTAAATTGTTTAGAGCAGACCAGTACAGCTATATCCTTTATCCCAATAAGGACTTACCTGGATTTATGGAAAAAAATAGGATTCCAGCAACGGCTATTGCTAAAAGTCAATTACTACAACAACTGGTTCGTCAAAACAATAAGCAGTTGATTGAAAAAGATGTAAAAGGGCAGTACCACTTCAATGGTAATTTTAGAAACGCAGCGGATGTAAACACTGCCTTAGAAAACCTAGAAGCCACCGACTACGCTTCCCTTGTAAAAAAAGAAAAGGATGTAGTGCTTCAAATCTTTGAGGAACTATTTAACCACAAAGCCTTTACGGGAAGGTCAGGAACGTTTTTCGGATACGAGGGATTGGGTTCTATCTATTGGCACATGGTTTCCAAATTGCAATTGGCGGTACAGGAGTGTTGTCTAAAAGCGATTAAAGCAAACGAGAGCGATGAGGTAATTGGTAGATTAGTAGCGCATTATTACGAAATTAATGAAGGCATTGGCGTACACAAGTCCCCTCAACTCTACGGTGCATTTCCGACCGACCCTTATTCGCATACACCCGCTGGAAGAGGCGCGCAACAACCGGGAATGACTGGTCAGGTCAAAGAAGATATTTTATGCAGATTTGGAGAGTTGGGGGTTTTTGTGGAAGGAGGACAACTTTATTTCAATCCTTGTTTATTGAGAAAAGAAGAATTTCTGACACAACCTAAAGTGCTGGAATATGTGGATGTTCATAATAAGCATAGGCAATTGCCTATAACAAAAAATTGCCTTGCCTTTACCTATTGCCAAGTGCCGATTATTTATCAGCTTTCCAATGAAAACAGATTGGAAGTAATTGATAAAAATAAGGATGGGAAGCAATTTACCACATTAAGTTTGGATGCAGCAAGTAGTCAACAGGTTTTTGAAAGAACGGGTGATATTATTCAGATTTTGGTTCAAATCAAAGCCGTTCTTTGACAGTTTGGGTGGTCAGTAGGTTGGTAATTTATTTTTGACGACAGGAAAAAAATGAAATGCCAACCTGCTGACTTCCAAATCACCCAAATTGACAAAGAATCATAAGAGAAACAGAGTTGAGATGAAAATAAGAGTAATAGTCGTAAAATTTGTGGTTGCTATTATGATTATAGCATTCCATTGTTCCTGTAATCAAAAGCAAGCTCCTAAACAGGGGAACGAAACACCAATCGAAAAAACAATGACCGCTAAAGATATTTTAGGGAATCCTGCCTATTTAGCCATCTCTTACGGCGGCTACCGCAAAAACACCCGCGATATACAACCGACAATAGAACAGTTGAAAGAGGATATGCAAATCCTCGCTGCGATGGGCATTAAAATAATACGAACCTATAATGTTCATTTCCCCCATGCGGCTAATGTACTGGAAGCCATTCGCCAATTAAAAAAAGAAGACGCCTCCTTCGAAATGTATGTAATGTTGGGTGCATGGATTAATTGTGAAAATGCTTTTACAGCTAATCCTAACCACGATAAAGAAGACGTAGAAGCCAATACAAAGGAAATTCAAACAGCCGTAGCCTTAGCTAATAAATACCCCGACATCGTAAAAATCATTGCGGTGGGCAATGAAGCAATGGTAAAATGGGCAGCTAGTTATTTTGTGCAGCCAGGGGTGATTTTAAAATATGTGAACCAATTACAAGAACTAAAAAAAACGAGCAAATTGCCTAGCGACCTTTGGATTACCAGTTCCGATAATTTTGCTTCTTGGGGCGGCGGCGGTACGGAATATCATGTGGAGGATTTAGAAAAATTGATACAAGCGGTGGATTATGTGTCCTTACATACCTACCCCATGCACGACACCCATTACAACCCTGATTTTTGGGGCATATCAGCAGCAGAAGAAAGTTTATCAGCGAGAGAAAAAGTGGAGGCAGCAATGGTTCGTGCCAGAGATTATGCTATTTCCCAATGGCAAAATACAGCAGCTTATATGAAAGGTTTAGGCATCGAAAAACCGATTCATATTGGGGAAACGGGTTGGGCAAGTGCTTCCAATGGATTTTATGGAGCAAGCGGTTCCAAAGCAACAGATGAATATAAGGAAGCTGTTTATCATTCCCTAATACGAGGATGGACGAATAAAATGGATATTTCCTGTTTTTATTTTGAAGCCTTTGACGAGGATTGGAAAGATGCGGGGAATCCCGGCGGTTCGGAAAATCACTTTGGCTTGTTTACCATCGAAGGCCAAGCCAAATATGCCTTGTGGGATTTAGTGGATAAAGGCGTTTTTAAAGGATTAAGCAGAGGTGGACATCCTATTGTGAAAACTTATGATGGAAATAAAGAAGCATTGCTTAAAGCCGTTCAAATACCACCTATAAAATCAACCTTGGCGGGGGAACATTAAATAACATAAACGAAAACCATGTCTCCATACAAAACTGCCGCAAAAGATAGAGTTCCGCTTGTACAAAAAACTGCCTTCGGTGCAGGCCATTTGGTGAATAATTTGCTACCTGGCGCACTGGGCATTTTTATGTTCTTTTTGCTGACTGCCTTTGGGATGGACCCTTTTTTAGCGGGTTTATTAGGTGGGTTGCCGAGGTTATTTGATGCCATTACAGACCCTATCATGGGTTTCATTTCGGATAACACTAAATCCAAATGGGGACGAAGAAGGCCCTATATTTTTGTCGGTGCCATTTTAAGTGGGATTTTGTTTGCCTTGATGTGGCAGTTGGATGAAAATAATTCCCAAACATACAACTTCTGGTATTTCCTCATTCTATCTTTAGTGTATTTAGTTGGTAATACAATCTTTTCGACACCTTTGATTGGATTGGGTTATGAAATGACCCAAGATTATAATGAGCGAACCCGTCTAATGGCATTTTCGCAAATAGTAGGTCAAATAGCATGGATGATTGTTCCCTGGTTTTGGGTGCTTATCGCTAACCCTAACCTATTTGAATCACAAGCCGTTGGCGTTCGGCAACTTTCAATAATTGTAGGTGGCTTATGTATTCTGTTGGGTATATTGCCTGCTATTTTTTGTAGAGGTATAGATGCTGCGCACATGGCAAATAGAAAAGAATTATCGCTTGGGTCTTTGTTCACTAATTTGAAAGACCTTTTTGAAGGGATTGTTCAGGTGAGTAAAAATAAGCCTTTTGTGAAACTTTGTGGTGCTACGTTTTTGGTCTTTAACGGATTTCAAATGGTGGCTTCCTTTAGTTTCTTCATCATTGTCTTTTACATGTTTAATGGCGATTACGGGCTAGCTGGTAACTGGCCCGCATGGTTTTCCACTGTCAGTGCTATGGCTACTGCTTTTTTGATTATCCCAATTATTTCATGGATGGCGGACAAGTGGGGTAAAAGAAGGGCTTTTATTATTTCAACAGCGCTTTCTATTATAGGTTACCTACTTAAGTGGTGGGCATTCAACCCAGACAATCCATGGTTAATCTTTATGCCTATTCCATTGATGGCATTTGGTTTAGGGGGTCTTTTTACGCTCATGATGAGTATGACGGCGGATGTTTGCGACTTAGATGAATTAGATAATGGTATGCCACGCAAAGAAGGAACGTTTGGTGCTATCTATTGGTGGATGGTCAAACTAGGTCAAGCATTGGCGTTGGTTTTGGGCGGCTTGGTTTTAAAAATAGTAGGTTTTGATCAAAACCTAGCTCAACAAACAGTGGATACAATGACCAAGTTGCGTATTGCAGATATCGTCATTCCAGCATTAACGGCTGGATTAGCCATTTTAGTAATGTGGAATTACAGCCTTACAGAAAAACGAGCCAGAGAAATAAAAGCAGCGTTGGAAGAACGTAGAGGGGTGTTATAATTTTATTATACTAAATACGCCATTTCTAAATTTGTAAAATATGTCTGCAGAAATAGTAATTATAATTGTTGGTGCTATGTTAATCCTAATTGCGATTATGGATAGCATAAAGTCTCTTGGTCTGATAGATTCCAAACTGAGAATTTCACTTGGACTAATTGGGTTCATATTGATGATTTATGGTGGATACACAGCGGGAACGGTTGTGATGCCAGGTCAAATTGAACAGGTAGTGGTAGGAAACAAATTACAAGTAGATTTACCCGTTAAAAAAGTACAGGTAATATCACCTATTGAAGGTGATTCTGTCAATTGTCGAACGCTGACTATGGGGGTGTATCCGGATTCCCATGATAAAGATATATGGGTATTACTAAAGCCTTCTGACAATAAATATTATCCACAATCAGACCATACCAATACCTCTTATAAAAGAAACGGGGAATGGCAGGTTATCACCAGATTTGGAGGGGACAAAGGAGAATCATACGATATAATAGTTTATGAAACGGATTCATCAGCTTCACAATTTTTTAGTGCTACTATTGAAAATTGGAAAGATACCTTATCCTATCCTGGTCTTGAGTCGGAAGCACTTCCCAGTGGTGCTAATGAAATTGACAGAATCGTTGTTTCCTTAAAAGATAATTGCAGAGGCGTCTTCTAAGGAATGAGGAATAAATAAAGTGTGTTTTTAGTGCTACTTTGGCACTTTAGAATTCTGTTTTATTTGAATGCCTTGTGGTCAACATCTTGGTGGCGATGGCCCGTTAAAACCAGCGGAGCATTTGGTTTTAACTAGAATTTTTGGTTCTTTTTTTTCAATGAAAAAAGAACAAATAGCTAGTTAAGTTTAAAGTACCAAAGTAGAATTAGGGGCGTTTATTTTGGTTCTAGTTGAAGCGTAAAAAACCGCATATAGCCTAGCTACATAAGGCTTTTTTAAGTTTCAAATAGGGTCAAAAGAAGCCGCCTAAAAGCGTAATTTATTTTTTTCTCTCCTAATTCTACTTTGACACTTTACCAATCCTGTTCTTTTGGCATTGCCCCAAAAGAACCAAAAACGCTAGGACAAATAAATCGCTCCGCGTATTTGTCCGGCCAACCCGCCCAGATGTTGACCTAAACGTTGACCAAAATAGTGGGAAATTCAATAAAACTTTAGAGTGTCAAAGTAGAACTAATCACCAAAAAAATATACTATGTCATTCAGACGAGGCAGAAATTTATCCCTATCGGGAATAGACTACACCAACAAATCATTTGAACAACTTCGCGACTTATTTCGGCAAGTATTGGAAAATGGCATACACGGGCTTTGTTATAGTGCTTATGAAGAGGGGCAAGGGCCTGGTACTATTCTGAAAGAGCAGCAAATTAGACGGCGTATGGAAGTTATTGCTCCTTTCACAAAATGGATACGTTCTTTTTCGTGTATTGAAGGCAATGAATTGATTCCGAAAGTGGCACAGGACTTTGACATGAAAACCTTAGTAGGGGCTTGGTTAGGTACGGATAAATCCTTAAATGAAAAAGAAATCAAAGGCTTAATCCATTTGGCAAAAAATGGCTATGTGGACATTGCTGCCGTAGGTAACGAGGTGATGTATCGGCAGGATTTAACAGAAGCAGAACTTTTAGCTTATATTTACCGAGTGAAAGAAGCACTTCCAGAAATTCAGGTAGGTTATGTGGATGCCTATTATGAATTTAGAGACCATCCACGAATCGCTGACGCCTGCGATGTGATTTTAGCCAATTGCTATCCTTTTTGGGAAGGCTGCCACTTGGATTACTCCTTATTGTACATGAAGCAAATGTTCCACCAAGCCCTACAAGCGGGAAAAGGCAAAAAAGTTATTATTACAGAAACGGGTTGGCCTAATCATGGAAGTAGTTTAAAAGACGCACACCCCTCCGAAGAAAATTCGATGAAATATTTCATCAATGCCCAAAAATGGTCCGCAGAAGATAGTATTGAATTATTTTATTTTACTTCCTTTGATGAATCTTGGAAAGTAAGTGCAGAAGGAGATGTAGGAGCTTATTGGGGTTTATGGGATAAACGAGGCAACTTGAAGTTTTAAAAACCTAACTACCCCAACTACTTTAAAGTATAGAACAGCCAACTTTAAACTTAGCATTATAAAAATGACAAACAGTACATCTTTCGAGGCAGGGCAAGTTCCCATGGGGCAAAAAATCGCCTTTGGTTTAGGTATGTTAGCCAATCAAATGTTTCCGGCGGCCTTAGGTATTTTTATGGTAGTTTTAGTGCAAGACCTTGGATTTCCACCTGTTCTTTGGGGACTGATATATTTTGCTCCTCGTGTATTTGATGCTATTACTGACCCTATTATGGGCTTTATTTCCGATAATACCAAATCTCGCTGGGGTAGGAGACGACAATATGTATTCATTGGCGGGTTGATTATGGGGATTTCGTATATATTTATGTGGCAATTATATCCTGAAAATGGGGTCAATTACAACTTTGCCTACTTCATGATATGGTCTTTTGTGTTTTATTTGGGCATTACCATTTTCGGAGTGCCTTATGTGGCAATGGGTTACGAAATGAGTCCAGACTTTCACGAACGAACCCATATCATGGCAGTCTCTCAATTTATTGGCCAATGGGCTTGGGTTATTGCCCCGTGGTTTTGGGTGATTCTATATGACCCTGCTTGGTTTGAAAGTGCGGATGCTGGCTGTCGAGAATTATCCATCTGGGTAGCCATTGGCTGCACCTTATTGGCCTTAGTACCGGCTGTTTTTATCAAAAGTGAGTCCACACTCAATAGGACAGACTTTATACCCATCAACAGAGATAATATATCCACCAGTCTTCAAGAAATTTTTAGAGGGTTCAAGGAAGCTTTCGGCATGAAGCAATTTCGGAAATTGTGCATTGCTACCTTTTTAATCTTTAATTCCTTTAATACCATTGCGGCTTTCTCGTTTTTTATTATTGTTTATTATTTATTTAATGGAGATGCGGGTGCTGCAGGTGTACTGGCCGACCTTGCATGGGAGTGTAGGAGCTTTGGTAACCACCTTTATAGTCATCCCAATCATTGCCAAAGTCTCCAAAACACTAGGTAAAAAGAAAACCTTTTTATTGTCGCAAGGCATATCCATTATTGGCTATCTGATGTTTTGGTTTTTATTCGTTCCTGGCGAGCCCTACCTGTTTTTAATTGCTTTGCCCTTCTTTTCCTTCGGAATTGGCGGATTATTTACGCTGATGATGTCTATGACGGCAGATGTCTGTGATTTAGACGAATTAAATACGGGTAAGCGTAGAGAGGCCATATTTGGTGCCATCTATTGGTGGATGGTCAAATTTGGTTTTGCCATTGCTGGATTGTTGAGTGGCTTAATCATGGCTTGGGTTAACTTTACCCCCGATGCTGCCACACAACCCGAAGGAGCGATAACTGGCCTGAGATTGTTTTATACCCTATTCCCCATTTTAGGAACCCTAGTGGCTATGTATGTCATGCGGGATTACGATATTTCTGAGGAACGAGCCAATGAGATACGAGCGGAATTAGCTACTCGGAAGGGGGAATAGCCTACTATTGATGCCCCATACCTTTTGCTCGTGTGAAAAATCATAAATCGTATATCTGAAATCACAAATTATAAATCCGTTTTACTCGAAAATTGTATCGTTCAGATGCTTCGATTGATTGGTTTCATCTATTGAAAGGGTAACAACAGAATGAATGTTGGGCAGATTGTTCTATAGGCAACAATAAAACAATTTAACCATTCAACAATTTTGCTGACTTACTTAACGAGTATCTAACAAAATCTTAGCGTTCTGCCTAATTTTTAAGCGATTATACCACCAAATCACCAATGTTTGTAAAAGTAACAAGCAGCCGATAGTCCCCAATGCCCACTTATAATCAATAGCAAAAGGAATAGGGTGAAAAATGACCGTTTCTGTTAAAATTCGACAAATAGACATTGTTAAGGGAATGGATAATAATAAACCTAAGCCCATTGCCAAAAGAGTGATGAGTAAAAATTCTAGTTGAAAGAGGTTGGAAAGTTGTGGGAAAGAACTGCCCAATGCTTTTAAAATGCCTATTTCTCGGCTGCGTTCCTGTATCGTTAAGTTTAGTACAATTAACAAGCCGAATACCCCTAAAAGGATAGTCAATAAACCCATTATTTTGATGATTAAATAAGTGGGAGCAAAATGTCCTTGCAATTGACCTAAACGCCTATTGACATCCATTAAACCCGCCAAATCAATACCTTGCTCTAGAAAAGCATCGTCTATGGAATTGAGGATATCAACATCAGAGACATCCGCTTTCGTTTCAAAAGCCAGCGCATTAAAGGAGGATATTTCGTTGTCATCAAATACAAAAAATGGCGCACCAATAGCTGCCATATCCTTGAATCGTCCAGCATAAGTATATGCTTTATTTTCACCCAATGGAACGGTCAATAGAATTGTTGCACCTAATGCCATTCCTTCAAATTGCTGCCGCATGGCTTCTCCACTGATAAAAAGGCAATCTGAACAGTCTTTATTGATTTTGCCTTCTACTACCATCTCGTCGCGAATGTCATGCTTTGTCGAAAGAAAACGTATAAACTTGGTTTCTTGAAAAGCGGCATTCGGGGGTTGGTAGGTTACGGATTTATCTTTCATGGGTAGAACTTGCTTTACAAAAGATAGACTATCTAAAAAAGCAATGTCCTTTTGTTTCATTTCATCCGATAATCGGGCACGCAGGCGATACTTGGCACTTTTGGCAAATTCCGCTAGTTCTGATTTAACCGAAAAATCGAGATTGACACCCGTTAAAAACAAGGCAATGCCCACGGCAATCAACAATAGCAACAAAAAGGTTCGCTGGCTATTTCTAAACAAATTATTCAAACAATATTTCCAGTGACTATTATCAAATAATTGTTGTGTAAAACCCAAAATGCTGGTGGAAGGCGCATGAAAGATGCGATTCATAGTCGCTCTAGCTGTTGTTCGAGTAGCTCTGGATAAGGGAAGAATAGCAAAGACTAAGGGGATAATCAGGCAAACGAGGGTAACCATCAAATGAACCCAAAGCGGCAATAAGGTATCAACGGGTTCAAAATTCTGGACAAACGCGACCATCTTATTATATAGCGTAGCTGTTTGATAGCCCAAAGGCATACCTATCAATAAGCCGAGAAAAACCAGCAGCAAAAACACAAAAATATAAGCATACAACAACCGCTTATTGGAAGCCCCAATGGCTTTCATAATACCTATATCTTTCACTTGGGGCAACACCCAAGTTAACAAAATCAGGGAGAGCAATACCAGCCCCATTATGGCAAGCACCCAACCCATATTTTGCTGCAGATAAGCAATGCCATCTACAATGTTTTGGTGGATATGTTGCCCAGGTTCGGGAATCCCCACAAAAGTAATCGGGCTGCCCGCTTCCTTGGCTATTTGTTGGAGTCGTTGAGCAACTTCCTGCAATAATTTTTTGTCCGAACTAGCATTGGTTTCAATTAAAAAGCGGCGTTGTCCTTTTTCCAAAAATGGCTCCACTTTATCTATACTCGTTGCATGGGCAAATACGGCTCGTTCCATACGGGCTGGCGCTAATCGAGCATCGTGGGAAGTGCCATCAATTTTCCAAGTAATTGTTCCCTTATTTGGAAATTTCACCCGAACACTATTCTGGTTTTCTTCTAAAAAAGAAAGCGCATTTTGTTCGATTAATAATTTCCTCGGGGAGGTGGCGGTAGATTCTAAGACCCTAAAAACATCCATCCGCATCTTTTCCATATCTTCGACTGCATAGAGTACAAAGGGCATCCACGCTTCTGTCCCTGTTTGAATACTGCCGCCCAATACTTCTCTTCTTTCTATATCCACTACGTTTGCATCTTGTAATAATTTTTCCTCCATGCCGGACTGGTAATTTTCCACCACCACTTCCATATCTGCTGGAAAGGTTCGAGCAAAATTGACTTGAAAATCTCGTTCTGCTAATTGATAGCTATACAATACACTACTTATCCCCCAAGCTGATAAAGCAGCTGCTATTACCATCAGCAAAAACCTTGTTTTTGTTTGTCGAAAATCCTTTAATAATTTTATTAGAATAACTGCCATGAAAAAATATGAAATATGAAGTTAGAGGGAATGAAAGGTCATTTCAGTAATACTAATAACTCAACACCCCATCCTCAATATGTATTACTTTATCAAATATTCTTTCTTTGATGCTAGCATGCGTTACGGTTAGAATGGTCGTGCCGCCTTCATGTAGCCTTTGAAAAAGTTGATTGATTTGTGCCCCCGTTTTGCTATCCAGATTGCCGGTGGGTTCATCCGCAATAAGGAGGGCAGGGTCATTGGCGATAGCTCGGGCAATGGCTACTCGCTGGCGTTCTCCCCCAGACAATTCATGTGGAAATTTTTTCAGCTTGTTGGCTAAACCAACGGCTTCCAGATGGGCTTCCGCTTTGCTAGGACGCTCTTTTTTGGAGATTTTTTGGACCAAATCCATCGCAAATAAGAGATTATCTTTTGCGGAGAGCGTTGGCAATAATTGGTAAAATTGAAAGACAATCCCAATGTGCTTACCTCTCCACAAAGCCAAATCATTTTCATTTAGCTCGTTGAGCGATTGATTATTGATGGTAATTGTACCAGAAGTAGGTCGGTCAATTCCGGAAATAAGGTTCAATAAAGTAGATTTACCACTGCCCGATTGGCCAATGATGACGATATGTTCGCCTTTTTCAACGTTTAAATCTGCTTCCTTTATGGCGTGTACTTCCCCTGCAATGCCCGTGTAAATTTTATTAACTTTTTGCAATTGAATCATTAGAGTGATGGTCTAGTTGTGCCAAGGAGATATGCCAAATTTTCGAAATTTGGCATATCTATGTTCCTTATTTTTTAAAATAAGGTTTCAATGCTTTAAAAAAATCCATTCTGTTGAAACCAAAGCTCTTTTGCTCTATAATTTTATTATCCTTTTTGGAAATTTTTAAAATCGTATAACCTTTGATGGATAATAGTTGAGCAATGTCGCTTTCGAGGTCTAGTAAAATAGGGAAATGGTCTTTGCCATAGCGGAATTGAAAGGCCTCTTGCAAATGGCTTTTCTTTTGTTCAGGATTCCAACCCTTCATCATTTCTTTGAACCCACCGATAAATTGTACCTTATCCGCAATCTTTTTTCCTTTATGTTTGTCATAGACTTTACCAAAAGGATCATTGCTGCCCGGAATGTAGATAATCGTTAATTGGTCTTCTACAGTTTCCAAAGAAAAGTCAGAATCGAATTGGTCAACAGTATGCCCTATTTGCTTCCAAAAAGCGGCTAGGTTGTCTGTAGTTTGAATAGGCAACTCATGCAAATTGGAAGAAGAACCCATTTTTTTTGTTTGGGTATTGGCCACAAGCGATAGGAGTCTATTATGCAGGGTATCTAACAAGCGATTTCGATGATGTGGAAAATGCTGATATGCCTGTTCTATTTTATGTTCGTATTCCAAAAGAAGGGTATTGGCCGCTGCTTTTTGTTCCTTTGTCAAGTCCATTCCTTTCAGCATAGAAGGCTCGATAACAGTGTACGGTTTAGCATTTCTTATTTGTTTTAAATGTTGTTGTATCATGGCGGCGTGGAGGAGATAGCCTCCAGAAAAACCAATTCCAATTAACCCCAACATAAGGAGTATCGTTTTCATAATTATTATATTTTACTAGTTAGGAGTCAACAATCAGGGGTCAGGTAAATATTCAAAAAATGAGAATAATTTCGCCTTCGATTAAAGGAAATACTACCTTTTTTACCTTAAACACTCTGACTCTTAACGCCTGACTCCTAGTTAGTTACATTTCGACAATAATTGAATCGCCTCGTCAGGTGTAATTGCTCCGACCAAAAGAACGCCTTCTAAATCCATCGTTATTCCGGCATACTGAATACCTAACCATAGAGTAAAAAACACCAAAATAGCAGCCGCTGCTACCCGAGGAAACAACTGTATTAGTTGTTGTTGGAAATTATTTCTAGGCTGCCTATCCTTCCATTTTTGTAGCACCTGCTCGGCAAATTGCGGTGATTCTGAAAAAGACAGGTCGGCAACTAACGTCTTCATTTTTAAATATTTCCTGCGTTCTTCTCGTAATATAGCGGAGGCCACCAACGCAGTATCCAATTGCGCTTGCTCTGCTTCTGTCAGTTCATTATCAAGTGAATAAATCAATAAATCCAAGTCGTTTTTCCAATTTTTTTTCATAATATTTTTTCTAAAATAGTTTTCAATTTTTGCTGCCCTCTAGCCAAGCGAGATGCTACCGTTCCTTGCGGCAATTGCAATATTTGGGCAGTCTCTTTGACAGAATAGCCATCCAGTATTCTCAAAACCACTACGGCACGAAACGCCGGTTCTAATAATTGCAACGCTTGATGCACCCATTGTTTGGTGTCCCATTGTTCCTGTTCGGCGGTTACAGCTACCGCTTCTTTTTTTATAAAAGTGAGCCAACGGCTTTTCCGTTTTCTGCGCTTGATTTCATTCAAAGAAAGGTTGATAGCAATGCGGGTCAGATAAGTTCCAATTTTTGCCTCTTCTCGAAAATCTTGTATCGATTCAAAAAAATGGATAAAAGTTTCTTGCGCCATATCTTCCGCCTCTGTTGTATCGCCCAACATACTGAGAACCGTTGCCCGAACCTGGTATTGATGCTGGGCCATTACCTTCCTAAATGCTATTGCCTCTCCCCTCCGACAAGCTGCCATTAGTTCGGATTCAGTAGAAATTTTGGATTGTTGGCTTATTTTGCTATTCAACATCACTGTTTTTCCAGAAATTTTGCATTTGACAACGAAGCGAGGTGTTTTTTTCCCTAAGCAAGAAAAAAAAATCAATTTTGCATAGGCTTATTTGCAAAATAACTAATACCTGCTGATTTGGAAAGACCCATCAATAGTTTGGGCTATCATTTTTTACGCAAAAAAAACCTGGAGCAAGCTGTCGGCTTATTCAAATTGAATATGGAATTATTTCCCAACTCCTTTAATGTTTATGATAGTTATGGAGAATGTTTGTTGCAAATAGAAAAACCAGCGGAAGCAAAAGTATTTTATCAAAAAGCCTTGAATTTAAATCCAGGCAATCAGAGAATTAGTCGTATTTTAGAGCAGCTTGATTAAGCTATATCTAGCCCGATATGAAAAAGACATTCATCCTAATATCTATATTTCGGTAGCGACACAAGGCTTTCGTAGGAAAATCACCAGATCTGTTGCATCCCTTCCTGCAACTCCCTCCTAAACCGCTGCACCCATAGTTCAGAACCAGTACTAGCGGTCTTTTTGTAGTAAAAGCCGCCGACTGTAAAATCGGAGGCATCTATTTCCAGGTAATCCACAACTTTTCTAATAGTGCCTTCAAAGTCCTGTATAAAATCTTCATAGACCAGCGTCAAGGCAGTAATGCTATATTGGCTGAAATAAGCTTGAATGGCACATTCTCTAAGAGTTGCTTCTTTAAATAAATGGTTTAAAGCATTAAAGTCATATTTTTCCTCATAAAAAGCGGCATCATTTTGGTGCGCTTTCCCCTTTTCAAGATGCCAGACATCGTCCTGAATAGCCTTCCACCAAGAAACGGCCTGCCGTACCTTATTGCGCCGAGTTAGGTAAATATGCTTACAATTGGGAAAAAGGTCTGCAAATAATATCTCGTGGTTGATAGAGGGAGTGGCAGCCCAGCCTCTTAATGCGGCGATTTCTCGACTTATCTTTTCATGTCGGTCGGCGAACCAAGAATGCTTAATACCAAATATGCCATTTTTGGAAGTGCCTAATTGCCAAAGTTTTGCTTTTAACTCCTCGTAGGTTTGTACACCATGTTGTTCACTTAATGAATCGGTATTAATCAGGTTAAAATATTCGCCTGGTATGCCGGCAATGCCTGTTGACTCCAATCCTTTACACAAAAGGGTGCTACCATTTCGCTGGGTAAACCAGATTCGGTAGCTTTTTTTCGGGCACATAATTTCAATTTCAGCGAGTAAAATAGTTCTTAACTACCGAAATAACTTCGCATTCTATTTTTAAGTTCCCATTTGCTTTGAGAACTAGCTTTGTCAATTTTTTTCTTTTAAAAACTGAATGCTTTCAACGTTTATCCAAACCAAAATCGGACGGGAAGCATGACCTCCATCCGATTTACGGGGTAACACTTTTCTCTGTATGGGAAACCATACGCCATTAACTTTTGTATGATGAAAACACAAATGGGCAGCTTTGGCAGATAACATAAACACTTCGGGGTTGTAGTCATGTCGTATTAGGCGACCCTCCGCATCAAAATAAAATGCCTGGTATTGAGAATGGGTAGGCATTTCCGACCCAAATTCAACATCCAATCTTAACAGGCTTTTATTTTGATATGTTACTTTTTGGGTGCTCATGACCTGACAATGTTGGTTGACCAAAATATAAGGAAAAACAAAATAGTTGAAACAGGCATATCCGGCAAAATAAAGCAAGTCCAAATCATCCCAGTAAAAGGTTCTTCTCCAATGGGAAAAGTATTCTCTCGGCTTATGTCTTACCCAGGTATCAATAGAAACGGCACCCGATTGCCAGGTACCGATTTTTCCTTTGGAAGGAAAGTCATAAAACGTGACCTTCTGGTTGGAAATATCTATTAAAATATCCCTTGTGGTTGTTCCTGCCTTATTCCACTTTAAGGCAAAAGCAAGTCCGCCAAAGGACAATCTTAGTTGCAAGTACCGATGAACTTCCCAGGGGACTCTACCTCCGTTATTAGCCATAATGCGGGGTAAGACCGCCATTATTTCCAGTATAAGGCTTTGGTCGCCAAGTCATGAAATTCCCAAATCATTCCCATTTTATTCATATCATAAAGTTGGGTCATAAAAATCCCGATCGCCTTATTTTCGGGGCTGACGAAGAAATAGGTATATAAAGCACCAGGCCAATAAACATCCCCTTTCGTACCAAATGGAGAATTATCTAGCACAACGCCAAATCCCAACCCATAACCCTGACCAATCATTTCATTGGTAGCTACTTTTATTGGAAAATATTGCGCTGGCACTACGTTTTCCATCATGATTTTTAAAGAGGAAGGCTTTAAAATAACTTTATCTTTAAAAGTCCCATTATTTAGAATCATGCGACAGAAATTGAGGTAATCGCCGGCGGTGCCAGCCAATCCGCCATTGCCACGAGCCATATTTTTCCCGTTGACATATCTGCTTTTTGCTGCAGTTTCGATCGCCTTAAGCCCTCCCTCTGGATTCGTAGCATAAACGGAAGTGAGCGAGGCCACGTTCTTTACATGAAAACCCGTATGGTGCATTTCAAGTGGCTTTAGAATATATTCATTCAGATAGTCGTCAATGGTCGTTCCCGTAACTTTTTCAATAATATAGGCCAATAAGTCATTGCTAAAGCCATAAGACCAGCCTTCACCGGGTTCAAAGGCGAGTTGGGTGCTACATATTGATTCGACCAATTCCTCTAGGCTGGTTATCTTTCTCTGAGCAAACACTTTGTCCGTTGCCTTTCCGGCAGCTGAAAAATCTAGACTGCTGGTGCTACCCGATGTATGCGATAGCAATTGGCGAATGGTCATGGTAACATGGGGTTTTCTGCCTGTTTCTGTGCCGTCATAAATACGCATTTGCGCTACTTGGGGGATATAATTTGCAACGGGATCATCCAAGTTTATTTTGCCCTGCTCGACTAACTGCATGGTGGCTGTTGCGACTAGTGGCTTGGTCATAGAGGCCAGCCGAAAGATACTATTTTCTGAAAGAGGGGTTTGGGTTTCTATATCTTGGTAGCCATAGGCATCTTTGGTTAGAACACCATTTTTTTCCAGAAAAATGACGGTTCCTGCCAATTCTCCATTATCCACATATTCATGGAATCGGTTGATTAGGTTAGTATAACCATTTTTGTTTTGAGAAGCCATTTGAGCCGTTATTAGTTGGGGTAAAGCCAATAATAACAAAAAAAACAGTCTTTTCATGAGTGATATTTTTAGTGATTTTTTATAAAAAATTGGACTTTGTTAAAGGTGATATAGCAATCCCACCGACATTCTAATTGGATTAAATCCCAAATCTATATCGCTAAATGGGTCAGCGTCATCTTCAGTCGCAAAAACGCCCTGATACCTATTGATGAATAGGTCTAAAGCCGCTTTTGCGCTTAACCGTTGATTTATTTTTTTTAGCGTATTTACTCCTAACCCCATTCCCCATTTATTTTTCGAATCAATAACTAAAGGCGCAACCCTGTCATAAGGCGGACCAGCACTCGGCAGCACGATGTCATTAAACAGCACATAGCCTAAATTTAAAGCCATCCCGACCTGTATGGCTTTTTTGTTTAGTACTTTATAATTACCCTTTATATAGAGAAAAGTAGGCTTTAGGCGGTCAGCCGCTGCAAAATCCGAGCCATCCGGAAAATTCTGAACAATGGAAAAGCTATGCTTGGAACCAAAGCCTGTTCCCACCTCTAGCGACCATTTAGCGTTCAATTGCTTGCATACCCCCAATTGAAAACCGAAGCCCGACTCAATATCGGTTTGAACGGTTTTACCATTAGGTCGGATGACTTCAAATTCGCCATAAGGAAGAATCATACCTAAAGAAAGAGATATAGACCAGTCTGTGGACTGCCCAGAGCTTTTGAGACTCAATAAAAGAAAGGCGAAAGTCAGGTGAATGATTGATTTCAAATGCTTACAATTTAGTATTACAAAATTAATCCATAATTAATAGGATAAATCATGTAAATTTGCCAATTTATAAAGGTATTTACGCCAATGATTAAAACAGTAATTATTATACCAAAAGGAGAGGTTTTACCAGACGGTATTATGTCTGCCTATTTTTTTCTGTCGCAGGCAAATAGGTATCAGCTATCCATTAATAAACCACCTGTTTTTGATTTGGAACTGGCCAGTCAAACCAGCGTCAACTGGCTGTACAATGGTCTTTTCGGCTTTAAAGCCACACTTATCAAGGACTTATCCTCCGACATTGACCTCATCATTGTGCCGGGCTTCATCGGGGATATGGAGCAGCCGCTGAAAGAAAATAGCCGATTGATTCAATGGTTAAAAAATCAACATGAAGACCAACAGACAGAATTGGCGAGTATGTGTACCGGGGCTTTTTTGCTAGCAGCGGCAGGAACCTTAAATGGCAAAAAATGTACGACCCATTGGGCATTCTCCAGCGATTTTTCCATAAGATTTCCCCAAGCCCTACTAGAAAATGAAAAGATTGTGACAGATGAAGATGGCATCTATACCAGCGCGGGCGCTTTTTCTTCTTTGAACTTGCTATTATATTTGGTAGAAAAATTTGTTGATAGGGAAACAGCCATTTGGCTATCCAAATCTTTTCAGGTGGACCTGAATAGAAATTCGCAAAGACCCTTCATGATTTTGAACCAACTGTACCACCACGATGATATTGCTATTAAAAAGCTGCAAGAATATATGGAACAACACTATGATGAAGAAATTTTTATGGCGGTTTTGGCCAAAAAATTTGCTTTTAGTCCACGCACATTAATCCGCCGATTTAAAAACGCCACTGGCATCACCCCAATTGAATATTTACAGCAAGTCAGAATCGAAGCAGCCAAAAGAATGTTGGAAAAAAAATCGGATACCATCAATGAAATCATCTTTCAATGTGGATATAAAGATGGGGCTACTTTTAGAATGATATTTAAAAGACTAACGGGTATGACGCCTTCGGAGTACAAGTATAAGTATGGTGTTAATCATCATTGAAGACTGTCGAATTTTTACTATTTTTTACCTGTCCCTTCTTCCATCTTTGTGATTTAAAGAAATCACTCGATGAAGAAGTTAATACTCACTTTATCTACCTGTTTATATATATGGGTACTACAAGGGCAGCCATTTGTGGTACGAGGAATGGTTCAAGACGAAAATAGTCAACCCATTGAATTTGCCAATATCACGCTGCATCAGAGCCAAGATAGTGCCTTGGTCAAAGGGGCCTTAAGCCAAGAAGATGGGACTTTTCAGATAGAATTATCCCGAGCAGGTCAATACTTTATCCAAGCCTCTTTTATGGGCTACGCTCCCAATTATTCTCCTCCTTTTAGTCTTTCCACCCAACAGTCCAATCATATACTTGATAAACTCCAACTCCTACCCACTGCGGTCAATTTGGAAGCGGCAACCGTTACAAGCAAAAAACCTTTTATCGAACGACATTTGGATAAAATAGTCGTCAATGTGGAAAATAGTATCGTCAATGCTGGTGCTTCGGCATTGGAAGTATTGGAACGGTCGCCGAGTGTGTTTATTGATGCCAATGACAATATTTCCCTTAAAGGTAAAACAGGCGTCATCCTACAAATGGACGGCAAACAGGTTCGCTTATCGGGTACAGAGTTATCCAATCTATTGCGTGGAACAACGGCTGATGCGATTGAAAAAATTGAAATTATCAGCAACCCATCTGCCCGTTATGATGCAGAAGGAAGTGCGGGTATTATCAATATTGTGATGAAACGGGATAAGCGGCATGGCACTAATGGTAGTGCGACCCTTTCTTATGGACAAGGAAGGTATGGGAAAGCCAATGGCAGTATTAATTGGAATTATCGAGATAAATATTGGAATATCTTTTCTAATTACAGCTATTCTTGGCGCAGGTATTTTACAGATATTTTTATCACTCGACGGTTTGCAGAGTCTGACTTATCAACAACTACCTTAGACCAAGAAAACAATCAAATCATTCCTTATAAAACCCATGCGCCCCGTGTCGGCATTGATTTTTTTCCAACCAAAAAGACCATCATTGGTTTGTTGGCGAGTGGACATAGCAATCGTTTTAACACGGAAGGAAGGAATCAAACCCAAGTATTCAATAATAACCATCCCGTTGGTCAGTTTTCAACCCTTAGTGATTTGCAAGACAATTGGTATCATTATACCCTTAACTTAAACCTGCGGCATCAGTTTGACCAACTCGGAAAATCCTTAAATACAGATATTGATTATGCCCGTTATCGGAATAGTGCCGACCAGTTATTTATCAGCAATTTTGTGAATACAGCGGGCATTTTTGATAATCAAAATTATTTGAGAGGCGATGTAGCCGGCTTTTTAAATTTGTATGCTGTCAAAGTAGATTACACGCATCCTTTGGGGAAAGCAGGAACCCTAGAAACGGGGGCAAAGGCGAGTTGGGTCAAGACGGATAATGATTTGCAATATTTCATTTTTGAAAAGGAGGAAGAAATTTTGGACACCCGCCAAAGTAATCATTTTATCTATCACGAAAATATCAATGCAGCTTATCTTAATTGGAATAAACAACTTGGAAAATGGCAGTTGCAACTGGGTTTGCGAACGGAACAAACCATTGCCAAAGGGGAGCAAATTACTACCGATTCTACCTTTAAGCGCAATTATACGCAGTTGTTTCCAAGTGCTTTTCTGAATTATACCCCTTCTCAAAAACACCTTTGGGGGCTTTCTTTGAGCAGACGCATCAACCGTCCGAATTACCAACAATTAAATCCCTTCCGTGCTTTTGTGGACCCAACGACCTTTCGGGAAGGCAATCCTTTTTTGCAGCCTCAGCTAACCTATGCGCTGGAATTGTCGCATACTTTTAAACAACGATTTACCACCACACTCAGTTACAGCATTAGGGATAATAATATCACCAATGTTTTTCTGCAAGACGATGCTCAAAAAACGACCATTGTAGGCATTATTAATCTAGCACAATTGGAAAATATATCACTTACCTTTAATATTCCGCTCAATATTGCGAAATGGTGGACGGGCAATGCCAATGTCAATATTTTCAAAAATCATTTCAAAGGAGAAGTGGCAGGGTTTGAATTACTGGATAGCAATCCGCTTTCTTTTAGTTTTAATGCAATTAATTCCTTTCGCCTAGGCAATGGATTTAGTATCGAATTGGGTGGTTTTTATGTGCACAAAAACAGGCTGACCATTACAGATATTCGACCATTTGGACAAGTGACCGCAGGTGTACAAAAAAGGCTATTGGATGGAAAAGGCTCCTTGCGCCTGAATGTCCGAGATATTTTCTGGACGGGTTTCCCAAGAGGGACTACTCAATTTGGAAATATTAATCAAAGCTATACCAGCTATCGAGAAACCAGAATTGGGACACTTTCTTTTACCTATCGTTTTGGGAAGCATACGGTGCAAGGTGCAAGACGAAGAACTACTGGGGCAGCAGAAGAACAACGTCGGGCTAGAAGACAAGGTTAGGGTATATTTCGTCATCCTTAACTATACGTTGGTGTGTTTTTTATTCAAATTTTTTTAATTCTTGGATACTAGTACTTTGTAAATAAAAGTTTATTAAACTTTTTGAGCTTTGAATTTTCCTTCAAATCAAGGCGCGAACATGAGCGAACGAACCCGAAGGGCAAAAGCTCGATGAGCTTTTGAGTGAGTGAACCGAAACGGGTGGGCTGGCCATAGCCGTAGCTATCAAGGCGACTTTGGCGTACGCAACGAAGAGTTGGAGAAAAAGACATGTTCAAAAAATTAAGAAATTTAGTTTACAAAGTAATAGCCTTTCTTACGGTCAAAGCTTGTTCTTGAGCTGGCAAATAAAATTCTAACAAGATAGATTTTTATCTTCTCTAGCTTCTATTAAGGTTCGATGCAGGGTTCTATCTTCTAATAATTGTTGATAAGATTCAGGGGAAAAGGAAAAAGCAGAGGCTACTAATTCCGGACATCTGCCCTCTTCACCAAAACTCAATTGATAAGTTTTGTGTAATTCATTGTTTCGATAGGCTACTGAATCGGTTTCTAAATACTTATCAATCCCATTTTTTAGTTTGGAAAGGTGATGTCGATAATAAGGCATTTCATTTTCTGCTATGCATCATAAGGCTTTCCATAAATTAAATGGTCTAATAAAAGGCTGTCATTTTTGATTTCTCGCTGATAATTCCTGATGGACAAGTTCATGTCCAACGTATCGTTTAATAAGTTTAGGCTATCAGATAGGATAAATATTTATAATCTGAGTCGCTTAATTTTAAATGTTGTTTTTGCATCTTTTCCAATTTTTGGAAAATTATAAAAATTGGGAAAACTTTCTATGTACATAAGCACTAGTACTTTGCAATTTAAGTTTCAAATATTTTAGGAATGAACAGTTTTTATAATGTCGCTCCATTTTGGTAAGCCTTATTAAGAAAATGAACAATTGGATTCATTCCTTTCCAGACTACCTTTTTGGCAATATTTATTGTATTTTCAATGGTGTCTAAAACGAGCGGAGACCAATAGTTTTCTAAAGCAGCCCAAAATCTTTCCACCATATTATATTTACTATGATAAGGTGGGTAATAGACCAATCTGATTGGTAGCCCTATTTTTTTAGAAAAGGCAACCATACGTTGTAGAAAACGCTTAGTATTTCCAGCAACTGATTTGCCATTGTCTAAATCAATCATTAGCAAATCATACTCATTAGGTTCAAATCGCCTTTGAGACCACCACCATTCAAAACAGTCTGCGATAAAATCTGGCGTTTCTTTAGAGTTGCCAAACACTAAAAATGTATTATCCGTATTTACTTCATGTACACCAAAAGGTGCCAGTACATCTGTCCAATGTTGGTCATGGTCATCCGTTTTAGGTGCATTTTTAGTAAAACAGTACCCTTTTCTACTCAAATTACCCACTTTTACCTTTGCTTTAACATCGGCAGAAATGCGTAAAATGCGTGGATTTGATTTTGCCAAATGATGCTGTTTATGAACATTTTCAAAAATAGCATCCGTTTCAGGTATTTTCTTTAAGGGCTTAGTTTTCAATACTTTCTTCAAAGTATAGCCCAAACGATTAAGTATATTATTGACCGTTTTTCGGCAAAAATCACTTAGTCCGTAAGACTTTTTTAGTACTAATTCTTTACGAATATAAGCTGCACTAATTTTTACATAGCAACGGGTAGTTTTAAATTGAGGGTCAATTTGACTTTCTTCATCCACTATATCTTCAATATCTGAAGGCAAATCTTGAAGAATCATTTCTTTTTTTTGAGTGCACCTCTCAATCCAAAAGCATCTACGCAACGAATTCCTGTACGCCGTTCATGTAAACCTAAGGCTACCATTTCACGGCTGACATCAAAGTGTCTTTCCATTTTCCGAGGAGAACTATCAAAGTATTGTTCACATAATTCAGCAGCAAATTGACGTCTTTCATAACCCTTTAATTTGCTTAAAGCTGAATTAAAACTTGACATAACTTGTGGAGCTAAATATATTCTCATTGTTTTTTCCCACAAGTTATTAGTATTTTTTAATTTTCAACGGGTAGATTATTTTTTTCCCGTATCCCTTAATAAGTTTAAGTGATTGTGGACTGCTAATAGGAGGTTATTAAGCTAGGGATTTTTAGTCTTTGTTAGTCCACCCGCTTTTTTTTTTGAAGGTGTTTTGAAAAAGAAAAAATAAATAAGGGCACGGCATGGGAGGACATAGGGCTTTTTTTGACCCTATCTTAAAAAACTTACCCGTTTTGTGTCCGAAAACCGACTTAACAATTCCTTTTTTTCATAGGAGATGCTATTGACATTTTAGCCTTTGTATGCAGTTACTTATTTATCCCTTCCCATATTTTATTAGCATGCGAAAGAAAATTGTCAGGGGCATTCTTAAAGGAAGCGTCAATATTTTTAGTGCCGTCCACTTTTATACCAGGCTTATCAATTGAAGTAGTCCCTCTAATAATAAATTTATTGCCATTTTCCAGCATAAGTAATCTTAAGCCCTTAGGAGAAATATCTGAAATACATGCCTTTTTATAGGCGAAAGTAATTTCGCCAAAATTGTTGGTATCTAAATCAGTAACCTTGATTGAATTTTCTATAAATCCTAAAAACAGGTCATAATCGCATTTTTTTTCAAAATCATATACTTTTCTCAGCAACTTAACATTGTCAGCATCAATTGTGTAGTGATATGCAAATAGTTCCTCTTTATTTCGAGTAAACAATACAATGTTTTCACCATTGGAATCCTGCCAAAATCTTTTATGCACAATTTTACCGTCATGGTTAAGTTTGGATAGATCATAGTTGGGCTTATCAAGTATTTTAACCGCTTGATTTTTCATAATCTTCTCCTCAAAATTTTCTCCATTCCACTTTAGAAATATTTTATTAATGATTTCACGATTTTCAAATTCTTTATCCATCCAGGTATAAAGGGATACTTCTATCGTTTGGTCATCAATAAACTCGTAATGCAACTGAGGGCTATAAGAAGCAGGCAATTTATCTGCTTTACTTACAAAATCATCGGCACTATATTTCTTTAGATTGCTACTTTTTTTAAGATTTTTATTACTGTCCAAATACTTCCATAGCTGGATTTCTGAAGTTTTTCCATTTGTGGTTTCAACTGCTAACAAGCCGTCTGAATTTTTCTTATTTTTTAGCAAATATAGCTTCACTAAATCATTTCCCTCTCCTTTAATCACCATTTTTGTCTGAGTTTCTTTAGTGATTTCCCAAGATTCTGATTTACCTTTTTGAAGTAAGTTTTTTTTCTCAGAGGAACTTAGACCTGTGACAGTTTCATCAAATATTGATAAGGGGCTCAATTCAAAAAGGGGTTTCATACCTATAGATTCAGCATTTGACTTTGTAGCATCAAGGGATTCTATTTTCCAACTGCCTGAAGCCATTACAGGTTTTGGTTTAAGTGCAATAGGACTATTTATTTCCTGTACTCTGGAATATTTTTTAGGTGGATTTTGAGTAAAGTCTTTTACTTCTTCCGACAATCTATTCTCCATAGAGCTAAAACTAAAGTCTCGCTCTTTCAGCACTTTTTTGTTAGAGTCCATCAATTTTTGACTGTACCTATAGCCATAATCACCCATATCCGATTCTGAAATTTCGAGGATTCTATCGCCTTTTTGGTAGAACTTGCTTGAGCCTTCCACATCGCCTCCTCCAAAATTATCAGATTTTATACTTTTCCAATCTGACAAATCAAATTCACCAAAATGTGGGAAGGCAAATTTTTCTTTTGTTAAGATAGCATTTCCTTTTTGTTCATTTTTTTGCTTCACCGCACCGCCAAAGACCCAGCCTTCTTTGCCATCCGAAGTGCGAACCTTGTACCAATAGTCTTGATAGGCAACACCCCGAAGAACTAGAGTTTCCATCTTTTCCGATTTGGTTTCGGTTAGCTCTAAAGCATCGTCACTATCTACAGAAGCGATGACTTCTGCCTTAATACTAGCCTGACTACGTATGTTTAGTTTATCTACCCACGAATAGACCCTTTTTCCATCTAATTTTTCATTCAACGCTTTAACTTTTTGTTTAGTATCGGCAATTAATTCCGCTTCGTCCTTAGGTTTTAACTCCGTTGTTTTTGAAGTATCATTCGTTGCATTATTGTTTTTGGATTGATTGCAAGCCAATAACAAAATAATAAAATAGAAAATAATAGCTTTTCTCATTGTCTGGATGTTTATTTTTTAATTGCCTACTCCTTGTTATACGCCATAGAATAGTTGCGGATAGCAAGATTACTAATGCAAGTTAGTATAAAGCTAGAGACTCTTAAATAAAAAACGGTAAAAACCCACTTTATCCAACCAATTCTACCAGTATTCAATTTCTATTAACTAGCTTACATTACACTTTTATTTCAATTGTATATCATCTGTTTCAGTTCTGATGTTTGACCATTTCAAAACAATTATCCCCAGCTACCAATTATAGCCATTTCAAAAGGAATTTTATCGGCACCATTGTTATGTGAGACAATCCCCTGTCTAAAATGACATTAACTTTATCTCCCTTTCCATACAATCAATATAATCAGGGAGTAGCTCAACTAAAAAATAAGGCAGGTTTAATAAATAGAAGGTTCTTTCAGAAGGATTTACTAATTGTTTCAAAATCTGTAAAATAACGGCGGTCTTTGGCTATCTTTAAATTAAAGATATACATAATGGTCAAAATCCTTTGCTAATAAATTAATAACAGTCGTTTTACCAACTTGTCTAGCTCTCCTAAGTATTAAGGGTTTTCGGCTCTTTTTTTTTCCCATTCCCTTAATTGAAATAAAATGTTTCTATAAAAAATTAGTAATTACATTGATTTAAATGGATACTGCACAAAGTAAGGGTATTTTTCTATAAAAACAAACATAAAGTAAGGGTATCTTAATCCAAATTGCCTCGGATTGATTTTTAGTTATCAACTGTCGAATTTTTACTATTTCCCCAAAACAGGTTGCTCTAAATTTGCTATACTATCAACTAACTATTGCAAATAGAGATGAACATAAAAACAATTTACCTTATTTTCTTTTTTACTGCTTTTGTCACAATAACAGGCTTTACGAACGATAAAGAAACTTTTGAAAATATAGATTTTGATAAAACTCAAAATTCGGACTATCAATATTTTATAAATTTAAAAGCGGTAAAGGAGGATAAGGTAAAAGTGGAATTAATTACCCCAAAAATTAAGAAAAATAGCATTAAATTTCACTTCCCCAAAATCATTCCTGGTACTTATACAGTCTATGATTTTGGTCGCTTTGTTAGCCAATTTCAAGCCTATAATCAGGCAGGAGAACTCCTAAAAACAAGGCATCCAGATGTCAATACATGGGTCATTGAAAATGCCAAATCTTTATACAAAATCACCTATTGGGTGGACGATACCTTTGACGCAACGGGTGGCAAACCTGTTTCTGGTATGTCGGGCAGTAACATCGAAGCCGATAAAAATTTTGTTCTAAATGGCCATGCTTTTTATGGTTATTTTGAAGGGAAAAAACAAGAAAAATTTTCAATTACTATAGATAAACCTAGGGACTTTTATGGGGCTTCTCCCGTTCAATCCATTTCAACTGGTTCGGGGATGGACATCTACCAATTTGCTAGTTATAATGCTTTGGCGGATACGCCCATGATGTATTGTCGCCCAGATACCGCTACCATTAAAGTTGGGAATGCAGAAGTATTAATCGCCGTTCATTCACCAACGAGCAATGTCAAAGCTAAAAATCTGGCAAAACCTTATCAGGAATTATTATATGCACAAAGAGACTATTTGGGTGGGACATTACCCGTTCAACGCTATGCTTTTTTGATGTATTTCTTGGACCCCGAAACGCAAAGCATTGGAACGGGGGCATTGGAGCATAATTATTCTTCGCTTTATGTGATGCCCGATTATCCGCAAGACCAGATTCAGCAATTTTTGGTAGATATAGCTGCCCACGAATTTTTCCATATTGTTACGCCGCTCAATGTTCATTCTAAAGAAATTCATTATTTCGATTTTAATGAACCCGATATGTCCAAACACCTATGGATGTATGAAGGCGTAACCGAATATTTTGCACACCATGCACAAGTTCGCGAAGGTTTGACCACTCCAGAGCAGTTTTTAGCAACGATTGGGCAGAAAATTTTACAATCCCAAACACTATACAAAGATGATTTGCCCTTTACTGAATTGAGCGCAGAATGCTTGGATAAATATGCGGACCAATATGGCAATGTGTATCAAAAAGGGGCTTTGATAGGGATGTGCTTGGATATAGAATTATTAAGATTATCAAAGGGAACTTATGGCATGGTCGATTTAATGGAAGACTTATCTCAAAAATATGGCGCACAAAAGCCCTTTAAAGACAAATGCTTATTTAAAGCTATAAAAAAAATGACCTACCCTGCCATTTATCAATTTTTACAAACCTATGTAGCAGGTAAAAAAGTCTTGCCATTAGCGGAAATTTTTCAAAAAGCAGGCGTGCAATACGAAGCCCCTAAACCTACTCAATCCTTTACTTTAGGCAATGTCAATCTAGGGTTTAATTCAGAAACACAACGCTTGTTCGTCAATAATACCTACTCTTTAAATGAATTTGGCAGGGCATTGGGGTATCAAGTTGGAGACGAAATTTATAAAGTCGGCGGCAAAGTTGTTCCCTCAACGGGCATTAATGACTTTATTCAATCCATTATGTCAAAGATGAAGGAAGACCAATTATTTGAAATAGAAGTCTATCGCAAAAATGCTGCTGGCGAACCTGAATTACTGACCTTGAGTGCTGTCACTAAAAAAGTAAAATCTATGAGTGCTCCAACTTTGACTTTGATGGAACATCCGACGACTCAACAATTGAAATTGAGGGAAGCATGGTTGGGCGCAACTTCTAAAAACCTCTCTCAGCAATGAGGAATTAATAAAGTAGACAAGTTGACGAAATTATTTTTTTACCCTATTCTCAACTCTCTGTTTTCTATTCTTGGCAATTTAAAAAACAGACCATTCTACATTTACTCTTTTTAAACAATATAATTTGAGATGACCGTAAAAGCTATTCACACTATTTTCTATTGCTCGACCTTTGTCCTACTTTTAGGTTGTAGCAGTCAGAAGATACCGTCTTTATCAGAAGCCAATATTCAATCCCATATAAAAACATTGGCATCTGACGATTTTTTGGGAAGGCAACCTGGGACAATAGGAGAGGAAAAAACAGTCCAATATTTAGTACAACAACTAAAAGAAATAGGCATAGCACCAGCTAATGGAGCAAGCTATTATCAAGAATTCACCATTGCAAGACTTAAATACCAGACGCCAAGTGACATGCTCATTACCACCCAGCGAGGTAAAACCACCTACCTTCCCAATAAGGATTTTTATGCCAAAACTACCTATGCGGTACATCAACCCGTCGTGGTAGAGGATGCGGAGATGGTATTTGCTGGTTTCGGTATCATTGCACCAGAATATAATTGGGATGATTATAAAAACCTGGAGGTGCAAGATAAGATTGTCATTATCTTATTCAGTGACCCTGGTCTTTATACAAAAGACGACAGCCAGTTCAATGGCATGAATGCATCGCCTTATGCCGATTTTAACCAAAAAAAGAAATGGGCATTGGAGCGGGGTGCTAAAGGCATATTGATAGTGCATCACGAATTTATTGATTGGGATGGCATTGCTTCTTCTCCCAGTAGCAATTATTCAACTACTTTCGTAAAAGGGCATCACGAGCATATTGCCGATGGGCTTCTATTTTCCGGAATGATCTCCAAGCCTTTAATGATGGCACTCCTCCAAGCATCAGGGCATAAAGAAAACTACGTAGAACAGGCCCTTGCCAAAGATTTCAAGGGGCTACAGTTAATAACCAAAATTTCATTGACCAATACCTCCATTTCAGAAGATTATCTAAAGACCAACAATGTTTTAGGTATACTCAAAGGGGGCAAACGCCCGAATGAACACCTTATTTACACGGCTCATTGGGACCACGTGGGTACACGCCCTGCTAGACTTGGCCAAGATTCTATCTTTAATGGAGCCATAGATAATGCTTCGGGGACTGCTATGCACTTGGAAGTGGCAAGAGCTTTTAAGCAAATGAAAAGGAAACCAGAGCGCTCCGTGCTTTTCTTTTTTACATCGGCTGAGGAAATGGGCTTGTTAGGGGCTAGGTATTATGCGGAGTATCCTATCTATCCACTTAAAGAGGCGGTTTGTGTTATCAATGCCGATGGGCATTTTGCCACCAACAAAATGAAAACAGCCACAAGTGTGTTAAAGGGATATTCACAAATGGATAAGTATGTAGATGCCGCCGTAGCGAAAATGGGCAGAACAACCATAGAAGACCTATCGCCTGCTTATCTGAATATTTTTCAGCGTTCAGACCATTTTCCTTTTGTAGAAAAAGGGGTGCCTGCCGTATGGGCGATAGGCAATCAAAACCCTGAAAAAGGAGGAGCAGCAGAACAGCAAAAAATTGCGGATTATATGCAGCATTATCATCAGGTGACCGATGAATATTACGAAGGTTTTAATGCTCAAAATATAGCGGCAGATGCACTAATGAATCTATTGATAGGCTTGGAATTGGTCAATTCAACCGATTGGCCAAACTGGAATAAGGATATTGAGTACAAAAAAATCCGAGATAAAAGTAAATTAGTTAGTGCTGCAAAAAGCATAGATAGAGAATACATCAAGCAATTGGTAGAAAAAATAAGTGCCTTGTATTCGAAGAACTACACCTTTTCCCAAAAAGGCAAAAAGGTAAGTGAATTGCTACTGACTAAACTTAAAAAGGGCGACTATTACAAAGTGACCAACTACGATAGCCTAGCTTCCTATATTAAAAAGGATATTTTTACAATAACCAATGATAAACATGCACAAGTGATTTATAGAAATCCCGAAAATGCTTCCACAACCCCACAACCCCAACAACCTAGCATCAATGAGTTTTTGAAAAGTGTTGAAAATTATGGTTTTACCAATATAGAAGTGAAGGAAAGGACTATTGGATATGTAAAAATGCCCATATTTTTCCCCATAAGAATGGATGCCCAAGCAAAAGAGGCTGCTGATGCTATGATGAAACAATTTGTAAACTGTAAAAGTATCATTTTTGACCTAACTGAATGCCGTGGTGGTGACCCTGCTATGATTAGTTATCTTATATCGTATTTATATCCCAAAAGTCAAAAAGTGCATCTTAATGACTTTTATTATCGCCCTAACGGCTCTACTATGAGTTCCTATACGGAGGAAGTGAAGGGTGTCCCCTTACCCAACGCTACCATATATGTGCTAACAAGTAGCAAAACTTTTTCTGCTGGAGAAGAATTTTCTTACGATTTAAAGCACTTAAAACGAGCTACCTTAGTCGGAGAAATAACGGGCGGCGGCGCGCATACAGTTGAACCCAGAATTATTGATGAAAAATTTGAACTGATGCTGCCTACGGGCAGAGCCATTAACCCTATCACAAAGACCAATTGGGAAGGCGTGGGTGTTATTCCCCATTATAAAACAACGGCCGAACAAGCATTGCAAACAACTTTGGAATTAATTGAAAAGGGGCTGTAAAAACACCTACTTCTTCTACTCAAACCGCTGCCGAATCAAACTTTTCTGATAGTCCGCCACAACAGCTAAGTCATCTGCAAAAAAAGCCTTTGGGGGCAGGTGGGTAAATCGTTTAATTTCTTTAATAAAGTGCATTTGGTCAAAATGCCCCGTTTGGTGAGCCAATTGAGTTAGGGTTTCCTTGGGCTGTTGTTCATAGATATAAAGCGCCGCATTAAAACGAATTAAGCAACAATAGGCTTTGGGCGTTAGACCGACTATTTTTTTAAACAATCGCTCCAATCGTTTATAGCCGATATGGTATTTTTCTAAAATGCTCTGAATGCTGATTTGTCCTAAAGATTGATGAATATCCCCTAAGATAGTAGTAGTCAATAAGTAGTTGTCAGAAGTTTTTGTAGGTAAGCATTTAATAAACCAATTATTGATAACTTCTAGTTTGGCTGTATCCGTTTTAGCGTTAAAGATTTGTTCTTCTAGTGTTTTAATTTTCTGTCCAAAAATTGCTTCTATTTCCACCAAATCATTCGTCAATAAGTGCATGGTTTCTTTCGTAAAAGCACTTAACCCATTAGGGCGCAGCTTGATGCCAATGCAATTAGAACCATTCGCTTTTAAGTGGTAATGTACAGAATGGGTTTTTTGTCCAAACACATAACTATTTCGCAATTGCTGTACTTGCTGCTTTTTCTGGGTATCATATCGCTGTATAGTATTGGCTAACATAAATAAAATACCATGTGTGCCATCAGGAATTATTAATTCTTCAATTGAAACAAAATCCTGTTCCACTGCTGGTGTTCGAATAGTAAAATAACATTCGAAATAAGGCTGTAAAAGGGGGTGAGGCTGAAATATCTTTTTGGTCATAAAAAAAGCACTATCTTTAAAATGCCTAATCCAACTGGAAAGTGATTAGCAATATAAGTGGTTTTTCTTAAAAAAAGAATTTGAAAAATCCTGGTTAGCTACCCTAACCAGTCCGCAATAGCAGAGTTATTTGAGTCCAGATATTTTTTCAAGTCGTTTTACACTAATCTACTTTACCATTTATTTTACAAAATCGTTTCTTGGGCATTTCGTATTTATGGATGGTTTGATAAAAACAGATGGTTCCTGGGATTCCGTCATAAGTTTCAACAAATTCATATCCAATTTTTCTCAAAACCTTAGTTGGAGTATTCTACTGACCAATAATTTATTCTAATGAATATCAAATTGAAAACCAAATTATTTTGAAGCTGAGAGGACCTAATTAAACCATATTTTCTTTTTCCTTAGAAGAAAAAGCAAGTCAAAACCAAAGCAGCCCGTCCCTTCGGGTTCGGAATTGACATTCCTCATGCGGGATTTGACAGGCAGCCAAGCAACTGCACAGTATATGGAATATGATAAGTGGAATCCAGCAGTTGGTAAGGTAGTTGAAAAAGGAGAATAGTTTTTCTCTTTCGGTAATACATAGTGTATTGCCCATTGAAATGCGGTCGAACAAGTCTAATATCCTACTTCCGCATCGGCTTTACCCCAACAGCCTCTCCCTCATTAAAAGCAGAAGTACAAGCATTCAACCATATTTTGGAGGCTGCGTCACCGCCAGAACGAAGTTGGTCGGCCTTGCTAAAAAAAGCCATCGCTGCTTCTGTCTTTTCTTCCTCCATCGCTACTACCCCTTTTTCAAAAGCAGTTAAAAAAGCGTCCGAAACCTGATGGGTAAAAAATGGCTCGTAAGTAAGCATCGCATCAGAAATGCCTCTCACGGCAATCAAAGGAATCCGCCTAAAGCGAAAATCCTCCTCTTCTTTGAGTAAGTCATAAGTGTTCTCATCAATTAAAATATGGCAACCTACTTGGGCGGAGGCAGGTTCGAGTCGTGCTGCCCGATTGACAGTCGGACCCAATACCGTATAGGCAATTTGATTAGTTGCCCCAAAATTTCCAATTAGGACCTGCCCAGAACCAATACCAATTTTTAATTGATTGAAGGCATCTGGATCTTCTATTTTGGCAACTTCTTGCCATATCCTCAAACAACAACTAACAGCCGATTTAGCCACTCGCCGCTGGTATTCGATTATTAGTTTATCATGGGTAGCAGAAAGATGTGGATCTTTTTCCAATGCAACTATCTGGTGTTCCAGCAATTTTAATTGAGTAGCCTCTGCTTCTTCTAAAGTGGAGGTCAGTTCGGCTAGTTGTACCTTATTCACAATGATTTGGCTTTTTACTTTTTTAATGGCTCTCTCAATGCTTTTAATATCCTGATAGATAAAATCCAGCTCATCAATAGACAATTTTTTTCGTACCGCTTCCATCAATTGCCAATGAACAGAAAAATGCCCCCCGACCCAGCCCATCACCGCATCGCCCATAAACTTATCAATAATACCTTCGTGGGAAACAACAATTTGTTTTCGAGCCGTATCCATCACCTTTCGCAACTTCAAGGCAAGCCCTTCTACATCTCCTGCATCTCTTTCTACTGCCTTGGTAAAGCCTCGAATATCAATAAAAAAAACGGTCATCCATTGTCGATAAAAGCGTTCGATGACTTCTGGGGAACTATAAAATTTATTGACAATAGGTGGAGAGAAACATTGAGATAAAATGGATCGCTCCCTTCTTTTGCTGCGGTCCTGCGCCAGCGAATTACTAATAAATACACTTACACCGATGGTTAGGAGTACTATTAACAACATAATCCCCGTGAGTCTATCCGCACGCATATAGGCAGCTTGCAAAGAAACAGGAACTTCCTGTCCACCATTGAGTGGGGAGTACAATATCGTATTTTCTAGCAAAGGATTCCATGACTTTGAAATAGCATACTTATTTTGAATTATTGCTAAGTCTGCGGGTGATTGGGCTTGATTAATTTCTTGTTGAATAATTCCTTGTAACTGAGCCACCTCCTTATTGGTAATAAAAGAATTTGCTATAATAAAACCCAATAACAAAAGCGGCACACCCACGAATAGCGACCTGTTAAATGCAGGCGTTTCTTGATTTCCATCATCCAATTTTAAAAAATTCAACCCTTGATTGGCACGGATAGCCGTAGCCAATCGGGCTACTCTGGCTACTTTAGCCAATCGAGCCACCCGTGCTATTCGGGCGACCCGTGCCCCTCGTGCCACCCGGGTCGCTTGCAATTGGGGTCCTATCACCCCCATTAGTTCAAAAGCAGAACTAATAATTGGTAAGGTGCTAATAAAGTCAATAAAAAACCACGGACTCTTTACATAGCTTCGTCCCAGAATATTGCATTTGGCAATTAAATCAAGTAGAAAAATAAAGTCAATTAAAAAATTGACCCACAAAAATGGGAGTATTAAGGAACGAGGAACTACCCTAAACAATTCCAAAATGTACAGCACTATAGCAAGGACAGCCAATACTAGGATAGGCTTGTTCGAACGCTCAAGCAAAATTTCGGCTCTAGATTTTTGGTCGTCCTTTTGGTGCATTGTAAAGGGCTAAAAGATTGGTAAAATGTAGGTTTCTTTATACGCTAATATGCAAAAAAAATAAAACGGAAAAACACTTACTGTCAAAAAAATCCAAATTTTTGATTAAATAGTCCAGATTTTAGTGCAGAATCCTACCTATCTTTAGTGCAGGAGATAGGAAATATTGCAGGAGATTCAAATCTTAAAAAATTAATAGAATGAGATTTTTCAGAAAAATTAGGCAACGATTGCTTAATGAACTACCCCGAGGCAGAGCCGTCGGGGTATCGCCCCGCACCGATGGGGCTTGGCAATAAGGTGCAGCGCACCGACTACCTTTGGAACTAAGGTCTAAACACTTTTCAAGGGATTATATTGACTCTTATCTAAGTAAAAGAATACCGACTCCTTTCCAAGAAGGGCTAATGGAGGAACGAGTGGATTTATCCTTTTTAAGCACCATAGAATTTGAAAGCTTGATTAAAGGTCGAAAGCGGAAAATTCAAAATTTTACCCAGATTTTGGAGCAACATGAAAGACCGTTGGTGCAATCTATTCATCGAATTATTGAACTTTCTAAACCTAAATAAAGAGAGATGCTAAAATTTTTCAGAAAAATAAGGCACAACTTTTAAACCAAGGGCAAGTAAAAAAATACTTACTTTATGCAGCAGGTGAAATTCTATTGGTCATGATAGGCATTTTGTTGGCCTTGCAAGTCAATAATTGGAATGAACTTAGAAAAAATCGAATAGAGGAAAGATTGGTCAATCTATTTCTACATCATTCCTAATTCTACTTTGGCACTTTAAACAAAACTAGATGTTGTTCTTTTTTCATTGTGTTGATTCTAATTAAGTCGTACTAAGTAGAATCTAAAAAAGTCGTGCTAACTTTTTTGATCAAAAAAGTTAGGTTAACTTAACTCAAAAGAGAGTTAATCATCTTGAAATACTGTTTATGACTAGGGAAGAACAAAGAATACAAATGATTGAGCTTTCCAACCAAGGCTTAACGGCTCCTCAAGTTGCAGAAAAGCTGAACTGTTCTGTGTGGACGGTTAGGAAGTGGAAACAACGCTTTAAAAAAAAGCGAGCCTACATTCTGAAATGGGGCGACCAGTTACTGGATGCTTATCTAGTTTCTCAACCATGGTAAAAGAACAAATTCTTTACTTAAGGAATGTTCATCCTGGTTGGGGACCTGGTACTATTTGGGAAGAATTAAAGCTTGATAAAAGGTTTGAAAATCACAAAATTCCAAAACCCAGTTCAATAGCCTTATTTCTAAAAAGTAAAGGTTTAACCAAGAAGTACGATAAACATGTGCCCATCCCTAATACGGAGTTACAAAGTGCTCAACATGCTCATCATATTTGGCAAATTGACGGGCAAGGAGCATTTCCTATAGAAGGGATAGGAAGAATACATCTAATCAATATAAAAGATGTATTCTCTAGAACGTACTGTGGGTCTATTCCAAACGCTGCTGGACTTCGTAGTGGATCACCTTCTGGAACGCATTATCAGCATGCTCTTAGAGCAGCTTTTTGTGAATTCGGTCTGCCCAAACGAATACAATGCGATCATGCTAGTGTATTCTATGAAAACAAAGGAAAGTCTCCTTATCCAACTCGATTTCATTTATGGCTGATTAGTTTAGGTATCCCACTTACTTTTAGTAGAAGTAATACGCCAACCGACCAGGGAGTGGTTGAACGAACTCATCAAACCATATTTAATCAAGCAGTGAAAGGAACTACTTTGGAGTCTATTATATCTCTGCATTCTTATTGTAATGAAAGGCGTCAACTTCTAAATGAAGTGCTTCCTTGTTCAACCCTAGGTGGTATTGCCCCGCTAAAAGCTTTTCCAAATGCTAGATTTTCTGGTAAATCCTACTACCCTCAACTAGAAGCACAAATGATTGATTTGAAACGGATCTATCAATTTTTAGCTAAGGGAAAATGGTATCGAAAAGCAGGTAAAACAAAGACCATTCACTTAGGAGGTCAATGGTACTACCTTAAGGATGCACCAAAGCAGTCCGTCCTCCAAATTAGTTTTAATGAAGAAACTAAATTACTTGTCTTCCGCGATGTCAAAGAACAGATAATAGATCAACAACCTATAAAAGGAATTTCTAAAGAAATTTTGATGGGAAAAGACTTTTTTGAAGCTACTCTCCCACCTTTTCAATTGAAACTTCCTCTTACCTGGGAAGATCATTTGATTAGTACGACTTTTTTAGATTCTACTTAGTACGACTTAATTAGAATCAACAATTGAAAAAAAAGAAGCCTTTACATTTACAAAGCAGTCCAAAGGGACACTTTAAGGATTTATTGATATATAAGTGGTTTGAGATTGGCAACTGATAACAGGCAGCCGCCACCAAAACTAGGAGCTAATTACACTTAAAACAATCACTATTTCTAAAGTGCCAAAGTAGAACTAAGAGCTTATTTTATCGCTCGATTTTATCTTTTTTATTGCTTGTTTGAGTCACGAGTATTATAGGCTCTGGATTCATCCGTGAATACTTTTAGTCAATAATCGGCTGTTTCACATAAAAAATATTGCTCACGCCTTTCGAGAATTCTGTATCCCTCCAACTGGAAAATAACAAATACTGACTATCTTGTGATAATCGTGGATTGTCTTCATAGGAAGCAGAATTGATGGTCGAATCTAAACATATTGGACGAGTCCAAGTGTCTTCTATCTTTTTAGTAATGTACAAATCATCTCCACCAAGTCCTTCTTTTCTAATAGAACTGAATAGTAGTACATCTCCCGCTTCATTAATATATCCCGGCCACTCTCCCTTTGAAGAATTGACTATATTATCTAGTTTTTTGACGTTGCTAAATGTATTATTTGAATATTGGGCTTCATAAATATCCCAAGAACCGTCCCGATTGGAAGAAAAATAAGCCAAGCCATTTTGGTTCATGGTCAAACAACATTCAAAATGGGTTGAGTTGATTGGAGGCGGTAAAACTTTAGGTTTTCCCCATGCCCCCTCTTTATTAAAATCAATTGTCCAAATATTCCATTCTTTACTCAATTGCTCTGTATTCGGATGGCGTTTTGAGGTAAAAAAAGCAGTCTTTTCATTTGGTGCAAAATATAGGTTAGCATTATAATCAGTACTCGAAAAGGGTAGTCGTTTTGGAGTACTCCATTTTCCTTTTGCAAATTGAGCAACATAAAGCGTAGAAGTTTGAAACTCTTGGTCACTTCTGGAAAAGTAAATGGTTTTCCCGTCTTTAGAAAGGTAATTCAAACTTTCATGGAAGGCTCTGGTTGAAATATTTCCAATGTCCAAAATTAAAGGCTCCGTGTTTGCGGCCCTAAAAGCTGATTCATTCGGATAGGGTTCTTGACAACCAAATAATAAGACCAAAAGGACTATATATTTTACTTCCATAATTTCTGGAAAGGGTTAGAAGGTTACTTCATTTTTCAGTTCCAATAATTTTTTCTACAATTTGCTCTATGCCCTTATCTGTATAGTTATTTTTAGAAGCCGCTTTGACGGCTTTAACATAAAATTCTTTTGCTTTAACCTTATCTCCCTGGGCAGCATACATATCTCCAATTCTTATAAAAGGTCGGATAGTATATCGAACGAAATTTATTTTTTCTGCTAGTTTAGCGGATTGCAGGTAGGCTTCTCTAGCAAGTGCATACTTACCTAATTTCATATATGCTTCGCCTATTGAAAAATGGGAGGCTGGTATGAAAGGCTTAAAACCAATCACTTCTCTTAATGCAAGCGATTGTTGATACAATCTTAAAGCTTCTTCTTGGTCAACTTCATAAATCCTATAGATATTGGCTAGGTGTCTAGTATTATAAGCAAGTGCATATTGGCTATGTTTGCTTGAAAAGTCAATTTCTTTTCGGAAACTTGGAATCAATGCAATCGCTTCCTCTTTTTTATTATCTCGAAAATAATCGTCTAATGTTCTTGAAATTCGAGTAGCTCTTAAAACAGCGACTGATTTATAATCAGCTTGAGAATTGAACAAATCCAAGGCTTTGTTTTCATAAAAAATACAAGAATCAAGGTTTTCAGACCTGTATAAAGCAGAAAGCATCGTAAAATAGGTTGCTTGAGCACTTTCATCAGCTAATGTTTCCGCAGATTTTTGTAGTTCAAGCAAATGCGCTAATTGCTTCTTTGAACTAAAAGCTGTTTGATGTAACCTTGATTGAAAAGACTTTATTCTGATGTTTTGAATGCTCAATAATATTTTATGCTTAGGTTCATAGGCATCAAATTTTTCAAAATAAGTAGGTTCAATAAACTTCAGAGCTTCCTCAAATTTGGCGTCATAAAGTGCTTGTTCAGCAAGGGATATAGCATTTTCAACGAACCTATCGAAGATGTTGCCAGTATCAGTAGATTCTTGGGCTTCGGCTAATTTAATCAAGGCAATAATTAATAAGCAAAGGGAAAATTTTCTTTTCATTATTTTTATTTTATGGAGGATTTTCGTTGCTCTCCTTTAAATTGACTAAACTACTTTAATCTACAGCTCTATCCCTGCTGGTTATGATTTTATTCCTTAATAAAAAGCACTGGGTCAATGGAGCAAGCGGATACTTCTAAAGTCTTTTCGTCTAAAAAGGTCAACCGATAATCTTCATATAATTTGAAGCAAAAGGAATTGCTAGCTAATGGCATTAATTCAATTAAGGAACTTCCATTTACATAAAATAAACGATTATCCTTTAATTCAATACTGCGTTTCCTACCCGATTTTGAATGATAGACCCCCACAAAACGATGCAACTTTTCTTTTTCTAAGGGAAAGGGAAAAGAAAGAAGATGAGCGGAATCTTCAAAGAGTATGGCTTCCAAATCACAAGTTATAGCTGCCGAACGCAAATCTTCATTATTTCCTAATAGGACAATGAAAATGTCTTCAGTTGGATAAAATACAATCCGAGTGTTATAGCCATGTGTACTGCCATTATGATTATACATTTTCCGCCCATTTTTTTGAAGGATTTGCCACCCAAGTCCGTAATTTCCTTTGTAAGGTGTAAACATTAATTGTCGCTGATTTTCATTCAAAATAACATTTGTCGTCAGTGCTTGATGCCATTTATACAAATCCTCCGTAGTAGATAATAGACCTCCCGCTGAGTATGCCGCTGGGTCTTATAGTGCATCATTACCTCTTTGCCCTTCTTTGAATTTATAACCTTCTGACCGTCCCTTTATGAGCAATCGAGGGTCATCATAATAGGTATGCTTCATACCTAATGGTTCGAATATTGCTTTGGCTCAAATAATCTATATACGGTTCACCAGAAACAATTTCAATAATTCTACCAAGGATTACATAACCAAAATTATTATAACTATAAACTGTTCCAGGGCTATTTTTCAGAGGGCTATTTTTTTCTTTTTCAAATACCTTTTCTAGTTCTTGATAGGTATTTTCTACGGGTACTGCCTCTAAATCTCCAAAATGGTTAGGGATGCCCGAAGTATGCGTCAATAATTGGAAAATGGTTATTGGTTTCCAAGCAATTGGCAGATTAGGAATATATTTGCCTATACTATCTCTTATGGAGCGGGAATCATCCGTACTAAATAATTTCAATATTCCCATAGCGGTTATTGGCTTTGTCAATGACCCTATTCGATGGACAGATTGGGCTGTATTTGGAACAGCTTGTTCATAGTCTGCATATCCATACCCTTTATGAAGGAGAATATTTCCTTTTTCAGCAACAAGTACTGTCCCACTAAAAGATTTTAGCTTTGTAATTTCAGAGAGGTAATCGTCAATTTTTGACTGCCCATAAGATAAGTTTAGTATAGCGAATAATAAACCTAGGAATAGGCCACTAATTTTTTGTGATTTTTTCATCTTTTATTCTTTTGTGCTTGGTAGTAAGGACACAAAAAATCAGGAAATGTTGTAAAACTAGAAAGCATGAACGCCATTTTAGCATTAAGTCTGGTAGGAGCTTCTTCCTGTATTTTTTTGGGAGTCTTATTCCTAACAAGGAAAAGATTTATTTCCAATATTTTTTTGGGTTTATTTTTTCTGCTGATAGCCATTAAACTAGGGAAACTTGTTATACAGACATATACTACTGGGGTGGTGCTAAACGGCTATTTCAACCTAGTTCATGCGGCATTTTTAGCGATTGGTCCAGTGGTTTGGCTGTACATTCGTACTTATTTATCCAGACCTTTTTTTTGGAAACAGCTTATTCATTTCCTACCCGCTTTATTTTTTTTGTTGGGTGCTTTCCACAGTCGCCAGTTTGTTGGTGAACCATTCTGGTTAGCAATTTATTGGCTAACACTTTTCCACCCTTTGTTATATGTGGGGTTCTCCATAAGATTTTTGATGCAAACAATTCCTTCTACTAACCTTTCAGGCATCCAAATAAAGTGGTTATATGGTCTATTGGGTGTAGTATCATTTATTATTGGAATCAATATACTCTACTTTTGTTCCAATTTCCCTTTTTATATTGTCACTGCCCTCTTGTTATTGGCAAGCCTTTACCTAATTACTTTTCTTCTTTTTTATAATAAAAGCAATATTATTTTTGGTGAAATAAGCCCGAAGTATAAAAACCTCAATTGGCAACCCAAGGAGATTAACAAATTATATAAAAAGATAAAAAGATTACTAGAAGAAGAGCAATGGTATTTAAAGGATAAAATAAAGTTATCCGATGTTGCGACTGAACTCAATACGCCTTCTCACATTATTTCTATGGTCATTAATGCGGCTGGCCAAATGAATTTTCGAGAATATGTTAATCAATTAAGAATAGAGAATGCTAAGAAAAAATTGATGGAAGAAGCAGACCGAAAAATTATTGCCATTGCTTTGGAAAGTGGATTTTCCTCCCTTTCTACTTTCAATAGGGTATTCAAAAAATTTACGAATACCAGTCCCACCCAATATAGAGCAAAACATGTCAGAAAATAATCCCACTTTATAAAGTGAGAAGCATAACTATTTGTCTGCTTTTACTTTTGCATACTTTGATAGTTGTAAAAATCTAATCGTATGAAAAGTAAAAACTATTTAGTCCTCCTCGTGGTTGTCCTAGTGGCACAATCCAACTTTGCCCAAAGTTATATGCAGGAAAATGATTCCCTTTATTATGATACTTGGGTTGGGGAATGGTATAAAGAAGAAGAGGGTGTGCTTCAATCCATGCCTACATTTGTCGTCAAGCGAGCCTTATACCATAGTGCCTATGAGGAATATTGGATGGGAGCAGGAGGAAATTTTTCTATGGCGTGGAGAGCATGGGATTCCAGAACTAGAAAGTGGGACTTTGCTTGGATGTCCACCGATGGGCTTTTTCAGAATTGGGAAGGAAAAAAAGTCAAGGGTATTTGGTATATCTACAAAACATTTGTCATCAATAAGCAGAAGGTATTATCCCGTCAGGCTTTTATTCCTCAAAACGACACGACTTTAATCAGAACGAGTGAACATTCTAAAGATAATGGACATACTTGGAGGATAAGATTTAGGGAGAAATATATAAAAAAGGCTAATTAAGGATTTCTCTTTAGGTCAAATAAAGGGAAGGGTATAAATCCCCTCATTCCAATACCTTTTCCAAATGACGCTTACCCCCAACCACCCCTCCATGCATCGCATAAATCTGTAAATGTTCCGTATAAAAGACCTGTTGTTGCAACCATTGAGCAAACCATTTATCCAATGCTGCATGACTTGGAGAGGGATAATCGGCTAGTTCAATGGGCGTGAATAAATCACTGACAAACAGGATGTTTTGTCGAGGTAGATGAACGACCAGCATATCTTCCGAATGAGGGTTTTTACCGACATTAATAATATTGACGACGGTGTTCCCGTCCTTTATAGTATGCGCTTGTTCAATGATTTCTAGCTTTAAATCTTTGGGATTTTCGCTAAAAAAGTCAGGAGAAAAACCATAGGGATGCTCCAGCATTTTTGGAACGATGGTACTGGCAGAAGGGCTGGCTAAAACGGTAGCCCCCTCTGCCACAAAAGCTCGTAGCCCGCCTATATGGTCGCCATGTGGGTGGGTGGCTACTACATATCGAATGGGCTTGTTGGGAATAGCCGTTTTTATCAATTCCAAATAACGTTCGGAGAGCCAGGAAAGCGAATTGCCAGGGGCAAATTCACCAGCTGGAATTTCGGTCAATAATTTATAGCCCGCAGGGGCGTCAATCGCAAGGACTGCATCCGCTAGTTCTATAAATAGGGGATGGAAACCGCCTCTCAGATTTCGCACCTGATAAATATTGGGTAAAATGGTATCTATTTTGGCATTGCGGCTAGGGTCGGCAGCAGGCGGAATTTCAAAAGGGGCATTGACTTTTATATCGGCTGGAATCGTAAAAAGTGCGGGGGGATTATCCGTATTTATCGTCACTTGGCCTATCTGCATTTCTAAAAAGGGTTTGCCTCCGACTATGGCAGTATATTGATAAGGAAAAAGCCGCCCATTTTCTAAAGGGCGATAATCTTTGTATTGCCAAGCAATTGGAATAGCTCCCAATAGCTGCATTTCCGTCAGAAAAACAATTTCAGAGAGGGTATTATCTGCTGTATTAAAATGCAAGCGAATCAATTCACCTGTTGACAAATTGCCAGAAAGGACAGACTGATTAGTGTTGGTTTCTAGCAATTGTAAAGTAGTCGAATTATCGGCTAACTCCTCCAATAATAAAAAGGGGAAACGACGCAATAATTTCTTTTGGGCATCTGGAAAATCAGGCGATTTTAAGGAGACCGAAAAAGCGGGCTGTTCCTGTAATACTAAAATGATTTTTTCGTCCTTGTTTTGATAAATTTCCCGTATCCATTCATAGGTGCCATCGCTGCGGTCGTGGCGGTATTCGTGAGCCACCCGCCTAGTTGTAAAGTCCAACGCAAAGGATTCTTGGAATCCTCCTGGGTCTAAAGATGCTGGTGTCATGCCTTGCAATTCAACCCCTCGGTTCATTGTTCCCTTGGCTTCCCAAGCAATGTTTTGATAATCTTCCCAGTTGGGCATTGCGTCTAGTGCTTGTCGCAATAGGCTTTGGGCTTTTTGGTTCGATTCTTTTAAAGAAGCTACTTTGGGAGTAAACTCCTGTTGAGGAGAACAGGCGAATAGGAATACTAATAGCCATAAATTTTGCAATCGCATTTTATTTTTCATATTTTTCTTTAAATAGTTGATATTGTTGCCATAGCCATATCCCAATCAATAAGCGAACGAATGGCTGATAGACCAGACTGAACATTTCCGTAAATTGAGAAAACCGGCCTATCTGCCAAAATTCATTAAAGAAATTCAACAAAGAATGAAGCGACCAAATAATTAGTAGATAGCCTAAAATGCGATTCCATTTTGTGCCTCCGACTAAACTTATGCCATAGCATAGATTGCCCAAAGCAAAGGCGAGAATGAACATTCCGAATAAGGGATAGCCGAATAATAAACCGGTATCAATGCTCGCTTGAAGCATTTCTTTGATGCCGTCGTCCGTAGCTGCTACATGTTGTTGTCTCAAACTATTGATATAAAACAGGGCATATAACTGTCGAAATATTTCGGTAAAAGAAAAAACGGCAAAAAAGGCAAAGCCCAATCCCACAAAGCCCGGTGATTGTTTAAACTGTATCAGTAGAAAGCCCCACATCGCTACCAAAACCAATAAACAATGGATAATGACCCAAGCCCGGTTGAGTAAATAAGTAGGGTTTTGAAAAAGGAGGATGCGTTGTTCGGCATCGAGTTTACCCAAATCGAACAAAGAAGAATGAATACCGATGGTGGTAATGACGGTGAGCAAACCGCAAATGGCTGCGAAAAGGGTAAAGTTTTTTAGGCTGTTTTGGTTCATATTTTTTGTACAGTCTAAGTGACGTAACAAAGTTAGAAACTCAACAGCCTCAAAATTTTCTTTTTACATAAACGGCAAGAAAACTAGGATAAATAACACTTGGGTTAGGTTGGGAAGATGGTTTCTTTGTGTAGAAGCCATTCATCATTAAGAATAGCCTTTCATCAAATTATTGGGTAGTTAATGGATTTTTTCAAGTTTTGGGTAGAAATTGAGGGAAAATCAATACATATAAATGATGCCATACTTACAGATGATGCTATCATCCATTGATTATCAAAAATACAGGGTTCTCTTTCATGTAGGCTTTTGGGTGGCGTATATTTTGTTTTTTACTATCGCTTGGGCAGATGAAGATGGGCTGTGGAATTCTTTGTTTTACGAATTAGTGCATTTACCAGTAAGAGCAGGGCAGGTTTATTTTGGTTTGTATTACTTAATGCCACGGTTTTTATTAAAAAGGAAGTATGGGCAATTTGTAGGCTATTTGTTGGTGTCGTTTTTAATAGTGGGCTTTCTACAAAATTTTATGACCTACTATGTTTATCATCAAACCGTGCATGGTTCTTTCGCGTATAAGGAGTTTTGGGATACTGGCAATATACTACGAGCAATGGTACGGTCTAATTCTGTTTTTGTGTTTGCTGCGGGACTAAAAATTTTACAACATTGGTACCAGATGGAAAAGGAGGCCACGCAACTGCAACACGAAAAAACCAATGCCGAACTGCGATTTTTAAAATCTCAAATCCAACCTCATTTTTTCTTCAATACACTGAATACCTTATATGGACTCACACTCAATAATTCTAAGAAAGCGCCCGAATTAGTTTTAAAATTAGCAGAGCTAATGCGTTATATGCTTTACAAAACCACAGCTGATGAGGTGTCCTTACAAGAAGAAGTTACGTATTTAGAAAACTATATCGAGTTGGAAAAAATGCGCTTTGGTCAACGCTTCCACATTCAGTTTTCAAAAAAGGGCAACATCAATGGGGCGATGCTTCCGCCCATGCTCTTACTGCCTTTTGTCGAAAATGCATTTAAGCATAGCTTGGATGAAGAAGAAAATAGTGCGTTCATTGCCCTAGATATGGAAGTTCGGGAGGCAAATTTGACGTTTAAAATAGAAAATAGTATTGCTCCTTCTGTAAATAAACTAGAAAAAGGCGGTGGTATTGGTTTGGAAAATGTGAAAAAGCGACTGGCTTTATTATTTCCTAATGCTCATCACTTAAAGATATTAGAAGAAAATGGGATGTATTTGGTGCGGTTGCAAATTCCTCTAACCCAAAATATAAAAACATGAGTTTACGAACCATCCTTGTAGATGATGAACCCATTGCTTTGGATATACTGGAAAATTATATTCAACGCTTGGATGCGTTGACTTTAGTGGGTCGTTTCACTAGCCCTTCTAAAGCATTCCAATTGCTACAAACAGAAAAGGTGGATTTGCTCTTTTTGGATATTAATATGCCTAATTTAACAGGCATTGAACTTCTTCAATCCCTAAGCCGTCCCCCCAAAGTGATTTTTACGACTGCCTATAGCGAATATGCCTTATTGGGCTATGAATTGGATATTGTGGACTATCTGCTCAAACCTATTGCTTATCCTCGCTTTCTAAAGGCTTTGAATAAAGTAATAAAATTGGAAAGTATCTCTCAAGTGGCTGCTTCTATTCCATCTGCCATCGAACCTTCCTATATTTTTATTCAAGCCAATAAAAAAATGCAGAAGGTACAGTTAGCCGACATCATATACATAGAAAGCATTGGCAATTATGTAAAAATTCACACGACTAGCACTACGATTGTGGTACATTCCAGTTTGAGCTATATGGAAGAAAAATTGCCTGCGGATCAATTTATTCGCATTCATCGGTCTTTTATCGTTGCGTTATCCCACCTAAAAGCTTATACCCACACGAATGTGGAGATTGCCGACCAAGCCTTGCCTATTAGCAGAAATTATAAAGCTGGTTTTTTAAAACGAGTAGGAAAGAGAGGAAATTAATCATCTTTCCTAGCAAAAAAGTTCATTCTGGATTCATACAAGCATGATTCTCCTTTTGTAAAATTTAAGGGCTGTATTTGTTGAAAACACTTTTTTTATTAATAGATTTTGCACTATTCTACTCGCAAAGGCTTAATTGGATTTGACAAAACAGTTTTCATAGCTTGCAAACTAATGGTCAACAAGGCAATAAAAATGGCTATCATTGCCGTCCCTATAAAATACTGGATACCCAAATTGATGCGATAGCTGAAGCCTTCCAGCCAATGCCCTGCCAGGTACCAAGCAAGAGGCAAACCCATTGCTAATGCTATGACCACTAGTTGTAAAACATCTTTGGATAATAGGGTTAAAATCTGAGTAGGTGTCGCTCCTAATATCTTTCGCACACCAATTTCTTTGGTCCGTTGACTAGTAATAAAAGTGGATAAACCAAATAGCCCCAAACAAGCAATCAAAATGCCTATAATAGAAAACCAACCGAACAGCGTCTGCGTTTTTTCCTCTAAGGCATATTGCTGAGCCAATACGTCATCCAAAAAACTATATTCAAAAAGTCCATCTGGAAAAAGACGCTTCCATTGATTCTCCAAATTTTGGATGTGCTGTCCGATATGTTGTCCTTCTAATTTTACCGCTAGAAAATGATTGCGTGCAGGCTGTATATCCATCACCATGGGTTCCACCTGAAAATGTAGGGAGCGAAAATGAAAATCATGGGTAATGCCAACAATGGGTCCCTGCTTCAAATAAGTGCCATTGGCACCCCTGGTTTCATAACTTACCAATTTACCTAGTGCATCTTCTGGGTTTTGTAGTCCTATCCTTTTCAGAGCCATTTGGTTTATCAAAAAAGCACTGGTGTCCGTTACTCGATTGGTTTCAAACGCTCTGCCTGCCAGCATTGGAATATCATAAGTTTGAATAAAATCGGCATCTATATGTAGGCGCCCCATGCCAATATTCTCCGTCATTTCTGGAATGCCTTCAAAGCGGTAACTCCCATAATAAGGTTGGTCACCAACGATTCGATGGGAGGCAATAGCCGCCGATTTCACACCGGGCTCTGCCAATAATTGCTTTTTAAAGGTCAAAATATTTTGGGACTGGTTTAGATACTCGCCATTTAGTCGAAACAAAAGAGTTTGGTCTTTGGAAAAACCTAAATCTTTTTCGGTCAGGTATCCAAATTGGGCATTTACGATTAAGGTACCCGCAATTAAAGCAGCACAAGTGGCAAATTGAAAAATGACCAAAAGTTGCCGAAAACGCAATTTCAAACTCGAACCATCCACCGATTTTTTGAGTGCCTGTAAGGGTTGCAACCGAGCCAGATAAAAGGCAGGGTAAAGACCAGCTAACAGACCAAATAAGAGTCCGATTCCCAATAAGGTTAACAAAAGCAAATAACTATTTTCCGAACTAAAAATTGAAATGTTCTTCCCGACAAATCCATTGAAATAAGGCAAAATTTGGGTGGTCAGCAAAATAGTCAAGAGTAAGGCAATACCCATTTGAAAAACTGATTCGCCTAAAAATTGAAAAACCAAGGCACCCTGTTGGCTTCCCAATACTTTACGGATACCAATTTCTTTAGCGCGCTTCATCGCACTAGCCGTAGCAAGGTTGATATAATTGGCACCAGCTATTAAAAATATCAGGAAAGCAATGGCTCCAAAGAGATATAATAATTGCCCATTTCCACCTGCTTCCAGTTCGTTTTCCCGTTTGGAATATAGATGAATATCTGTCAAAGCCTGAAATTGCGGAATAAATCGTTCCATGCCCTCCTCTCCTAAATGTTGATGGATAAAAGCAGGCATTTTTTCTGCTACTGATGCAATAGCACTTCCTTCTTCCAGCAAGAAATAGGTGTAATAATAATGAATCCGCCAATTATCAATGATATCCCAGAAATTATTAAGGCTGCTAAAGGAAGCCAGAAACTCCGCTTTTAGATGCGAATTGGCGGGTAGGTCTTTAAAAATTCCTGTTATTGCTAAGTCCTCCCGACCTTCGTAAGAAATAATTTTCCCAAGTGGATTGTTGTTACCAAAATATTTTTGGGCAGCCGATTCGCTGATGACTACCGTATAGGGTTGGGTCAAAGCCGTTTGGGGATTACCCGCAACTAATGGAAAGGAAAAGACAGAAAATACAGCCGAATCTGCCCAAACAAAATCCCTTTCATAAAACTGTTTTTGACTGCCTTTGACCGCAATGGAAACGGGTAATCGGTAGCGCATAAATCGAGTATAAGCCTCCACTTCAGGAAATTCCTCTGTAATAACTGGTGCCCAAGGCGCAGGAGAAAACGCCGTTTGTGCTACTTGACCATCTTGTTGTCGGATATCCATTGCCATCCGATAAATGCGGTTTTTATGTTGATGAAAATCATCAAAACTCAATTCATCTTTAATAAAAAGTGCAATTAGTAAACAGCTAATAATGCCAATGGTAAATCCTAATACATTGATGGCAGAGGTTACTTTTTGACGGGTAAAATGTCTAACCGCCAATTTGAAATAACTTTTTAACATAGCAGTCGGATTGATAATAGTGATTTTTATTTTTTTCCAAGCAAAAGGACGCATAAAACCTAGCGCATCCCAATAATACCTCCACTTTGCTCTCCATTTTCCATTAGCTGCCAATCGTCCTTCATATAACTCCTGCAAGTCGCCTAATATACCTTCTAGCAGAAAAGGGTCGCAAATAGCTGATAAGAGGCGTTCTATCCAGTTGCTTGGTGGAGGCATCTTTTTCATGGTACAAATGCCATTGCTGGAATATCCTTCCACAGGTTATTACGCAAATTTTTGCTCATCTCTAAGGCTTTTTTACCCGCAATCGTCACCTGAAATAACAGCTTTCTTCTACCACCTCTTTGAGGCGATGCTTGACCATATTGAGAGCGAGTGAAGCCTTTTTGTTCGAGACGTTTTAAGGCAGCATGAACGGTGCTGATGGTAACGCTACGACCGCTTCGCAATCGGATTTCCTTTTGTATGGCAACGCCATAGGCATTGTCGAATAAAACGGCAACAGTCAGCAATACCAATTCTTCAAATTCGCCCAAATGGGTTCCTTTCATTTCATATTATTTATCAAAAATTGAGTAGTTTGGAAGGATAAAGGTAATATATCTTTCGTAAATGTCAAAATTGATTTCGTGAAGTCAAAAACTCAATAAAAGCAATACCTCTTCATCAAGCCAAAAGAGAAATAATGAAGGACCAAATAATTGGCAGCAACTCAGCCAAACTCAAGCATTCAAAATTTGGAGTGGTTATGCTTTTGAAAATATCTGATTAAAACATATTCCGCAGATAAAAAAGTGTTGGAGATAGATCGATAATGAATGAATGCTAGAATGCGAGAATTTGTACACCATTACTTTGCCTTATTCACTCATTCTAGCATTCAATCATTGAGAACTTATCTATTTAGTGAATAATCTTGTAACCCAATGGAGCTAAGGAATGGTTCATTAATAAATTGCGTTTCTATGCGTCGTTATTTTTTTCTTATACAAGGCTAAAAACGTAGGCAATGCAGGTATTATCAAGGCTTTTTAACGCAGCAGAAGGGAAAAAGAACAAGCAAAGGATTGTAAATTTATTATTGAACTATCCCTAAACGAACTCCCTCCCCTCCAAAATCTTCTTCAAAAATCGTTACCTCCTTTCCATTTATCAATGTCACATCATCAATCGCTCCTAATCCCACAAAGCGAATATTTAGTCCCGCAATCTTTCCAGCACTTTTAGTATATTGAATTTCGTGAATGAGTTGCTCATTCAAAAAGAGAGTAGCATTTCGATTTTTGACCCTTAATCGAAAATGCTGCCAGTCGGTAAAGTCACAAGCAAATTTTGAAAAATCATGCTGGCTGCCTTTTTGTACAACTTCGCTAAAACGCATAGACAAATCCCCAACGCAACCCAAAATGGAAAAAGGGATTAGAAAAATGCCCTCCGTACCATCTATCGCTATTCGGCTAAATTGGCAAATGCCATTGCCTTTCGACCAAGTATTTTTAAAAGAAAGCTCTAAGGTAAAGTTATCGCTATGGAGGTTTTCAAATTCATCAATATAATGAAAGGTCATCGTTTCAGGCGGCTCCGTTCGTGCTTCGATTTCCGTCTGCACTTTTTCCGCAACCCCTAGATAGCCCGCCGTGATAAGTTCTGCATTTTTTAAATAGCGAGGAATGGGGTCATAGTTAATAGTAGCCACCCAACCATTGGATTTAATATATAGGTCTTGTTCTTTTACCACCTGTTCATTTACCAACAATTTGGCGCGCCAATGCCCTGGATAATAATAGGTAGAAGTCACTTCATTTTGGTCCTTTTGAATTAAAAAACGCCGTCGTTTATCCCAATTTTGTTGGATTTGAAAGCTATCTGCGTTTATATGGGAAACATCATATTTGAATATGACGGTATTGGGAACGCCTACCGTGACAGGAGAACCACTAAATTGTATTGTTTCCAAAGTGGTTGGATGTAGTGATTTATTAGCGTCTACTGGCATTAAGCTAATAATACCTGTAATAAGAAGTAAACACAAACCAATTCCTCCAATAATTTTAAACAGGGGGTTTGAAAAGAGAAAGGAGAATTTGTTGGAAGATTTGGGTAGGGAAACGCCTGTTCTTGAAGTTGTTTGGTCAATACTGGCTTTGAACACCAACCAATTTTCATAATCCACAAACTGAGCCAAGGTATTTAAGGTATGGCTAGTAGGCAAGTTGTTATATTCCAATTTTCCCCATATCCGCTTGAGGGTAGTGCTACTCAACTGCTTACTGGTTTTTGCTAAGATTTTTTCGCTCAGGTTGGAAAAGTCTTGATGCCGCCAGTTATCACCTGTCCCCCATTGCAATTCATGTTCGATTTTTTGTCGTAAGAATTGAAGATGTTTTTTATCAAAATGCCCATTAGTTGAAGGTTGCATCAGTCGGTAATTTTATAAATACTTTCCTAAAAATACGGTTTTGAACCGACTTGTACGAACTTGAAAATGTTTGAAATAGGCTCGTAGCCCAATTAATCCTACCTTTTCGCCGTATTAAAGAAGTTTAAAACTAGTAGAGTAATGAATCCCTGTTTACAAACGATGACTCGATGTAAGCAGGAGTTGATTTCTCCACTTCTAACCCTTGATTTAATTAATATTAATTATGAAAGTAATAATCGCAAATTTCTTTTTCTTAACTATGCTCACTCATCTGTTTTGTCAATCTATCCCTTTCAATACAGACCAATGGGAAATCAATGCCCAAGCCTATTTACTAGATGCGTATAAAGGAGAACAAAGCATTTATTTAAAAAATGGTCGGGCTTGGCTAAAAGAGGTGGACTTTCAAAATGGCATTATCGAATTTGATATATTAATGGAAGAACGCCGTTCTTTTTCAGGCGTTATATTCAGAATTGAGCAAGAGGGACAACATTATGAAGAGATTTACTTACGCTCCCATTTGAACGGAATGCCAGATGCCATGCAATATACACCTGTTTATAATCGCAACTCTGCTTGGCAATTATACCACGACCAAGGGGCAGGCGTGAATGACGGAACCATTGGTTGGAAGATGGAACCCAACGGGGGCTATAATACTCTTTTTAATTATCCGTATGGACGTTGGTTTCATCTAAAGTTGGTGGTCTCGGGAACGAGAGCTGATTTATATTTAGACAATCAGGAGAAACCAGTATTGCAAATACGAGAATTAAAAAGAGGTCTAAGTAAAGGAAGCATTGGTATTCGCTCTGGATTAGGGGCAACACATTTTGCTAATTTCTCTTACCAGGCAACGGATGAGATTATGCTGGATGAATTGGCAGATTCAAAGGCAAAAGAAGAAAATATTGGCATCATTCCCCATTGGCTAATTTCTAATTCTGTTAAGGAAAATGACCTAGTTGATAATTATCAATTGAATCCAGCCATCCTTCAAAATCAGGCTTGGAATCGGTTAGAGGCAGAACCTACGGGGCTGATTAATATTTCTAAATTACATCCAAGAAATAGAGAAAAAAGCACCGTCCTCGCCAAAGTGCTTATTCAATCCGACAAAACGCAGGTCAAGCGAATGGATTTTGGTTATAGTGATCGAGCCTATATCTTTTGTAACAATCAAATCCTATATAGCGGAAACAATGACTATCGCAGTCGAGACTATCGTTATTTGGGAACAATTGGTTATTTTGATGCTGTTTATTTGCCTTTGAATAAAGGACAAAACGAGCTAATTATCGCTGTAGCTGAAACCTTTGGAGGCTGGGGTATTCAAGCAAAGCTAGCGGATATGGAAGGTATTAGCTATAGGAATAATTAGCCTATTTTTTCAACTAAACACATCGCTATCTTTCAAGGGTAACTTTCTTATCCGCTTGCCCGTTGCTCTATAAATCGCATTGCACAAAGCGGCGTTAATCGGAGGCAAAGAGATTTCGCCCAATCCTTCTGGACTTTCTGCACTATCTATCAACGCAACGATAATTTCGGGACTCTCTGGATAGCGGAGTAGGGGATAGTTATGAAAATTGCTCTCGACTACTCTGCCATCCTGAATGGTGATACCTCCATAAATAGTAGCACTTAAACCATCTATGATGCCCCCTTCAATTTGTGCTAATGCGCCTAACTTATTTACTACAATTCCACAATCCACCGCCGCATAGACTTTTTCTATTTTAGGACGGTTATTGTCTCCCAAAGTGATTTCTACCACTTCCGCAACATAAGCTCCAAACATAAAATGAGCGGCAAAACCTCGATAAACACTGGGAGCTGGTGGAGTTTTCCAATTAGATAGAGTAGCTACGTTGCGAATGATATTTTTTAAGCGGGCGGTGCTATACGTCGGGCCACCATGGTCATCATAAGGCATTTCTTTGTCCTCGCTTCCCATTAATTCCAGCCGAAAATCAATAGGGTCTTTTTCGGCAGCAACAGTCAATTCATCCAAAAAACTTTGGTCCACAAAACAGGTCGCATTATGTCCGGGGGCTCGCCAAGCCCCTGTGCTTACTTTGGTAGCAATGGGGGAATACTCCATTTTAAAATTGGGAATGAACCCTGCGGGAAAGCCATCTGGAAATATTTCTGTTTTATGGGGCGATGCTTCATCCTTTCTAAATAAGTAGCGAGAGGTGGTAGCAGCATGAATGTGCCAAGCAGTAATACGACCTTCCTTATCTAAGCTGCCTTTTAGCTTATATTGCCCCATTGGGCGATAATAGTCGTGTTGCAGATCATCCTCTCTCGTCCAAAGTACCTGTACAGGCTTTCCTATTTTATGGGAAATATAGACCGCTTCTGAAGCATAGTCTGCATTCAAGCGTCGCCCAAAACCACCGCCATTTCTCGACTGATACACTTTGATGTTTTCTCTTGGAATTTGCGTCAGTTGATTGGCATAATAAGAGACTGCTCCAGGTACTTGCGTAGAACCCCAACATTCTATACGGTCCTCCTGAACATCTGCGATATAACTCATCGGTTCCATTGTTGCATGGTATAAAAAGGGGACTTCATAGGTCGCTTCGATAATGGTATTGGCTTGGGCAAATGCCTCTGCTACATCGCCGTCGTCTCTAAGCTGTATATCCCCTTCGCTTGAGGTTTTTGCTTCCATTTGTTGTCGTAAAGCCGTAGAACTTTCTAATGCTCCCTCCCCTAAGTCCCACTCTACTTGTAAGGCATTTTTTCCCTTGATAGCCGCCCAAGTATTTTTGGCCACCACTGCCACTCCCGCAATCCGCAAAGTTGGGTTATTAGCAGCTTCGATTTCCACAACTTGTACGACACCCGGTACCGCCATAGCTGCGCTAGCGTTAATACTTTTGATGGTACCACCAAAAACCGGACATTTGGCGATAGTGGCCGTCAACATTCCTTTAGGCTTGGCATCCAATCCATATATAGGCTGGCCTGTAACAATTTGACGGCCATCCACATTGCGCTTAGCCGTACCAATGATTTTAAAATCTTTTGGGTCTTTGAGTGGAGGGGCTTTGGGGACTTCTAGTTGGGAAGCCGCTTCTGCTAATTGACCATAACTCAGACTTTGATTATTTCGGCGATTCACGACTTTCCCTGATACCGCATAGCAGTTTTCGAGCGATGTTTTCCATTGCGTAGCTGCTGCCCGAAGGAGCATTTCTTTGGCAGCCGCCCCCGCTTTTCGCAGTGCCTCCCAGTTTGTTTTAATCGCCGTACTACCCCCTGCAAATTGAGACCCCAGACTGCGATTATAGTCAGCTTGTTGCACTTCAATTTGTTTCCAATCCACTTCCAATTCCTCCGCAATAATCATGGGCAAAGAAGTTTTGACCCCCTGCCCAATTTCAGGATTTTTGGCGAAAATAATAATGCTACCGTCCGAGCCTATTTTTAAAAAACCATTGGGTTCAAAAACGATATTGGCAGAGGCTTCTTTGCTTGCTACTAATGGAAAGCTCAGGACTAAACCCGTACCAGTTAGCCCAGATATTTTGATGAAATTTCTTCGATTTATTTTAGCAATCATAGATTGGTGGTTTAAATTGTTGAAAGGTGACTTAGCTTCTTAGCTAACTGCGCTTGATTTCTGCAGCCCGCAACACCGCCTTTTTAATCCTCGGATAGGTTCCACAGCGACAGATATTGCCCCACATAGCTCCTACAATGTCTTCCTCATTAGGATTATCGTTTTGGTCAATTAAAGCAGCGGCAGACATGATTTGTCCTGCTTGACAATAACCACATTGGGCCACGTCTTCTTCTATCCAAGCCTGCTGAACGGGATGCAGTTTATTGCCTTGTGCTAAACCTTCAATCGTCGTAATATGGGCATTGGCGACAGAAGAAATAGGCAAAATACAAGAACGCATCGGCGTACCATTTAGATGAATCGTACAAGCACCACATTGAGCAATGCCACAACCGAATTTAGTGCCTTTCAGTTCGAGTTCATCCCGTAATACCCATAAAAGGGGCATATCCGGTTCGGCTTCGACTTCAACCTGTTTTTGATTAATGGTGAGTTTAAAGGTGGCCATAGCTTTAAATTTAGTGGGTGATTAATAGAAATATACTGGTACAGAACGATTCCTCTATATCAAAAATTGACCAACATCAAATATACTTATTTGCGTTTTCAAAATTTTGTTTTTTATCTAAATAACGGATTTGATTATGTGAATGTAGTTTGAAAATAGACGTTTTCAATTTTCAACAGCAGTTTTTTGCCTGAGACAACCCATTGAATCTTTATTTAATTGAGGGGCAGCATTTGAGCATTTTCTACAATCATTTGTCCATTCTGCTGTCTTTTTTTATATGGAAACTCAAGCCATTTCAATCAACCTTTTAGCAATTGTCATCCTATTAGGAATCGTACAAATCACAAACCACTCAATACTTCCTCTGTCAACGCTGGTTTGAGTAGTCATTAGAGGAATTTTTGAGCGTATTTGGGCGGTGTTGATTCCATAGCATATTTATTCCGATTTGATAGCCTCAATAGGATTTGCCAAAGCAGCCTTCACCGTCTGAACCCCTACTGTCAGCCATGCAATCAACAAAGCCCCTAATCCGGCAATAATAAAATACCAAGGCTGTAAATCTATGCTAAAAGCAAATCTCTCTAGCCAATTTTGGGCAATTATATAGCTTATGGGTAAAGCAATAAAAATAGCAACTACAACCATTTTTGTAAAATCTATGGATAGCAGCCGAACGATACCAAATACGCTAGCGCCCAACACTTTACGAATGCCTATTTCTTTTTGTCGGCGTTGAGCAGAAAAGGTCACCAAGCCGAAAAGTCCCAAACACGAAATGAGAATCGCCAAGCCTGCAAAATACTTCGACAAAGCAGCCACTCTTGTTTCTGCGGCATATTGTGCGGCAAATTCAGTATCTAAAAAGGCATAATTGAAGGCATAACCTGGATTACTTTTTTTATAAAATGATTGTATTTTGCCAAGTGTTTCTCTTTCTTTTCCCGCTTCTATTCTAACCATAATGTTAGTCAAAAAGGTAGGGTCTAATTTGAAGAACATTGGCGTTATTGCTTCATGTAAAGACTCAAAATGAAAATCTTTGACAACCCCTATTATTTTGACTTCCTCTCCCCAAAGTTTAATCGTTCTATTAATAGGGTTTTCCAAACCCATTACTTTTATTGCTGCTTCATTCACTATTAAATGTCCATCTTCACTACCAAATTTTTTGGAAAAACTTCGACCGGCTTTTAGCGTTACCCCTAAGGTTTCTATAAAATCATAATATACCCCAATATGCCCAAATTTAACTACAGCATTCGGGTCTTTTCCTTCCCAATCTACGCCAGTTGTGCTACTACCACCAGCTACTATTTGGTGTTGCGTACTAGAAGCATTCACTACACCAGGAATGCTTTTAAGTTGATGAAGGAAGGTTTCCAAATTGCTTTCTGCCGTACCATCTTTAGGAAACGTAATCAAATTATCCCTATCGTAACCTAGGTTTTTGGTTTGAATAAATTGAATTTGCTGATAGACAATCATGACTGCAACAATTAATAGCACAGACAAAGCAAATTGGAAAACCACTAAAGTCTTCCGTATCCATAAATCGCTAGTTAATCCTTTAAGTCCACCTTTAAGGACTTTGACTGGTTGAAAACTAGAAAGGTATAAAGCGGGATAACTACCAGCTATTATTCCCGTCAATAAAGTAATCCCCAGTAAAATGGCTAATACTGGAATGTCAAGTGGAAAAATTAAGGCTTTATCTGTCAGCCTATTAAATAGAGGTAAGCACAATTGCACCAAAATCAACCCAACAACTAAAGCTATAAAAGCTATAAAAATGGACTCCCCTAAATATTGCCCAATTAAAGTGTTTCTATCTGCCCCAATGGTTTTTCTTACCCCCACTTCTTTTAACTTTCGAGTCGCTTTGGCGGTAGATAAATTCATGAAATTGATACAAGCAATCAATAAAATAAATAAAGCAATGACTGAAAAAAGTCGGACATATTCAACTCTGCCACCAGCTTGTTTGCCATTTTCGAAATGGTTATACAAATACCTATCCGCAAAAGGAACTAATTCCATGCTTATTTTATCCCAATCTGCTTTTTGTTGAATAAAGGCAGGCAATCGTTGATTGAGTGCGACAACATCTGTATTTTCTTTTAAAAGCACAAAAGTATTCGCATTAAAATTGCCCCAATGAATGCCTTCCCCCCTCATGTCTTTATAAATTTCATACGGCAATAAAAAGTCAAATCGTCTGGAAGACTGATGACCAGGGGCTTTAAAAATGCCTTCAATGGTAGCTGTTCCTTTAAAATGGATGATTTCCCAATCTATGGATTCTCCGATTACTTCTTGGCTATCAAATAGTTTGTTTGCCAGTTTATCCGAAATGACAATAGATTTTTTATCTTTCAATAGGGTGTGCTTATCCCCTTCTAAAATTTCGTAGGAAAATATATTAAAAAAACTAGGTTCTACTAATTGCCCATAGGCTTTGTGTTTTTGATTAGATATAGATAAAATGAAAGGTTGGGGAATTTCTTCGCTTGCTTGTACCGCTATATCCACTTCTGGAATTTCTGCCTGCATCGCTTCAGCTAATAGTCCTTGCGTAGATTCCCATGTATTAATAGCATTTCCATCCTCATGGTGGGTCAAAACTTGATACAAATGGTCTTCTTTTTCATGGAATCCATCAATTTGCAGTTCATCCGTCACCCACAAGGCTATGAGTACAAAACAAGCTAGTCCAGTAGATAAGCCAATTAAATTAATTAAAAATGAATTTTTGTCTCTAATACTGTTTCTAAAAGCAAGTTTTAAATGATGTCGCCACATAAAGAATGGGTTTAAGTCGGTGATTATATTGTTTTTTACAGCAAAGGGACGGAGGTAATTCAAGGTTTGATACCAATAATTTACCTTTGCTCGAAAAGGACTAGTCTTTTCTAATTTTTGATAAAACTTTTCTTCTAAATCGCCCAACACCTCCTCTGCCAACTCGGATTTTAGTAGCCATTGGAGGAATTTCTGAGCGTATTTGGGTGGTTGTTCCAATTTCAATGTATGGTTATCTTAGTAATTATTGTGTTTAGAGGATTGACAGCCGCAATTCATCCCTGCTAAGCCAACCGAAAAGCAAATCCCGGATACTGATTCCACAAGCCGATTCTTAAATCCCTCGCTGCCCTCAACACGCGTTCCCCATAAGCCGTAATCACGTAAATGCGCTTGCGTCTGCCGCCCCGAACCGCCGAAGGCTGCCCCATTTCTGATGTTAAAAAGCCTTTCTTTTCCAGCCGATTCAGGGTGGAATGGGTCGCTCCAATGGATACCGAACGACCGGTCTGTGATTCAAATTCTTCGGCTATTTTGAAGGCATAAGCGTCCTCTCCCAAAATACCTGCCAAGAGTAAAATGACCTCTTCAAATTCGCCGAGTCGTGTTTCTTTCATGTAAAAATGAATACTTTAGTTACTAGATTGTAGAACAAATGTACGGATTATTTTTTATTTATTCTACAATTTAGTAAGTTATTAACTAATTTAATGTGCAGAGTAATGTTGGCAAAGAAATTGTTATTAAAATTTAGTAACTACTTGATACAGTTGTTTTAACCGAAGAGTTATAAACAATTAGCTCACTTTTCCTATGCCCATGAATATTAGCTTCCGCAAAAAAGATTTTGCTATAATTTTCTTTTTACAGCTTCTATTTCCAACTTGAATTACTTCAGAGAAGGCACCAAAACTTTATCTTGATAAATAGCTGTCAAGGCTTATTTATTTAGTAACGATAATACAATAACTCTGTCGATTTAGATGAATTTATTAGGCTTTATTCTAAGAATTTTGCATGGAGCATTTTCCAAACTACTAATTGAGGGCGGTTTGTATTCGTCAGCATACAAAGCCGAATAAGGTCTATTATTTCAGCATTACTTATGAATAAAATTTTTTACTAAAAAATCTTTTTTCCCATGAAAAAAACAATGATTATTAAATCCTTTTCTCTAACACTTGCTCTCGTCTTGGCAATATCAATAAGATATGTCTTAGCACAATCAGAAGCAACGGGAAGCACCGCAGTTGATGTAGCGGAAATGCCTATTGAACTAGTGGGCATTGACACCAAAGAAGAAAAAATCCAGTATTTCGAACAACGCAAATCGGCATTTTTAGAAAAGGGCAATACGGCTGCTGCCGATTATTGCAGTCAGGTAATTGAATTACTCAAAGCTAAGCTTGACTTTAGCCATTTAAGCAGCTCTGGTAGCCATAAAAAATAAATGGTCAAGCCAATGTTGATTTAATTTATGAATGTCAGGTTTATCCCTAGACATTGAAAAATAATTATTTCGCCAAATTAGCAATCTAACAGAGGCGATAGCATCCGAAAAAGTCGGATGTGATTTTTGATACCATGCTGTCGTTTTTACTACTAATAAATTTTGTTGGTGTAGCTTATCGGTCATAATGGTGATGATGCTAAATAACGCCATCAAAATTGGAGTTGTTCTAGCTATTGCTTTATCAGACCATTGTCTTTGAGTTTCTACTCCTAAATGAGTTCTGACTTCTTCAAAAGTGACTTGAACCGTCCATCTTCGGATAAAGAAGTTAATAATCTCAAGAATAGGTAAGTCTAATTTAGTACATAATAAGGCACTTGTTTTAATAACTCCATTAGGGTCCTTAATCAAACCCCATCGAATAGGTAAAGGCCTCATTCCTGAATGATACCAAATGGCAGTTCCTGTAGCAATTAATAATTCTACTTGTCCATGATTGTACCATTTAGGAATAGTCAGTTTTACCCATTGAGTGGTTGGGTCATCAGCTAGTTGTTCTAGATTTTTTAATCGCTGACCCTTTTTACGATTTCGTCCAGGACGCCCTTTAGGTCTTTGAGGAACAAAATCATAAAGTGCAGCATCTAGACGCAACCGAGTGATGACACAAACATGATTACGCACAGCTGCTAGTAGTTCAATGACCGCATAAGAAGAGTCTGCCACAATGATAATCAAGCGATTAGGCAACCAACGACTTAGTTGCAACATCATCTGGCGAGCCCAATCGGTTATTTTCTTATGCTGTTTGCCATTTTGCTCATTGTACCGTTCAGAAGGAGCCAGTACCGTCAGAAATGGTAATGCCCATACTCGGTTAGCCCAACTGATGGGTGTTAGAAGCATCATACTAATCCATCTTAGACCGCTACACTTGACAAAGTGACTTTTGGAAGATCGCACTGGGTCTCTATAAATGCCTTTTGTCTTTATTGCTTTTCCTCGTCTTCTTTCTATTGTTTCATCTATGCCAAAAATTAATGGCTCAGACGATAGGGAAAAATGTTTGACAAGTTGAAGTAATAAAATATGGGCTGATTTATAGCACGACCACTTGGCTCTACTTAGGACTCGATGGTATTTATGAAAACGTTTTTCGTTACTAAGTCCAACTGCTCTTAAGGCACTACAGACTGTACGACGACCGACTACTAAAATACTACCTAGTAGTAAAAATTTTGCATGTTCAAAGACCTTGTGGCTAAATATCGGAGCAAATACCGATATTTGCTGCAAGAATTCTTTTGGAAGAGTAAACATTTTTTATTGATTTTGGCGAATCAAATTTACTCATCTTTAAGAATTCTCTTTTTATTTTCAAATGGCTAAAGTCGAGCTAAGTAGTGGGGCAAAAATAGAATATACAACTTTTTACAGCATTGCCTTAGCTTCCTAAAAATGTCCTTGTAATCAATATTTTGGAAAACTAAAACAATGGCAAGTTATATAGCCTATTTTTCTTGCGCTCCTAACTAATCATTTTCAAAATTTTTACAATTTACCCTCTAATGAAAAAAATAAAATTTTTACTAAAAAATAGTCTGCTTTTCTTTTTATCCTTTTGTGTCAATACCGTCTTTAGTGCTGATTTGTATAATAATGGCCCCTTAATCAATAGCCCTGGCTCTGGTGTAGGAGGTGCTGACGAATCTATTTTACAAAATATTTCCTTGGGCATGAGTACTCTAGGGCATGGGCATCAAGTAGCTAATAATAGTCATATTGCCGATGAATTTACTATTCCAGCAGGAGAGCAATGGAAAATTGACAATATAATCTTTTATGCCTATCAAACGGGTTCAGGCACTGCTTCCACGATGACTGCAGTGCGTTTTCAAATCTGGGATGGACCTCCTAATGTCTCAGGAAGTAATATTGTTTTTGGTGATTTAACGACCAATAGATTAAGTAATACGACCTGGTCGGGTATTTATCGAGTAACTGAAACAACCATGGGAGTAACAACTAATCGCCCAATAATGCAAAATACGGCTACTGCTGGCGTCACTCTTAATTCGGGAACCTATTGGATTGCTTGGCAGACAGACGGAACCCTGACTTCAGGGCCTTGGGCACCTCCCATTACTATTACTGGAGCTACTACCACTGGGAATGCATTACAATTTTTTTTAAGTGCTTATAGCCTTGTTAGGGATTTAAACACATCTACACAACAAGGCTTTCCTTTTATTATTCGGGGTACTAATTTGGTGGATACTCCAATTCCTACTATGAGTCAGTGGGGGCTGTTACTATTTGCTTTATTAATCCTTTCTTTGAGTGCAGCTACACTTTTTCGTTTTAATTTAATAACGGAAGGTGCGATTAGTCATCAAAAATCAACAAATTATATTCCTTTTGAAGAAAAAACCTTCTTTTGGTTTTTGAAACTTATCCTATTAGCCTTGATCCTTATTTTCGCAATAGCGATAATGGTCGGCTATCAAATGATGCCATTTGATATTCCAGGTATTTTACTGACGGCTGTTCTATTGGCTTATTTGACACATTTGATAACCCCAAAAATTAAAGAATAACTCTCCCAAACAATCTTTAAGTCACTCAGATTGCTACCGTGAAGCGGATTTTTCTAAGTACTTTGTAAGTTAATAAATTTAGAATTTAGTTTACAAAGTACTTAGAAAATAAAAGGGCCTGCGTAAAACTTGTTTTACCCAAACCCTGAAACGTCTAATTCAATGACTGCTTATCAACAAAATAGTTTATCGTTTTGATCTATTAGTAGCAATGGACTTGATGGCATCTGTTTAAATTTCCTAATTTTTTATTTGAATGAACAATCGGGTGAAAAGTATTTACAAAGGTAGCGGCAGCAGTTGAGATAAGGTTATTGTAAATTTGCCAATAAATCGAGCAATTTGTGCCATTATGAAAAAAAGGGGAATCATCTATGTCAGAAAGTAGCGTTTTCTTAATACGGTATGACTAGGCTTTCTCCCAAAGCTTATCGAGATAAGATTTTGTGAGGGGTTAAATATTTATTTTTCCTCTAAAATAAACCCTTTTCCATGTACATTCTTGATCTGGATTCGCTTGTCTTTTTCCAAATATCTCCGCAATCGAAAAATAAACACATCCATGCTTTTGCGGTTAAATTCATCATTATTGCCCCAGATTTGCTGGAGGGCTTTTTTACGGGGTAATAACTGATTTTTATACTTACAGAATAATTGTAAAAGCTGTGCCTCTTTGTCCGTTAAAAATTGTTTGCTGCTTCCGTTCGTCAGCAATTGAGTTGCGGCATCAAACTGGAAGTTTCCAATTTTAAAGTATTGTTGTTCTTTTTCTTGGAGATACTGTCGTTTTGAACGGTTAATAATGGCATAAATCCGAGCCAATAACAACTCTTCGTCAATGGGTTTGACAATGTAATCATCACATCCTAGCCGGAACCCCTTTAGTTTATCTACTTTTAGTGAGCGAGCTGTTAGGAAAATAAAAGGTAAATCAGGATGGTTTTTTCGTATTTCCTTTGCTACGGTGAATCCATCTTTTTGGGGAAGCATAATGTCAAGCAAGCATATATCAAAGGCTTGTCGAACTAATTGTTGCAAAGCTAATTCGCCGTCCGTGGTCAATACCACTTCCAATTCATTTAACTCTAGGTATTCTTTTAGAATATATCCAAACCCCGGATTGTCTTCTACAACTAATACTTTCATAGAAATGGTAAATGATGAATGATGAATTTTTGATCTGTCGGGTGCAAGTTTCCCAATTTGCCTGCGGCTAAGCCTTTGGGAAAATTAAGCTAAAAGTAGTACCTTTTCCGGGCTGGCTTTGCAATTCAATAGTCCCATTATGGGCATCCACCATTCTTTTAACGTAGGCCAAGCCAAGCCCGAAGCCTTTGACATCGTGGACATCGCCAGTTGTTTGCCGGAAAAAACGGTCAAAAACCTGTTTTTGTATCTCGTTGGTCATCCCAATGCCATTGTCACTGATACTGATTTGCAGGTACTGGCCAATATCTTGACTGTCAATACGGATAAGCGGTTGACCGTTATTATACTTGATAGCATTATCTACCAGGTTATACAGCATATTGAACAAGTGCATGGCATCTGCCCATAAAGTAGGTTGAAAGGCTTTTAAACGCAAATTGATTTCGCCGCCCCTTTTTTCTAAAATCAAACTTAAACTTTCGGTTACTTTTTGGATGATTTCGTGCATATTGACTTCTTGCTTGTCCAATGCAAGATTGCCCGAATCAATCGTAGCCATTTGCAAGACCTTATCAATATGATTTTCCAATCGTTTGCCTTCTTGGTCAATCAATTGGACATAATTCATCGCTTTCTCCGATTGGTGGACAGCGCGAAGTCGCTTTAGGGTTCGGGCAGCCAAAGAAATAGAGGCAATCGGCGTTTTAAATTCATGGGTGAGGTTATTGATAAAATCATTTTTCATTTCGGACAATTTTTTCTGTCGAAAAATGGTCCATAAAAGATAGGCAAAAGCCCCAATCAATAAAAGGATAAATAAGATAGAACTCCCAATAGCCAAGGACATTTCCCGAAATATCAAACGCTCTTTTTCGGGAACAAAAGCATATAAATGCAAGTGTTCTTTCGTTCCAGCAGCAGAAATAAAATTACAATTATCCAAGTGAATCTCACAAGCCTTGTCTTTTTCAAATTTTAAATCCGGTTGACTATACCACGTATAATTATTTGAATTACACCCACTTGCTTCAAATCCATATTCCATATCCAAATTTTCTATATGCAATATAGAGTCTATAACTGTTTGGGCAGTAGCAACAAAGCGTTGGTGGGATTCTCGTTCATTAGAGGATTTTTTTCTTATTGTTTTTGACAAATCACTATTTAATGCTTGCTTAATTTTGTCAATGGTTCGTTCTAGTTTTTCCTGTATTTTCTTTTCCTGAATGACCCTTGCTCCCTGCAACCAACTTAATTGGATAGCAGACAAGCCCACTAAAGACAGCAGCACCAAGGCGATAATCAAGAAGGAATGTAGCCGAGTAAATTTCACATAAGAATTTTAAAAATGGACCAATTTATCTCTCATTATAATCTAAAATTAAACCATAATTAAGAGAAATCCATTCTATTTAAGTTTTCATTAAGACATTTAAGTTTTATTTATCCAGCTTTAATTTTTGTCTTTCCCATTCTAAATGGAGAAAGGAGCAACTTGCTTACAGCTTTTGGAGGCCGAGCTAATAAGAAACTCATCGGCTTCTAATCACCCGACTAAACTTTATTTTATAATCACTCAATCATTAAAAAAATGAAAAAATTACAAGTAGGTTTATGGGTTCTTTTCACTCTTCTTTTGACGGGTATGAGTTCCTTCGTATTGGCTCAATCTAACGGAAAAGTATGCACCCCACCGCCGCCACTTGGAGATACAGATAAATTGATTGGCAACTGGACGGGGACTTACACGTTTGAAGGGAATACCTATGATTTAAATGTAAACTTCAAAAAAGAAACCGGCAAATTGGTCGCCACGCTTGGTTTGTCCAATTTCGATGTTAAACCAACCGCTTTTAAAACCTGGATTTGTCCTTCTAACGAAATTCACTTTAGTTATACGCTGCCCAATAGTCATCTAGTCGAATTTAACGGTCGCCCCAACGGGAATGAGTTTACAGGAGATTTTCGATACAAAGAGCATCCCAAATTATGTGTGGCAGCGACGGATACCTTTACACTTAGAAAAAAACGCACTTTAGTTTCTGGAGTAGAATAAATAAAAACAAGTTCAAATTTCATTACTCATCAATTCATTAAGGATGACTATACGCCTGACTCATCTACTTCTTCCCTTTTGCCTGTTGGCATCCATTACTTTATTGGCACAAAATGCCTCCTTTCAACTAAGTGGAAAAGTAACTGGTGTTAGTTTCAAGGACGGCTTACCCTATGTCACAATTATCGCTCAAACGCCTGAAAAAATATTTGTGAATGGTACAGCCACAGATATAGAAGGGAAATATGAGATGACCTTACCTACTGGAAAATATATACTTCAGTATAGCTTCATTGGTTATAAAAAAGGACAGCAAGCCATTGAATTATTGGCTAATCAGGTATTAGACCTAACATTGGAAAGTGATTTAACCACCTTACAGACGGTAGTCGTCAACGAAGAACGAACTTCTGTAGAGCAAAAAATTGACCGAAAAGTGATTAACGTTGGAAAAGATTTACAGTCGAGTGGTGGCGATGCCGTAGAAGTATTGAATCAACTCGCAGAAGTACAAACCACG
>CBDCUO010000044.1:0-53470 GCA_965222705.1 Saprospiraceae bacterium | reverse complement strand
AAATCCATCCAGGAGGGTTTCCTATTAAATCATCTATTTCCTCTTGAGGGTTTTGTAATATCATTGAGGCATCAGTAGATATTCCATTGTTATTATTCATATCTCTTATTATTTAAGTTGGTTTTAGAGTATTTTTAATTGCCTAATTCTAGCTGATTCTTAACCAAATTAAAATATGCTCCTCTTTTCTGAGTAAGTTCATCATGGTTGCCCATTTCTGCTATTCTTCCATTTTCTAGTACAATTAACTGGTCAGCATTCTTCACTGTACTTAAACGGTGTGCTACTACTATGACGGTCTTGTTTTGAAAAAATTGATTCAAGTTATTCATTATTATTCGTTCATTATTAGCATCTAAAGCATTTGTAGCTTCATCAAAAAAGATAAATTCTGGATTTTTATAGACAGCTCTAGCAATTAATATTCGTTGTTTTTGCCCTTGACTAATTCCATTACCTTTATTTCCTATTATGGTATTAAAACCAAGGGGTAAGTCTTCTATCATATCAGTAATATTAGCAGTATTTATTGCTTTTATCATTTTTACATAATCTACATAATCATCACTTTCTGCTATATTTTGGGCAATAGTATCAGAAAAAATAAAGCCTTCTTGCATGACTGCACCACAATTTTTCCGCCATAAATCTTGATATATACTGGATAATGGAATTCCATCTATATTGATATTTCCTTCTGAAGGTTTATAAAATCCAAGTAAAAGTTTTATTAGAGTTGTTTTCCCACTACCACTAGTTCCAACAATCGCTGTTATTTTTCCTCTAGGAATGCAAACATCTATATTACTTAATACCTTTTTAGAAATAGGGGTATATTGAAAAGAAACATCTTTAATCAATATATCTCCACTAGGAATTTGTCTGCTTTTTATTTCAATAGGGGCTTCTTCATTTTCATTCAAATGTATCTCACTCAATCGCTCTAAACTAATTTTAGCATCTTGTGCAGCTCGAATAAAAGCAACAAGTTGTTGAAGAGGTGCATTTAATTGACCAATAATATATTGAATAGCTAACATCATTCCTAGAGTCATATCACCGTCTAGTACAGATTTAGCTGCTATAAAAGTAATCAGTATGTCTTTTAATTGATTGATTGATAATGCTCCTGCATCTTGATATTGGACTATTGAGAGTGATTTAATTTCTGCTCTAAATAATCTAGCTTGTATTTTAGTCCATTTCCATCTTCTCTTCAATTGGCTAACTTGTAATTTGATTTCAGACATACCTGTAATAATCTCAATAAGAGCATCTTGATTTTCAGAATGTTCTTTGAACGCCTGATAATCTACCTCTTTTCTTTTCTTTAAAAAAAGAAAAATCCAACTCAAGTAAACAATTGTTGCGACTAAAAAAATTAAAAATATTTTTATTGAATATACTATTAATACTACCCCAAAAACAATAATATTAAAAATCGAAAGTATAGCAGACAGTGAAGATTTTGTTAAAAAAGATTCTATCCGCCTATGATCATCTATTCTCTGTAATAAATCTCCTGTTTGCTTAGTATCAAAAAATTGTATCGGGAGTTTCATTAGCTTTATTAAGAAGTCAGCTACTAAATTTACACCTACTCTGACACTAATGTGTAGCATTATCCAACTTTGTATAAAGTGAACAATTGTTTGACTTATGAAAATCATAATCTGCCCTGCTAATACTAAATATATAAAATCAAGGTTTTGAGTATCAATGCCTATATCCACTAGGGATTGAGTGAGAAAAGGGAAGATTAGTGAAAATATAGTACCTAATAATAGCCCAATAAATAATTGGCTAATTAGTTTCCCATAAGGTTGAATATGTTTTAATAAAAAGCCAAAACTAATTTTAGGTTCTTTATCGGCTGTTGTGTGTTCACTAAAATTAATAGTTGGCTGAATCAATAATAATATCCCTTTATCATTGTCACTAATCCAATTATTTTTGAACTGTTCAACAGATAGTTTAAGTTTTCCCTTAGCAGGGTCAGCTACCCAGACATATTTTTTATTAACTTTATAAACTACTAAAAAATGGTTTTGATTCCAGTGTGCTATTGCTGGTAAAGGAGCTACACTTAGAGACGGTTGTGTACTTTTATCTGTAAAAGGAACTTTTACAGACATTGTTCTAAAGCCAATAATTTCAGCAGCTTCTCCAATGCCTCTTAAACTTACTCCTTCCCTTGTAATGTAGCATTTTTCTCGTAGATATTGTAAGGGATATGATTTGCCAAAGTATTTAGCAATCATTCTTAGACAGGATGGTCCACAGTCCATCTTATCTAACTGCTTGTAGAAAGGAAAAGATTTAATCCTCATTTGTGCTTAATTTGTTTAATAGGCTTTTAATTACTTTTTAGCATCCAAAAAACATTTAGAATATAAGATTTTTCACCCTGTCATTAATACTTCTTGGATATTCTTACTAAAAAACAATGTTATTTTGTTACATTATTAAAATTCGAGTATAGAAATATCAGTATTAAATATTAATTTAACATTAGTTTTTTAACCTAATTAGTTTTAGTAATCAGGATATTGGTCAATCACACCAAATGATTAATTCCAAAGAATAGTGCTTCATAATACAAAGCCCAGGAACAGGAACAGGAACAGGAACAGGAACAGGAACAGGAACAGGAACAGGAACAGGATTCCCGTTTTTGGTGAGAGTAGAGAAATTTCATATTTATTAGAAAAATCATTTAGCTTCTCTCTTTGGGCTAACACAATTGTATGGCAATTATATACATAATTTTTAATATAATCAAAAATAATATAATTTATTGTCTTTTTTTGAGAAAAAAGACAATTTTTAGGATAGATAGTGTTTCTTCTCTTTGAAAATTTTCCATAAAGCTTCGTAGAAATTAAAAGAAAAATCAACTTTAAAACTGTACGATTTATTTCTATTATTTCAATAAAACGCTTATCCAAATTCCAGTTCTAAGCCATTATCTCGCTCCTTTCTCTGTTTTTTTACCTTCTATTCTTGATTCCAAATCTCTATCTGTTGTATCAGTCCAGAATCTTTATCCAATAACCGTGTAAACTGATACTTCCTACCATTATAGACCACTCCCTGAAGTCGTCCTTTATAATAATAGGTATCGACATTGTTTTTCTTTAAAGCATTTTAAAAGGTTTTAAAATCATCAGCACTATTAATAAACGCCTTAACCGTTGAAGCAATATCTTTTTTATCAGATAGCAGGGTCTCTATCAATATAGCAGCAAAAGGTAAAACATAATCGATTACAAGCTAAAATACTGTGTTTTGTATAGGTCTTAACGACCGTTATTTGCTTCCTTTAATTTGATATTGAAATATTTAGCAAAACCGATATATACATGTCACTTTCCCTAAAAAATGTCCCTATTTTTTCCCTGAACTTTGTCACCTAGTAACGTAAAACTAAAATGAAAAACTGGTAAATAACCAACTGGACGATTTATAATTACTTGTTATTCAAAACGACATTAAATTGTTTCCAATAATCTGGATTGTATTTCGTTTGGTCATTTATTTTGAATAAATTTTCATTGAGCGATTCAACATTATCAGTAGTTATGTCAAAGAATTGGTACTCTTTAATGACTGAACCTTTTCGTATATCTTTTTTCCCATTTAGTAAAGTGTTTTGTCTTTCATTTCTATTATTTTCCTTAGCATAACTTAGGTAATATCCATCAGGATTCTTTGAAAATATCTCTATTCTCAAACTGTTAATAATTGTTCTTTCATTCAAATTGCCTCTTTTTTTGGGGTGTTTACCACTAAATTCATAGTCCATTAAATACTCATGTTCATACCTAATAATGGCATAATCTTCTTTATTTATGTAAATTCTACCTTTCATATATTTAAGCGAAGAAAGTCCAGCGAACCTACTTTTTAGTTTAGTACAAACAAATTCAATATCAAAAACATCTTTTCCCATAAATTTTTTTACTCCCACTAGCTTATAGTCATAGGCATTAATGCTGTTCTTTGAGAGTGGCTTATCATTGGTTACTATTGGCTCATGCGACCAGAAAACAAAAATCTTTCCTAGTTCTTGTAGTTCCATTTTCTTTTCTTGCTTTCCAACTGTAATTCTGGCTTGCTCTAATTTGGCATATCTCGAAGAGGCAACATTTCTCCATCCTCTTTTACGATAGCCTTTTGAATCGTAAAATTTAAGAATAGATTCGGATTGATATACTAAAGAATCTTGTTTATTGAGGCTGCTATGCCTATAAAAAAGATTAGCATTGTAAGGTTTTTGTAAATAGTTATCTTTTAGTTTGGTTATTGCTGCTTCTACAATTTTTTCTGCTGAAAAGCCTTTTGCTTTTACCTCAACTAATGGTAGGGAATAATTAACAGGGTGAAGCCTTATAATTTCTATTTCATTCTTTCCAGTAAGTTTAATAGTATCCATTTTATAGCCAATTGCAGAAATTATTACTTCTTTTTGTTGTCCTTTGATTTTGCAAAGCCCATCCTCATTAGTAATTGTTCCTTCATTTCCATAGATAATATTCGCATAAGATACTACCTCATTTGTCCTAGAATTTATCACTTTTAAAATTTGGTCTTTAGGCTTTCTTTTTGCGTTGAATTTATAAATGTTTGGGTCTCCTAATACAGTCACCTCGCCAATAATTTCTGTATTTACAAAATTGCCTTTTATTGTAGCTAAGAATCCTTCAACATTTGAGAAAATTGAAATAGAATCATTGTCAATAAAATTAAAATTAACATCATAAGTTTCCCCTCGACTAATAATTTCTCCTTTATACCTATCTTCTTTTTTCTTAATTATTAACTCACCATAATAATCTCCACTCAGAGTGTTTAATACTTCGTATTCCCATATTCCAGCAATATTTTGATTATAAGCTAAAAACGGTAATATTAAAGCCCAAATCAATACCGATAGTTTCATTCTTTATATTATGTGTTTTTGAATTTATAATTTATAGCCTCATCAAAACTGCAATGATTTTACAGACTTTGGATAGGTGCTTTAAAAATGGGCAAGTTTTTTTCATCTAGTCAACTCCAATAACAACCCCTCTTTCTCTCAAATACCTATACAAAGTAGGTTTAGAAATTTCTAAGTGATTGCATATTTCAGATATAGAGCGTACCCTTTCTTTATACAAACTCTCTGCTAAACGAGCCTTGTCTTGTGCCTTTTTAGACAGCCCTTTTGGACGACCACCTTTTCTCCCTCTTGCCCTTGCTGCACTCAATCCTGCTTTGGTTCTTTCGCTTATAATATCCCTTTCAAATTCTGCTAGTGCTGCAAAAAGATGAAAATTCAATTTTCCCATTGGAGTAGTTGTATCAATGTTATCCTTTAAACTTTTAAACCCAACTCCTATTTCTTGAAATTTTGACATGAGGCTTACCAAGTCACGTAAACTTCTTCCCAAACGGTCTAACTTCCAAACTACCACTACATCACCGTTACGGACTTGCCCTAATAATTCATTTAATTTCGGACGGTCAGCTTTCTTACCACTCACTTGCTCACTATAAATTCTCTCACAACCTGCCCCTCTAAGCGCATCTTCTTGAAGATTTAGAGATTGGTCTTTAGTGCTGACTCTGGCATATCCAATTTTCATAGCAAAAAGTTAAGTAAAAAGGTCTTGATTAAATATATTGTGACTTTGATTTTAGAAACGATTTTATATTACCGTATGCCTTACTATTTTCAAGCCTAAAAATTTTAGTAGGCAAGTTACAAATAATGAACGTTTCTTTTAACCCTTTTTTACTATGAGAAAGCCTCAAACAAAATCCGCATTAGATAAGTTTGCCATTATTCGTCCACATTTGGAAGATTCCGTTTCGCTTTTAAAGATAGCAAAACATCAAGAAATTTCAGAAAGAACACTTAAAAGATGGGTGAAAAATTATCGAGAACAAGGTTTAGTAGGATTGGAACGAAAAGAAAATGCCAATAAAGGCAAACACAAAACCATCAATCAGGAATTAGTTGAATTGGTTGAAGCTCTAGTTCTAAAAAAGCCACCTATCAGTCTTACTGCTATTCATCGAAAGATTGTGGAAATTGCTCTTCAAAAGAAACTTATTGAACCAAGCTACAAGGTAGTCCGACAAATTGCGAAACAAGTTGACCCTGCTTTATTGCTTCTAGCTCATGAGGGTAGTAAAGCCTATGACCAAGAATATGAGTTACTCTATCGTAGGGAAACAACTGCCCCTAATGAAGTTTGGCAAGCTGACCATACTCCTTTAGATATTGTTTTGCTAGATGAAAATGGAGCATCTAAGAAACCGTGGCTCACTATCATTATTGATGATTATAGCCGAGCTATTGTTGGCTTCTTTTTAAGTTTTGAAGCCCCAAGTGCTTTGCATACTGCTTTAGCCTTACGCCAAGCTATTTGGAGAAAAGCAAATACCAAATGGATTGTTTGCGGTATTCCACAAACTCTTTATACTGACCACGGTAGCGACTTCACTTCCAAACATATAGAAACAGTATGTGCAGAATTGAAAATACAATTGGTTTTTTCTACCGTTGGTAAGCCTAGAGGTAGAGGAAAAGTGGAACGTTTTTTTTTAAGTGTCAACCAACTTTTGTTAATGAATTTAGATGGATTTGCTCCACCTAATTCTAAACTACCTAAAGCAACATTAACTCTAGCTGAATTTAGCGTCTTGCTAGAATCTTTCATTGTTGAACAGTACCATCATCGAGTGCATAGCACTACTGGGCAAAAACCTCTTAAAAGATGGACGAGCAATTCTTTTCTACCCCAATTACCCGATTCATTAGAACAGTTGGATTTACTTTTATTGACTGTGCCAAAACCTAGAAAGGTTCGTAGGGATGGCATTTACTTCCAGAATTTTCGCTACATCCACACCACTTTAGCAGGGTATGTTGGAGAATCGGTAGTCATTCGATATGACCCTAGAGACTTGGCTCAAATTAGTGTATTCCTTGATGATAAATTTGTTTGTCATGCAATTTGCCAAGAATTAGCAGGACATACAATTAGCCTAAAAGAAATCATAAAAGCTAGACGAAGTAAGAAAAGGGAATTGCGACAAATTATTAATCGTCGGCAAGTCCTATTAAGTGATATTTTCAGTAATCGAGTAGAAAACACCCCTACTAAAAAAACTTCTACATTAAAAAAATATGAAAATGAATAACGCAAATATATTTCTTCCTCAAAATGATACCTTTTTAATCACTAAAGAACATAAACGGTTTACCGAATTTTGCAAGGCGTGTATGGAAGATAAGTATATAGGAATTTGTCATGGTAAACCTGGCATTGGCAAAACCAAATCTGCAAGACAGTTTTCCGAATGGGATATTTATTTGCAATATATCCAACGGAAAAAACAATTAACCTCCGAGCAATTGGCAATCCTCGCCCAATGTCAGACCTTCTTTTATACCGCCCCTGTTCTAGCATCTCCTAAAAAAACAAGAACCCAAGTGGCAGAAGGAATGATTGAATTTGCGGATTGTGTAAGGGAAGTACGGAAACAGTTAGGGTTATCGGCAGATGAAATGGTTTTTAATTATTGCAAAATGGTTATCGTGGATGAAGCCGACCGATTAAAAATGACCACTTTAGAAGAATTGAGGGATTTATACGACCATGCGGATATTGGTTTGGTATTTATTGGCATGGCAGGGATAGAAAAACGATTATCTCGTTATCCACAACTGTATTCTCGCATTGGTTTAGCTCACGAATTTAGAATCTTAGATACCCAGCAAGCAGTACCAGTTATTGAACATTACTGGAAAGAAACGGGTATCAGCATAGACCCAAATCAAAAAGAATGTAGTGCCGCTATTGCCGCTATTATCAGAGTTACTAATGGTAATTTCAGGCTCATTCAACGGTTATTCAAACAAATCAAGCGAGTATTAAAAATCAATAAACTCAATCAAATTACGGAGGAAGTAGTAGAAACTGCCAAAGATTGCTTAGTTATTGGCATGACTTAAATCACACTAGACAATATTTAATATAATGACCACTATCGCTTATCTAAGAATAGCCCCTATGGGTCAAGATTTAGAAAAGGAAAAAACGGCTATCTCAAAATTAGCCAATGATAAAAATTTAGGACAAGTAGTTTTTATCGAAGAAAAGATAAAAGCTACTATTTCATGGAGGAAAGGGCAATTAGCAAACATCATTAAGCAACTAGGAGCAGGTGATAATTTAATGGCTATTGATTTAGCTAGTTTAGGTCGTAGCGTCCTTGAAATTTTTCAAATACTTGTTGCGGCTGTTGAGAAAGGAATCAATATCCATACCCTCAAGGGAGATTGGAAATTCGATAATACTATTCCAACAGATAAAGTAATAAAGGGATTATCGTTGGTCATAGAAGTTGAGAGAAGTTTTATTTCTAGTAGAACCAAAGAAGCTCTTGCTGTCAAAAAAGCAGCAGGAATAAAATTGGGCAAACCAAAGGGAACAATTCAAAAAAGCAAATTAGACAAATTTCGTCCAGAAATTGAGCAACTTCTTGTTAATGGTTCTTCTTTAAAATACATAGCTAAACGCTATGATACCTCATCTGTCAATTTATCTCAATGGGTGAAAAAGCATGGGTTGAGAAAATGGAAAGCATAATTCCCTCATCTACTAATTGGGCAACTGGTTAGCACAAGTTAAATAAGGAATCTATGGTGACAAAGTTCAGGGAAAAAATAGGGACGTTTTTTAGGGAAAGTGACAATACACTATAACTATATGGTCAATTTTATGTTAAAACTTCATTTTCGGAATTTTACCCTTTTTTTACTTCAAAAATGACTCGAAGCGATCGACAATATCAAGATTGGTGTCAAAAGAAAAAAGTATTGAATCAAAATAATAGAAATATCAATCAACCTAAAATTTGAGAGATATGGTGGTACTACCAATGAGTGAACATAGGAAATGAAATATCCAAATGAAAACCATTTACAAGACCTGCTCTTATCTTAAATAATAATCTTCATAACGGCTTGGTGTTAATTGCTCCTGTTTCAACTAAACAAAATTACTTTAGCGCAGGACATTCTCTTAAATTAAAAAACTATGGGAGAAATGCTTGGATAATTTTAAACCAAGTATGACTAGTTGATAAAAGAAGGTTTACCGATATTCATAAGACTGCACCAACATATTCTAAGAAATTTATAAAACTGGTAATTTATAAATTCAAAACAATTATCTCACTATAAAAAAAATCCGCACTTATTCACGAAGAATAAGTGCATCGAGGACTGACTTAACTATAAAGCTAATCGTCCAAATCAAGCTACCGCCTGATATAAGATTATTATAAGGAATCATTTTGAAAAATCAAATCTTTATTTCTATCTCTGTAAATGGCTACAAAATCAAAGAAAACACTCGCCTATCTCCGTGCTTCCACCGATAAACAGGACATCAACAATCAGAAACTAGAAATTTTGGAATACGCTCGTAAGCATGATTTGCATATCAATGACTATATAGAAATAACCGTCTCTACTCGTAAAACAACCAAACAAAGAAGAATAGATGAAATGATGGGAAGGATTGGGGATTATGATATTTTGATTGCTACTGAGCTTTCCCGTTTATGAAGGAGTACCGCAGAAGTAATGTCTATTGTTAATGGACTGCTCAAATGAGGAACAAGAGTTATTCTAACCAAGCAAAATTTGGATATGAAACCAGGCGAGCAAGATATGACCTCCAAGATTATTATTACCTTGTTTTCATTATTTGCAGAATTAGAAAGAGATTTGATTAGCTTGAGGACTAAAGAAGCCCTGGCGACCAAAAAGGCTCAAGGATATCAGCTTGGAAAACCAAAAGGAACTATCCAAAAAAGCATGTACGACAAGGATATTGAGACCATCAAAGAGTGGCTCAAATTGTGATTGTCCGTTAAAAAAATATCAAAAAATTTGGGATATGGAACATATATTTCGTTAAATACCTACATAAAAAAGAGGAAAATCAAGGAGGAAGTTGCTTTATCATAATATCTATTGGTCACATGCGACAAAACATTAGACAAGAATGGCTCTCCCTTTTAAGTCTGGATACGGCACAAAATAGGTGGAGAACCTACACCATCAAAGTTACCTTTTTGGAGCAGCCCTCCAGTTTTTGTGTGCAAACCGCTTGGGGAAGAATGAACCGATATCAGCAATCTAAGACCGATGTTTTTGATGATAGACCTACAATGCTTAAATTTTTAGAGACTACCTTGAAAAGAAGAAAACGGCATGGATATCAAATTGTAGAAAAATCACAAGAATTTCCTACCACCCCTACCCTATCGGATATGCCAAAAGCGAAAGAAATACAGGGGCAGTTAAGGTTGTTTTAAGTGATTTGCTAAAACTATGATGTAATACTATTTTACTTGTTGCTCACATCAATGGATACCACTAAATTACCTTGCAGGAAGCACCCTTGTTCCAATTGCCCATTTAGAAAAGATGTATTAAAATGATGGCTAGGAAAAGAGAAAATTACTGAAATCTTACAAGCAGATTCCTTTGTTTGTCATAAAAACACCTCTCTGCAATGCGCTGGCCACATGATCTTGAAAAAGAATGAAAATGCTTTTGTTCAGATAGCAGAAAGGTTTGGTATTAATGTAGGATTGAAGGGAAAGGAGCTGGTTTTTGATACGGAAGAAGATTGTATTAAGCATCATTCGTCTGACCACTTGGGGGAAGATTCGGCTGTTTAGACGCACCTCATAGCTACCTTCTCTTCTGTTTGTATTGACCAAACAGAACCCGTCAAGGTCGTTTTTGCTCCGCTCTGCTCCACAAATCCAAGAACTCTTCCTTGACTGAACCTGTATTGTCCAATGAACATCCCATCAAGAAGGCAAAAAAGTTAGCTTTATTATTGCTGGAAAAATAGTTTTATTATTGTCAAAACAGAACGATGCAAATTGTATTTTATACGCCACCAGTAAGGAAGAATAGCAGATATTATACTTACGTTCCCCATTTAATAGAACATTGTGCCTGAAGAAAAATGGTTTCAAATTTTGATGACCATTTCACGTATAATATTGATTTGGAGAGGGAGTTTTTGATAAACCACTCCATTTATACTACCTGAAATGATAATATGGTACATGATTATCTGGACTATCTGTGTGATGGGATGGAAACTTTTATTATGGATAAGGAAAGAGGCATCATAGCTCAAGAAATAGAGGAATATGAAGAAGTTGAAGACTCTTTGCAGAAAACCATAGAGCTTGATTTATACTGAGCGCAGTATGTGGAAGATGAGGTGTTGCCTATGTCTAATGAAGAACTCTATGATTATTACACTAAGTGGTATCAGCCAGAATATGCCATTCTTTGTACCGAAAATTTTGAATGTGTACTACCTCAAAAATGGCATAGCCTAGAAAAAAATTATGATGAATGTATTTATAAAAAAAGTATTCAATTTAGGGGAATCGAGGGTTTCTATTTATACGGCTCAAATAGTTCTTGGAAAACCTATTATAAACTCCTTTTTATTAAGGAGCTAGTTACTGAATACACTACGTATGTGTATAGATATCGGCATATTTCTGACTTTGACTACCCTGTCTTGGATTGGTTTATGACATTACAACATCGGGTCATTGGCATACCAAATAATGTTCCTACGACTATGCCAAAAGACTTCTTTGATACTTTCAAAAATTATTTCATAAGCAACCTATTTGTCCAATACGATACATCAGAATTTTGTTATTATAATCTTTTAGAGGAGGGAATGGTAACGAAAGAAAGCGTGGTAGATTATGTTTCAAGTTTTACGGTGGGGTTATTTACTAAGAAAGAGTGAGAAACCTCTCACTCCTTTTTTGAAATTTAAACTGTAAACAATACGCTGAGAAAGCAAGAATCGAAAGGATTACCTTGTCCCTCCTTTTCTTTTTGCAGAACCGCCTTTAGGCTTCCACCCTGGCTTGGTATTTCGCTTGTTAGCATTGGTCTTTGTTTTTTGCCCTTTGGCATGCCTTTTAGCAGTTCGCTTATCGCTTCCCTTTCTTTTTGTGTGTTCAGCCATTTTTTTTAAATTAATGGTTTTGCTCAAATTGAGCGCAGATGACTTTAATCGTAAAAGTAACATCTGCCCTAATAACTGAATAGGAATCAAAAACGGGACGGTTAATTGCTAAATTTTTTAATCGCTTATTCCTGTATTCATTTATCGTTAGGAATGTCAGCGTCTTTATGAATCAGGATGTTTTTGGTAAGCTCCTCTCCCCTATCTCACAAAAAAGCTACTAATGTTGCCCTTACCCCATCAATATATCAAGCACGGTAGGCATTATTTTCAGATGAGATAAGAATTCTTGTTAAGGCATCAAATGGATTCTTAAATTTTTCTTCAGGGAATTGGACTTGAGCTTGTTTAAGGTAATCTTCTGCTACGGTTTTCAGGTTGTTTTTAATGGTAGCTTCTGTTTTGGAATCGATGCTGTTCATTAATATTATATAATAGAATAAAAAGCAGCTGGGGCAGATAAAGCAATTTATGCAGCACGATTTTTTTCAATAGCACCAGCTGCAAGACGATGAATCTTAGCCGTTTCAGGAATTTCTCCTGCTTCTAGGCATCACATTACTTGATGTGTAAATTCTTCTATTGCTTCGACCCAATAAAAATCCTCTCAGGCGACATAAGGAGATTCCTCTATTGTAAACACTTTGGCAAGGTCAGCACAAATGCTCCAGAGTCCAGCAAAGCCACCAACTTGGTCGGCTAGTTTATTGTATATCGTTTCATAGGTTTCTTTATTTTCATGGAGCATGCCAGAAATAGCAGCCACATTTTCTCCATAGTTGGTCAAATCATCCATAGATGTTTATATTAAGGTGATAAAAATAGAGTTTGTTTACTCATTTATATAACCAGTTAATTTATGCAACCACTGGTTGCACAATTTCAAAATGATTGATTAGTAAAATGAAGCTCCCCTACCCTACTTATGATGCTTGTTATGCTTTCGTCCTGTATTTTCGACTGCTTTCAGGCAGAGAATTAAGATGCTCTATTAAATCTAAGATCTTATAGATTACATATTTACCCTGATGTTGTATAGGAAATAACGGGTCGTTATATTCGCTACTTTCTTCCGCATAACCCAGCATACGCCAAGCATCATGCATGTGCCATATTTCATCGAGCGTAAGCCCTGTGACAATAAATAAATCTAAAAGGTTCAGCAGAATTTCTTTGACGATTTCTTTGTAAGAATAATGGAGAGATTCGTTGCTTTTCTCCCGATTTCAGATTCTTTTTTCTCGCTCCTCAATATGCTCAGTAATGATTTTCATAAGGTGTGCATCCTTATTGAGGGTTGTATATTTTTCATATATCTTATGATAAGATTGAACCAAGCTGCAAATGATACGGCGCATTATTATTTTATCACGGAACAATTGAGAAAGCTTCAATCCAAAATCATGACTGGCTGGGTCTGTTGTATCCAAAAGTTCTCTAATTTCCTTGTCAAGAAGGATTTCTCAGAAAGTAAGAAGGGACATGATGCTAAAAAATTATTGGAATAAAAGCAATTTTACCTTACGGTAAGTACTGCTAAAATCAATACTGGCTAGTAATTTTTACTTAAATTTACTCAAAATCACGTAATCATACTTATCTTTGTTGTTTCGTACATTTTGTTACCCTCTCGGTGAAATTGTACTTTTACAAAATATCAGTTTGGAAAATCCATAACATTCTTCTATGAAAAAGGCTATCATAAAGCAGTTAACTACTTCCTTTGAGGGACATTCAAACCATACAGAAAGTGGTGTCGAATTCTGGTTTGCTAGAGACTTACAAACACTTCTAGGATATAGTGAATGGCGTAATTTTCAGAAGGTTATTACAAAAGGAAAGGAAGCCTGTGAAAATTCTGGTCATGTGGTAGATGACCATTTTGTTGAGATTAACAAAAAGGTCAGTTTAGGGTCTAGTGCAAAACGAACTATCAAGGATTTACAGTTGACGAGGTTCGCTTGTTACCTCATAGCACAGAATGGTGACCCCCAAAAAGAGGAAATTGCTTTTGCTCAAAATTATTTTGCTGTTCAAACTCGTAAATTAGAGATTATTGAGGAAAAGATTAATCAAGCAAAACGATTAGAGGCAAGAGAAAAGCTAACCTTATCAGAGAAAAAATTATCCCAATTGATTTTTGAACGGATTAAAGATGAGCGGACATTTGCTTTTGTACGAAGTGCTGGGGATAAAGCTCTCTTCACCTACAATACTGGTGAAATGAAAAAAATACTTGGCATTCCAAATAATAGAGCTTTAGCAGATTTTCTGCAAACTATTTTGATTAAGGGTAAGGATTTTGCTACAGAGATTACGAATTTTAATATCGAGAATAATAATTTAGCCACAACTCAAGATATTACAGTTGAGCATGTACGGAATAATACAGATGTGCGAAAAATGCTTACTGATCGAGGAATATTCCCAGAAAGGTTAAAAAAGGGAGAAGATACCAAAAAACTCAAAAGACGAGTTGTTTCAGAAGATAAGAGGTTTAAGAAGAATCCTGATAGGTTGAAATAGTTTTGACTTGATGAGAAAGTCAGTTATTTTCAAATGTATTATCTGACAACTACGATAAGTATCTATTTTAATTTTTAAACAAGTATATGGCAAAAAAGAAAACGATAAACGTACAAGGTACTGAAATATCTTTTATTAGTATAAGCGAAGAAGATTATATCTCTCTTACAGATATTACTAAAGGGTTTCCTGATGGAAAGCAGCTAGTTCCAAGATGGATACGCAATAAAGACACCATAGAATTTTTAGGGGTATGGGAAAAACTAAACAATACAAATTTTCAGGTAATCGAATTCGATAACCTATACCAGGAAGCAGGAAAAAATAGTTTTTCTCTTTCCGTAAAGAGATGGATAGAAACAACAGGAGCAATAGGATTTCAAACCAAAAGGATAGGTAGATCTCCTGCTACATACGCTCATAAAGATATTGCACTAGGGTTTATCTATTGGCTAAGTCCTCCATTTCAGCTATACTTCATAAAAGAGTTTCAAAGACTGAAACAAGAGGAGGCAACAAAAAATCAAGAAGCTCTTGATTGGAATTTGAAGCGTGTACTTTCAAAAATGAATTATACAGTACATACAGATGCAATCAAAGAAAAACTTATACCACCAAGATTAAAAAAGGAACATCATGGTTTTGTTTACGCAGGAGAAGCGGATATTTTGAATGTAGCTGTTTTTGGAATAACTGCAAAAATGTGGCGTTCAAGTAATCCCAAAAAGAAAGGAAATATAAGAGATTATGCGACACACCAACAACTTTTAGTGCTTTCAAACTTGGAAGCCGCAAATGCTGTACTTATTAGAATGAAAGTAGATAAATACGAGCGTGTCCAAATACTTAATGAAGAAGCAATAGAGCAAATGAAATCTTTACTTTCATCCCCAAGCAGAAAGAGTTTGCCATCACCATAAAATTCATTTAATCATCCTTAAATTTACTCAAAAGTAAGTAAATATACTTACGCTTTCTTGCCTACAAGAACATTATTGTAATCGTTCGTCTGATATCTTAAATTTTTATGGCTACTGATAGCTATTTTGGAAGCATATTCTTTTTAGTTGCTCTGAAGTGATTTCATATTCAATCTCGCATAATTTTCTTATCCTAATTTGCAATTAAAGAATTTTTAAGTGTTTTTTACTCAAAAATACTTATAAGTGAGTAAACTTACTTACAGTCCTTTGTCTTTATAATACTCCCGAACCAAGTGGATAATCAATCCTTTTTTGGTTTGTCCCATATTCTTTGTGTCTTTATGCATAGTTTCATATAAACCTCTTGGAAAATCTACTGAAACTCTAATCGTGTCTTTTTCTTCTTTTTTGGACTCTAATTTCTCTAGAGCTTTTTCTTGGTCTTCTACTGTTGGTTGAAAATTAGAAGCCCTATCTTTTAAACTTTTTCTTTTTGCCATTACGTCTGGTATATACGATATAAAAAGGTTTCTTGCCTAATGGTACTCAAAAATGAGTATGCTTACTTAAAAGTACTCATTATTTTTTCTAGTTCATTTGCTAGATTCTCAATTTCTTGTTTCGCTTTTACATCTTTTTCCTCCACTACTCCCAATCCACTTATTAAAGAATCGGAATAAATGACACGGTGGTGGAGCTTTGAGTCTAATAATTTTACATATCCTGCTCTCCCAATAATGTCCTGAACTGCTTCTTGAATATCTTTACTAGACCTACTATTGGGGGTAAGGTCGTTAAGTATTACATAGCCCTCTACCCTGCCCCCTATATCTTCCTTTAAGTCTTTTACTGCTTTAAACTTAGGGAGGTACTTTTTAAAGGCTTCCAAATCAATTGATGATTGCTTAATAGGAATAAGTGCAATATCGCTCGCCATTGCTGCTTGATTGGTAGAACCGTCACTTGTCGGTCTTCCATCAATAATAACGACATCGAAACGGGTCGAAAAATTATTTCTCACCTCCTTTATAAGACTTTTCGTAGCCACTTTCATGACAGGAATATGTAAGTCTTCCTCTCTATACTCTGACCAGTCTAGTGCCGAGTGCTGACCTTCATCAGCATCTATAATGCACACATCATATCCTTTATGAGCAAAAGCAACTGCAAGGTTTATAGCTATGGTTGTTTTTCCTGCTCCTCCTTTTGTGGTAGTAACTGATAGAATCATAGGTAAATGTGTAGTTTGAAGTAAACGATTGCAATATAAGTATAATTACTTGATTTTCAACACATTTACTTAATAGTAAGTAAAACTACTCACTATTAAGTAAAATTACTTCTCCTACTCTACTCCATTTTTTTTAACAACTCCTCTCTTTTTCCAATCCAGTACAAAAGTTTCTCCATTTGGTTTGGAAGAGCCTTTTGGTGCTGTATCGATAACGAGTTTTCTATCTTTCCGATATAGATTCCAATGCGGTTCGTAACTGTTCCAAAATCTAAATGTTCTAATTTGCCCGTTTTAAAGTTTCTGTGGGCGATTGTGTACTTATCTAGGTATTGTGTCCCATTTTGTGTAAAGTCCTGTATAAACGGCTGTATATGCTGTATATACAGGTTTTTCAATTGCTCCTCACGTTCATTTTCTGAAAAGAAGCCAATTGGTAGCTGGAAAGAACTATTTGTGGGTTCAGAGCCATTAAGTTTTTCTTGTTTTTGAGAATCATGTTTTTTCGGAGGAGAGGGTAGAGGGATTTGCTCTTGTCTATCCTTTTGTTGAGTTTGAAGCAGTTGCTGAACATGGTTGAAAAGAGATTGATAATCCACTTGTTGACCTTGTTGGTTCTGCGGTAGGGTAGGAGGAGCATGCTGTGGTTTTCCCTTTGTAACGAGAATGGCATACTGCGATGCCGTTTTGAAATCATAGTATTCCTGATACCACATGCACAAATAAAAAAGCAGGATGGCCGTGATACTTACCGCAGCAAGACCAAAGCCTTGCCGATTTGCCTTGAGGTTATAGTTTGCAATAGCTTCCTCATATTCTTCCTTTGCTTCTTGGATTGTTGTTTTATTTTTTTCTTCAGTAAGCGCAACTGCTTTATTAAGACTGTCTCGGTAGGCAAGTCCTTTATCTAGATATTCTTGATATTTTTTTGCATCTTCAGTAGCAATTCTTCCTTTGTATTTTCTTCGGTTGTAATAATCTTGTGCCGTTTTGTCTGCGGTTCGTACTAAATCCTGATACCGTGTTTTGACTTCGTTCACATCCAAAAGTTGAGGAGCTTGGTAGGCTGGGGGAGAGGTAACGGTATGAAGGAAATCAAAACTGCCAGAATAGGAAAAGAGAACGGATACTCCTGCGATAATTATCATTCCTGCCAATATTCCCAATAATGAACTTTTAAATCCATACTGGAGTGAATCTTTAAAAAATGTTGCCGATAGAAATCTTTGGAGGAATTCTAATCCAATTAAAACTATACCAGTAAAAAATGTTGCTATGGCAAAAGGGTAGGGCAGGTCTTTGAACAGCGAAAAAACATAAGCAAAGACCCATGTAGAAGCAGTCAGAGCAGAAATACTATTACAAAACCAAGAACCAACCTTTGATATATAGTAAATGAGTTGGTATTTTTCTTCATAGGGTTTTGATTCGTATTTGTTTTGCAATCGTTGAGCATGCTTGCTTTCAAGAAATTGTTTTGATTTTTCTTCAAAAATGTTGTGGTCTGGTAATTCAATTCTTTTTTGCATAATTTTGATATTTACGACTATGTAAAAATTCCGCTTGTTTCGGGTGCGACCGTTGCAGGCGGTTTTTGATTTATCATCAAATTTACTTATTTTTACTCAAAAATACTCAAAAGTGAGCGTTCTGATATGTTAATATTTTGAGATGTTTGCATGAATCAGAGGATACAGCAAAATAATATGGTAGGAGATAATGAGTAAGGGAAAAAGATGGTAAGTAATCAGAAGATATCTGACGGTGTGTCTGTTCAAGGCTGAGAAAAAAATGACCTGCTGAAAAAGCAGTTCTTTCCGTCCCGAAAATTTATTGACGAACCGTTCTTTGATAAAAACACAGAATATGGCGACTAAAGAGTGTAGTTGCGCCTAATGATGAAAATACTTAGGACACAATAGCATTTTCTTGGCTTTGAAAGCATAGAAAAAAATAAAAATTTAGAAACGCTGCTTTTTTGTAAAAACATTTTACTCATTCAGTATTTTCCTAAATAAGTATTGGCATCAAAAAATTAAAAATCAAATATTCTCAATCAACGTCCCAAAAAAGTGTTCTTTCTTGTTAAAATATAAAAAATCACCAACAACTCTATGTTGTTGTTTTTTATATTTATTATTGTTTCTATTTAGAGGGGCTGTAATCCCTTTATTATCAAGGAGTTACAGCGTTAAGTGTAGCAATTTAAGGACGAAATGTAGCAAAAAAAGGATTTGGTGTAGCAATTTAAGGACGAAATGTAGCAAAAAAAGGATAAAATGTAGCAGATTAAGGAAAATGTAGCAAAAAAAGGTTGATTTTCTAAAATAAGCATCTATATTTGGACAAATTTACTGGATTTTTTGAGTGAAATTTGAATAGATACTCATTTCGCTACACTTAATTTTGAAACGTCCTTATTTCGCTACACTTTAATTATTATTATGGCAGGAAAAAGAGAAAAGCAATTAACTAGAAAGGAAAAAAGAAAAAAGGATATCAAGCTGATTGTCCAATCTAACCAGTTGGTAGAAGCTAGGTATATGTTTGATACATGGGAAATGAGGTTTTTTTACTCATTCGTTTCTATGATTGGAAAGCAGGATGAGGAAGATAAAGTTTATAGGGTATGGCTAAGTGATGTGAAGAAAATGTACCAACTGAATAACAATGATACCTATAATCAATTAAGGAAAGCGGCACAAAGTCTTTCTGATAAAAGTGTTTATGTCTGGTATGAAAAGGATGGTGTTAGGAGAGAAGTAAAGCATAGATTCATTAGATGTATCGATTATATACAGGAGGGGCAAGAGTTAGCTAATATAAGCCATCAGGAATATATTGATGTAGCAATTGATAAAGAGATGCTTCCTTTTTTATTGTACGTAAAAAAAGATTTTGACCCCTTAACAACGAGATATACCTCTTATGATTATAGGAATATCTTAAAACTGAAACCGTATGATACGAGAATCTTCCAGTTATTAAAAAAAGACGAATACAAAGGACAAACAGTATTGGAATTTGAGACATTAAAATTAATGTTCAATATTGTTGATGAGTATAAAAGGTTTTCTACTTTTTATCAAAGAATTTTAGAACCAGCATTTAAAAAAATTAATAAGTACACAGATATTTATATTCCCCTTGATGAAATTGTTAAACTTAAAAAAGGAAGAAAGATAGCTGCTGTTCGTGTGATTATAAAAACTAAGACGGCCAAAGAAATTGCTGATGTACGAGGAGAATCTGGGCAACAGCCTTTATTCCATGTTGGTGCGGATAAAAAAAGTGTTGAGGGGATAGAAGAAATAGAAATTATTGAACCTGATGAGGTGGTACATGAAAAAACGGATACCGATGTATTATATGAGAAATTTGAAGAAACTGTGGTGCAAGATTTTGGGGTTACACCAACTACTTTTTTGAGAATGCTTGATTCTGGAAAATATACAAAAGAGCAAATAGAGCAAGCCATTGGGGTAACTAGAAGAGCAAAGTTTAATCAGGAAATTAAAAAATCAGTTGCTGGATTTTTTGTTAAGGCATTGAAAGAAGGTTTTACGGACATTAAAGCGGAGCAAAAGAAAAAAGCAAAAAAGGCAGCTGCGAAGAAAGAGCAAGATGAAAAACAGAAGAATCAACTTGAAACGCTAGACCAAGAATATGCACAAAAGAAAGAAGAGAGACTCAAACAATTACTAGCTGAAGATGATACCGTTAGCGAGACAACGCTTTTGTCCTTGAAAAAAAGTAAGAGTCCAGCATTATTGGCTCGTTTGAGAAAATTGGATATAGATTTAGAAATGGCTACGGTACAGGATTTTAGAAATGATAAAATATTGCGAAAGTTGTTTATCGGTGCTATTATGAGCGAGTATAGCAACTATTTTGCTGATATTGATACGTGGTATAGAGAACAAATGGTTCATGTAAAACAACAGTCAGGAGAACAACAAGCACCATCATTAGATTTTTGACCTATCATGAAAAAGCCGTTGCAGGAGATGAAAAGAAGGCTTATTGAAAAGTGAAAAATAGAGTAGGGGAGATGCTATCATAGTGGAGGAGACTGCCATCGCCTCCGTCTTTCGCCATTCGTAGAGAGAAGGAAGAAGATTTTCAGATGACCGCTTTAAGGATTGATTACGGAAGGGTTGTGTAGAGATAAGGAAGGAAGCGTCTTGAAAAAGGAAGGAAAGTATCTATTTTATAGATGCCTAGCAGAGAAGCCTTGAAAAGCCCTTGTCCAAGCGACCCGTCCGAAAGTGATGGTCTATCCATAAAAACGTACACAAAATCGTGTGGAAAACCGTAGAGGAAATCGTATATTTTGCTCAGAAACAAGTCAAATTTAAAACAGCCCATTGCTAGAAAGCGCAAATTTAATTGTAGTAGTTTCTGAATGAAGTGGCGATATTTCAAATTAGGAATAGTACAGGCACGATGGTTTGTCAAAAAACAAATCACCCTTCTCTTTTCAAAATTACCTATCCGTCTTTTCAATAAATTACCATGAGTGACCTTCTTGAAGGTCATTTTTTGATGAATCATAACCACGTTTCAGAGGATACACCTATTTATTTATGTAGGGATGTATGTTCGCCTTCAGGGAATCTTTAGGCATGTGTATGTTGGTGGATGAAGTGGACGGTGAAAAACCACGTTCCTTAAAACGGTTATTTACTATGTACAATGGTGGTCGCATCTTTTTTGGAGGTGGACAATTATCGTTCTTGAGCCACATGGGGATTTATGTTATGAACTGCTAAGGTTTGATTTGAATGAGGGAAAGCAAATTGAGAGAGTTGTATTATTAGATGCAGATATTAAAGGAACGATGTACACGCTTTTAGGGAAAGATATACTTGGGAAACCATACAGGTTTGTAATGAATCCTTTTGATATGAGGAAAGAGGATGAACAAAACGAAAAGAAAATTGATAGAAGAACAAAGGAACTAGCAACTACACTTTTTGAGGTATTTGGAGATAATGACCCATCAGGGCAGATGTCCATACTATTAAAAGCAACTATTAATACGCTACTGAGGCATGGTGGAACGAGTTTGATAGATTTGAAAAATTTTATGATTGATGGCTCTAATGAAAAATATATTGAGCGAGGAAAACAAAATCCGAACCCAATTTATAGAACCTACTTTGAAACCACTTTTATAAACAACGATAATAATCTTACCTGAACCAAGACAAGTCTTGCAAATAAAATTAACAACCTTCTTGCCGATGACTGTTTTAGAAATATGGTTTGCTGAAAAAGTACGATTGATTTAGAAAAAATAGTAAATGGCGGTTATGTCCTTTTGATAAATTTATCTAAGGGAACAATGGGGGAGGAGGAGAGTAAAGTAGCAGGGAGGTTTTTTGTTGCGCTTATTTCGTCAATTTGCTACCAAAGGAACTTGGTTTTGAAGCGATTAAGAAAGCGCACCATAATGTTCTGCGATGAATTTCAAAATTTTGTGACCAGATCATTGTCCTCGGCATTGGATGAACTAAGAAAATATAAATTTCACCTTATCCTTTCCAACCAGTTTTTAGGGCAATGAATGACGACCCAATTTGAAAAATCATTATTAGGAAATGCTAAAGTTATAGTTGGTGGTGATAGCGACCCTGATACGAATAGCAAACTCGCAAAGGTAATGTATCTGACTTTAGAAGAATACAACCAGCTGCCCGAATATTCTTTTTGGGTTTACGATAAGACGAGAAAAAGGAAAAAGAAAAATAAGTACAGAATTAGACCACTTCAATTCAAGACACCAAAGATTATAGCCAACGAAAAAAGTTGTTTGTATAGGAATGATGCGGAATTGGAGAAGTCCTTGAGGTGGATGGTATTTGAAAGTGGCTACTATACTAGTGAAATGTATAGGGAAGACCGTCCAGCTTTGCCGTATGAAAGAACAGCTGATACATCAGAATTACTTTTTTCTGAGCAGAAGTTGGACGTGCAGAAGGTACTGAATGATAAAAATTTTGTTGTACCCAATCCTTTTAGTTCATAAGAAATAACAATGGATACCGATAAAGCCTTTCTTACTGCTAGGCAAAAAAGAAGAAAAGCACGAGCTAAAAATATAGGATGAATACCTGAAAATGTTTTGAAGGCATTAGCAAGATATAAATTTCTTGTGCCGTCTCAGTTTTTACGAATAGGGGTGGGGACAAAAAATAGAGACCATATCAGAGACCATTTATTGGGATTGAGAACCAGAGTCGTGCCATTGGTTTGGGCATCTACCTATGTATTCCCTTTACAGGATGGTGAAGATGAACACAAAAAAGGGAAGGTAGAATATATGTACTCGCTTTCAACAGAAGGAGCGATGGTGGTGCATGAGGAGTTAGGGATATCACTTGAGGAAGTAAGATATCCAACCAGAAGAGCCAAAGCAAGTAGGCAGTATTTCCATAGAAGATATGTGAGAGATGTGTTGATTGCCTTTGATAAAGGGATAGCCGACCACCAGGGGAAAGTCAGTTTTTTCAAAACTGATTTGGATAAGGTTTGAAACAACAAAGTTGATGGAAATTTGAGAGCAGAAACATCTATTATAATTGATGACAAAAGAAGAATTGAAGCGGATTTTGTCTTTCAATTTCGTCTGCCAGGTATGTACAAAGAGATGTATGTTGGAGAGTTGTGGACTGCGGATATGAAGATAGAAGAAATAGCCAAAAGGACGTATAAGCATTTATTGTCATTTCATGTAAAAGCACCGAATAAGGCATTTGATTATCCGCTAGATAGAAGGTTCTATATCCTATATATTTTTCAAGATGAAAAGATGATGAAGAGGATACAGAACAGGACAGGGAAGAGAAAAAAGTTTGACCATACCTACCAGTATTTTTTACTCAATACTTTACAGAATGTGACGGACGGTAATTTTTTTAACGGATGGGTAAACATCCGTTGAGAGGCAGTTGATTTGATTGAATTGATTAAGAAAGATTTAGTGATGGAGGAGGAATATGACGAGGACGAATTTTGGGATGAAGATCGAGGGGCGTAATGTTTTAGGATGGGGAAGTCCCGAAAGGTGGGAGTGAATTAGTTATAGTACTGAAGGAGGTGATTGCAACGATAATAGTGAAACGGTTTGAAATTGTTTACGGACGTTGAGGAAGTTGGGAGAGATACCAGAAGGAAGAGGGTAGTGGAAGTTAGAGTTTGGTGATTGACGAAGAAGAGGGAGTCAGAATAGGGGAGAAGTGATGATGATTAGAGGGAGTTTAGGAGAGGATGCAAGATTGCAATTTGAGCGTCAACTAGCTTTCTTGCTCTCTTTTTTCGATTGACTCAAATTGCGTGAAGGGGGATACCCCCTTGACCCCCTTTTTCAGAAGATAACCTTTTAGTTGAGCGTACAACTGGTTTCAAATGTAGGGAAGGTTTACTGAAAATGTACTGAGATTTTACTCCAAAAGTGATAGTAATAGATGTGGTAGGTGAGGGCTTTTTAGTGGTTTACAAAAATTATACTGCATAAATAGATTATTATGAAGATACCATCTTTACAGGAATTTTTACAGTCGCAAGGAGTGGATGCTTCGACTCTTAAAGAGCGAGTTGCTCAATTAAAAAAGACGTACAGGAAGTCCTATCATAAGCTGTATTATCATGAGCGTAAGAAAAAAGGAAAGCGTTTTTCTTTAAACTTAACGGATGAAGAATACAAGAAATTCCAGCGATATGCAAAGCGTCATAACCAGAAGCATGTAGGGAAATTTATTAAGGCAGCAGCTGTTGCATATTTGGAACAACAGTATGTTCCAAGAGACACAGAATCAATTGAGAAATTGACGAAAACTATTGGTGGTATTGGTAATGATATTAACCTTATTGTGCAACGGGTGTACCTTCAATCAAGAAGAGCAACGAACAGCATTGATGACTTTCAAAATCTTCAAAAAGGATATGTGGTATTAATTACTCAAGTACAGGAAATGCAAAAAAAAATAAAAGTATATATGGTGTCACCACCAAAGACATTGATGGTTGCTTTGAGGGAATTTTTGCAAGATGATAGTAACAAAATTCAACAATTACGAACCATACTAAATCAGTGGGAACAAGAATCAAAACCGTAGATTATGCCAGTAATAAAAAGTATTGGAAGAAAGGATGCAAGTTTTGGTCAGTTGGTGGACTATCTTCATAAGAAGGAAAAAAAGATAGGTGTAGATGAAAAAGTACCACATGCCAAAGCCATTAATGAGTTGGTATATTATATATCTCAAGAAGACAAGGATGTGCCAAAGGAAGAAACGTTTAGTTATTTGCATAATATTCTTGGGGTGTCACCAGATGACTTGGAAAGTATTAAAGAAGCCTTTAAAGAAAATGACCAATATCGAATAGAAAGAAGGGGTGGGGTAGCGCAGTATCATGAAGTGATGAGCTTCCATCCAAAGGACACCGCAGTATTAAAGGATAACCCTGAAATTGTAGAAGATATGGCTAGAGCTTATTTGGAGCTTCGTGCGCCAAATGGATTAGGAATAGCCAAGCTCCACGTTGATAAAGAACACATGCATCTTCATTTTATGATTAGTCCAAATGAAGTAGGAAGTAGTAATTCCATTAGGATGAGTAAAAGTGAATTCAATGCGGTGTGTAAGACAATTCAGAAATATCAACTGGAGCAGTATCCCGAATTAAAGCATTCCTATGTGCAAGAACGTGATGAGGAGAGATACCAATCACAGCGAGAAGCTGATAAAGCGTATGTAAAAGAAGCATTAGAAGAGGCATTTGAAAAAGCTACTGATGAAAAATCATTTGCAGCATTAGCAGAAAAGGCTGGCTTAGAAACTTATACCTACAGAGACAAATTAAATGGGGTAAAGTACGACGGAGAAAAATACCGATTTAGCCGACTTTTAGGGAATGAGCATACAGGAGTTGATAAGGTAAAGGAATGGAATGAATTACTAAAACCAACAGAAAAAAAACAGGAAGAAGAGGTGCTTAAAGAACAAGAGGACGAAAAAACTGTACCAGTTGAAGATGAAAAACAGGAGAAAAATCAAGAAAATCAGCCTTTAGAAAAAGTGGAGGAGCAGGAAGAACAAACCCCTTCACAAGAACAAGCAGTTGAAGAAGAAAATGTACAGGATGAACCATCGGAGATAAATGAACAGCAAGAAGTAGAGCAGGAAGTTGAGACTCTAGAAGAAAATACTATTCCTGAAAATGAAACTCAGCAGGAAGTAGAAATTGATACTGCTGAAGTGGAAGATAAAGAATCTTTAGAAGATACTGCCCAGCAGGAGGTTAAAACCCAAGACCAGGGAATTGAACCTGAGCAAGAGGTAGAAAATGATCAGGGACAGGATGGGCAAGAGAATGATTCTGGGGTGGAGTTGTCGTTGTAAAATAGTTTATAGCAGAGAAAAAATAACTCCTAATAACTGACAGAGTAGTATCTTTTAAAAACATCAGTTACTTTTAATCCTTTTAATAAAAAATGGATGATACCTTCTCTATCATTACCTGAAATATTACTTTTAGGGATACATATATTTGCTGCTAGTACACTTTTAACCTTAATAAGTTGGAGCTTTGGTATTATTTTTAATACCACTAAAATTTTACATGTAGCACATTCAATACCATATACGATTTCGGTATATATATTTAATGAGTTGTTTTTTTATAGCAAAAATGTAGCTGTAGCAATTATAGGAGTAGTGTTAGTAACAGCAGTACTAGGAATAATAATGGAAGTAATCATCTACAAGCCATTATTTAAAAATACAGTAAATCAAGAGATAACTTTAATTTCAAGTTTAGGTTTACATTTTTTAGGTATAAGTATTATTTCATTATTTTTTACAGATAACCCGACTTACCTAAGTACTCCTATTAGAAATTTCTTGCCCATTGGGGATGCTAAAATATCTGGTGCTCATATCATTCAGATTTGCCTTTCTATGTTTTTACTATTTCTCCTCAATAAAACTTTGAGTAGGTTTATATTAAAGGCTAAAGCTGTTTCGGACAACCATATAATTTCTTCTTTGATAAAAATAGATGTAAATAGAGTTAGAATATTTTCTTTTGTACTTGGATCTGTGGTTGTTGGGATAGCTGCATTATTACAATATACTGATTTTACGATGAGTGTTTACCCTCACGTAGGCTTGAATGTTGTTTTATCGGCAGTAGTAGTAATAATGATATTTCCCACCCAAAATATAAAGATTTTATTTATCATATCTTTTTTTCTTTCAGGGCTTCACAAAATAACTGAGTTAATTATTTCTACTCAATTAAAATATGCTATCACTTACATTTTGTTATTACTATTGCTTCTAGCTAGAAAGAAAAAAGAAGAGATAGATTATGAAAACGTACCTGTATGATTGAAACATTACCACGGATACTTATTTCGTTAGAGATATATATTCTTCTTGCATTGTCTCTAAATTTAATTTCTGGAACGACGGGATTATTGAGCCTTTGTCAAGCAGCGATGTATGGCTTAGGTGCTTATACTTCGGCTATTCTAATAGTAAATACAGGAATAAATTTTTTTTTCACTATTCCATTTAGTGTTGCTATTGGTTTACTGGGAAGTTTCGTTATAGGTTTTTTTGCTAGTAGATTAAAAAACTTAAATTTCAGTCTTGCCACATTAGCATTTCAAATAATTGCCTACACTATATTCTATAATTCCGAACTTACAGGTGGGAATAAGGGATTAAATATTGCTCCGCAACATCAGCTTTTTAATCGCATAATTGATACAGATGTTGAGTTTGCGGTGGTTGGTTCTATTTTCGTTTTTGCTGCTATATTATTTTTTTATTTTTTAGAAAGAGGGCATTTATTTAAAATGTTTGAATGTGTAAGAGATAATGAGTTAAAGCTAAAAAGTATTGGTAAAGACCCAGCTATGTTTAAATATATCAGTATAGCTATTGCAAGCATTTTTTCTTCTGTTGCTGGCAGTTTATATACAGCATCTGGCACATTGGTTAGTGCAGAAATTTTTTCTTTGGAGGAAAGTATATTTATTTTATCCATTGTAATTCTTGGTGGGAGAGGAACATTACAAGGGAGTTTAGCTGGTGCTACCTTTTATATTTTCCTACCGAAAATAATAGAAAAAATACAATTACCACAAGATATGAATCCTGATAATATAAGAATGATTGTCTTTGCTATAATATTAATATTAGTTGTTCGATTTAGACCAGAAGGTCTTTTTGGGAAAAAATAATAGTGAATGTTAGAATTACGAAAAATATCAAAGTCTTTTGGAGGTGTAAAAGCAGTTGATGAGGTCTCCATTAATTTTGATTCACATAAAATTATTTGTTTGACGGGCGAAAATGGTGCTGGCAAATCTACATTGTTCAATTTAATTACGGGGTTTACAGAGGTAGATAGTGGAAATATATTCCTTAATGGAAAGGAGATAACATTTGACTCTCAAATTGAACGAGCCAAGAAGGGAATTACAAGACTCTTTCAAACGCCACAAATTTTTAAATCATTATCTGTTTTAAATAATGTACTAGCTTCAGCACCTAATCATCCTGGAGAAAATATATTTAATTATTTAACAGGGAAATTCAAAATGATTAAGGAATCAGATAATAATCAAGAATCAGCAGAAATCATATTATCCCAATGTCATCTAGTAAAAGATAAAGACAAATTAGCAGGTTCTTTGTCCTTTGGTCAAAAAAAACTGTTAAGCCTTGCTATGCTCTTAATGAATAATAGTGACTATTTGTTACTTGATGAAATATATGCAGGGGTAAATAGCAAAATTATTAGGAAGATAAATGAATTGTTGGTTAGTCATGCAGGAGTTGGAAAAACATTTATAATTATTGAGCATCGTGTTAATGAAATTGACAAAATATGTCATGACATCATTAAAATGAAGCAAGGGAAAATAGTATAAAATGGAGCAGGATAGTATAGTTTTATCAGTCGATAATTTAGAAGTATGCTATGATAGCGTTGCTATCTTAAAAAATATTAGTTTTTCAGTTAGTAAAGGCGAGATATTAGGAATTATAGGGCAGAATGGAAGTGGTAAAAGTACGTTGTTCAAGGGAATTTGCTCGGTTGTAGAAAAAAGAAATGGTACAGTAATATTTAATAATATGAATATTACTAAGATGGGGACAGAAAGGATAATAAGTAAAGGAATTGCTTATTTTACACAGAGTGGTTTAATATTACCTACTCTTACGGGTTTAGAACATTTTAAATTACTAAATGCAACAGTAGAAAAATTAGATTTCATTTACACAAACTTTCCTTTTTTTGCTACTAAATTAAAAATTCATCTTAATAAGAAAGCTAAAAACCTATCAGGGGGGCAAAAACAATTATTGTCTTTAATGATGATGCTTTTGCAAGATGCCTCTTTATGGTTACTTGATGAGCCAACAAGTGGATTGTCTGATACACAAGAATTATTAGATAACTTAAATATTATAAGAAGCAAAGGAGCTATTACCATTATAATAATAGAACATAATTATGAATTCATTTTCAGGATAGCGGATAAAATTATGGTTATTAAGAATAATTCCAATACTGAAAAATATGATAAAACCGCCTTTTTAAAAGAAAACTTTTTGTCCGAATATTTATATGACTAGTTTTTTAAAAACAATGAAAATTTATTTAAAATTTAAAAAACAATAATGCTAAATTATGAAAAAAAATAATGTCGTTCTTTTGGTCTTAATAGGGTTCATAATGGTAGCCCTATTATGGCTATTTACTTCTACACCTGAAGAAGGGTTAGAAAATTCTAAAAAAATCAGTAATTACAATGATTCAGTTATAAAAATAGGTGCAATTTTACCTACTACTGGAAACTCGGCTATTATAGGGAAAGGAGAAGAAAAGGGACTTCTTCTAGCTTATGACTCTCTGAAAATGTTATACGATGATTACCAAATTGACTTAATAATCAAAGATTATGAGAGTCAAATAAAGAAAGTAGCCTCTCTTGCAACTGATTTAATAAAAGAAGATAAGGTATCTGCAATTATTACATCAGGAACACCAGCGTCGGAAATTGTTTCTACTATTGCTGAAGCTAATAATATTATTCAATTTGTTTTTTCTCCAGATGTAAAAATTACTGAAAAGAGCAAATATAATTTTAGGGTCTTTTATAATTTTATTACGGAAGCAAAAGTTGTAAATGATTTTGTTTTACAATCGGGTTGTAGTAAAGCATCAATTATTGCCGTAAATAATCCCGCTATGACCAATGAGTTTGACGAAAAGATTATTCCTTTCTTTGAAAAAAACAATATAGAATTTATAAAAGATTATGTTGACCCTAAGCAGCAGGATTTTAGATCAACTATCATAAAGCACAAAGCGTATGAACCTTGCTTATATTTATTAGCTCCTCATGTCTATCAAGTTAAAGGTTTAACTGAACAGCTTTTTGAAGCAGGAATTAATACAAAGAATTCTTCATTACTGGGGTTTTACACATACAATTGGGAAAAAAAAGATTATATAAATTCTTTAGAAGATTTTTTCATACTTGCTCCAAAGTTTCAACTCCAAAATGCTAGAGCTAATAGTGTTGCTCAAAAATTAATTCAAAGATATAATACTGAACCCACATTTGATATCATGTATGCTTATGACAATCTTTTTGTCTTAGTTGATTTGCTTGTAAAAAGCAAAGGAGATATGGATAGTTTTACAGAATTATTTAATTCAAATTCTGAATACAATGGTGCTTCAGGAGTGATTAATTTTGTAGGAGAAAGAGATACTGACGTAGAAATTATTATATCAACTATCCAAAATGGAGTACAAAAAGAACTAAAAGGTGAAGCAGAGCTTATTCCTATAAATTAAGATATTTGGCTTTTTATATTTCAATTTAAAACAGAGCTATTGAGACACCCCCTGATTTTAAAAACATTAAATGCATTAATATGTGTTTAGGACTAATTTATGTGTATGAAACGAAATGTTTTTCAAAGGTTGAGTGCTACTGAGTATGAAGGTAGTCGATTAGCTCCCAAGCTATTATTTAAGGAACTAATTCACCACATTGTAGATAACGAGTTAAACTATAATCAGCCAAATAATATATTAGTTATTGGATGTCATAATGGTGAGAGAGATTTAATTCCTTTCTGTAACCGACTAGAAGAGAAGGTGTTAAAAAAAGATTTTCACATATATATTGTAGATGATACTGATGCAGCTGAAGAACTATATCATAAACTTGAGAAAGAGAAAGGAAAAAAAATGAAGTTATCCTTTTATAAGGATAGAATCGAAGATTTTTCAGCTAATCATGAATACATAAATTTTAATGTAATTATTGCTTTTTCAGTGTTTCATCATCTATATAATTGGCAAGAAACAGTTATCTCTTTATTTAGTAAATTCAATTCAGGGGCGAAATTTTTTACAGTACAACATGATGATAATTTAACTAAAAGCATTGAAAACAATCTTGAGTTAGATTCTTGTATCAAAGAAATAAAGGATTTTCATAAATATCGATTCGATTATTGCGATGTAAAGTACTACAATAACCTTCTTGGAACTAACTATTATAATATGTTAAGATTCTTGGCTATTGAGTTCGATAATCGGTTAGTTAAAAGTGTTAAATCACCATTTACTATAGAAAGAAAAATTTCTAGTGTTCTTAGTAAAAAAGCATATTACAGCCCTTTTTCTTGGGGACAGAAAATTGATTTACATATTAGAAAAGGAAAAATCGCTCATTGGTTAAAACAAGTGTATAAAGAAAAAATTGATTACTATTTACAAAGTAATGATAGAGATGTTAAGTATTGTCCAGAATTGAGTCTTTTTAAATTAGAAAAAAAGGAAAATAGTTGGATAGAACTTAAAAATAATATTTATGATTTTAACTACCGAGATATATGTAGTGCCATTGATAAGGATACCAATGATTCTGAAAATCTTCAAAGATCCGAATTACTTTTTTTACAGCAATTAATAGGGTATAATGCAGTATCTAAAAGCACTAAAATAGTCACAAGTGTTTATAGAAATATAAAAACAAATGGAAAAATTGACAATACAATAGAGGGGAGTTCATTCGCTACTATCATTCAAACAGAAAACCTTGATGAATATCTTATGCCTTATTTAACTCATATTGCACTATATACATTGAATGACTCTACGAAAGAAAATGAAGATGAAAAATTTACATTGGCTAGTATTTTAGATAGTTTAGATATTGATTTAATTTTTCAAAAAACAGAAGGAGAATTTGATTGTGAAATCATAGAAAATGATAGTCAAAAGTACCTAGTGAGTTATATTCCAACCAAGTATTTGGTCGATAAAGATTTTGTTTTTGAAATTGATTTAGAGGGGGAAGGTATTTGGTTTAATAATTATACACATATCGATATGCGAGGACTATTGTTAGAGGTTATTAAAGAAAAAATATATGATGAAGGGGTCTTTAATGAAATAGCATTAGCGAATGATCGAGAAATTATATACAAAAGATATTATAAAACACTCTCAAAGTCTTCGTTATTTGAAGATAATCGAGCAAAAGATATAGCAAGATTTCTCTCTTTTAAATCTCCTAGATTTGCTTATCTAACACAGTTAGGAACATGGATTTACTTTTTAAATAAAGTAAAATATTATAATTTGAATTCTACAGGAGGGCTTTTTAATTGTGAAGATGATTTTGATGTGAATCAACTTAGAAGTGGGCAAAATATTATAAGCCAAAGATTTAAATTTATTAAAGACTCTATTACATATTTTTCTTTCTCTCATATTTTACCAAAACTGAATAGTGTTATTAATAGAATTGAACAGGAAAAAACAAGAAGTCTTACTTTAGGAGAAGTTTTTCACAAATTAAGGCAACCCCTTGCAGGATTAGATATCATTGCAAATGACCTACAACAGTTAAAACATTCTGAAAAAGCAGATTTAATTAGATATTTACGAAATACGCTAACGGAATATTTAGAAGTTTCAAAGTATTTGTCCGATCAGCAAGATGAAGAAATAGAGATAGAAGATAGGGAAATATCTTTATCGGAATTGACTTATAATTTAGTAAAAATATTACTAGATTGCGTTAGGCATCCAACGTTAATAAGAAAAACACTTAGATTCAAAAATCATCAAAATGAGGGATTAAAAAAAGCCGTTGGCGAAGGCAAACTAATCTGTGGAAATTTTGATGAAGTTACATTAACTAAAGCTCATTTCCCCATAGGTGTACCTTCTATTATTATTAAAGAGTCATTGGTAAATGCGATAGAACACTCTTTTTATAAAGAGCCGAGGATACAGGTTAATTTGTTTGAGAGTAGTGATGAGTTTAAAATTGAAATAACTAATAATGTTTGTGTTTCAATGGAGCAACTTAATGAAATGTACAACCCAAAAGGAGCAAAAAAAAGAGGAATGGCTATTATTAATAGTTTAGTTGAAAAGGTAGGATGGAGAAAAAAATATTTGCGTAATGCAAAAGAAGGGACAACGACATATCAATTCATAATTCCAAGAAAATGATATATAATATTTTAGTAGCAGATGACTATATTGATGGGATTTCCATAGCAACAGACTTACTTAAAGGGTCATTTTTAGCAGGAAAGTTTAAACTGTTCACAACAAACTTTATAAAGGAAAAATCAAATTGCCCCCCAGATACTCAAACTGTGGTTGATATCATTGAGGGCTTAGATCATTTAGAGATTGCCTTTGTAGATTTAGTCTGGGATGAAGAGTTTGGAAGAAATGAAGAGGGAGGGAATTTCATAATAAATCTAATTAGGGAAAAATTTCCTACTTGCTTAATTATTCCTTTAACTAATCAAATAGGTAAATTTCTTAAAAAACCTACCCATTCGATAGAAGGGGGAATTATGCTTGATGCAATTTCAAAAGATAGGGAGGTAGAAAACCAAATGCTTTTGTTTTATAAATATCTATCTAATTGGCAGCTATCTTTTTTGAAAAGTTGGAAAGACAAGTCACTTTTGAGAAGATTACTCAAGGATTTAGATGACTCAATGGCTAGTAAGGTATCAAGTTCTTATGAAGTAAATGGACAATTATGGAGCTTTTATGACTTTGTTTTTGATGAATTGCAGTATGATAGTGAATTCTTTTTTAGCAAGAAAGAATTGAAAAACGAAATTTTAGAGTTATTGAATTGGTACAAGGGGCCTCAAAATGGCACTAATTGGAATTTTAGAATTAACGATACATACTGGAGCTTATATCATTTATTAAAAAATAATAAGCCTGATTTTAAAAAATATATTGAGGAAAATAGCAAAAAATATGTTTCAGAGATTAAAGGGGTAATAGCTAATGGGGGTTCTATTGACCAGGTAGTATATTATAATTGGAAGGCTACTAATAACCCTAAAAGAAGAGGGAAGTTTATAGAAAAAGATTTATTGAATAAATTGATTTGGAGACAAATCACTATAAGAATTTACCAGAGTACCGAAAGACTTTCTAATAAAGATAGATCTCCCGAAGAGGAAAAATTATACCAGCTTCGCTCATTAGTTATTTTGTTACAAGTACATAATCAAGGAGAGTATAATGAAAGTTTTAACAAATTTGATAAAGAAACACTTGCCAAACACGAGTCCAATGCACGAAACTTATTTACAACTCATTTAGGTTTTTCTACTATTAGCGGATTTTTAGTTTATCCTATCCCATTTCAAGAGTTGTTTCCTGAAGAGGAAGATATTTAGGTAATTTACTCTTCCAGTTATTTTCAGTTATAAAAACTTCGAATTGTTAAAAAAATCTGCAACGAATTAGATTTTATACTAATTTTATGTCATCAATTAAATAAGTCTAAAAGTTAGTAATATAACATGTTCTTTGGTTATAATACTAACTTATTTTTTTAAGAGAAGGGTAGGGTTCTCCTACCCTTATTTTTCCTTTCAAATTTAAGTTTGTCAAAATATAGAAAGTGGTTAGGAGAATATTACTCCTAACCATAATACTAACTTATATGGTCAAAATACGACCAGAGTTATTTTGTATTTTTATTGTTATAAATCAAGTTTTTTTTCTATTCTTATGACGAAGTTAATTACCATTTAAGTATAGGTTCTTAACTAGCTTTAACAGAATATACCTGTTTTTAACAGAGAATTAACTGATAACAACTCCTTCAGAATTAAGAGATAAAATTAACATCTGGTAGAATTTTAAAATCAGAACTTATGATAGCGACTATCCCATCTGTTGAAATTTCTACTCAATCAAATATGCCATTACTGCTTGAGTGTTTTTACAGAAAACTAGAGTATTTGTTTAGTGCTTTTGACGGATCAGTATTCTGTTATTACATGTTTTACAAGTCTGTTGGTTTGGAACAACTTCATGAAATTAACAAATTATTGGAAACACATCCCAATAACGAAGAATTACTAGGGCTTAAAGATAGATACTTGTATGTACTAAGGCAAATAGAAAATAGCGTTACAGGTTTTTGAAAATACTAGGGTAGTAGCTTCTACTACCACAGGGAGTGGTCTGCCCTAATTTTTTGTACAGACATATTTGGTATGCGTAAAGCATGCTGATTTACCCTTGATATGGCAAGGAGTAAGAAGGGAGAAGTTTTTTGAATAGAATTAACAATAAAAACTCTTTAAGATGAATGCTTTTATAGAATCACCATCTTTTAATGAACAACAAATGTTTGTAGCAGATTTGTACGAAAGACTACGAGATAAATTCTATCATCAAGCTAAGAATTATTCTCATTTTTTTGCTCAGGATATTGTCTCTCAGGCTTTTGAAAATTTACTAAAAAATTCAACAGCTATAACTAATTTAATGAAAGGAGGGAATCCAGAAGGTTATTTATATAGGACGGTTTATAATGCTGGCATGGATTGTATTAGAGCAGAAAAAAGGTATGTGCTAGATGTTCCAGAGGATAAAGAAACAAACCCTTATTCTGCTATTGATGAAGTGATAGATATGCCAATAATTGAAGCTGAATATAAAGCACAAATGACTCCCGAACAATGGGAAATTATAGCTTTGAAAATGGATGATTATTGCAATGAAGTAATTGCTGAAGTATTAAATATTACTTCAAGTGGCGTTAGGAAACGGTCGGGTAGGGCGAAAAAGAAAATTAAGGATTGGTTAAAAACTAGAAAAAATTAGTGTTTTCTGGTTGTAGTCAGGCGGAGGCGGTAAAAGTTTACAGTAGTACCTCAAATAAATAAAGGGTTGCCAGCTAATTGGGCGACCCTTTAATTTTTAGAAGGACAATTCCACTCCTTCATCTCTATTACGGTCACTATCATCTGTTCCAGAGAAATCTTGTGATTGCTCACCTTCCTCAAGCTCAACATACTCGCCATTCTCTAATTCTACAGGAATAGCCTCGCTATCTTTAGTTACTTGTAGAGTGCAAGAAAAATCGTCCTTATGTTGCTCATAGTTTGGCACATCGGTAATTTCTGGAGTCTCAGATTGTTTAACACCAGAGACCATCCAAATTTTGGGATTTTCCGTGGGGTCTTTTGTTGCAAGTAGATTTAATGCTTCTTGTTTGGTGTACACAGTTGCTTGTGTTCCAGGGAGGCATTGCTCAGTCGTAAAACCATAGGCAAGTTCCCCCTGTTTTATGTGCTTGAAATGCTTGTAATAGCTAAAACTATCACCCAACACGATATAAGCGTCTTCCAAATATTTGTCAGGGATATCTTTAAGGTCGTCAAGAGAAAGTGGTTTATCCATAATCATGATTTTTTTACTTTTATATAGAAATTTCAACGTCGGCACTTTTATCGCCTTTATCGCTCGTATCCGCTGTAGAATCTATACTTATACTTTCTGATTGCTCAGAAGTAGTCGGTTCAGATTGGTCTATTGTTTCTGCTTGTTCTTGTTCTATTTCGGGTGTTTGAGATTCTGTATTTTCTCTATCTGTAGATGGTGGCGCATTAAATTCAGGGTGGCTTTGCTCTTTGCTTATGTCATTATTATAATATTCATCCCGCATGTGTGGTGTATTTTTGGCATCAATCGTGTCCTCAGTAGTATGTTTTTCAAAGGACTGCGAAAGTTTATTATGTTGGGGTTGATAGTTACCAAGCATTTTTTTGTAATCAGAAGCAAATTTTTTACTTACTTCTGTGGTACTTTCCTTAAAAACACCATGCTGTAATTCAAGTGGTAAAGGTTCGCTGTACTGGTCAACTTTAAGGGTACATTTGCCATCCTCTTGGACTTCTTCCATTTTTTCTCCATTGACTTTCCAGATAGCCTGTGTGCCAGTAGGAGTTCGCTCCAGACAGCGTTGAGCATATTGGTCAGTAAAATCATTAATGGCTTCTTGCTTGGTACTTACTTTCGGTGTTTCACCAGGAAAATATTGAAAAGGCGAGTAACCATAAGCAGGATTGCCTTTCTGTGCATGTTCAAAGTGTTTATGGTCGCTGAAGAGGTCTTTAGCTTTAGTTTTTATGGACTCATAGGAAGAAAGAGACATAGGAATATGGTTAAAATGTTTACAAATCCATCGTTGAACGATTATTAAAGAGTTTCTCTAGCTTTTTTTCGAGGTCAATCGTTTCTTGGTCAGGTAGATTCTTTAAGGGAATTAAAGGAATGTCATCTACGCTAACAATTTCTTCTTTTGTTGCGGTAAATCGTTCAGAGAAAGGTTCAAGTGCTTGTAATGCACCATGTTTTGAAATAAGCCCTGAACGCTCCATAAGGTCATAATTTTTATACAGAGGAAGGGTGCGAATTTTTTGTCCGTAATCATTACCAAAAAAGAATAATCCCTCACCTTTTGGAAGGGTGCGAATCTCATCTTTGGTCATAAGGGGTCTTGGCGTAATGCGGACACCAGAACTAACAGAGTAGGTCTCTTTGGTGGTCTTTCCTAACAGATTTTGTACCATTGTAAGGGTTCGGTCGTCTTTAATGCCAGGTAAAACAATAAGGCTTGCTGTATTTGCTATAATGGTATCACAGATTTCCTTCCCATACACATGGTCTATTTGGGCTATATTTTGGACTACCATATTGATGGATACCCTTTTGGATCGGATTAAAGCGATGGTTTTTTCCATTGCTGGCAGTCGTTTTAGTACCCCAAACTCCTCAAGCAGGAATAAAATTGGCTCATCATCAAGTGTTATGGGAGTATTTAGGTAATGCTTAAACATTTGAGCATACAATAAGGAGAGAATAGATGTATATTGAGAACCTAAACCAATGGGAGTCTTTAAAAAAAGTGCTGTTTTATGGTTTCTGAATAAAGAAAATTCTATGTCGTCCTGTGCAGTTAAAATTTTTATCTCATCCGTATCGAAGGGATTGAGACAGGTGATGCTACTTCCGTGTTGCCCCAATCTTATCTTTACTTCCGCTTTTAAAAAAGAATTGAAACGGTCTCTAGTATCTTGATTTGGAGCATACCGTTCAACAAATGTTTTGATGGTATCTGTTCCATCTTCGATATGGTTAAAAATGTGAATCAAGTTTGCCATTGTATGGTAACGTGGGTCGGGATAGTTTTTAAGCGACCTAATTATTGTTTCCAACAATCTAATTGCGCCTTGTCTCCAAATCCCCTCTGAGCTAGTTCCTTTGTTGCTCATATCATATAAAGACGTAGCAAATTGTTTGATTTCTAATTGCGTATTTACCCTTGAAAGAGGGTTATACCTCATTGAATGTTGAATATTACCAAAGTCGATAGCTTGCACGTAGAAGCCCTTTTGACTAAGACGAGCAGCAGTAAGGGCATATAATTCCGATTTTGGATCGGTAATAATCATCGAGTGATCTTGAGAGAGTATGTTTGGAAGTATAAAATTTTGAGTTTTCCCAGCACCCGTAGGGCTAGTTAAAAGAACATGCTGAAAAGAGTCTTGTAGGGGTATGGCGTTTACTCCATCAATAATAACTCCCGAATTATTTTTGGCTAATATCTTATTTTTTGCAAAATGGGCTGACCCATAGAGTTCTGAACCAGTAGAACCAATTGGTAAGATATAGCTAAGAATATACAGTGCAACGAATAAAAAAAAATATAGGACAACATGGTTTTAAAAATTTTGATGAATAATTAGCGTATGCCCATTAGCAGCCGTTGAATTTTTGCACCAACAGCATATCGGATACGCCTTACAGGTTCTTGTTCCCATAGATAGGCAAGAGTCTTACGAATACGGGTGAATACTCTTTTCATTAGAATGAGAGCGAACTTTGAAACGTGCGTAAAAACCATTCTAGAAAAAATCATAATTAGTTCTCCAAAAATGGTAAAGGCGAATTTGAACAGTTCATAGATGATAAAAAGAGCCACAGCAAAGCCAAGAATATCTATCATGCTAATGCCAAAATATTTAGATTCCAATGCAGAATAATCTTGATTCCATAGATGTATAAATATTTGGGTGGCACGGCTCTTAATCTCAATAATAAGTTCGCCTAATGAGGTAGTGTCTTGTTCAGTATTCATGAGCTTTGATGATTTGAAGATGTAGAAAATCCATTTGCTGAACTGGTAGAAGCGGTCGTTTTTTTCTTTTGTTTGAACATCGTTTTGATTTGCTCAGGTGTTGCATCGTAGCGACCAATAATATCACCAACATCTACTCGTAAATGTTGACCTGTTGAAAACTTGTTACCAGGGAGTCGTTTGCCGTAAAGGATAATTGCCTTGATATAATCGTGTGCAGATTTCCACGAAAATTCATAAGAGCCTGTTTGGTCGGTCACTCCATATAATACGTCATCTTCGGCAGTACATATTTGGATGGAAACATTGTCTAAAGGAGTACCGCTATACTGAGCAGTAACTCGTAACGTCCGTTGTACCAGATTATCAAAGAAGTTTTCGCTAGAAACGTCAATGTTTTTCATGCGCTCCAAGCAAATCTCAGTATCTCTATCATTGGTAGGTGGCTCTTTAATAGCGTCAGCTTGCGTTGTGAAATTCATACATTGGCGACTTTCAAAGATGGTACGTTCTTGTAGTTCTTCCACTTGTTTAGCGACCTTCTTTTTCTTTCTCCGCATTTCTACCAATTTGAAATAATGTAGCTTGTATTTTCCTAAGTAAATAAGACAAAATCCTAGTATGAGGGGGATGCCGACCATTAAGTAGTCATCAGGACTATTAAAGAAAAAACCGTTATGCTCATTGATGAGGTAGTTTCTAAAAAGACCCAATCCAACCACTAATAAAATCAGGCAGAGTATCCAGAAAAAAGCAGCCTTTTTCTTTCCTTTAGCATTGTCTTTAACTTGCTTTTCTACCATTCCTTGAGAAGAAGTAGGGGAGAAGTTCAAGACTTGGAGGGCAGTAAGAAAAGCTATGTTATCAGGGTGATTCTGATAGTAGTTTTTACTGGCATTCCATGTTAAAGCGAAGATGATTATCGCATAAATACAAGCAAAAAGCAGGTGAGCAAAAAATGAATCTGTTTGAAAGAAACTTTCTGCTAGTGGCTTAATCAAGCGTGATGAAAAAATAGTGTCCCCAATTAAAACACAGAAGTAAAACAGGGTTGATACCTTAACTGGATGGGCGTTAGAAAAATGGGTAACGATATCCAGAGCTTTTGTGTAGTAGTTTAAGTATGCTTTAGCTCTCACACCGCTTGCATAGGCAATATTCGCCTGTTGAGCATGTTTAATGGCTTCGATACGATACATTTGTTTCAGTTTTAAAATTAGAAAAATGATTGTGCAGCATTGATTCAAATTCCGTCCAGCTTCCTAAGAATTGAGCCTGTAAATCTTCTAATACTGTTCCTGTTACGGAAATATCCGTAATGACATAGAAGTGGGCATACTCATTGGTACTAAGGACATAATTCAGCTGCTGGATGGTATGTGCATCGGGAAGACTAGGCGTTCCTCCCTTTTCATGGTTCATAAAATCTGTAGAAATGACGGCTATTCGGTGGGTAGTTGCAGTAGCGTTTCCCAATGTATGAGTAATAGATTTCAAGTGACGAGTGATATAAGAAAAGTCCGTTTCTTTGGTAAGGTTGAATCTAGTAAAAGAAGCCTCAAATCGTTCCTTAAATGTTTCAATTGCCTGAATATTCAAAGAGTCGTTTGCTTCCCGTTGCTGTAACTTCCGTTTATACGAAAGGTCAAACTGGTCGATCGACTCAGTAAAGGGGGTAAGCGAACAACTTACAGGATTAGGGTGGGGCTGAGAAACATGGGTGGCCATAAATATAATATCCCTATTTAGCGTCCGTAAAAATTCCGCAATGCGACCGATAAAGGGAACGTCTAATTTTTGAGACCCTAATCGGGTAGAAGAAAAATCATCAACTAATGTAATAATCGTCTTAATTATCGGTGAGGGAGTGGTTGTAGTGCAGCCTGAAAAGCTGTAGCATATTATCAGGATGACAGGGACATATATCGTAACCATTTTACGATATTTTGTTGATAATGAATTGTTTACTTTCATAACAGTATGATTTTTAAATACAGAAAATGAGGTATAAAGCCCTTTGTAATTTGGTTTTTGACAATAAAAATCTAGCCTAATGGATGAACCATTGAGGGGTAGAAATCTATCGGAATGATACTAGGTGTTGTAAATGTTAAGTAATGTATTTCATAGTGTGAACCAAAACGCTTACCTACTTAGATAACAGTTATATCAGTTAAAATGGGACGAGAGAAGCTCAGTTTTTACTAGACTTAAAACGATTAAAGGGGCGTTCTCTCTTGTAATGACCATTATTCTAATATAGGGAACTTTTTCTGTTTCTTCTGAAACCGCTGACGACTATCCCATAAATAATCATTAACACAGGTTTTCCTTATTTCAGATAATGGATGCGTTGAAAAAATACGGAATGTAGAGTTGCTTTTTGGAAGTTTACTTAATTGATGGAAAAACTGAATTCCTGCTTGTGGGTCATAAATACCACTTTGGGCTACTGCGTGACAAGCAAATAGGTCACAAGCTAGTTCCTTCACTTGGTCAAGGGTTGAATCAGCTATATAATTCCATCCTTTTGAAAGCCATTTTCCCCATGTTTGTCCCAATTTATGGGTTGCTACCTGTTCTCTGATTGCAGCATCTAAGCAATGACCTAAAAGATTATGGCCAATTTCGTGGGCAATAATAAACGCTCTTTCACTATCAGATTCCGTTAGATTGTATAGGTCGGTGGTAAAATAAATGTATCCAGATCCAGGCGTAAACGCATTGATGTATTTTCCTTTTTTATGCTTGATAAGTTGAATACGAAAGGTAGGAAGCGGATAATTTGGAAGCTCCTTGCGGACAACGGCTACTAAATCGGCTAAAATTCTTTCTAGATTTTTGGATTTTCTATTATTGACCGATTTATATTCGCTAGAAATCGAAATGCGTAAATGTTGTATTGCTTGCTGTTGCTGCGGAGAGATAGGTTTGACATTATCCTCCAAATAGATTTTTTCCAAAGAGGCTAATTCGGAGAATTTTTGACTGACTGGCCCGTCGTGACAAGCAACTTTTGTGGCTATATCCTTTAACTTTGGTAGAAAACTAAGCTCAAAATCATAAGGAATGACCTTTTTTTCTTTAATCTGAGTATTTTGCTGACAGCTTAACGCTAGGAATAAGATGGCCAGAACATACATTTTGGGTATATGCTTCATTGTGAAAAGATTTATATGTTTGAAAAGGAAAAATGCTATTTTGTAGAGCAATAACAGCCTGTTTTTGCGGTGAAATATGTCTAATCGACATTAAAGTATGCAGAAAACAACATGTTATACCGTTGTTTCAAATTGGTTTTGCTATACACCCTATAAACTGTGGGAAGGCATAAAAAGGGACGTATGAAGGTGATTTTTTTAAAAGACACAAGAGGGATACCTTAAAAAGAGATACAAAATATTTCCTATTTCAGTACACCAATAAATACTTACAGAAAATCCTATAAAGCAAGAATAGTTTGCTTGTCTTATTTTAGTCGCATTATTTTTTAGGCATGAAAAATCATCAAACAATAGTGTTGGAAGGGAAAAAATGAAATAACTTTATTGCAGGAGTCGATATTGATTTAGTTGAAATCAGCGAATATAACCCAAGAAGAACAGTCGATGAACATCATGTTGAAAAACTAGCATCATTGATTGACTCTAATGGTTTTGACCGTACTTATGCCTTAAAATGTTACGAAGAAGAAAAAAGATTTAAGGTGTTTGCTGGGTCAAATCGTCTAAGGGCATGTAAAAAACTAGGCTTGGATTCCATACCTATATTTTTATATGAAGGATTTACTCCTTCTGAGATTTGGATGATGGCCTACCAAGATCAGGATCAAAATTCCGTAACCAAACCACTTTCAATGATTGATGTGTGGCTGGACTATAAAGCAAAAAAAGAGCAGGGACGAAAGCAGAAGGATATTGCTCAATCTTTGGGAATAGGGGAGGCAATAGTATCATATAGGCTTCAATTGGCAGATTTTCCACCGTCTATTCTAGAAAAAATTGAGTTCTCCATTAATTCATTGTCGGAGCGTGATTGCAGAGCATTATTAAATCTTCTCCAGGTGAAGAACGCTCGATACGATTATGAGACGTTTCTCGGTGAAATAATAGATAATATCCTCCATAGAACCACTAATCCAAGCTCAAAACATTTTCAAAAAGAAGTTGCTAAGTATAATGAAGCTATTGAAGAAGTAGAGTTGTGGTTAGAAAAAATAGACGATTCAGCGTATCAAGAGGCTTTTTTGCACGATATTTTCCAAAAAGAAACGAGGGCAAAGGGCTTAATTGCTAATCAAGGGGCAATTTGGTTTGATAAATTAAAGGAACAAAAAGAAGAAGAGCTTCAGATAAAGTTAGATGAGCTTTCTGAACAAGAAGAAGCGGTAAGAAGAGCGCAAGAGGAAGCTAAAAAGCAAGCAAGAATTCAGGAGTTTACGGATAGCATCCTTCATGGCGATGCTAGAGAATTAATGCATGAAGCACCATTAGGATTTCAATTGCTATTAATTGACCCTCCGTATGGTAGAAATTTGGAAGCAAGTTGGAGAAAAGCTACTCCTAAGAAGAAAATTGCCAATGATGAATCATTAGAACAAGCATCTGCATTACTTAAAGATGTTCTGGAGATAGCCTATTGAAGAATGGCGGATAATGCGACCGCCTTTATTTGGTGCGACCGAAAATGTGAAAAGGAATTTATGGAAATTGTTACGGAGATTGGTTTTACTATCAAAAGCAGAATTATTCGGAAAAAACCAAATCATGGGAGTGGAGATACGGAATGTACTTTTGCTCCGCAGCATGAGTCCATTATTCATGCTACCAAAGGGAAAGTGAAATTATCCAAAAGGCCACCTGATGTACTGGAATGATATAAGTTTGCCGATACGGATCATCCTACGCCTAAGCCAATTGAGCTACTTGAAAAATTGATTGAAGTTACGACGTATGAAAATGATGTCGTTGTTGATTGTTTTATGGGCTGCGGTAGTACGGGGATTGCTGCGGTGAGTATGAGAAGGAAGTTTTGGGGCTGTGAATTGGATGGAGCTTATCGAGAGGAGGCGTTGAATAATATTTATAAGGTGATTGAAAATAGAGGGTAGAATAAGCTAATGAAATTATCGATAATTGAGAGGTAGTTGCAAAATACTTTTGTAACTTTATTCAGTTTTCATTCTAGAGTTAGAAAAAATATTTTTGTGAATAAGCCTTTACATCAAAAATTAATTGAAAATATAGTATATGTAATAGTAATTGTTTTTGCCATATTTGGGTGTGTTGATGGACTTAGTAGTTCAATTGATTTCATGACAATTAGTAAAGCAAAATGGGGATCTTTAATTGCCCTATTTTTTGGGTGTTTTTTATATCTTTATTTAAGATATATTTCATCGATTACTTGGAAAGAAGATGATGGTAAAAACCTCACATTTAAAGGACTGACAAAAAAATTCTATTTAACATTAATTGCTTTTTTGCTCGCTTTATGGTTTCCAATTTTATTAAAAATTGGAATAGCTAAAGAAGAGGTTAAACCAAATAATGAACCTGTAAAAGTAGCTAACTCTATACCTACTGATAGTATAGAATCAATTTTTAAACCAAATGATACTAGGAATTTTAATGTTCTAATAATTCGGTTTGAGGATATAATTTTAAACGAAAAAAACTATTGTATTGGGAGGTCTATACAAGAGAATCTGAATGTTATTCAAGCTAAAGAAAACCCTATTTTAAAGATTAATGCCTATTATGAAGAGAAGATTCCCCCTCCAAGTACTCTAGAGAAAGCAAAAAATATCCAAAAAAAACACAATGCAGACTTAATAATATATGGATTGGTAAAAAATGTTGTAGAAGGATGTAGAAGCGCAGATGTTTGTTTTAGGTATAACATTGACGATAATGTAGTTGCTCAGATAGCACCAGCTATTAACCCTAGAACTACAAAACATGAATTGGATTATGTTAAGATAACTCCTTTTGAGCTTCAAAAAGGTGTCCTACAAATAGATTCTTTACTACTAAAAAACTGGATTATTTCATTAGTGAAAGTAAAGGCAAATCTTCCAGATGAAGCATTTTTAGAATTATCATCAATTGCAAATAGTCCAAGTAATGTTTCTAATTCACAAAAAGCCAAAAGTTACCGTAATATAGGTACTACGTACTTAAATTTGAACCAAGAGTTTAGAGCTTTAGAAGCTTTTAATAAAGCTATATCATTAGATAAATCTAATAAACTGGGGTTTTGGAATAGAGGTTTAGTTCATTTTTCATTAGGTAATTTAGACAAGGCGATTCAAGATTATAATAAATCTATTAAACTCGATTCGACGCTTTATTTTGTTTTTTATAATAGAGCAATGATTTACTCGGAAATGGGTAACTACAATCTTGCAGTTAGAGATTATAATACTTCGCTTACTTTGAATCCTGATTTTGCTTTTGCTCTTTATAATAGAGCAATGGTTTATGGTAAATTAGAGAAATATGATTTAGCAGTTCGTGATCTTGAAAAATATATTAGAATTAATCCTGAAGATTCAGAAGGCTTCTATGAATTAGGCGCAAAATATACCTATATTAAAAATAATAAGAAGGCAATTGAGAATTATAGCAAAGCTATTCTTCTTAATAAAAATTATTTTGAAGCCTATAATAATAGAGGAACTATTTATGCTGAATTGGGTGAGTATAATAAAGCCTTAGCAGATTTTACGACATCTATTTCAATCAACCCAAAGTATATTGATAGCTATATTAATAGAAGCAATGTTTATAGTGAGTTGGGAAGAATTGAAAAAGGTATTTTAGATTGTAATAAGGTTATTTCCTTAGATTCAAATAACTACTTAGCTTTAGTGGTTCGGGCTAGATTATATGCTAATTTAAAACAATATAAACTGACAGAAAAGGATGTTCAGAGAGCAATAAATTTAAACTCTAGTCGTTCGGAGGCTTATTTTGTTAGAGGACTTTCATTTTCTTATCAAAAAAATTACCAACTTGCCATAACTAATTATAGTAAAGGTATTTCATTGGATTCGAGTTATCAGGAATTATTTCATAATAGAGGCTTGGCTTATACTTATTTAAAGGACTATGCCTCTGGGATAAAAGATTTTAGTAAATCAATCGAGTTGACTCCAACCTATTGGGAAAGTTATAGAAGTAGAGGAATGTGTTACTTCTATCAAAGGCAATTTCATCAAGCAATTAAGGATTTTAATAATGCTATATCGTTAGAGCCTAATAATGAAGAACTCTATAATATTAGAGGTAACGCTTATAATTATGTAGGTAAGTATGATTTGGCACATATAGATTTTAATAGGGCAATAAAAATGAATCCTGGTTTTATTTCTGCTTACGTTAATAGAGGACTTACATTTAAAAATCAGAAAGAATATCAACTTGCTTTGCAAGATTATAATCAGGCCATATTACTTAGTGCAAATAATGATTTTATCCCTAAAAGTAAACTATATAACAATCGTGGGTATATATATTTAAAACTTAATAAATTAAGGAAATCCAGAGAGGACTTAGAGTTAGCTCAACAATTAGCAGAAAATAATCTGATGGTTTATGTGAATTGGGCATGTTATTATTCCGTCTTAAATAAAAAAGATTTGGCTATAAGAAATCTTAAAACAGCAATACAAATGGGGTATAAAGATGTGGAGAGATTAAAATCTGAAGAAGAACTAAGTAATATTAGAGAATTACCAGAATTTTTAAGAATTATAAAATTAATAGACTAGGACAATACAGAGAATTGCATTTAGTTGGAGAAAATAAATTGTTTTTATACCTTTAGCTTTTAATTGTAAAACATATAATTTGTGGCACTTCGCAACCAAGACCTTTTTGCTGCTAAAAAAATAGATACATGGGTAAAAGGTGTCCTAGCAAAAGGCGGAGGTGACGAAGAAATTCTAGCAGGAATGTATCCATACATGAATGGATTCAAAGGAATCATGGATAATGCTGCTGCTGGAGAAATGAATATGCTGACACAGCGATATGAAGGGTTTTATCAATTTGCAAAACTCCTAGAAAAATTGGCTGGTGGTATTCAAGATGGAAAAATTGATGTGCCAAAGTGATTTTCCAACTGCTGGGGTAGAGGGTATGTTTAATTTGATACGGCATAATTTATGCCAGAAATGCTCTTTGAAGAGTTTTTATAACATTTTGTTTTTCATTTCTTGCCATTAGTCTTTTTTGTGTTAAAACATGTGCCTTGAGAATAAAGCAGAGACGGACTATGGTTCAGTAAAAATTATATAACACAATCAGCATTACGTACACGTAGGCGTTTTTTAGCCTTTTTTGCTAAAAATTGGCTCATTTTTGCGCCAGCTGCTCAAAATGTAGGATTACTTGGAAATTTAGTCATTAAAAATGTCTTCCAAAATCTCGTCTAGTTCACTTTCGGGGATGCCCAAATAGCGACGAGTCATATCAACGGAGGAATGGCGTAAATCTTTGCGAACTTCATTTAAGGCTCGATAATCACCAATTTTGGCTTTGAGTCCTTCAAATTTTCGGAGGGCATACGTTTTTCGGAGAGTATGGCCAGAAAGCATGGCTCTTTCGATACCAGCAAAATTAAAACCTTGCTTGATACGAGTAATAGCAGCCATTCTACTGATGGGTTTATCGGAAGGAAAACGAGAACGCACAAAAAGATGGTTATGTTCTTTGCGACCTAATCGCACACGGCATTTTTCAACGATTCGCTTGAGGCGGTCATAAATCTTAACGGTTCGGGCTTTGCCTGTTTTTTGAGCAACAACGGAAACATTGTCGTCTTGAAAATCTTTATATTGTAATTTTAATAAATCGACCAAGCGATAACCTGTATAACAACCAACAGCTATTATAAGGAGTTCGTGCCATTTTTCTTTTTTCTCCAGATAATCGATGGCTTTGGTGGCCTCTATCCATTTTAGTGGAGAAGTGGTTTTATCCTGTTGTCTCGTTTTTTTCTTAGCCATAAAGCGAAATGTTAAAATTTTGGCGGATTTGACACAAATAGTTGCCACGCCTTAATTTTTTACTGACCTTGTAAAGGTAGTAATTTCACTTTACAAAACAGGATGTTTGGGTTATTTTAATCAAGTTAATTAATTTTTCAAGAACTGTAAATATTTGATTTATAGGGATTTATAACGGTCACTTTACAGTCTGGCATCGAATGTAAAGTGAGGGTTTCTACCTTAGTCCTATTAGTTTTTCTAAGTCTTCTTGAGGAAAGATTCTACCTTTTCCATCTTGAATCAATATAGTAGTCGGCAACAAATATATGCCGACTGAAGAATATTTACCATCCATCTTTGTGAACTTGATATTATTATAATCAAAGTGGTCTAAATAATTATTCATTTGAGATAATGATTCCCCAGAAATGCTTAACACAGTAAAATCAGGGTTGTTAGAGGCAAATGAATTCAAATAAGGCAATTTATCAACACATGGAGGACAATGAGAACCCCAGAAATTAACTAATACTTTTTCATTTTCAAATTCAGACCAATCAACATTAGAACCATCCAACTGATATAAGTACAAATCTTTGAGGTTTATAGTTTTTTCTTTTATTGTATATGTTTCACCAGTTGAATACATTACTACAGCTAAAAAAATGCCTATGAGAGAACCGATAAAAAATGCTTTTTTCATACAAAAGGTATTATTACTGTTGGGTCAACTCGATTAAGTTTTTTTATAATGGTTTCTCCTATGAAAACACTTATTCCAAAACCTAAAACTAAGCCAAAAAAAAAGAGCAGTATCTTTGCAAATATTTTCATTACATTAATTTTTCCATTCATTTAAAATAGGATTAAACTTGCAATTTCTTACCTTTCGATATTTCTTGTTTTTGAATGAAATTTCTGATATATCATAGCAACAATATCTAAATTGGCAAAATTTACATTTTTCAATCTTGTCATTATTTATGTTCCAAAATTTCTTAATAGAAGAAATATTTAGGATTTCTAAAAGTGAATTGTTTTCCAAATTCCCATGTATCTTTGAGTGTCCATAGTGGTTATAAACATTACCCTTACTATCAATATGTGCGTGTTTATTTAGTGCTAAGTTATGTGATTTTGCTTCAGAAAATGACTTTAAATTAATAACAAATGATTTATAAGAATTTATAGGCTTTAAAAAATCATCAAATGAGCTATAAGTATTATCAATGTAAATAGATTTGTAATAATAACTCTTTTCCTTTTTCTCACATATACTATATATTCTCGATATTCTTTCTAAAGAAATGTTGTCAATTAATTCTGTAATTGAAAAATCATTGCCTAAACTATAACTTAATTCTAAATATCTTACGGGGGAATTTTCTAATACTTTTAATAGCCTATTGATACTTGCAACATCCATCTCCTCTTTCATCATTAAATGAATAGAGTTAATGTTTTCATTTTTAACTCCAATAAGTATTCTTTCGGTAAATGATATACTACTACTTACTTCTATTGATAATGAAAATAGCTGATTTGGAACTTCATAGCTATAATTGATTTCAGGAAATAAAGACGGAGATACGCACTCAAACCCAATGTTGTTTTGGGTAAAAAAATCAGTCATTCCCTTTATCTGCTGTGCTTCCTTTGGGAATTCTTTGATAATATTATTTAAACTTAATATTTTTAGCCTTTCTATTATTTCAAATATTTTATTTGAAATAGGGTATAATTTATTTCTGCTCAAATCATAAATACAACTTTCTTTATACCCCTTAACTGCCACACAATCGGCAAATAGATTAAAATAACTCATTTAGAATAGGTTTATGTTACAATCAAAGGTTTATGGCTTATATTTATTTGGAATTTACTTGTTGAATGTAATTTACTATTTGAATATATTTTTCTTTCCTTTTCTAAGGGGGTATGATATTTTACTTTTGTAAGTTTAGTAAATAGAACTGGAAATGTGTGTTGATTACTTTTTATATACTTACTATTCATTTTTATTAATTAAAAATTGAGCTATTTCCCTATATATATTGTAGTTAGTATGTTCTTGCAAAAAACCAAATTGCCCAACTGGATTTACTTCTAAAAAGTAATAATCTCCTTCGGGGTCTACTATAATATCAATCGAACCTGTATTTAGACCTATATTAGTCATAAGATTTATTAATTTATTCTTTACATCTTCAGGTAAATTGTAGGGTACTTTCCTAGTTGGAGTCTCACTATCATAATTTCTAAAATCAACTTTTGTTTTTTGGTTAGATTGAGAAAAAATTGCCATAGAATATATTTTATTTTGGATAATAAATACCCTTACTTCGTATAATTTTTCAATATATTTTTGAAATAGGCTAATACCAAATTTATCTGGCAACTTATATAGTTTTTCTAAATCAAACAGCTTTGTATGCATGCCATAACTATTTTTTTTTCTAAAAAAAACAGTTACCTCCCCAATTGGCTTAGTAATTACACGTTCATGTTCTATTAAAAAAGAATGAAGAACATTTTTTTCTGATGTATAAATTGTAGGAGGAACATTTAAACCTACTCCAGTTGCCTTATTTAAAACATCAAATTTATTTAACGAGGATAACCATCTATTTCCTAAAACCTTAACCTTCTTAAGGTTGTTCAAAAAATTGTATATAGAAAATTATTATATGAATTATATTCTCGTTGCAGAAACTTGACAACATCATCTTTGTATTTTAATTTATAGCTTGCAGTATCTCTCCTATGCCAAATAGATGTTAGATTATGAGCATCTATTATTCTGTTTTTTATAATTAATTTTGCATTATTGTTATTAATACCTAAAAAACTATACTCTATTAAATCATATTCATTAATCCTTAAATAATCTGCTCCATAAAAATTAAGCCAATCTATAACCCTATCTGTAGACAAGTCTGTCTCTTCACTAAATATTAAAACCATTATTATAACATCAAACAAATAGTTTGCATAATTTGGTGTAACTATGCAAACTATTAAATAATAACATACTAAAATTGAATATAGTATGCCGAATTACGTATTAACTACACATATCATCAATACAATCATCAGCATTATCTTCTTGCCCCCATGTTCTATCCCATTGCGCTGTCCATCTAGAATTATAAGTAGAACCGCTTGGATTTAAATAAACAATTGCACCTCCACGAATTTCTGTTAATTGAGTAATCTCATTATTTTTAAAATCTTCTAATTTCATTTTTATTATTTTTTATGTTAAAAAATTATTGAATAATTTTTATTCAGTTGTAACTAACTTTAGCTGTTTGAGGAACTGCCTCCTCCACTAGGAGCTACATCTAAAGAATCTTTTCCTATAAAATAAGTGCCATACCATCTATGGTCGTATTTATATGTAGTACAAGTATCTGTATCTACTTGGGTTTCTATCCATCCCCCAGTAATAGATTCCATTTTAGACTTGTTCAACATTACATCTTTAAAATCTTTTAAATCTTTCATTGTATAATGAAGTTTAAGTGTAATCCCCTCTCTTTTTTTGTGCATTAATAGCAGGGTTCAGGGTTATCCCTTAACAACGTTGTCAAACCAAAATTACCTGATTTTACTGCCACTTTTTGGCAGTTTGATAAAAAAGTTATATTATTTTTAACTCCACCTTTAATTTTTAGAATTTGGTCTTCTCCAATTTTTACTTCAAAAAAAAGTTTTACTGTATCTGTATAATGATAAGTTCTTTTTTGTTTGCAATAAGCTACAGGAAATCCCATTAGTTTCAAACTACTAATTAAACGATATACTTGTCTCTCTGAAATATTTAATTTTTTAGATAAGTATTTAGGAGTCCCAGTAGCTTTTCTGCATATAAGATAATGTACTCGTTCCAGCTTAAGCAATTGGTCAAAAAAATCCATAATATTTTTAGTTTTTAAAAAGGTTAAAAAATTGACTTAAAAGCCTTTCCAGCACACTTTTATCTTCTGTAATAACTAATGCTAATCCATTCATATTCGGCTTAAAGTCTAAAATTTTTCCATAATTAGTTTTTAATGACTCTCCTAACTCTACACTAATTTCATAGTGTAGCTTGTTTTCTTCATTAGCTACAGGTAAGAGAGCTATATTATCAATATTATTCTCTAAAACTCCATATTCTTTATAAGGATAAGGGGCTAATCGTAAAATAATTCTATTTCCTATACTGACTTTTCCTATTCCTTCAATAGGTGTTTGAACTTTAGCTATGATTTCTCGTGATTTATTATCATTAGGAATAACTTGTGCAATTATATCACCACTATTAATAAAAACTGACTCTTCAATTTGACTATGCAAAGCTAGTTTACCTCCAATAGGTGCTAGGATAAAGTATTTTTTTTCCCAAACTAATATTTCATTTTTAATGCGGTCTTTTAATTCATTTAAAACGCTGAGATTATCATTAACTAAATCGGAGCGTTGACTTTTTAATTCTATTTGTTGGGTTTTTAATTGAGCTATTCTAATCTGGTTTTGAATAATATTACTCTCCATTTGCTCCATCTGTCGTTGATATTGGATTAATTCCGCTTCTATCTGCTCAAAATCCATATCGCTAGTCACCTGACTTTTATTTAATTTAGCAAAACGATTACGATTTTTATTTTTTAGTGCCAATTCTTTTTTAAACAATTCCTTTTCTCGATATAAAATTTTATTAAGTCGATTTATTTTACGAATTTCAGATGATATTGCTTTTATTTTCTCAAACACTAAATATTGTTTGAGAATATTTTTAAAATTTGAAAACTTTTGGTCAAATGCAACCATACTATTATGAATCTCACCAAATTCGACAGCAGACGGAAATTTTAAATCTAGATAGTCAGGAATTTCTTTTATTTTTTCAAAATCGTTTAAAAAATCTTCAACTGAAATAATCGATTGGGGTATTACACTATTTTCAATGTAAGCAATTCTATCGCCCTTTGTTACCAAATTCTCGTTTTCAAAATATAGTCTCTCTATTTTACCAGAAACAGTACTTACTATCTTAACTGGTGCTATTTCTGTAGTTAAGACAAACGGGGCTTCTAGTTTATCTGGATAGGAAATCAACCAAGCTAGTATTAATACAATAATAACAACAAAAGCGATTATAGAAATTCCAGAATGTAAAATCCATCC
>CBDCUO010000043.1:0-110675 GCA_965222705.1 Saprospiraceae bacterium | reverse complement strand
TTTAGTAATTTTTTTTCTGACTTTAATAAATTTTTTGTATTTTTTTCCAATAATTGCTTTGGCAATATCTGTAGAAATGTAAACGCTATTGGCAAAATTGGTTTCGGGATGTTCTCCTTCTCCCATTTTCATCGGTCCGCCCAACAGTAACCGGCGCAACTGTCCCAAGTTATTTTTGATGTTCCCATCGATAATCAATACAGTTTTTGCTCCTTTTTGAAAAGCTGTTCTCAATTTTTTTCGCCTGTCGGTAGTCCAATCCGACACCTTTTTGGATTTGGTAATATATGATTTGCCCGATTTGTTAGCAGGCTCGCCGTCAAAAATCAGAATCGTTTTTCCTTGAACATTCTTGCCTTTGTAGTCGCTATAAGCAGGGTCGTCAATTCCATAACCCAAGAAAATGACTTCTTTGATGTTTACTTCTCGACTAGCATTTAAATTCGGGAAAGTGTAGAAATCCCATAAATGTCGAAAGTTATTATCTCCAACTTTTAAAATTACTTCATTCCAGGATTCGGCCGTGAAAGCAATTTTTTGAAAATAAGAATCGATTGTGCTTATTTTGGGAATGCCAAAACTTTCCAGCTTTTCAGCAATAAACCTTGCGGCTTTTTGATTTCCCTCTGTACCCGTTTCGCGGCCTTCATATTCATCGGAAGCCAGCACATTTAGATAAGCACTTAAGTCTGCTTTAGAAATGGTTTCTGCAAAAGGGATAGGATCATTTGGAGCCATTAAATGAAAATCGCTAGCGGGATTAAAAGCATTTTGTGCATCACTGCTTGAGCATAGCAGTAGAGAAGCAATTAATAATAGCATTAATTTATTCATAAATAAAATATAGTTCTTCGACTGTAGGTTTGTCAAAGAAATTAAAAAATTCACATTAATAATATTATTCAAAGGGGCTTGTTTTGTATTGTGTTGCAAAATCAATTTCACCACAAAGATACCAAAAAGCTGTATATTGAGCTTTTTTCAATTTTTAGAAACCGACCTGAAACAATGGCGTAAATAGAGATCAAAGAATGAGTAAATTATTGGTGATTCGTCATGCACAAGCCTCGTTTATGTCTGTTAACTATGACCAGTTGTCGTTGCTTGGAGAAAAACAATCAATTGCTTTAGGGCGATACCTGATAGAACGGGGAGTGCGAATTGATAAAGCCATCATTGGCCCTTTAAAACGACATCATCAGACTGCTGATTTTGTCAAAGAGGCCGCCGTCAAAAATGGCTATTCCTGGAATTGGGAAGAACACCCTGAATTCGAAGAGCATCAAGCACCTCAAATCACAAAGCATTTCCTAGCTCAATCAATAGACCCATTTGACACCAATCAAACGGAAAGTGAGGAGGAAAAGAAGAAAATATACTTCCATGCCTTCAATAAAACTTTCCGAAAATGGGTGAGAAATGAACTGGATTTAAGTAATACTCCTTTTGAAAAATGGGTGATTTTTAGAGATAGAGTATTGAGTGGATTAGAAAAAGTATTGACAGAAAACGATAATGGGCAAACTACGGCTATTTTTACCTCAGGGGGACCTGCTGGCGTGATTACTGGGGCGGCGCTCGGATTAGAGGATGAGAAGACAATGGAATTAAGTTGGATGATTGCCAACGCTTCCGTGAGTGAGTTTTTATTTTCTAAAGGACGATTTTCGTTGAAATCTTTTAATAATATAGCCCATTTGCAACCCAAATGGGCTACTTTGGTCTAAGTGCTTTTACCGAAAGTAAAGGCACATAATCATAGATTAATTTAACTCAGCAATGAAGGTCACTGATTACTTTGCTAATTCGAATGGACAAACTCTAATTTCTTTTGAAGTTTTACCTCCTCTGAAAGGGGGAAGTATGCAGAATATTTTTGATACCCTAGACCCCTTAATGGAATTCAAACCGCCCTTTATTGATGTAACCTATCATCGGGAAGAATTTATTTATATAAAGAAAAAAACTGGGTACTACGAAAAAACAGCTATCCGCAAGCGTCCGGGTACGGTTGGGATATGTGCTGCTATTATGCACCGATATGGTGTGGATGCCGTACCTCATTTAATTTGTGGTGGGTTTACGAAAGAAGAGACGGAGAACGCTTTAATCGATTTAAATTTTCTAGATATTAATAATGTGTTAGCAATAAGAGGAGATGCACGAAAGTTCGACGGAAAATTTGTTCCGGAATCAGACGGGCATCCATATGCCCTGGATTTGGTAAAGCAAATAGAAGATATGAATAATGGAAAATACTTGGATAAAAACATTGAAAATGGCTCGAAAACCAATTTTTGCATAGGCGTGGCGGGCTATCCAGAAAAACACTTTGAAGCACCTAATTTAGAAAGCGATTTACAATTTGTTAAAGCAAAAGTAGATGCCGGAGCAAAGTACATTGTGACTCAAATGTTTTTTGATAATAACTATTATTTTGACTATGTGGAGAAGTGTAGAGCCATCGGGATTGATGTTCCGATCGTTCCTGGCCTAAAACCATTGACTAAAAAATACCAACTCAATTCCATTCCTCGAATCTTTCACATTGATTTACCAGCTGATTTGGTAAAAGCTATGAAAAATGCAAAAACCGCCGAAGCTAGAAAAGAAGTAGGCATTGAATGGGGCATCCATCAATCAAAAGATTTAAAAGATAAAGGTGTTCCTTGCTTGCATTATTATACGATGGAAGATACAGAAGTGGTCCGGCGGATAGTGGAGGCAATTTATTGAAAAAGATATTTTCGTATGCGAACTTGTTATTTGGGAACAAGTCTTATAATTCTTTTCGGAGTCGGGCAACTGGAATATTTAGTTGCTCTCTATATTTTGCAACCGTTCTTCTAGCAATGTTATAGCCTTTATCTCGGAGCATATTTTTCAATTTTTCATCAGAAAGGGGTTTGCGTTTGTTTTCGCTAGAAATAATATCGGTCAAAATTTTCTTGACTTCCAAAGTGGATACTTCTTCTCCATCTTTGGTCATTAAGGATTCAGAGAAAAAATCCTTTAAGCGTTTTGTACCAAATTCCGTCTGTACAAATTTACTATTAGCGACCCTGGAAACGGTAGAAATATCCAATCCCGTCACTTCTGCTATATCTTTTAGAATCATCGGGCGCAATTTCTTTTGATCGCCAGATAGAAAATAATCGTATTGGTATTGCAAGATGGCGTACATCGTCCTATACATGGTTTGTTGTCGTTGACGAATCGCATCAATAAACCATTTAGCAGAGTCTATTTTTTGTTTGATGAACATGACCGCCTCCTTTTCTTTTCGATTAGCTCTTCGACCCTTGTGGTTTTCTTTGTAGGCTTTGAGCATATCTCTGTATTGATCATTGATGCGAAGATCAGGTGCATTTCTGGAGTTGAGAGTCAATTCTAGCTCGCCGTCTCTATTATCAATAATAAAATCGGGGACAATATAATGGACATTTTTTCTATTCCCGCCTCCGTCATGCCCACTTGCGGGTTTTGGATTCAGTTTTAATATTTCATCAATCGCATTTTTTAGCTGTTCATCGTTTACGCCTAATTGCCTTTTTAATTTGATATAATGCTTTTTAGAAAATTGGTCAAAATGCTGGCTAATAATTTTTAAGGCATTAGAAATGGTTTTTCGATATTCAGGTGAATAGGGTCCTAGCTCGTATTTATGTTCTAGTTGTAAACGTAAACATTCTTGCAGGTCCCTCGCACCAGTTCCCGTTGGATCAAAGCGTTGAATTTTGGACAAAAGGGTATTGATTTCTTTTTCCGTCGTGATAATATTTTGAGCGAACATTAAATCATCAATAATAGAAACAGGGTCTCTTCGTAGATAACCGTCATCGTCAATGCTACCAATTATTTGCTTTGCTATTTTTATTTGTCGCTCATCCTTTAAGTTTAATAGACCTAGCTGATGCTCCAGATATTCATGAAATGAGTTTTCAACAGCAATAGGAATGGATTTATCTTCTTCTTCAACGTTATAATGGTCGCTTTTCAATTTGTAGGAAAAAGGATCGTCCTCGATGTATTCGGTCAAATAATCGTCCAGTTCAAATTCTTCTTCGCGAGCAACTTCTTGTTCCGCTTCATTCAATTCCTTGCTATTGCTATCGTTGCCCCCGACAAAAGCTTCTTCAAGGGTGTCTTCACTATCTTCTGATTCTTCCAAAGCAGGATTTGCTTCTAATTCCTCCTTGATTCGCTGGTCTAAAGTAGCAGTAGGAATCTGGAGCAATTTCATCAACTGAATTTGCTGCGGAGATAGTTTTTGAAGAAGTTTGTGACTTAAATTTTGCTTTATTAACGGATTCGCCATGTTTGTTTCGTATGTGTGTTATTGCCGTTTATCCTTATCTCAACGGGGGAAATTTGTTTGCTAGGTAGTGCATTTTATTGCAAGAAGTGTGTAGTTAAATTAGTTCTTTTCGTAAGAATTTGCAGAAACACTAGAGGCGAATGATAAGATAACTGGTCTTGATGGTTTAATATTGGAATACCAGTCTCTCAATTGTATTTTACCAATACTAGCCTTTATTTTCTACTCTTTATTTTTTGTGTTAACTACTTTTTAGACTTGCAATATAAGTCTTTTTCACCCATTATATCCAGATTTTGAGCGATTTTTTAGCAAAAACCTTGCCAAAAAATGATAAAACACTCTTAATCAAGACGTTGTTTAAAATTAGAAAAAACTTGTTACTAAAATAGAGGGAAACATTTGCGATAAAATTTCTCATTTTTAGCAAATAATTCCATACGAAATAGACCCATGAGTGTTTTATAAATGTTTAATTAACTTATAATGTGTCAATTTGGAAAGTTGTTTATTAATAAAAAATTTGATTCTTGGAGCATGTTTGGAGGTGTTGCCTGCGATTGTAGAAAATGTCTTTTTCTTTAAGAATTTTCACTAGCTGGTTATTCTACAAAAAACAAAGCATTGCTAAATACAAATTTTCCTTGCTCCCAAAAGGCTCGATATAAAGGATTATCCACCAAATACACCACCCTGCCACGCCCCAGCGACTGCGTGGCCAGCACAAGGGATTCTTCTACTTTTGGGGTAGCTTCTGACCCTACAAAGCCAAAGTATAAGGGCTTTTTATCAATATAGCCCACATTCCATAAATCTTTGCTAATTTCATAGGAAGACTGTCCCGTTTTTAGTGTGAAATAGTAATCCGGCAAACCGTAAGCTAAAGGATGGGTATTGTCTATTTTTAATTTAAAAATAGCCCCAGGAATAAAGGTTTTTATAAATGCTCTTTCTTGTTCTGCATAAATTTTTAGTTTACTTTTCAAGCTATCAGTCTTTTCTTTTTCTACTTTTCCTTTTTTTCTTTTTATTTTGAACCCTTCTTTCCCCTCTAAACTGCCGATAGCGCTGCCAATAACGATCAATTTACCTCCCTCTTTTACCCATTTGCTTAGTTTTTCTATTTGGGAATAGCTCCCGTTTGTGATAATAATAGTATTATAATCTGATAAATCCATCCTGGACAATTGGTCATTAGTGATAGCCGTAAATGGATATTGAATAGTATTTTCAAAGTAATGCCAAACCTGTCCATAAGAGTTAGATCGTACGTCGCGTCCATATAATACCAAGACCTCTGGTCGAGCCATTAGATTCATCCTTCGAGAGCCAAAATCAGCTCCCGTCTGTGAAAATCCAGTGGTCGTGGTGATTAGTTTCTGTTGAAATTCAAAAGCAATTGCTTGGACCGTTTTATGGAATTGCTCCTTCAAGTGCTTATTATCTGCACGATTGACCATTAAGGTGCCTCGCGGATAATGTTCGCCGTTGAGTGTAAAAGGGGCGGTAGCATATCGCACTCGAACTTTATTTTTTAACAATCCTCCGAGTAAGGCTGCATCTTGCAAAGATTCCCATTTGAAAATATAGCTGTAGGGGTTGTCGTCAATGATTTGCGGCATGGGATGAGCAAAGTCAAAAGAAGCGTCTGGAACTACTTTTTGCGTGGAGGCATAGGCTTTTAAGCCATGAGCATAGGGCAAAGACCAAGCAGTAATATCGTAAGTGACGGAATCTTCTAAAGTGGGTTCGGGTTCAAATAAAACTTGCGTCAAAACAGACATTGGTTGAAAGGCACTAATCAGTAAATCCCCTTCATTGATCTTTATATGGGTTTCTTTCCCCGTAGTATAATCGAAAGCTCCGATGCTTTGTCCTTTGGTACTTCGACCGTATTGGATTTGATGTGCGTCTAATAATTGAGTGACCGCCTTTAGTTTATCAATCGAATTTTCTTCTTTTATAATAAAAGTGGTGTATTTGCCTTGGGGGTTTTTCGATGAATTTTGAAAATACTCTCTAAAATTATCTACTAGTCGTTGTGCATTATTAGAACTCATTTCAATCGTGGATAAGGCAGTCGTGAAATGGTGGTTGATTCGGTCAATTAGCTTTAGAGTGTCGCCATTTTCTAGGTCAATTTCCCTACCTGCTCCGCCACCGCCTGCCTGCTCGTAGGTCATGCCGATTCCACCATTAAAGATAGGATAAGTATCTCCATAGCTGGGGTAGAGCAGGTCAAATACTTCTTTTGTAAAATAAAGCCAGCCTTCTTTATCAAAATATTTAGCATGATTTTTCCCTATTTCTACTTGAAAATCTTTTTGCCAGCCTGTAATATATTGGTGGTAAGGTTTAGCAGCAGGCGCAAAATAGTAGGGGCTATTTACTCCCTGTTCGTGAAAATCTACATGAATATGGGGCATCCATTGACGGTAGTAGGGGAGTCTTTGCTGGGACTCCACTTGTGTCAGCCAGGCCCAATCCCTATTTAAATCGAACAAATAATGGTTAGTCCTGCCGCCCGGCCAGGGTTCTCGATGCTCTCTCGATAATGGGTTAGTATTTGGAATTTTATTGGAAGTATTTCTCACCCAATGCGTATATCTGGAATAGCCGTCGGGGTTCACGGAGGGGTCTATAATGATGACGGTATTTTCCAGCCATTTTTTTATTGCCGCATTGTTAGAATTTGTCAATTCATAAATAGTTTTTACGGCAGCATTAGGGGAACTGGACTCATTGCCATGTACACCAAAACTTAACCAAACGATCGCTTTGGCATCTTCGTTAGCCGTTCCATTAACCAAACCGGCTCTCATTAAGTGATTGCTGCGGATAGCTTCCAAATTATCCATATTGGCTTTGGAGGAAACATAAGCCAGAACGAGTGGGCGATTTTGATTGGTTCGACCATATTCGACTAATTGCACCAAATCACTATTAGCCGCCACCTGTTCAAAATAATCAATAATTAAATGGTGGGGGTAAAACTGCTCTCCCAGTTTTTCTGGAAAGAATTCATCGGGGGATTGAATATTTTTTTGACCAAAAATCGAGAAAGAAATTACTATAAAAAAAACAAGTGAAGCAACTGATTTCATAAAACAGGAATTTTCTTACAAATAAATTATCCGAAACCCAGAGAGGTTGATTAAAAATTTCCCTTCTTTGACCAATCGTGTGGAATAAAGCCATAAAAGGAACATTAGACGGCTAAATTACAAAAGTTTTATACATCTACCTTTTAGATTGGTCAAGATGAATTAAATAGCCGGTAAAGGGGAGCTATTGTGAGATTACAATCAATGCTTATAAGTAGTAAAAAGTAGGGTTTTTTACCGAATCGGATCATTTACAATAAAAAGCGATAAGTCCATTTAATCAAAAAGATATTTGTTGGTTTATTAATAAATAAATTATCTGTCAAGCTAGGCAGAATAGCTTCTGAGGGGTCTCCCGAATTATTGGTGCTTTGAGTAAATACAAAAAACAGTTCTGAACCAGGCACATATTCCCAACGAGCCACCAGATTAGAGCGGAACTGCATGAAACTGAAGTCTGGATTATCAAAAGAATAGTCAATCGTCTGGTCTGCATTTTCGTCTATGAAGTAAATGTCTTCTATTGCATCATAAGTCACGCCATTCAGAGGCACAAAGCGATCATGGAATAATTCAGCCGTAGAGTTGGTGATCCGTTTAAAATCAAAATAGCGCACTCGGGTAATAAACGGCTGCCCATAGTATTGAATCGTCAAATTAGGAGTGATATTATAATTTAAACGAATGGTCATACTAAGCGTGTTTTGGTCTAAAGAACTGACGATATAATTAGTTGCTTCTTTATATTCAACACTCGTTACGTTTTGTACTAATCTATCAAATCTACCAATATTAGGGCGTAAAGAAAGTCGCAAAGCATTGATGGGCTGGATGGTCAAGCCGATGCCATAATTAGCAGCAACCACCGTTTTGGCTTGGTCCGGAGCATTGCCGTTAGCCCAGAAGGCATTAAAATTTAACCGCACTTTTTTACGACTATCTGTACCAATATTCATAAAAATAGCTCGCCCCTGAGATTTCCGCAATGCTGGTCCACCAAATAAGGCTTGATTAGATATATCCTTAAATTCTCGAGTGACTCCAATAAATAACCGATAGAAATTCTTAAACTGTGTAAACATGTTCACATTTGCAGCCTGGTACAAATGATTGCCGCCAAAGTCCCAGCGCATCCAATGATTGACATTGATACCCATATTCCTAAAAATGCTAAAGGGGTTATTGAAGCGATAACCCGACCAGAAAAAGTGATTGATTTCATCCGCATTATTCATAAAACCAATGTCATTTAACTCTAATTCGGGAGAACGCCAGGTAGCTCCAGTTTCAAACTTCCAGTTGCCGCCAATTTTGCCAATTTTGGCTGTCCCACCAGTACCAGATAAGGAGGTTCTATTTTCATCTACGCTCAAATGGGCTGCATCCGGGCGTTGAAAGTAATGCTCAAAAGCGTTTTGAGTGTTGGTAATTGCCTCTGACGTACCTTCTATTCTACTAAACAAGAACTTGGCAGTTGCCACCCAGCTTTGGTCTTTCCAGCGATGCACCAAATCAAGCCCTCCGGTATAAGCAGATTTATTCAAAAGATGGAGATTTGTATCATCCAATTTTCTGTTGACTCCCGTTAGCATACCTCCTACCACTGTATTACCCCCTCCATAATCTTTAGTCATTCTGCCTATGAAATAGTTAGTTAATGGTTCTACTATTTCTTCCCGACGTTCACCATGAAAATCGATTTTTGCCATTTCTCTAGCAGTAATGCTTTCCAAAATGCCAATTGCAAACCCGTTTTTAGTTTTGCCGCTAAATTTAGCGGCTCCCAGGATAGACGCATTACTAGGTATTTGGGCAAATTCGCCCTCTTTCAAATCAGGATAACCATGGGGAGAGCCCCCAATGCGGCGAGAATAAAATAAATTATCAGAATCGTAATTTCCTCCTGCGGCAGACCCCGTTGCTCCAAAATCAAATAGGTTACTATTTTCTACAAAGAAAGGTCGCTGCTCCCGAAAGAAATTTTGAAAACCATCTAGTCGAACTGCCGCTGGGTCCGCCTCGACTTGTCCAAAGTCTGGATTAATCGTAAAATCCAGCACCATATCACTCGTCACACCGATTTTTCCATCTACCCCAGCAGTAAATTTACTATCTGTGCCGTCCAAGAAAGGATTGCCTTCTTCCTTTTCAAAAGTAGAGACTTGCGCTACTAAATAAGGCTGGATTTCTATCTGCTTTTGTGGTTTAATTCCCTGGATGCCATGCAGTTCAGCAAAAGCACTCACCCAGACCCCACTATTGCGAGGAATATACTGAAAAATAGAACGAGATTCATGTCGAAAATTTCGTCTTTGAACCTGTATCCCCCATATATGCTCTTCCTTGTTTCCGTAACGCAACTGACTTAAAGGAATGCGTATTTCTGCTGTCCAGCCTTTTTCATCAACATTTGTTTTGGCGTACCAGATTGGATTCCAACTCGTATCCCAATTATTGCCATTATTACTAATAAACTCATCTCCTTTCACTCCCGATGCCGAAATAGTAAAAGAAAAAGCCGTCCGGTTATCGTGATAACTGTCTATATTAATTTCTACCCAATCTCCTTCAAACCCATCTCGTCGGCTCATTCTTCGAACCACTTTTTCCGGCTCCTCATCGTACATTCGATAACCCACATAGATGTTTTCTTCGTCATACAAAATTTTAAACTGAGTGGTAGCTACTGGTTGCCCCCCATCATTTGGTCGCAATTGGGTGAAATTTCCGCCCCATTCTACAGTTTTCCAGGCGGCATCCTCTAAGCGGCCATCTATGGTAGGTTTTGAGGATATAATTTTTTTAGTAAAATAAATTTTTTTAGGAATTTTATTGGAAGGGGGCGCTTCTTGAGCTATTGAAAAAGTAGTTATTACAATAGTTAAGGTGAATAATAGGGCAAATTTCTTCATAGGTAATTATTTAGTTCGGAGACCTTTAGTTAATTAAAAACATCCCTCAGCATTAATGGTTGCTTTCATCAGCATCATTGGCAATTTATTAACAATTACAATCGTTAAAAAAAATCAAGTAATTTATCTTGCTGTGAAGCAATTCTACATTCAGTATGAAGAAAAAGGGAACTCCTTCCAAAAAGACAGTACCGAAAATCTTGCCAGGCGTTAAACAACCCGCCTCCCTCAACCCATTATTAAAGCATATTTTGAAAAAGCGGAAACAAGCTTTTCCGCCAGAAGATTATGTCGCGGCCATCCTAAAAGGAGATAAGGTTGCTTTATCTAAAGCGATTACTGTTATCGAAAGCATCCGACAAGAGGACCAAGAAATTGCCCAAAAAATCATTGAGGCTTGTTTGCCTTTCGCCAATCAATCCATTAGAATAGGAATCACAGGAGCGCCTGGTGTGGGAAAAAGTAGTTTTATTGAGGCTTTTGGCGGGCAATTAGTTTCAAAAAATAAAAAAGTAGCCGTTTTAGCGGTTGACCCTTCCAGCCAAGTTAGTGGTGGAAGTATTTTGGGGGATAAAACCAGAATGGGAAAGCTGGCGGCGCACAAAGATGCCTTTGTTCGTCCTTCTCCTGCTGGAATTGCCCTGGGAGGTGTTGCAAGAAAGACCAGAGAAACTATGGTTCTTTGCGAAGCAGCAGGCTATGATGCTATTTTGGTAGAAACCGTTGGTGTTGGCCAATCCGAAACGTTGGTTCATTCAATGGTTGATTTTTTCTTACTGCTATTGCTTCCCGGTGCAGGGGACGAATTGCAGGGTATTAAAAGAGGGATTGTTGAAATGGCAGATTTAATCGCCATTAATAAAGCAGATGGAGAACGGACCGGTTTGGCAAAAAAGACCCAACAAGCCTATAAAAATGCCTTGCATCTCTTCCCGTCAAAGGAAAGCCAATGGATACCAAACGTCCTGACTTGTTCGGCTATAAACAATGAAGGTATCAAGCAAATCCAGCAACAAATAAACCAATTTATAGCATTGGTAAAAAGCAATCATTTTTTTGAAAAAAATCGTAGAAAACAAGCAAAGCATTGGCTACGCACTTCGATTAATCAAGGATTATACGAGGCTTTTTTCAATAATAAGAAAATAAAAGAAACTATGAAAATAATCGAAAAGCAAGTTTTGGAAAACGAATTATCGCCCTTTCAGGGAGCAGAACATATGCTAAATATTTTTAGAGCAATCTCAAAAAAATAGACACGATCCACCCCTGAATCGTGCCCTTTTAAACCAAACGTTATGACCAGTTAAAATTTCTTTAGTTAAAATTTCAATCGGACGGCACCACCATCCGATGGCATTTTTTTAGAGAATATATAAGATTAGTTGGGTTTCGACAGCAGACAGATGCCAGCATTACAAAAGGTGGGATTTAATGTAAACTATTACGAAAACCGGCTGATTGGGAAGTGCTTCTATAATACTGACCCCTGTCTCCTGCCTGTTGTTTTTTCTTTTAAAATAAGGAGTGACCTTGTCGAAAAGTAATTCCGACAAGAATCACCCTTTACGACGCCTATTGATTGTTTTCTCTATCTTTTGTTTTGTTTGTATTAGTTGTGTTGTTTTTCTCAATGGAGAGTTTAGCTCCCCTTTCTGCAAAAAGGCCATTTACTATTTTTTCGCTATAAAAATCTGCTGCTGCATAGCCTGTATAGTTTAGAATGGTAGCATCCGCACCATTTTCTAAAAGTAAGGTGACTACCTCATCATGTTTTTTAACAGAAGCCAATATCAAAGGGGTATCACCCTGCAAATTTTGATGATTGATATTGGCATTATTTTGAATTAATGCGCGCACTACTTCGACTTGGCCAAGCTGCGCAGCGGCACAAAGAGCTGTGTTTTCCATATAGTCGGCTTTTTCGATTTCTGCTCCATATCGTATCAAAATCCGCACTATTTCTGCATTGCCACTTTCGGTGGCAACGTGCAGTAGTGGTGTGCCAATTTTATTTTCCCAATTACAATCGCCCGAAGCATCTTCACTTTTATTAATTAAAATGCCGGCAACCGTATCAAATCCTTTTTGAACGGCTATGTATAGAGGCGTTTCACCATTATCATTGGTCTGGTTAATTTTTGCCTTATTTTTTATCAGGAAAGCAACGATTTTGGGCTTGTTCAATTCAGCAGCTCTGGCGAGGGGGGTCACGCCATTGCTTTTTCGATTTACATCTGCTCCTTTTCGAATCAATTCTTCAAGGAGGTAAAGGTCATCTAGGTCAAGTGCAAGGAATAGGGGGGCTTCCCCTGTATTATTTTTCAAGGAGGCTTTGGCGCGCCTTGCTACTAGCTTGATAATTTCTGTATTACCGCCTTTAATGGCTAAGGTCAAGGGGGTTTCGCCATCTTCGTTTTTCAGGTTGATGACTGCTCTTTTTGTTAGCACTTCTACCGTTTTTGCGTCCTGGTTTTTAATGGCTAGGGTCAAAGCAGATTGTCCTTCCTGATTCTTTCGGTAATAATCAATGCTATCTTTATACATGGACGCTACTCGATCAGCATCGCCGGCATTGATCACATCAAACTGATAAGCGTACTCATCTTTTTTAGTGCGCTTAATTTTCTTGGAGGGGGGAGGTGTTTCTTCTTTTTCTACTTTGGTTTTTGGAGGGACATTTCCTTCAGAGAAATAATCATTTGAGCTGGTTTCTTCTTGGCCAACCGCCAAATTCAGCACAAAAACAAAAGTGGTTAAAATCAACAATAGGTATTTCATGATGGTCCTTAATTTTGGTTGCCGAAATAATACTCATGTAGATTTTATCCATTCGTTAAGTGCTATTTTTTTTAGTTTATAAAGCGTAACCAATTCGCTCTAAAAGCAAAAGAAAAAAATAAAAATAAAAGAATAGGTTAAATGCAGGTGCCACCCAATAAAGCAGCTTTTAAAAATGATAGATTAGAAAATCAGTGTAGAAGAAATTTGGATAGGCAATATAAATTTTGGTACTTGTTAAAAATTACAATCTATTAATGCTCTTTTCCCAGTATTTATTTTATAAACATATAGTTTTTTTTAAAAAAATAGTTGAAGACTATCGAGAAAAGCAATTGGATAGACAGTTAATGACTTGATCGTCAGCAATTTGTAGAAAATAAAAAGTAATTCCATTAAATGGAAAATATAGATGCAATACGGATAAATTTTAGCCCGGATCAACTCACTTTGCTGAATCTATGCCTTGGCTTCCTGATGTTTGGAGTAGCATTGGATATAAAAACCGCTGATTTTAAGCGATTATTTATTCGCCCCAGATTGCCCATAATAGGGCTAATGGCCCAATTGGTTTTTCTTCCGCTTATGACTTTAGGATTGACCTTTATGCTAAATGTATCTCCTTCTATGGCTTTGGGAATGTTGTTGATTGCCGCTTGTCCGGGGGGAAATGTGTCTAATTTTGCTGTACACCTAGCGAAGGCCAATGCCGCATTGTCCGTTTTGATGACTTCAACTTCGACCTTGTTAGCTGTATTTATGACTCCCCTTCTGTTTTCGTTGCTTGCTCAGTTTGTACCGGATACTACTGCTGTTGGGACAAATATTTATGTAGATCCGACACAGATGGTTGCGACGATTTTAAAACTAATCGTTTTGCCTTTACTGATTGGTATGTCTCTTAATCATTTTTACCCCAATATGACTGCTCGTATAAAGTTTCCTGTCAAACTATTGTCCATTGCTATTTTTCTGGGAATAGTCGTTGTTGGCATAACTGGCAATATGGACAATATTTTAAATTATCTGGATGATGTATTTTTTATTGTGTTGATACATAACGTGCTGGCTTTTATGCTAGGCTATGGTTGGGCTGCAGTGAATGGATTGAGCCTAAAAGATAAAAGGGCCATTTCTATCGAAACGGGTATCCAAAATTCAGGTTTGGCATTGATATTAGTTTTTAATTTTTTTGATGGCTTAGGTGGCATGGCTTTAGTAGCAGCCTGGTGGGGCATTTGGCACTTAATTTCCGGCTTCACCTTGGCGATGTGGTGGAGTAAACGACCCTAAACCTATCTCTTAATCGAGCGTTAAGTAGAAATCCATCGGATAGCATAGCCATCCGATGGTAGAATTGAATTGTTTTAACGGTCATTCCTGGCGTTTCATCTTTTTATCTATTCCATGTATTTTCAGATCCCTATAATCGTCGAGGGTTAAGTTTTTGTATAACCCACGATCTCTAATTTTTTTAATAAAAGAAATAGTTACATTATGAATGCTCAACTCTATTAATTGCCTTATGGGGATATCTTTAAAGCCTAAATTATTTAGGGATTTAATATAGTCAGGAGATACATCATGAATGCCTGCTTCTACCAATTGCCTAACAGAAATATCATTGTACCCTAAAGCTCTTAGTTCTTCTATATAGTCGGCATCAATATCATGGATACCTAATTCCATGATTTCTTGGAAGGATAAATCTTCAAACCCTAATTTTTCAAATCGCTTTAAAAAGTCGGCATCTACATCGTGATAGCTGCTTCTATGATTTGGTTTCTGCTTAAATCTGCTAGACCAGCTTCTTTTAAAGACTGTATATAATTGGCATCAATATCGTGAATGGCGAATTCGATAATGTGCTTGAAAGTAATATCCTCATAGCCCAACGCTTCGATTTCCTTAATATATTCAGGGTCAATGTCATGAATAGCCGCTTCTACGATTTGGTTTCTGCTTAAATCTGCTAGACCAGCTTCTTTTAAAGACTGTATATAATCGGCATCAATATCGTGAATGGCGAATTCAACAATGTTTTTGAAAGTAATATCCTCATAGCCCAACGCTTCGATTTCCTTAATATATTCAGGGTCAATGTCATGAATAGCCGCTTCTACTATTTGGTTTCTGCTTAAATCTGCTAGACCAGCTTCTTTTAAAGACTGTATATAATTGGCATCAATATCGTGAATGGCGAATTCGATAATGTGCTTGAACGTAATATCCTCATAGCCCAATGCGCGTACTTCTTTGATATATTCAGGGTCAATGTCATGAATAGCTGCTTCTACGATTTGGTTTCTGCTTAAATCTGTTAGTCCAGCACTTTTCAAAGAAGTAATATAATCGGCATCAATATCGTGAATGGCGAATTCGACAATGTGCTTGAACGTAATGTCCTCATAGCCCAATGCTTTGATTTCCCTAATATAATCAGGGTCCACATCGTGGATAGAAGCTTCTACTATTTGCTTAATTGTCAAGTCTTTAAACAAGTTACGCCCCATCTTTTCAATATAGTCCACGTCGACATCATGGATGCCTAATTCGATGAGTTCCTCCAAAGTAGGTTTATCAAAATTCATTCTTTTCAATCCGGAAATGTATTTTTCTAATACTTTTTGGGACATTTGATGGTGCGCCAAATCCTCTAGGTCATTGGTAGAAATATTTTGATAGCCTTCTTTTTTAAGGTAAGCTAAATAGGCTTTATTAATATCTGCAATGAAAACATGAAATAGCAAATCATCGTCCATTCCTCTAAAACCTTCGCTTTCTAGATAAGTTTTAAAGGTAGCGTCTTCAGAAAAATCATATTTCCCTACTCCTTCTCCATCTTCGAATTGTCCTCTAAATTCTAGTTTACCCGCCTCCCGAGTCATCGTAAAAGGACCTTCCGAATTGGCCGTTGGCATAGGACTAAGTTCCGATTTATTAAAACAGACCCCCATGAAGAAATTATAATTATTAAATCTGTGCCGTGGCTGCATAAAGTGAAAACAGACTTCTTCTCCATCTAGTTCTGCTGTCCAACTTCCTGACTTAGAAAGGTTTAACACTTCTCCATTTACTTCTACTTTCCCTGTGTAAATCACTTCGTTTCCTTCTTCAAAAGAAAGACTACCCTGTACATTGAGTCCCTCGCTTTCTTCCGTTATCGAACCAGACATAGTGCCTATAAAAGAGGGGCTATGCTTCGTTTTTTGAGTTGCCTGATTCGGAATAGGTTCGCCATTAGCATCGGAAGACTTGATTAGATCATTTGCGGTTATTGTCTTTTCTGCTTTGTTTTTTTTGCGTTGATCTTTATTTTCTATTTCTGCTTTCTCTTTGGTAGAGTGGGATTGTTTAGCATCTATTTGGATGGGATTGAGGACAATAACAGTCAGCGCCAGCAGAGGAAGCAACATTAAATACTTCCAACTGGAACTAGCGGATGATTTCTTAACATTCATCATAGCAATGCGTTTTTTTAAAAATGATTGATTATAATTAGTAGTCAGGTTGAGTGGGAATTGAGGGACAGAAACCTTCAGCAAGTTCATTTGGTAAGCAGCTCTTTCTGCTCCTTTGGAAAGCATTTGATCGTCTGTCAAATATTCCAGATTATTTTCTACCGCTTTTCTATATAGCCAGGCAAAAGGGTTGAACCACTGAAAAATAAGGACCAATTCTGCCAGCAGAATGTCCCAGGTATGCCATTGTTGAATATGAATTTTTTCATGTTCCAAAATCTGATTATAGGTGTCCCAATCGTACTTAGCAGGATTAATAAAAATAGTATTGCCAAAAGAAAAAGGAGCTTTATCCTGATTCAATTCGACTATGGTATAAGAGCCATCTTGTATTTTAGCGTTGGAGAATTTATGGTAAAAAAGAAGAACTAACTGAATCAAAAAATTCAAAGCAAAAATGATTAATCCCGCAAAATAGGCGTACTGAACTAACTCCATCAAAGAATATTGCCAAATGGAAGATGCTTTGATAGGAGCTTTTTCCATTTGGGTCACTTGGGCGGCTATCAAATCGCCTTCCGGCTGTTCCACTATTGTTTCTTTTACTTGGTTTTCGATGGACTCGTTGACTGGACTCGTTTCCTTCTTAGTTAGTGCGACTGGAGTTGTTATTTTCTCTTTTGGCAAAACTTCCATTTGAACCACCCTGTTTTGCAAAGACCAATCGGATGGAATTGGCAGCCAGGGCAGCCCAAAAGAAAGCAACAAGCAAGTAATCAAAATCCAGCGATTGAGCTGGAAAAAAGTTTCTCGTTCCCATAAGGTGCGATAGAATAAATAACAAGAAGCGATTAAAAGGGATACATGAAAGAGATAGGGCATCATTTTTATGCAATTGTTGATTGCCATTTTCAAAAGATGGCAATCTGATTTTTTAATTAGAAAACTTCGGGCATTATGTTTGGATACTGTTTCTTGTTTTAGGCCTTCCGCTGGTTTTTTATCATTTTCAAAACTTCCTCTAGTTCTTCCTCACTGATTTTATCTTCTTTAGCAAAATGCGTTACCATTTTTAGATAAGAATTGCCAAAATAATTTTTGACCATATTCCCCACTTCGCTTTGCTGGTATTCTTTTTTGGCAATTAATGGATAGTATTGATGGGTGTTCCCATAAGTTTTATGAGCCACGAATCCCTTGTCTTCAAGGATGCGGATAATCGTAGATATAGTATTGTAGTGGGGCTTGGGGTCTGGCAATTCTTCTATGATTTCTTTGACAAAAGCTCTTCCTAATTGCCATAAAACTTGCATAATCTGTTCTTCTCTCTTGGCTAATTTTTGCATAGACTGGTAGATTTAAGCTATTTATAGTTTTTATAATGCAAAGATAAACTAATTTATTAGTTAAAACAACTAATAAATTAGTTTTGCACCGAAGGATTTAGTTTTTTATAATGTAAAAGATTGATAACCAATCAGTTAGGAGTTAAAAAATTCTAGGAAATAAAACTTGTCATTTAGTAGCCCTCTTTTTTTGCTATTAAATCGAGTTTCTAACCCCCTATTTGATACAATATTAAGTCTGTTAGTTCGTCTATTTTGCAAAAACCTGCTTCTATGAATCCTAGAAAAATAGATTTTAATAAATTAGAATGGGCGGTAATTTCGGGAGCCCAATATAAAAGTTTTCAAAAAGAAGGCGTTCAACTCAGAGTGGTCGAATTTTTTGATGATTTTGAAGAAATAGACTGGTGCCAGAAAGGACATATTGGCTATGTGTTGGAAGGAAGATTGCAAATTGATTTCGATGGACAAATTATCGAATATCGCGTTGGAGACGGCATTTGGATTACAGAAGGGGAGAATGATCAGCACAAGGCAAGAGTTCCAAAGGGGGAAAGTGCCAAGCTTATTCTATTTGAAAAATTGCCCTAATTTTGAGGGCATTTAATTGCTGAAAAAACAATTTTTTTAAAATTAAGGTTTCATATAATGCAAATTAAAAGTAAGCTAAAAATATTATCCAAAGCCCCCAGTTTATTAGCAGAAATGATGGCTGAAATTCCAGAAAAACTGCACAAACAACGAAGAATATCCGGTAAATGGAGTATTCATAACAACGAAGAATATCCGGTAAATGGAGTATTCATGAGCATGCCTGTCATTTGTCAGAAGCCGAAAAAATGTTGTTTCAACGTTTTGAACGATTCAAAAGGGAAAAAAATCCTGTTTTTACGCCTTATCTTCCAGGAACCACTGTACCGGATGACTTATTATTGAAAATGGATTTGACGACTACACTGAAAACATTTGAAAAAAACCGCCAAAACATGGTGGACTTATTGAGAACTTTTAATACATCCGACTGGAAAAATGAAGGGCATCATGCAGAATATAGGCAGTACAACCCCTCTATTTTACTTCGCCATATAATGTTGCACGATTATTTTCACCTATACCGAATCGAAGAGCTTTGGTTGACCAACGAAGTATTCTTAAAAAGCTAAATGCGGACCTAATTTGCCGAAAACCCGCAGCCTTTTGTCGAAAGAATATCGCTTAAAAAGAGAATACAATTATTTTTTGATATAAAAGAGATTAAAGTAGGGTATTGCATTAGGTTAGAAACTACTTTATTTGATATCAAACGAAGCACCCAATTAGTAAAATCGCAAAAAAATAATTTTATTTTTTGATGAATACTAATAAGTTATCTTTACCTTTAGAAAAGTGTTTTTTAAAATCCAATTTGGTCAAGCACTTATCTTATCAATGAATGCTTGTATCAGTTAAATAAAAACCATGCTTTTATTAACGCTAGGAGATTGGTGGAGTGCTTTGAGTGGCGCCCAACAAGCTTTTTGGGGCATTTCCATTGTATTTAGTATCTTGTTTTTAATCCAATTTGTTTTTAGTTTAATTGGCTTGGATATGGATAGCGATGCGGATATGGATGTATCTACGGATGTGGATGCAGATGCAGATGTTGGACTGGATGCGGATTTTACGCTTTTATCTGTAAGAAGCATTATTGCTTTTTTTACCTTTTTTGGCTGGACAGGCGTGCTCATTCTGAATGCTGGAGGAAGTACACTAGCAGCTATTAGTTTTGCCAGCTTAGCAGGTATTATAGCCATGACTTTGGTAGGCTATTTAATCTATTTATTTTCCAAATTGAGCCAGGAAGGCAATATTGATGTCAATAAAGCTTTGTTCAATACCGGAAAAGTTTACTTGACGATTCCAGCAGAAGAAATTGGTCAAGGAAAAGTACACATTAATATACAGGGGTCCTTGCGAGAAATGAATGCCGTTACAAAGAATTTAGAGCCTTTACCTACAGGAGCGGCTATCCGCGTGATAGAAGTAATTGATAATAAACTTTTAGTTGTAGAACCAATTGATAATCTTTTAGAATAAACGGCTTTGCCAAACTTTGGCAAGTCAAAAAAAATTACAAATTACAAACCACTAAAATATGGGACAAGTTGCGATTATAGTCATTGCCGGATTGATAGGATTGGCATTTTTAATGATGCTTTGGTTTATTTCCAGGTACAAACGCTGCCCTTCCGATAAAGTATTGGTTATTTATGGTAGAACGGGGCAGGGTTCCGCCAAATGTATTCACGGCGGCGCGGCCTTTGTCTGGCCTGTTATACAAGATTATGAATATCTGGATTTAACACCTATTTCTATTGACGTTGATTTAAAAGGGGCATTGAGTAAGCAAAATATTCGGGTAGATGTACCTTCTCAGTTCACAGTAGGTGTTTCTAACGAAGAGGGGGTGATGCAAAATGCTGCTGAAAGACTGTTGGGCATTCAAAGAAATGAAATTCGAGGCTTGGCTTATAACATTATTGTTGGCCAAATGAGGCTGGTCATTGCAACAATGGACATTGAAGAAATTAATGTGGATAGAGATAAATTTTTATCCAATGTCTCTACCAATGTTGGAGCAGAACTAAGCAAAATTGGTTTACAATTGATCAACGTAAACGTCACAGATATACAGGACGAATCCGGCTATATTAATGCACTGGGGCAAGAAGCCGCCGCCAAGGCGATTAACGATGCCAAAATGAGTGTGGCCGAAAAAAATCGAGACGGTTCGATTGGAGAAGCCAATGCTAGAAGAGATCAGACCATCTCTGTTTCCTCTGCGGATGCTTCTGCAAAAGTAGGAGAAGCAGAAGCCGCTGCCAAGGCGATTGAAGGAGAAAATCTGGCAAAAATAAAAATTGCAGAATCAGATGCGGAAAGACGTCAGAGAGAAGCCGAATATTTACGTTTGGCAACGGCTTCTGAAAAAACACAGGCCGCAAAGGCATTGGAAGAAGCCTACCTAGCAGAACAGCAAGCAGAAGAAGCTCGTGCCAAAAAAGAAATGGCCACCCAACAGGCAGATATTATTGTTCAGGCAGAAATTGAAAAGCAAAAGCAAGTCATTGATGCCGAAGCCGAAGCCGAGCAAATTCGCGCCTTGGCAAAAGGCGAAGCCGATGCGATTTTCTTAAAAAAAGCAGCTGAGGCAAAAGGTTTATACGAAGTATTAAGCAAGCAAGCAGACGGCTTTGACCAATTGGTAAAATCTACAGGCGGCAATTCTAAAGATGCGGTGCTAATGCTCATAGCGGATAAACTGGAAGACTTGGTAAAGACGCAAGTAGAGGCCATTAAAAATATTAAAATTGATAAAGTTACGGTTTGGGAAGGAGGGAATAATATCGAAGGAGAAGGCAATTCTACTTCCAAATTTGTTTCCGGATTATATAAATCTGTTCCTCCTTTGAGTGATTTATTTAATATGGCAGGGATGGATTTGCCTCAATATCTGGGTAGTCCAAAAGAGGAAGAGGAAGAAGAAACAAATGGCGAAGTCAAAAAATTGAACGAAAAGAATGAAGAAAAATAACTGGTAGTTTGCTCGGTATTAGGCTGGGAAAAGGAGCTTTTTTAGCCGTTTTTTAGCTTAAATGTCGTCAAGGAGTGCATGGCTGGTATCACACATAACCCAGCTTTTTTTGCCGAAAAATCGCCCATTGAATAGCACCTCTAGCTATCATAAAAATCAGCAAGGCTAACCAAAGGCCATGATTCCCAAAACTATCTTTTAGTAAATAATGGCTTGACAAATAGATGAATAAGGCAATTATCATACTATTTCTCATTGCCTTAGAGGCGGTCAAACCAATGAAAATGCCATCCCAAATATAGCAAGGCGTGCTCAATAAAGGGAACACCACCATCCACCACAAATAGGGTTGAGTAGCAGAAATAATGGCTGTTTGATTGGAAAAAATGCCTACCATAGGCATCCCAAAAACCCCATAAATCAAGCTATAAAACCCTGCTAGACCCATTGCCCAAATAAAACTTAGCTGAATGGCTTTGTTCAAAAGGGGCTGTTCTTTTGCGCCGGCATATTTTCCAACCAAACTCTCCGAAGCAAAGGCAAATCCATCTATTCCATAGGACATCCAATTCAAAAACTGCAATAAGATGACGTTAACTGCCAGGATCACAGTCCCGCCAGAAGAGGACTGGCTGTAAAAAAAACCAAAGGCAAAAGTCAGGCAAAATGTGCGAATAAAAATATCGTTATTAATGCTTAAAAATCGTTGTAATTCTTCCCACATTAGCAAGGCTTTTTTACTAAAGTGAGACATCAGGTTTTTATATTTATAAAAAAATAAACTAATAGCTAAAAATAGGCCGAGATATTGGGCAATCACGGTTCCGTAAGCCACTCCAGCTACATCCATTCCCAAGTATTTAATAAAAATAATGCTGCAAATGATATTGACCACATTAATCACAATGGTCAATATCAATGGATAAATGGCATTTTGCATTCCGAAGAACCAGCCCATAAAAGCGTACAGGGTCAGCGTAGCAGGAGCCGCCCAAATACGAATGTAAAAGTAATCTGCTACCAATGGCAATTGCGCTTCAGATAAATTCATTAGATAAAAACTCAGGTCCCCAAAAGGAACTTGTAGAAGCATAATTATTCCGGCTAATAGAAAAGCAATAATCAAGGCCCTGCCCAGCGTTAAGAGTACGGCTTTTTGGGCCTTTTGTCCATATTGTTGTGCCGTGATGCCCGTAGTTCCCATTCGCAGAAAACCAAAATTCCAGTAAATAAAATTAAAAATCATAGATCCTACACCTACCGCCCCAATGTGCAGTTCGGATAATTGACCCATTAAAGCTGTATCCACGGTACTTAGAAGCGGGACAGAAATATTGCTTAGAATATTCGGAATGGCAAGGCGTAAAATTTCTTTATTCATAAATGAGGCGATGCGACAGAAAGTATAAAAGTCAAAAATCAAATTGTACCTTTGGGGCACAAAAGTAATTTGGTTATGAGTGAATTTACAGAAAGTCTTAAAGACAAATTAAAAATAATAGGTAGGGAAATTTATTACTTCTTATCTAGTAAAATATTTATTAGAAATTTTTTGGGAATGCTGACTACCGTAGTAGGGATTATTGCCCTGACTTTTTGGTGGATGAAATGCTATACGCATCACGGGGAGTTGTTGCAAGTGCCTAGTTATTTGAATATGCATATCGAAGATGCTATAAAAAAAGCAAAGCGACAAAACTTAACGGTGGTCATCAATGATTCCACTTATGTAGAAAACGTTCCACCGGGCACAATTATCCAGCAAAATCCAAAACCTTTGTCGCAGGTAAAGGAAAATCGAACCATTTATTTAACCATTACTAATTTTAAAGCAGAAGATAAAATATTGCCAACATTAGCGGGCAATGACAATTATAATTACTATGAAAGACGGCTCAAACAAATGAAAGTCAATTTGGAAATAAAATCCAAACAATTTAATAATAAACTGGAAGAAAACACCATCCTTTTTCTTTATGTAGATGGCCAAAAAGTAACCGCAGCGGATTTGAAAAAAATAGTAAAAGTCCCCCAGGGGAGTACCGTTCAGGCGGTAGTGACTACCAGAGGCGGTGGTAGGGTGAAAATTCCCAATTTGGTTTGTAAAAAATACAGCGAGGCAGAATTTTTAGTACACGGCTCTAAATTGAGCTTGGGGACGGTAGTCAAGGACGGCACTGTGAATAATCTGGATAATGCCTATGTTTGGAAACAGTCTCCAGCTTATGACATTGGCAGAACGCTGGGCGTCGGAACAGCCATTGATATTTATGTGACCAGGCGTCCTAACAATTGTAATTGAGGCGTAAGGTGATTTTTCTATGGTAAACAACAACGAGCATTCGCCTTATGTTACCTGAGAAGATTTTTATTGGATTGAGGCGATTGAGGAATTTACGCATCAGGTTATGGGAGTTTTGGAAGGAGGTGAAATTCTCGAAAGGCTAAAATTCATCGTCTAGCTGCTGGGACTATTGAGAAGTGTAGGGTAGTTTAAGAGAAATTGGTATTTTTTGATGTCGCAATGTGTTTTTTGTGTTAAAACATTATGAAAAGATTGCATATTAAAAAAATAGTAGATACATTTGTGGCATATCCCAGAAATCGAAGAGAATTAGAGTGCTTCATTTCATTTCATTTCATTTCATTTCATTTCATTTCTCTCTCGATTTTGATTGGTTGCCGATTAAAAAAGGGCTGATGTCGTTAATGTATTTGGAGATACACGACAAAAGCCCAGTAAATATAAAACAGTCAAAATTATGAAAAACAAATTTTATTTCCAATCGAGTTATTTTCCAAATTTTCTTAATTCTGCTCATTGTAAGTCTAAGCTAGTGGTAATTTAGCAATTTAATTAAATATTGATGTTGAAAAAAACAAACATTAGCTTGTTTTTTAGTGGGTCAATTATTGTTAAAGATATCATTCACAAGTAGTATTATTTACACTTTTTGTCAAAAAAACTAATCTCACATTTATGAGAACATTAATATGTCTTTTCATAAGCCTATTAAGTTATGCCCATACTTATGGAAATAACAATATAAACAATAGTAGTCTAGCCTGTGGAACAACCATTAATAGCTTTCCTTATCAAGAAAGTTTTGAAGGAAGTTTTGGAGCATGGACAGAGCAAATTTCGAGTAATATATGGCGTAATCATTCAGGCAGCACCTCTTCTTATAACACAGGCCCAACAGGAGCAAATCATGGAAGCTATTATATGTATATGGAGGCTAGTTCTCCAAATTACCCTAATAAGACTGCTGTGTTGGAAGGCCCATGCTTTAATTTAAGCGGTGCATCTTATGCCAACTTTCAGTTCCAATACCACATGTGGGGTAGTGCTATGGGTAGCTTACAACTGGAGGCAAGCCTTGATAATGGCGTAAATTGGTTTGCTGTCTGGTCTAAGTCAGGAAATCAAGATAATGCTTGGTATGGTGCATCTGTGGATTTAAGTGCTTATGCTGGAGAGACGATTCAGTTACGCTTTTATGGTGAGACAGGAGCTAATTATTACAGTGATATTGCCATCGATAACCTTTATTTTACGACAAGTGCTAATCAAAACCCTGCTCCCTGTAATACGACCGTTAGCAATTTTCCCTATACTGAAGGTTTTGAGGGCGGTACAGGTAATTGGACAGAACAAGTATCTAGTAATATATGGAGAAGGCATAGTGGCGGTACAGGTTCTTCAGGGACAGGCCCTTCATCTGCTGCTGCTGGTAGTTATTATTTTTATACAGAAGCAAGTAGCCCTAATTATCCTTCTAAAACGGCAATACTGGAAAGCCCTTGTTTTGATTTAAGTGATGAAAATGTAGCTTATTTTAGTTTTGATTACCACCTATATGGCAGCTATATGGGTTCTCTAAGTTTAGAAGTAAGTACAGATGGCGCAATCAATTGGACGAGCGTGTGGTCTGAAACGGGAAATCAAGGGAATGCTTGGTATAGTAAGACGATAGATTTAAGTGCTTATACAGGACAAGAGATACGATTGCGCTTTTATGGAGTTACAGGAACATCCTATACGAGTGATATGGCAATTGATAAGCTGGAATTAACAACGGTTGCTCCAATTGCAAATACTGGTTGTAGTAGTGTAATAAGTACTTTTCCGTACCAAGAAAGTTTTGAAAGTAGTTGGGGCAATTGGACAGAAAATAACAACAATACCTTAGATATATGGAGAAGACATAGTGGTGGTACAGGTTCTTCAGGGACAGGCCCCTCATCTGCCTATGATGGGACATATTATGTATATACCGAAGCGAGTTATCCCAATTATCCTAATAAAATAGGTTTATTAGAAGGCCCTTGTTTTGATTTAAGTGGAGCAGCCATAGCGAGTTTACAATTTCAGTATCACATGTACGGAGCATATATGGGGACATTGGATTTGCAAGTAAACACCAATAATGGAGTAGGCTGGAGTACAATATGGTCACAAAGTGGAGACAAGGGAAATAATTGGCATGAGGCGACCGCAGATTTAAGTGCTTATGTTGGAGGAACGATAAAACTAAGGTTTAAAGGAACGACAGGAAGTAATTATGTAAGCGATATGGCAATTGACGGACTTGTATTAAGTGCGCCTACAAGTGCTAATGGAAATTTAGCTGGGTCCGTTCAATTTCCTTTTACCACTTCCTGTAGTAGCGGTTATCAATTATGTTGTGATTCGGGAATGAGCGGAGGGAATGTAGCCAATGTAGGTATAACGATTGATGATTTAGATAATGGAGGTAGCTATTTTGCTATCACAGATGCTGGTGGCAATTTTAGTCAGAATATAACGGGAGCAAAAGTTGCTTTAAGTACAACGGTGCAGGGTAGTTCTTGGAATACGGGTGTTTCTACTTATGATTTATCCTTACTTCAAAATCATATAAACGGTACGTATTTAATAGATTGCCCCTTAAGAAGATTAGCGGGAGATGCAGATAATGATGGAGATTTGGATAATGATGATATCAACTTAATACAGCAACTGATATTAGGGCAAATTTCTTCTTTTCCAAATGCTTCAAATTGGCAATTGGTCTCAAAGAATTATGCTAACTCAGATGATTCGCACCCTGACAAACGGTTTGAAGCAGATTTTTGGAATACAGCAAAAGAAGATGCTCTAGGTGCAGATTATCCTTTTAAAGGAATAGTGAGAAGTGGAGGCGTTTCCTATGATTATAATGGTAGTAATAGCTGGGTAGATGCCCTTCATGCTACTACTTTTGACCCCAATCCACTTTGTGCTGGCAATGAATGGGGATTTTATATCGTAAAGACAGGTGATTTGAGTGGCAATGCCAGTTATTCCAGTTTTACCCCTCCTAGTCCTAATTCTTTAGTTGGAGGAATAAATGATAATGTTATGCTGGAAGAAAGATTGATTACCAGAAATCAGGGAATTAGTGCTGCAGCTAGAAATGGCAATGAAGAATATGAAGTTCGATTAGTAGCAGCAACGCCTATTAAGGTACAAGCTTATCAGATGACGATCCAGTTTGATGATGAAATTGTAGAACTAGGAAAAATCAAACCAAATAAAGATTATTTAAATCAAGTTGAAGCCAAGAATTTTGGTCAGGCGATTAAAACAGTAAGAGGCGGTAGTTTTAAAACCCTTTGGACAGCAGATTTAAGTGAGGAATCAGCAGGTAAAGATATGTCTGAGGGGGTGACACTATTTGCCTTTGAATTTAAAAGTAAAGAATCCTTAGAAGTAGTTCGCAATGCTATACAGTTAGATAATGCCTTATTAGAAAGTGCCTTTTATGGTGCGGATGGACTCATTGAAGAAATTGATTTGCAGATATTTATTGAAGCTACAAAATAGAGCTGCTTGAACTTCTTTTTCTTCGTTAATCATCAAATAAAATAAAAATGAAAAATATAATGATTTTATTGGTTTTTGGTTTATTCCATTCTAGCTTGTTAGGACAGGAAACGCAAAGACCCTACCGAACTTATAGGACTCAAAAACATCAACAGCAACTGCTGGAACAGCATCCAGGAATATATCAAAACATATTAGCCATAGAAGAATATATTAAAAACTATGAAGAACCTCATCCTCTACCAAAGCACCATCTGGCTATAGTGTTCCATGTCTTTTATCCTGAAGGACAAAGTCCACTAGATAAGTCCGACATCATGCTCCAAATTGATGAACTGAACGAATCTTTTAAAAAGCGAACTAATTTCGTCCAATCGGATTGGCATTCAAAAGTTAGGCAGTACGCCAATAAAGCAGCCAAAATGGACATAACTTTTTGCCTGCCTGCGAGCGACGAGACCGGCCAGCCTACTACAGCCATTCACTATTACCCTGTATCCAGAACAATATGGGAGGACCCGGAAGCCCTCAAATCTGCTGAAAGTGGAGGGGCTAATCCATGGAATCCCGAAAAATATATTAATATATGGGTCGCTAATCTAAAAGGTGATCTAGCCGGCTATGCACAAATGCCTGGCGGGCCGCTTGAAACAGACGGCATTGTCATCAATAATAAGTTTTTTGGACTAAGTGATGAAAAACCCTATGGACAAGGTAGGACATTAGTTCATCTGCTGGGAAGTTACTTGGGGTTGCATGAATTATGGAATGAAACCCACCTCTGTTCCGATGATTTTGTGGAGGATACACCCATTCACAATGCTCCTAATTATAGCTTGGGTACCTACTACCACCATGTTAGCATTTGCCCGGATAAGCCCATTGAAATGATCATCAATTACATGGATAATACGGATGATGAGGCCTTATTCCTGTTTACAGCAGGACAGCGAAGGCGAGTTAAAGCGATATTGTCCGAAGAAGGTCCCCGGGCAACATTGGCTCAATGGGGAGCAAGTAGTTGCGGCAAACTTCCTAATAATGACAACCGCATTAGCACCATTACAAGCCAGTCGGCCCCCAGTACCTATTCCTCTCCCCGATTTGTATTGTATCCCAATCCGGTAAAGGACAAAGTAAGGATTAAAATTACCAATCCACAAGAAGAGCCTGTTGTTCTTCTTATTAGTGACTTACTCAATCGTCCAATCTTTTATCAGGATTTCAGGAGCATGAATGTAGAAGTAGAGCTTCCCTTTGAAGATTTTGCTTCCGGCCTTTATATAGTCGCACTTAGGAATAAAAAAGGGCTGATACAAACCCAAAAACTGGTATTTAGCCAGTAAGTCGGTTGTGTTTTATTGAATAGCTCTCTTTTCCAAAATCATCTATATTAAATATCAGTTTAGTTATGAAAAAATCATTTTTAACTATATATATATGTTTTTACAGCATCTTTTTGCTGGCGCAGCCCACCAACAATTATATTAATAATGTTGTCATGCCTGCTCCAGAAGCAGTGAACTTAGGCAAATACGGAGACATTCCTGTGGGGCATTACTCGGGAGTACCCAATATTTCTATCCCCATTTATACGGCAACTCAAGGGCCTTTATCTGTACCCCTAGCCCTGAGTTATCATGCCTCCGGTGTAAAAGTTGGAGAGACGGCTAGTCGGACGGGATTGGGCTGGACTATTCAGTCCGGAGGAATTATCAATCGCACGGTGCAAGGAATTCCCGATGAAGACATTGGCGGCTATTACACTACAGGCAATCAGATTCCCACCGACCCTTCCAGTTGTGCATTCGGACTATACGCACAAGAAACCAGTATCGGACTAAAGGACAGTGAGCCGGACATTTTTTCCTTTAGCCTACTGGGGTATAGTGGCAAGTTTTATTTTAATGCCGATACGGTTTTGCCGGATGAGGAACGAGTCGTACTGGTTCCTCAGCGAGATTTAAAAATCAAACCCTATTTTGATGGTGTCTCTGACGGAAATTTGTATGCAGCCCTCAACAAATTTGAGATTACCACACCCGATGGTACCATTTACGAGTTTGGAGATATTGGGGATGGTAGTCCAGCTTTTGAAGTATCTCAGGCTGGTGGAGATGGTCATAAAACACCCTCTGGATGGTATCTAAAAAGAATCCGCTCTTATGACGGGGAGCATCAAATTACTTACACCTACGAAAGCGAAAAATATAGCTTTAAATACTTGGCTTCTAAAAATAGTACCCAGTGCTATGCCCCCTCGAGTCCACCAGTACCAGCTTATTTGCTGAACTGGATGGAGGGAAAAAGATTGACTCAGATCAGCACAGATCTAGAGGTGATTAGTTTTGTTTACGGTAGTGAACGGGAAGATCTGGAAATACACCCAATTGCGACCAATGCGGCTGCTTTCAAAGCCAAAGTATTGGATAGAATAGAGATTTCAACGGGGGCTTTTTGTAAAAAATTCAAGTTTAGCTATGATTACTTTGTGGACAACTCTAGCTATGCTACCGGAGCAGAAGAAGACAAACGACTCCAATTATTGAGTGTGCAGCAAAAAAGTTGTAATGGGGTGGATATGATACCTGCCTATACCTTTGAGTATTATGAAAAAGCAGGCAATCCTAATTTTTTGCCGAATCGTCTTTCCAAAGCGACTGACCATTGGGGCTTTTATAATGGTCAGGACAGCAATAATGATATACCTGATTCCGAACTAAATATTCCAAAGGTAGATGGTTATTGGGTACATGGAGGCACAAATCAAACGTTTTATAATACTTATTTTGGACAGGCCAATAGAACAACGGACGAAACAGCGATGCGATATGGCACCTTGAAACGCTCGACCTATCCCACGGGCGGTCATACGGAATTGGAATACGAAGCCAATGATTATTACGGACTAGTCACCAATACCTCTGTCAATACCCTAGTAGAGGTCAATCATGGCTATCCTTATCCGGGGATTTGTAATACCCAAACTTCTACGGGTACGCCCAATCCTGTTTCGTTTTCAGCGGCTGCTTTACCCACCTTAGAATATGAATACGAAATAAAAACCCACCAGACGTGCAATTGTACCCAGCAGTCCGGTACATTGGTAGGGATGGAAATCAAAGTGTATAATGGAAGTAGTTTGGTAGCTACCAGTGGGCAGATTAATATTAATTGTGCCCAGGGGACACAATATGGCGATACAGGCTTGCTCCAGGATTTGTTTGGAAATAATCTCCAAAGTGGAGTCAATTACACCTTTAAAATAGAAGGAACGAATTGTGCCGCTTTCTTTAAAGTCTTGGAAATGACGACCACTTCTTCTAATGATAATATTAAGGTAGGTGGACTACGAGTTAAAAAAGTGACTTCGCATGATGGTATAGCAACGGTCAATGATATTATTCGCACCTATGAGTACCGAGACCAATACAATACAACCGAATCAAGTGGTGAATTGTACCAGCAGCCACTTTATTGGTCCAATTACAGCTTTCCTCCTGACCCAGGGCTATGTGGTTCTCCAGGTGGGGGAACGGGCGGTGGGGGTATCGTCTTTTTTGATGCCAGCGTTGTTCCGCTTGGTTCATTTGAAGGCTACCATATTGGCTACGGTTATGTCAAAGAGTCCCTCAATGGAAATGGCTTTAATGCCTACGCTTTTTTTACCGAACCGGCTACCCAACAGTCTGGATTTCCCATTCCACCGGCTTATGCCCGAATACAGGCAGGCAATACTAGTAGTTTGCATCAGAAACTGAATAATGGCATTTCAAAGGCTTATACCACTAATACGCCTGAAAATGACCCCTATGTATATAGCACAGATATGATGTTTAAAAGCCAGACCTTTTCATTGAGTGCTTGTTCTAGTACGCCCATTACTCACCGAAATGTGTATAATATTCGGACTCGACCCTATCGGTTGAAAGAAGTGAAAAATGTGCTAGACGATGTGAGTAGCACGACCAATTTTACTTATAATAGCCAAGGGAAGCATCTATTCCCGGAAAAAGAAATCTTTACCAATAGCGACGGCACTACCTATACCAAAACCTTCAAATATCCCAATGACTTTTCCGGAAGTATCTACACCGAACTGGAAAATCGGTTTATCATTATTCCCCTCGAAACCACTACGGAAGTGGGGGCTAATACCTTAATAGATGGTACGCGCACAGATTATGCCCTCTTTAATGGCCATCCCTACCCAGAAGAGTTTTGGCGATATGAAGCTACGCAGGTGAATAATGTCTGGACAGGGACCTGGAAAACACAAGGGGTCATAAATGGATACACCAATGGTTATCCGACTTCCTTCACCCAAGAAGGCTGGGAAACAGAGTACTACACTTGGACGGCTGCAGGCTTGATTGACCAAAGACAGTATAAGGACTTTATTTGGACTTATAATTATCACCCCAATACCCGTCTGTTGTCTGAAATTGTTGATATTGACGGTCAAGACACCGATTTTACCTATGATGGTTTAATGCGGCTAAAAACAGCTAATGCTAGGGACGGTAATGTGATTACTACCTATGATTACTATTTTACAACAGGAGGAAGTGATAAAAATTATGTTAAGACTCGAACTGATTTTAGTCCAATAGGAGATAGTAAACTCACTTGGCAAGAAAACTGGCAGTACCTAGACGGTTTAGGCAGGCCACTTCAAACAGTGCAACGTAGGCATGGGCATAATGAACAAGATGTTATCACAGGAGCAGTAGAATATGATAATCAAGGGCGAGTAGTTAAACAATATGAACCTTTTGGTGGGTCTTATAATTTAGGTACATTTATTAATCCTTCGGGACAAGACTATACTCTAACTGAATACTACGATGACCCACTCAATCGCATTCATAAAATTACCCCTCCAAGTTGGTATGCTACTACTTATGAGTATGGCAATAATACTGCTTCCATTAGTGCAGGAGGTGTTAGCTATAGTGCTGCCAGTTTAAATACTACAACTCTTACTGATCCTGAAGGTATTCAAACGATTTCTTTTAATGATAAAAGAGGGCGAACAATACTTTCCAGCACTAAAAAAGGCAGTAATCAAACGGATACCTACACCCTTTATGATGATAAAGACCGTGTGAAAACCATATTGCCACCCGACGTTACCAGTACAACTTCTGCTTTAGCTTATCAATACCAATATGACGGAGCGGATAATATCATTGGTAAGTATATTCCCGATATGGGTTGGAGTAATTATTTATATGATACTCGTAACTTGCCAACGGCTAGTCAAGACCCAAAACTACTTTCAGAAGGTAAATGGCTATGCAATATTTATGATGATTATGGTAGAATAACCCAGACGGGTTTTCATAATGAAAATAATAACTCATTACAAGGAAATAATCCTGTTATTCATCAGGTACTCACCAGCACTTTATATGATGCTGCTTGTGGGCAAACAACAGCAATTTATACAGGCAAGACTTGCCAAACCCGTAGTCGTATTTTAAATACCAATAACTGGCTAGAAACCAATTTTGAATATGATAATTTTGGTAGAACGACTCACACAAAAGGCAATAGTCATGTGAATTTGACCATAGGAAGTGAGCAAAGTACTTTTATCTATGATTATGCGGATAATCCCGTTAGCACCAGTCGCATTCACGATGCTTTTGGTCAGCAAATGGTGATTGCAGAGCGTATGACTTATGATCATGCTGGCAGATTGGATGAGACGTTCCACCGAGTGGGTACAGGTGCAGAACAATTAATTTCTAAGCAAGAATATACCATTAAAGATGAGTTAAGCACCAAACATTTGGGAGGGGTAAGTAATGGTTTCTTACAAAAACTGGATTATGTGTATTTAGATAACGGTTTTTTAAAGGATATTAACCCAACTATGGAAACTAACGACTTATTCCAGTTTACTATTAATTACGACGGAGGGAATGGAACATTAAATGCAACGGCTCAGAAAAATGGCAACATCTCTCAACTTACTTGGCAAGTTAAAGGTAAGACCAAACAGAGTTATGGTTTTCAGTACGACTTCCTGAATAGATTGACTGAAGCGACTTACGGCGATTATGGCACAGGTGCTTTGCAAGCCAATAATAAATACAGCAGTACCTACGGTTATGATAACCGAGGTAATATAATGAGCCTTACACGACAAGGCTTTTTACCCAACAGCACCTATGCTCAAATAGACAACTTGTCCTATGCGTATAATTCAAACAGTAATCGGCTCAAAAGTATTTCTGATACAGCACCTACCGCATCAAAAGCCGAAGGATATAAACCAGGGTTAAGTACAGATTATGGCTATGATGCCAATGGCAATATGAATTATGACCCTAGCAAGGATGTAAATATTCGCTATAATCACTTAAATTTACCAGAATTTATAGAATTTGATAACTGTAATGCTATTGAATACACCTATAATGCAACGGGTATAAAACTAACAAAAACCTTAAAAAAAGGCAATGGTATTATTTCAACACATGATTATATTGGCGATATTGAATATAAGAATCAAGTAGTAGATGCTATTTATCACTTGGAAGGAAGACTATACTTTGAAGGGGCAAGCAGTCGTTATGAATATGTCTTAAAAGACCATTTAGGCAATAATCGAGTGACCTTTACTGATAAAGATGGTAATGGCGTTATTGACATAACTACTAATACAGAAACCAATGAGGTGCTAGAGGAGAGCCATTTTTACCCCTTCGGAATGAGAATGGAAGGAAATTTTGTGCAGCATACAGGAAACGAAAACCGATATTTATTTAATGGAATTGAAAGGAATGAGGACTTTGGGCTTGGTTGGGATATGGCATTATTCCGAAGTTACGACCCAGCCATAGCAAGATGGAATCAAATCGACCCATTATCAAATATGGCTACTTCATGGACACCATATAGATTTGGATTTAATAATCCTTTAATATACAGTGATCCAGCAGGCTTATTTGAAAGCAGAAAAGAAGCAAGACGATATAAGAGAAGGAATAAAGTAAAGGGAAGAATTCGAAAGAACAAAGAAAAAAGAGAGGATGGTTCCACTAATGTATATTATTCTATTGATGATAGAGGTAGTGGTACATCAACATTTATGGATCCTTCTCTAGGTATTGTTTCAGGACCTCTAGCAACAATAAGTAGTGCAAGAGGCAGTAAAACCCAACTTCCTAATAGCTATTCTCGACCTCCTGAAATGGGAACGTGGGAGTACGATATGTATACTGCGAGATGGAATGAAGATGGAACATATACTTGGTTTTATAGAGGAAGTGGTGAGCCATATATTCCACCAACTAATTGGGCTGAGGCTTTTGGAAGAATGTTTGCTGGTTTTGGAATGCTTAAGGTTACCAAAGCTGTGAATTCTAACATGGCTCATGCAGTTGAACGCGTGTAGAAAGAGGTATTTTTAGTTCAAAAGATGCTGCTAGAGAAACGCTTAAAGCTCTATCTAAAAATATCACAAAAAATGGTTTTCCAGCTGATGCAATAATGGATACTGCTCATGCTGATAGAGTTCTTGTTCCCGTAGGAGAAGCTGGTATGGCAGTTTACCAAGTAGCAAAAAACGGGACAGCTAAACTCAAAACAGTTCTAAATGCTAAATAATCTATGAAAAAGGAAAAAATAAAACTTAAATTAAGCAAGGACGATGAGGATGTCGCTTATGTTTACTTACCTGAGCACCCAAAAGTAACATCCAAAGGGCTAGTAAAAAGACAAGTTCGACTCTTTGATTTAATTAAAAATTATAAAGGGCCTGATATTTATTTGGACTTCGATAAAAATAATCATTTAATAGGGATTGAAATATTGTCCTAAGTCAACTTGAATTCACTGCTTGTCTAAGTTTACAACTTGAGTGCTTTGGTAGGCATTCAAGGTAACATTCTATATTAATAATGAGCAAAAAGCGGTAAGGAAATCACCATTCCTTACCACTTTTCTTTTTTCTAAACTGCTAAACTCTGCACCTTCCGCTTAGTAATCAGCGCATCCAAAAACACCTTGACCAAATGCTGGTCTTCCTGACTCAATTGCTCAACGGCTTGAAAAAGCCCTAACATATTCCTATCCGTAATCTTACCTTGGGCAATCTGTTCACTACTTCCATTCATTAAATAATCAGTAGAAGTGCCTAAAGCATCTGCTAATTTTTGCAAGACTTCCGAAGACGGATTAGATGCCTTGAGAACATTTGGGGGAAAAATAAAATAATTATGCGAGTAACATACTTTTTATTGTGCACAATACTTTTTTCCTGTACACCCACTCAGAAAAAAGGTATAGAATATAGTTTAGGACAGGAAATAGAAAAAACTATATTACAAAAGAGCAAGGTCAAAGATTTGAAACCAGAAAACCTTGTTGTCGTATTAAAGCAAGAATCAGATACTTTAATTTTATCTCTTATGGATAAACGAAAACTGGGTTCTATATTGAAGGAAATTAGCGTTAGTAGTGAGCGATATATTTTAACTAACGGAAAGAAAGTATCGATTTTATCTGAAGAAGATTTACTCTATGCTAAACGAGATATTCAAGAAGAAGGAAGCATAGTTCAGCCTCCTTGGTCAGGAAATGATTTGAAATTATATTTTGATAAAAATAAGCAATTGATAAAAGAAATTAGAGGTCAGTAAATAAGAGCCTCACCAAAAAAGGTGGGGCTTTTTTCATTGATACGCCAATCGAGTTTTAGCATCCCGAAGCAGTCCATCAAATGCAAACAAAATGCCTTCCTTATCTTTCTTCGGCAGGTTGTTAATGTCATTAAGGCGTTTAAGCATATCAGGGTCTTTGAGCAGTTCCATGTCTTCGGTCTCTCCGAGTAGAAAAGCGACGGTAGTATCTTTATGAAGTCTTAAAGGACCATTTGGGGAATCAGCGTGTATCATTCTCTGACGCTAATGGAGACGGGAGTATTGATGTGAATACGGAGGTTTTGCAGACTACGGCGTACTATCCCTTTGGGATGCAAATGGAGGGGAGTTGGTCGCAGAATGCCAGTCCAAAACATAGATACTTGTTCGGCGGCAAAGAACTCCAAGACGACTTTGGTTTAAACACCTACGACTACATCACTCGCCAATACGACCCAGCCATTGGACGCTTTTGGCAAATCGATAATCTTGCAGAAAATTTTACCAGTTGGTCGCCCTTCTCTTTTTCATTCAATAATCCGATACGGTTTATTGACCCTGACGGGCAAGCTCCTGAGGATATAATCATTGGAAATAAAAGCGAAGAAGAACAGTATCAAGTATTAAGTCAATTACGGCAATTGACTAATGATGAACTAGCTATACAAGGAGGCAAGGTGGTAATCACCAGTCAAGGAACAGCTAATCAAGGGAAGGACTTGGCAGAAGGGACTCAATTGATTGCCGACCTTATTAATGATGATAATACGACTACGGTAACTTTGGATGCTGAACGTGGGAATGGCGCATTTGCTGTTAATCCTGAAACTAATCAAGAACTTAAAACAGAAGCTCAGCCCAATACAGAGTATGATTCTAATGTTTATATTAAGGGAACAAATCCCCAAACGGTAAATGCAGATAGAACTAGAGGATTAGAAGGGGGCAGTTTTATTTCTTTGGGACATGAACTAGAGCATGCACGAGACCATGTTACTGGAGCATCTACCGTGCAAAAATTTCCTTTAACTTTTGATTTTGATAAAAATCAAGGAAGTGGTGGTTTTACAAATAAATTCTCCTTTAGGGAATATAAGACTAGAGTTTTTGAAAATAAATTGAGAAGTGAACAGGGTTTAAAACCTAGAGCTTTGCCTATTCCTATTTTAAACATTAAACTATTGCCATGATAAGAAAGCATATTTATTATTTGAGACTAGTTCTAGTATTACTGATAAATAACTCTAAATCTCTAGCTCAAGAACCATTAATCCTTGATAAAGAGAGATTAGTTAATAGCTTTATACCATTTAGTCAAGATGATATAAGTGAATTAAAAAAGAATCATCATTTTATATCTGATTGGTGGTATAAAGATATTTATTCGACTTCCAGTTTTAATGATTTAGTAATTCTTTTGGAAAAAATTGAGTTACCCTTTTCAGTTAAGTTGCTAGAAAACATATTAATAATAAACTGCTATAACTCTACAGAAGCATATTCCAATTGGTATGTTGTAATTAGTAACTCTAATCAAGATTTTTATTATTATTTTATTGATAGAAATACAAGGGAATTTCCAGTGAAACATTTAGGGAAGACTATTAAAATAAATTATTTTGATAAGATAGCTAATTTATTATATAGTAACAGGTCAGAGAAAAGTGAAGATTATATGTCTATTACAGAAATTTATAATAGTGAAGTTGCAGCTTTTAAATCAACACAAACGTTCCACATAGCGGATGATGCATTTTTCAAAATGATAATGCGCTTAATAAAAGAAAGTAATAATTAATAAAACAAGAAAGCCTCTGCTGTTAGCAGGGGCTTTTCTATTGATAAGCCACACGTGCTTTAGCATCCCTAACAAAAGTATCAATAATAGAAAAAAGGGTTTTGCGAGTATTATCATCAAGATTTTGGGGCTAGGTTGCATGATCCGGCGTTGGGACGCTTCACCACTGTTGACCCCGAAGCAGCCCTTATGCCAGCTTGGTCACCCTACAGTTTTGTATTCAATAATCCGTTGAGATTTATTGACCCGGACGGTCGTTACCCAATTGAAATTATTACAAGGAGTTATGCACCTTTTAAAACTTTTGGGCCAAGATTTGCAAAATATTACGGTGATAACAGAGGACATAGTTTAGATAGAAATGCTTCTTATCGAACTTCGGCTACAATAAACTATGACACTGAAACTTATGTGTCAAGTGCAACTGGTGGTAGGAGTTATTCAAGGGCAGTAGGAGCTGAGAAAGGTTCATATTCTAATACTTATGTCAAAAATAGATCTGATGGCAGTAATCTCGATGTCCATTCTTACGGCAATAATGCAGATGTGACTGGTTCGTGGGATATTGACCAATTTACCAAATTGGCGGTTACGACTGATGGAGATATAAAAGGTGACCACATTTTAAATATTGCTGGAACAATAAGTGGAGATGATTTTCCAAATCAAGAGTCTTTAATTTCTGATAGCGAAGGAAATACATTGTGGTTAGGAAATTTTGAAACTTCAGTTGGGCCTGTCAAGGGGCCTACTTGGAACTTAGCCCGTAAAAATGAAGGAGATGTTCATATAAATGTAAATATTAGCATCAATGTAAATGCAGACGGTGTTTTCCAAAGTGTGCAGCAAGGTGATAAAACGATTTCAATAGAGGATTGGAATAAGAGCACTGTTCGATTAAAGTATGATAAATTAACTTTGTATTCAAAAGAGAATACAAATGCTAAGTAAAGAAGAATTTGATTTATTAAAATCACGTCAGTATTGTGATAATCCAGATTGCGTTTATTACAATCAACCAGAGTCAGGAAATATCAAAATTAATAGTCGGTCAAAAGGCCAAGTATATTGCAACGAATGTGGTAATCGCTGGGTCTTGACCAAAGGCACGATGTTTTTTGATTTACGTACACCGATTGAAAAAGTGATAAATACCTTGCTCTTACTAGTTCGAGGAATGGGGGTCAACCAGACTTGTAAACAAGCAGATGTCACCTCAGATTCCCTTTTAGCTTGGGTAGAAAAAGCAGGCACTCATTGTGATGAATTTACGAATTACATGCAAGAGCAAATGCATCTGGAACAATTACAAATAGATGAGTTCTGGTCCTTTATCAGAAAAAAAAGAAAAACCTTACACATGAAGAGAGACAAAAATCCGAGCTAGACCCTGAATTTGCTGATAAACAGGGAGATAGATGGAGCTTCGTGGCTGTTTTACCTGATACAGGATTTGTTCATACTGTACATAGTGGCAAAAGAACTTTAGCACAAGCAAGAATTTTTCTTAACAAAATAAAAGACAAAAGTGATGGAGTAGCTCCATTATTTTTATCAGATGCTTGGTTCTATGAAGAAGTCTTATATGAGACCTATTGTCACTACGAGCCTGTTCCATATGGAGGTAGAGGTCGACCGTCTATACCCAAAAGAATAGTAGATAGTAATTTGAAATATGCCCAAGTCTATAAAGAAAGAGATGCCAAGGGCAAACTTAAAAGTGTGACTACTAGAATTATCAAAGGAACAGAGGCGGAGATTTTAGCAATCATCCGAAAAAACGGACGGTCAAAAACCATTAATACTTCTTTTGTTGAGAGTAGAAATGGTAAATATCGTAAAGACGATGCTCGTTTGACTAGAAAGACAATGTGCCATTCTAAAAAGGTGAAATACCATGATGCACATATCAATCTATTGACCGCTTTTTTCAATTATTGTAACGAAAATTGTGCTTTGAGAATATTAATTAATCCTCAAGCAGCACTTTTTGAAACAAAATACCAGAAAAAATCACCTGCTATGGCAGAAGGGTTAATCGACAAAATACTGACTATCAAAGAACTATTATTTTGGAGAGTTCCTAAACCCTCCATACTTTAATCGAACACCACTGGAATAAGCAATTTGAATAAAAATAGAAATATGAAATTTTCACTTGTTTTGGTTATTTCATTTCTGCTCTACCTAATTCCAGAGTTGCTGTTTAGAAATACTATGTTGTATTTATCAGGAGGAATAATTGGAGGAACAATTAGCGAAGTATTTAAAAATGTTTCAGACAAATCTCAAACATTTATCACTTTTCTAATATGGATAATAATGCTAATAGGGTTTGTATTTTTATTTTTTCGATTGAACTACAAGCCTGCAATAGCTAATGGGATGCTGAGTAATCTAAAAGGAGAAAGAATAGCTTTTGATGCACATACACATGGATATTACAGTTTGCTTTTTAAAGCTAGAGGATCACAAAATCCTAAAAGACTAGCTGATCAAAATTATACTTCTACGAGTATAGGTAAACCCTCAAGAGAAGATATTCTTGGAAGTCAATTACAATATAATTTAGGTTTTTATCCTGGTGTAATCGCTACTCCTAAAGGATATACTATATATTCATCACGAATAAATAATTTTAAAGCCGTTAATGGAGGTAATTATTATAATTATAAAGGTATTAGAATAAAATGAGAATAATAATTTTATGCTTGCTTCTAATATATTTTTCTTGTAACAGGGAAAAAGCTACAATTAGTGATAATAATAATTTTTCAAAGCCACTAAATCAACTTATAGTAGATGATCCTGTTCTCTATAAAAAATTTATATATAATAATAGTTTATTGCTTCGAAATGAGTTCCCTATTCAAAAGAATGATTATTATGATATGTTCCGATTACATTATCTTGAAGGTTTGATACCCGAATATACGTATGGCATTATTAGACAAAGCGATAGAGTAATAGTTTATTATAAAGAAAATAATGTTTCAGGTGATTTTAAAGGTAATGGAAGAGTTATTGTGAATGAATCATTTGCTTTAATAAATAAAAAAATAAATGAATTACTTCAGTTTATAGAAGAAAATAAAATATTTGAATTAGAAGATGGAAGAAAAGATGATTTTTATATAAAAGGGGACTATTTTGTTTTAGAAATAAATAATAAAGGGAAATATAATGAACTCTACAGAGCACCAGTTAGAGGAAAACAAGATTTACTATGGAAAGTAAAGTTGCTATTTGAAGATATTCTAATGTTATCTAGTGTTAATCAAAATAATATGTAAAGCAATAAATTTTGCTAATTCACTAAATGCAAGATTTGATATAGATACTTATGTAATGTCCTATTTAACACAGGAAGATTTCAATAAGCAGATACACACAATAAAATAAATATCGATTAAAAATGAGTGTTATAGAATTAAAGAATCTCACTTTATGAATGTCCCCATACTGTAAAGTGAGGTTTGTAAACGCCTATAAATCAGATATTTACAGTTTTAGTGAAGTCTCTACAAGGAAATAATCCTGTTATTCATCAGGCGCTAACCAGCACTTTATATGATGCAGCATGTGGGCAAACGGCAGCAATTTATACAGGCAAGACTTGCCAAACCCGTAGCCGTATTCTAAATAGTAATAACTGGCTAGAAACCAATTTTGAATATGATAATTTTGGTAGAACGACTCATACAAAAGGCAATAGTCATGTGAATTTGACCATAGGAAGTGAGCAAAGTACTTTTATCTATGATTATGCGGATAATCCCGTTAGCACCAGTCGCATTCACGATGCTTTTGGTCAGCAAATGGTGATTGCAGAGCGTATGACTTATGATCATGCTGGCAGATTGGATGAGACGTTCCACCGAGTGGGTACAGGTGCAGAACAATTAATTTCTAAGCAAGAATATACCATTAAAGATGAGTTAAGCACCAAACATTTGGGAGGGGTAAGTAATGGTTTCTTACAAAAACTGGATTATGTGTATTTAGATAACGGTTTTTTAAAGGATATTAACCCAACTATGGAAACTAACGACTTATTCCAGTTTACTATTAATTACGACGGAGGGAATGGAACATTAAATGCAACGGCTCAGAAAAATGGCAACATCTCTCAACTTACTTGGCAAGTTAAAGGTAAGACCAAACAGAGTTATGGTTTTCAGTACGACTTCCTGAATAGATTGACTGAAGCAACTTACGGCGATTATGGCACAGGTGCTTTGCAAGCCAATAATAAATACAGCAGTACCTACGGTTATGATAACCGAGGTAATATAATGAGTCTTACTCGACAAGGCTTTTTACCCAACAGCACCTATGCTCAAATAGACAACTTGTCCTATGCGTATAATTCAAACAGTAATCGGCTCAAAAGTATTTCTGATACAGCACCTACCGCATCAAAAGCCGAAGGATATAAACCAGGGTTAAGTACAGATTATGGCTATGATGCCAATGGCAATATGAATTATGACCCTAGCAAGGACATAAATATTCGTTATAATCACTTAAATTTACCAGAGTTCATTGAATTTGATAACTGCAATGCCATTGAATATACCTATAATGCTACGGGCGTAAAACTAACCAAGACTCTAAAAAAGGGCAATGCCATTACTTCTACACATGATTATATAGGAGGCATTGAGTATAAAAACCAAGTCATTGATGCCATTTATCATTCAGAAGGAAGGTTATACTTTGAAGGGGCAAGCAGTCGTTATGAATATGTCTTAAAGGACCATCTTGGCAATCAGCGAGTATTATTTTCTGACGCTAATGGGGATGGGAGTATTGATGTAAATACGGAGGTTTTGCAGACTACGGCGTACTATCCGTTTGGGATGACGATGCAGGGAGACTTTGTTCAAAACTCTGGTCGAGAGAATAAATATTTATATAACGGAAAAGAACTACAAGATGATTTTGGATTAGGTTGGTACGACTACGGAGCAAGGTTTTATGACTCTGCTATCGGACGTTGGAATCATGTTGATGATCTAGCCCATGAATACTCGTCTATCTCACCTTATTCATATGTAGCAAATATGCCCACAATTGCTATCGACCCTGACGGAAATAGAATTGTTATTGCCAATGATAAGTATTACCAACAAGTTTTAAATGATTTGGCAAAAGTGTACTCTACTAAAAAAGGAAGAGCCCTAATTGATAGATTGGCTTCATCTGAAACAACTTATACTATTTATGGTGGTGCTATTACTATTAAGGGAGCGCTTTTTGCAGGAACAAGGTATAATAAACTTACGAATAATTTAACCTATTATCAAAAAACGGCAAGGGTAGATGGGGTTTTTAATCCTTCATACATAACCCTAGGGCATGAACTTTATCATGCTTATCAAGATGAAATAGGTGCTAAGGCAAATTATCCAAAACAAACGGAAGCAGATGCTATGAAGTTTGAAAATTATCTTAGAGATGTTTTTGGATTAGGTGAGCACAGAGTTAAACATGGTGGTAGTACTCATTTAACAAGGGTTACCGCTTTATCCTCTAACGGTGAAAGGGTTGACGTAAACAGCGTAAAAATATCTAAAGTTATTTCAGGCCAAAATAATGATGAAGGAGAAGATACAGATGGAGGAAGAGATAATACTAAGGTTAGAATCAACAATATAAACGTACATAATATTATTGAATATATGGATAAAAATGGTATTCAAAAACTAAATTTAGAGTTTGACCAGACCTATAAGAATAATAAGCCATAAGGATAGGAATATTTTTGGATTTTAAATTAAAAATATGAGGGATAAATTATTTGTTAGACTAGGGTGGGTATCAATGATTATTGGTATTCTATACTGTGGTAATTATTTATTTAGCCATTACTTTTTGGCATATTTTTCTTCAGTTGGTATCAAAGAATGGTTGAGTCCTTTTTGTTTATTTGTTATACTCATTATTTCAGGGTTTTTACTTATTCTAAAAAAAGAAAGAGGACTTCTATTTATGAGAAGTTTCATTTTTGGAATAGTTATAGAGCGAATAATAGCGTTTATTATGTTTAATGAATATGTAATTTACTTTGAATTTATCTTTCCTATTGTGATTGGACTTTCCTTTGGTTACTTCAATTTTTTCTCAAAGTATTCGAAGTACTTACAATATGAAAATTATAATAAACTAACAGGGGTCTTAATTTTTACGATTTTATTTTTAATAATATTTCCTAAAATTTATTTTATGTAGATACCCCGCTGGTGCAACAGGTAACAACTAAAAAAGGAGTTGCTGGTAAGCTGCTGTGCAGCGATACCTAATATGTCCGCCGCCTCTGGCGGCGAGAGCTATAAAAAAAGCGGTAAGGAGTGCATGATTCCTTACCGCTTTTCTATTTAAGAAGCATACGCCTTAGAAGTTTTAAAATCTCTAATATAAGCATCCAGCACATTAAACAGTTCTATTCTTTTAGGTTTAGGCAAAGCAGCAATATTCTCCAAACGTTCCAACATAGATTTATCTTTAACGGTCAAAGAAGATTAAAGGACCATTTGGGGAATCAGCGTGTATTATTCTCTGACGCTAATGGAGACGGGAGTATTGATGTGAATACGGAGGTTTTGCAAACTACTGCCTACTATCCCTTTGGGATGAGGATGGAAGGGGAGGACTATGTGCAGAATGCTGGTCGGGAGGACAGATACCTCTACAACGGAAAAGAACTTGATACTGACTTTGGACTGAACCTTTATCATTATGGGGCGAGGATGTATGATGTGGCGGTGGGGCGGTTTACGGGTACTGACCGCTTCGCACATAAATTTGCCTTCCAATCCCCTTATGCTTATGCTGCCAACAACCCAATCAAATTTATTGATGTTAATGGAGATAGCATTAAAGTAACTGACGCCCTTAGAAAGGATGAAAAAAATTACAGAGCTTTTCAGTTGTGGGCAGGTACAAAAGTTGGGAAACAGTTCTTAGAAATGTATGGCATAGGTGGAAAGTATGAAAACATAAATGTTATTTTTGATTCTCAGAAAGAGACGATAGGAAATAGGGGTACAACTTCTATTTTTGCAGTTAATAATGGGACAGGTGAAGAAACAGAGTTAGTAGCTGAGAATACAATAACGAGGTATCAACTAGAAGGGAGAAGATCATCTTTAAAAAAAGGCGAAAGCTTAAAGTTTATTCTGAATATAGACCCCTCTAATCGCACAAAAGCAGATCGACTTTTTAGTTTTTGGGTTACGGGGAAAGATATTATTAGAGTTCTTAGAGATGAAAGTCGTGAAATGGTTTCAACTGGGCTTACGTTTTTGCATGAAGCACAACACATACAAATTACAACACAGGATATTCTGAACAATAGGAAAATAATTCAAGGCGCTCATAATCAGCATTTAATGATGAAAAATGAAAGAGGAAAATGGTTTAGGCAAAGGTTTAATTTTCTTAAAAAGTTTTCTGGTCATAGATTTAATAATAAGACTCTAAAAAGAAGTGTCAATGGCTTTGAATTGGAGTAGTCATATTATCTTAGAAATGATAAGTTTGAAAAAATTTCTGTTTTTATTGATTGCTTTACAGTTATCTTCTTGTGAAAATGAAGATATATCTAATAATGTAATCTCTTTTTCACAGATTAAGAATGATAAGATACATAATGACATTACAAAAAAAATTAAGTACTCTAGATATTTAGAAAATGAAGTTAGTGTATTACGATATGAAAGCAGTAATCAGATATTTGAATTTAAAATATACGTAAATGATTCTATTGGAGGTAGAGTAATTAGTGAACCAGAAGATTTAAAACTTATTGCTATGAAAAACTTTCAATTACAAAATGATAAAAATTTTATAATTTATAAATTTGCTTATGGTTTTGCTAAAATAGATGGAATAGTTGATGTATTTTTTTGTGCTGATTTTGGTATGCTTTTGATTAGAAATTCTACATGGAAAAAAGGATTTATTCTTAAGGCTAATGATAGTACTTTTGAATTAAAAACTCTGACAAATTTATTACTAGATGACGCACCTTTTCTAAATCAAGTTCCCCCGCTGCCTGAAGAATAGCAGCAAAAAAAAGACACTATTTACCCTGCTTGTCCAAGACTGTCAAAGCAAAAAAAAACGGGAGGCTAGTACAAGTTTGCGAACTTGTACCCCGCTGAGCCGATTGTTTCTTTTCAATCAAGTGCAAAATTGAGTCATTTTTTGCCGACTTGTCAAGGGTATATAAACGGCTTCGTGCCTCCGCCGCCCTTGACAAATCAACAAAAAATACTCTTTGGAAGCTTATGATTGCAAAAAAACTGAAAGTTTAAACTACCCAAAATGTTGGGCAAAAATCATTTTATATTTTTTTTAATAGCACCGTTTCGTATAGTCATCTCTTTAAAATTAGAAAAATGCTTGCCCTTATATTAAGTCTTTTGCCTTGGCGATAGCTCCTTCCAATCCACTGATATCTTTTCCGCCGGCGGTTGCAAAGAAGGGTTGTCCGCCACCACCGCCTTTAATTTCTTTCGCCAATTCTCGCACCATGTTTCCAGCATGAAGAGCGTGGGTTTCCACTAAGCTTTTACTAATAGTCACCATCAACTGAGGTTTTCCTTTAATAGCTGCCCCAAAGACAATCACCGCATTACCCAGCTCACTTTCCAACTGATAAGCTAAAGTTTTGATAGCATTTGTATCATTTAGCGGCAATTTGGCAGCAATAAAATTGTAGCCGTTGACCTGCTCTACGTTCGCCCGCAACTGGTCTTTTAAATCACTTGCTTGATCTGCAAGTAGTTGCTCGATTTCTTTTTTTAATTTTTTATTTTCTTCTTGTAGAGCCTCCACATTTTTTGAGGTGTTAGTAGCATTTTTAAATAACTTGCGAATAGCTGCTAATTCTGCTAGCTCCTTATTAATAAAGGCTTCTGCTTTGTCTGATGTTACCGCTTCGATACGACGGATGCCTGCTGCTACCCCTGTTTCAGATAGGATTTTGAACATACCAATTTCTCCGGTTGCCGGAACGTGCGTTCCGCCGCACAATTCTCTGGAAAAATCTTTATCAAAAGTAATCATCCGTACCTTATCTCCGTATTTTTCACCAAATAGAGCCATTGCACCTGCCGCTTTGGCTGCTTCAATAGATAGATCTCGCTCTTCTTCTAAAGGAATATTTTGACGAATTTTTTGGTTGACTAGTTGCTCCGTTTTTGCCATTTCCTCCTCTGTCATTTTTCCAAAATGAGCAAAATCAAAACGCAACCGCTGATCGTCTACATCTTGCCCTTTTTGCAAGGCATGTTCGCCTAAAATGCCGTGCAAAGCGGCGTGCATTAAGTGTACCGTAGAGTGGTTGCTAGAAGTCGCTTGTCTTTTTCTGGCGTTGACTTCGGCTTTGACAGCTTTACTTAAATCCGCTGGAAATTTTTTGACAATATGGACGATCAATTCGTTTTCTTTAATAGTATCTAGCACTGGAATTTTTTCTTCGCCAAAGTGAAGCAAACCGGTATCCCCCCTTTGTCCTCCACTTTCTCCATAAAAGGGCGTTTTGTTTAAAACCACCTGAAATTGCTCCCCTTTTTTGACTTTGACCGTTCTGTATTTTAAAACTTTAGCTTCTTCAATAGCCAAATGGTCATAGCCCAGAAATTCCACTTCTTCACCATCTTCCAAAATGGTCCAGTCGCCCACTTCTTTTTTAGCAGCCGCCCGTCCGCGCGCTTTTTGAGCTTCTAAGGCTTTATTGAAAGCAATTTTGTCAATTGTCCAGCCTTTTTCTTCTGCTAATAGCTGGGTCAGATCAATTGGAAAACCATAGGTGTCGTACAATTCAAAGGCACTATCCCCATCAATCAGTCCATTTTTTACTTTAAGAGTGTCAAAACGGCGGAGTCCGTTTTCCAGTGTATTAAGAAAAGCTTTTTCCTCTCCTTGAATAACCTTAGCGACTTGCCTTTCCTGCGCTTTTAATTCTGGAAATACTTTTTCGAAAGTATCAGCCAGAAGTGGGACAAGTTGGTATAAAAAAGGGGTTTTTATTTCCAAAAAAGAATAATAATAGCGCACGCCCCTCCTCAAGATGCGGCGGATAACATAGCCAGCCCCGGTATTACTTGGCAACTGTCCGTCAGCAATGGCGAAGCTGACCGCCCGAATGTGATCGGCTACTACCCGCATGGCAATGTCTATTTTGGCACTAGGAGCATAACTATTAGTATATTTCTTTCCGGATACTTTTTCTATAAAGGCGATAAAAGGAGAAAAAATATCGGTTTCATAATTGGACGTTTTTCCTTGTATTGCCATGACTAACCGCTCAAAGCCCATGCCAGTATCAACGTGTTTTTCTGGCAATTCTTCCAGGTTTCCGTCGGCTTTTCTATTGAATTGGATAAAGACCAGGTTCCAGATTTCGACTACTAAGGGGTCATCCATGTTGACCAGATTTCTGCCATCCACTTTCCACCGCTCTTCATCTGGCCGCAGGTCAATATGAATTTCAGAGCAGGGTCCGCAAGGACCGGTTTCTCCCATTTCCCAAAAATTGTCCTTTTTATCAAAGTATAAAATCCGATCTTCGGCAATCCAGTTTTTCCAGTAAGTAGCCGCTTCTGTATCCGGAACCAAACCTTCTTTTTCATCGCCTTTGAAAACGGAAATGTATAGCCGATCTTCGGGCAAGCCCAACTCTTCGGTCAATAACTCCCAAGCCCATTCAATCGCCTCTTTTTTGAAATAGTCGCCAAAAGACCAATTGCCCAACATCTCGAACATCGTGTGGTGATAGCTATCTCGTCCCACCTCTTCTAGGTCGTTATGCTTTCCAGAAACTCTCAGGCATTTTTGAGTATCGGCGATTCTTTTTACTTCGGGCGTTTGGTTGCCTAAAAAATAATCTTTGAACTGATTCATCCCTGCATTAGTAAACATCAAGCTGGGATCATCCTTATTTACAATAGGGGCAGAGGCGACTATCTTGTGCTGCTTGGATCGAAAAAAATCTAAGAATTTTTGCCGGATATCTTTTGACGTCATTGGGTTTAAATATTTCTAATAATAAAGTGATTTTCAAGTATTTACCGAATAATAAAAAATAAAATGTTTAAGGATGTAAAACCTAAAAAAAGCTATTTTGAACCTAATTATTCCTTTTTTCTAAAAGAGGAAAAGTCATTTCGCTAGGACCATATAAATGTGAAAAGTAATTTATTTTAAGCTGATTAATAGTTTTTTATAAACAAAAAAATGCACAATATTAAAATTGAGTAACGGCGCATTGGCAAGCAAATTGAATTAAAAATATAATTGATGTTTCATATAAATAAAAGAAAATTCAATTTTTGACACTCATAAATAATGGCCTGTTTTTTTTGTATTTAAAGGATTTGCTATTACTTTTGAACCTTCAAGGGAGAAAATCATTAATTTTTGCCCTTTTCTAAATTGCGCCAAATTTAGGTATTTTAAAATTAAATTGCTCTATTGAAAATAGAATGAATCCCCTTAACATAAAGAATTAAGAGCAATTTTGCCAGATCGAAAATAGTCAAATAACTATGAGAAGGCTGTTTTATCTGGAATGATTTTAGTACCAAACGTTATTGAATGAGAAAGGAAAAATATTATTTTAATACCCAAACCCTGAGATACGAAAAGATTGTTACCTCCTCTAAAGTGAAAATCCTTAATATTTTTGGGTTTTTGTGCGGGGTTTTTGTAGCAGCCTTAATACTCGTTTCTATTACCTACCATTTCTTTCCTTCCCCTAAAGAAAAAGCACTTTTGCGAGAGTTGGGCCAGATGACGCGTCATTATGCGGATATGGAGCTTGAAATGGATAAGCTTTCCAAAGTTTTATCGAACCTTCAAGAGAGAGATGCTAGCGTTCACAGGATGGTTTTTGGCATGGATCCAATTGATGCAAGCCAATGGGAAGCAGGGATTGGTGGTCATGAAAAATATACCAATCTTACTAGGTTTAAAAATACTGGAGAGGTGCTTGTCAATGCACAGGAACGACTAGACAAACTGTCTCGTCAGATGGTCATTCAATCGAAATCATTGGATGATATTGAGTTTCTGGCAAAAAGTAAAAGTGAAACCTTTGCCTCCATGCCATTAATTACACCTGTAAGAAAGGATTTATTGGCGCGGAATATTCATTTGTTATCTGGTTTTGGAAGAAGGCTTCACCCAATATATAAGGTGATGAAAATGCACGAGGGTATTGATTTTACGGCTGCGAGAGGTACGCCAATTCAGGCTACCGGAAACGGAAAAGTGGTCAAAGTAATGAAATCACCTTCTTATGGCAATTATGTGGTAATAGATCACGGCTCCGGCTATGAGACCCTGTATGCACATATGCAAAAGGTGGAGGTCAAAAGAGGCCAAAAGGTCAAAAGGGGAGAGCAGATCGGAACAATTGGCAACACAGGGCGTTCTACGGCACCCCACCTGCACTATGAGATTCATCTAAATGGAAAACCAATTAATCCCATTAGCTATTGTGTTGATGGTTTGTCTATTAAAGAGTATGGAGCATTGATAGCGTCTGCTTCTAAAATGAATCAATCTTTGGATTAAAAGCCCTTTTTTTAGCCGCTAAAGGCGTCATTTTAAAAAAGTGCATGGTTTTGAATTTCATGGTTGCTAAAAGAAGTTTCTGATTATCAAGCAGGTGGGAAGCGTTTTTCCAGAGCGAATCGCCCTTGAAATTTTCTCAAAATACTAATTGCAAATTTTAGGGCGTTAAAGGGGCATGAAATATCTATTTTGTTTATTTATTGCCTTGTTTAGCGGGTTGCTTTTGCACGCTCAAGTTTATAATACAGTTGGAGGAATTCGATTGGGAACGGATTGGGGTATCACCGCTAAACACCGAATTGATAAAAAAGTGACCATAGAAGGCATCTTTCAATCTTCTTTGAGAAGGGAGGAAGTAATTATTACGGGTTTAATTGAAAAACACTCCTCTTTAATTACCAAACATTTTAATTTTTACACAGGCATTGGGCTTCATAAAGGCTGGAATTCCGAATCTAATCAGGAAGTGCCAGTCAAAGATCCTTTTGGCATAACGGGCATTGCCGGTGCGGAATTTAATTTAGGCAGGATTAATATTTCCTGGGATTTTAAGCCGGCTTTTAACCTGACTGGAGGGGAACGGACCTTATATAGCCAAACTGGAATTTCGCTGCGCTATATTTTTGTAAAAAAACCGCTTTTTAAGAAAAAGAAGAAAAAAAACAAGAAGAGAATTAATTGGAAATTTTGGGAAAACTGGTAAAATGTTAAAGCGGTTAAGCCGTCATCCCTCCATCTACTGGCATGTTGTGTCCCGTGATAAAACCTGTTTCTTCAGCGCATAACCAAACAACCGCATTGGCGATATCTTCTGGTTGGCCATAACGACGCAAGGGGATATTTCGCAATAATTTTTTTTCAAAAGTAGGGTCAATATTTAGCATGTCTTCCACCATGGGGGTTCGGGTGAAGACAGGGCAAACGGCATTTATCCGAATGTTATATCGAGCATATTCCCAGGCAGCCGTTTTGGTCAACCCCAGGACGGCGTGCTTGCTGGCGGTATAAGCAGAAGTATAAGGCTGCGCCTTTAATCCTGCAATGGAGGCAATATTGACGATTGCACCTCCTTCACCTTGTTGTACCATTTGTTTCAGCTCTTCTTGCATGCAGTAAAAAACCCCTGTTTGGTTAATAGCTATAACTTTTTCATAGTTTTCAACCGGATATTCATGGAGTATTTTGAAATCCCCTCCGATTCCGGCATTATTGATTGCTATATCTAACTTACCAAAGGTGCTGATGGTCTTTTGGAGAAGGCTTTTGACCTGTTTTAGGTCAGAAATATCAGCGACCTTAAAAACGGCTTTTCCTCCTTTAGCTTTTATTAACTGCACCGTTTCTTCTCCTCCTTTTGCATTGATGTCAGCAACCATAATGCTGGCGCCCTTATCCGCAAATAAAAGTGCAGTTGCCTTGCCGATGCCAGAACCAGAGCCAGTAATTAAGACGGTTTTTCCTATAAAGTTCATTGCTTTGTTTTATCTAATTTTCATTATTGCAATTCGTAATTAGGAGTTAATTCTCCGGAATCATCTCCCTTGTAAAAATCACAGATGATTTTAACTGCTTCTCTGGCAGAATCCACAATTGGCATTAAATCTAAGTCTTTTTCATCAATGTTATGAGCTTGCTCATACATTACAGTTTTTATCCACTCTTTCAAACCGCTCCAAAAATTTGACCCTACTAACACAACGGGCACTTTCGTTATTTTCTTTGTCTGTATCAATGTTAATACCTCAAATAGCTCATCCATAGTTCCCATGCCACCGGGGAGTACCACAAAGCCTTGTGCGTATTTAACAAATAATACTTTTCTTACAAAGAAATAGCGGTGATTTAATATCTTGTCCCGGTCTATGTATTCATTATGCCCTTGCTCAAATGGCAGGTCAATATTTAGCCCTACCGATACGCCATTATACAAGTGTGCCCCTTTATTCCCAGCTTCCATAATGCCGGGGCCACCACCAGTGATGACTCCAAAACCTTCTTCCGTTAATTTTCTGGCAACGTCTATCGCCATTTTGTAGTAAGGGTGGTCCGGTTGGGTACGAGCAGAACCGAATATGGACACACAGGGGCCGATTTCATTTAATTTTTCAAACCCTTCTACCATTTCGGAAATAACCTTGAACATTGTCCAGGAGTTTTCTCCTTTGATTTTTGTCCAGCGCTTCATTGCTCTGTGCTTCGAAAATATTTCTTTATGTTCTTTCATAACGATGTTTTATTAAACGTTCTCTCTCCTAATTTTTTACCTGTAGGTTTCTCATTTCTAAATTTTGCTTTTATTGAAGTTAGGTTTTTTGCAAAAGAAATGAATATGCAAACGTCAAGATAAGCGATATTTAATTTATTCTCAACGAGTTAGACCAAAAAGCCCGTCAAAAAATTGACAGGCTTTGGTTATTGGCATTTACAATTATTCCTTAGAAGCTATGGATTTTAATTGGATTTATAATTAGAATATTCCTTTTTAATAAATTGCTGCAATTCGTCCACATCATTAAATTTTTCGAATATCTCCTTGAATTTACTGTTTTTGGTACTACTTGCAGGAACCACATAGCTAAATACGTCTTTATCTGTAATTTCTTCTCCGCTTAAAATAATCAAACGCTCCACCACGTTTCGCAGTTCGCGAATATTGCCTGTCCAGTTGACATTTTGCAAAGCAATGATTGCTTCTTTAGATATTTTTTTAATGGCAATGCCATAATCATTGCAAATATTGGCAATAAAATATTCTACTAATAATGGAATATCTTCCCGACGATCATTTAGTGGAGGTACATCAATAATAATGACTGCCAAGCGATGGTACAAATCTTCACGGAACCTTCCAGCATCAATTTCCTTTCTCAGGTCTTTATTAGTAGCTGCAAGCACCCTTACATCTACCTTAATCTCTTTATCTCCTCCTACGCGAGTAATCCTATTTTCTTGCAAGGCCCTAAGTACTTTTGCTTGCGCTTTGAGACTCATATCTCCAATCTCATCCAAAAAAATAGAACCCCCATTAGCCTGCTCAAATTTACCGGTTCGATTTTTATGCGCACCGGTAAAAGAGCCTTTTTCATGCCCAAATAATTCACTCTCAATGAGTTCTGAAGGAATTGCTGCACAATTTACTTCAATTATAGGATGATTGGAGCGATGGCTTTTTTCATGGATCCAACGAGCAACCAATTCTTTTCCAGAACCATTGGGTCCCGTAACCAGCACTCTGGTGTCTATGGGAGCGACCTTTTCAATATCTTCTTTGACTTTTGCAATAGCGGCAGACTCTCCTATTATTTCTTGTACTTTTGCTTTGGACACCTTTTTGCGCAGCACCTTGGTTTCTGTAATGAGGGTAGATTTATCCATTGCATTTCGGAGCGTAATCAACATTCGGTTTAAATCGGGAGGCTTGGAAATGAAGTCAAAGGCTCCTTTTTTTACTGCTTCCACAGCAGTATTGATATCGGCGTGACCAGAAATCATCACTACGGGTGTATCAGAGGTCAGTAACTGGATTCTTTCCAAGGCATCCATGCCATCCATTTTTGGCATTTTGATGTCCATGATTACCACATCGTATTGAGTACGTTTTAGTTTTACCAAGCATTCTAGCCCATCAGAGGCCTCATCAACTTCATATTTCTCGAACTCCAAAATCTCTCTTAACGTTCTTCTAATACTTTGTTCATCGTCAACGATTAGTACTTTGGCCATTGGCGGAATTTATTTAAAATATTTAATAGTGTTTCAACAATCATTTGAAAATCAAAGGGGTGCATCGATTATGTGGAAAACTCAGGAGATAAGCTTTGAGCAACTGTCCGTGCTATTTCTTTGGAGAATCAGGTTGTAATCCGTGTAGTTTTTCCTTCATCTTAACGCCTCTATAAGTAATAAGTTGCTTTAATCCAGCTAAATTAAGTAGGAGCTACTTGAGAAACACTACCCATACAAGAAGCAGTTGTAAACCTACTTTTTCCTAACCCACCACTTCTTGTACTGCCCAAAGTGGACTATCATAATGACCTGCATCGGAAAGCCGCTGCAAAGCTGTTGCCACAGTAGGCCGATCTGCCTGATAAGTTACCCCGTACCACTCTTCTTTGGTAGGAATAACGGATAACTTTATTGTTCTATTGTTTATCAATTCATTGATAATCAATGGTATATAATATTCAGCCGTTGGATTTTTATAATTTTCTTTGACAAATTGTATAAATCCTTTTTCGATTTTTTCAAATAGATTATGATGAAAACCAAATAAATTCATAGACACTACCGTATTCTTGGGTAAAGGAAAACGCTTATCGTTTTCTGTATAATAAATGTGTCCGTTTTTTTTGCGCCCAATTCCTTTTCTTTCCGTCATTGTCAGCAAGTGTCGGTTTTTATCCATATTGCAAACCCCTCGGTTCACTTCTCCATTAGCAGAAATAGTATTAGTTAAAATATACCCAATCATGGCATAGTGATGGGGATTTACTTCGCTACGCAAGAAATTCGCGACTAATTGGTAAGCTTCTGTTCCATAATAATCATCCGCATTTGTAACGGCAAAAGGTTCATTAATGTGTGTTCTGGCGGACAAAACTGCGTGAGCTGTTCCCCAGGGTTTGGTCCTGGCGGGCATATTTTCAATACCGTCTAGGTCAAAATTGATTTCTTGAAAAGCATAGGCGATTTCAATTTGGTCTCCAAACAAGTTTTCAAATTTTTCCTTAAAAGCTTTTTCAAAGCTTCTCCTGATGACAAACACTACTTTGCCGAATCCTGCTTTTATCGCATCATAAATAGAAAACTCCATGATCGTTTCTCCTCTCGGGCCGACACCGTCCAATTGTTTGAGCCCTCCATAACGGCTTCCCATTCCAGCGGCCAATACTAATAATGTAGGTTTCATAAATGACTATTTGAAAGTACTTATTTCTGTTTTAAAATGAATCAAGTGCAAAAGAGCAGCAAGCTAGCCGAGAAGAAAGTACGTAGAGATTACTAAAAAGTTTAATAAGGGAAAGATACAATTTGTCTTGAGCATTTTGAAGTCCGACCAGCCAAAAAGCATCCTTCTCTGACAAAAATAATAAGAGAAGTCCGATTTTTTTTATCGAGGTTTGACAATTAAGAGGTTTAAGTGTAAATTCGTGCCTGTTTTTGACTATCAGATTTCTAAAGGGGCCTTAGCTCAGTTGGCTAGAGCGCGTGACTGGCAGTCACGAGGTCAGGGGTTCGACTCCCCTAGGCTCCACAAGTTAATTTTTAACCTTCCAAACCTTTTTACCTAAATAGATTAGAGCTAGTAGTAATGTATAAGTAATAGTTGCAGACATAATTGGTTGCAAAAATAAATACATTTCTTAACTTGTCCTCCTCTAACATGTAAAATTTAGATTAATTTTTTGCTTAATATCTTAATGGAATTTTTGTTTAAAGTTAAGCAAAACAATTTAGCCTTATAATGATCCTTCCTGCCAACCTTGATGACCTAAAAAACTTTTTGGATTGTCGAGTTGAGCAGTACAACCACCCTTCCTTTATCGAAAGCGATCCCATTAGCTTGCCGCATCAGTTTAGTAAATTACAGGATATTGAAATCATGGGATTTTGGACCTCCATACTGGCTTGGGGGCAAAGAAAGACTATTATCAATAAAGCGCAAGAATTAGTACAGTTAATGGAGTACGCACCTTATGATTTTGTACTCAATCATAAAGAAATGGACAGGAAGCGTTTTTTAGATTTCAGACACCGAACTTTTCAGCCGACCGATGTCTTATATTTTTTAACTTTTTTCCAACATTATTACCAAAGGAATGACTCTTTGGAAGATGCCTTTATACGAGGCTTAGACCCTACTGATCCCACCATAGAAAAGGGATTAAATAATTTTTATGAATTGTTTTTTTCCATTCCTAGCGTACCCAAAAGAACCAGAAAGCATATAGCGACTCCCATTAAAAAATCCGCCTGTAAACGTTTGAATATGTTTTTGAGATGGATGGTAAGAAAAGATGATAAAGGAGTGGATTTCGGTTTATGGAATAAAATAAAGCCTTCTCAATTGCTGATACCTCTGGATGTACACGTAGATAAAGTTGCCCGAAGATTGGGCTTATTGGGCAGAAAGCAAATGGACTGGCAGGCAGTATTGGAATTGACAGAAAAACTTAGGCGGTTTGACTCAGAAGACCCTGTAAAATATGATTTTGCGCTATTTGGACTAGGCGTTTTGGAAAAGTTGTAAATATTGAGGATTTTCCTGGTGTTTGACTAAAAAGCAATAGGTTAAAGCTCGTTGTACTAGATACCACCTATTGCTCTTTATCCCTTAAGGCTTTTTCAACTGCCCTTTTTAGTTTATCTAGTTTTCTTGAGCCAATAAAATATTCGTTACCGTCTTTTGTCATGAGAAGGACTCCATTTCTGCCGGAAAGCGTATATCTTTTTTCATGATTGAAGCTGATATTACCGCCGTGCCACTGGGCTATTATAGGAGTGGTGATGATTTCACAGCTTTGCACATTTTTCCATAGAATTTTTTGCTTTTTACTATGCCAGGGGAACATTTTAAAGTTGAGGCTTTTTTCACTAACCCATACTCTTAGTTCCATTTTGAGAAGAAATTTAATCAACAAACCAAATAAAACTAATACAGCTATGCAAACTAGTTGCGTCGAAAAATTACTGCTAGAATTCATTAGTCCAGTAATAAGCCTATAACAAATGCCAAACATTAAAAATCCAATTAGGATAATTACTTCCATGCTGTTGAATCGTTGCCTTTCTTTAAAAATTTTCTTTGCCATAATTGGTTGCTTTATAATGCAAGTTTACATTTAATTTACTAAGAATTTACATTAAATTAACATTAAAAGCAAAAAAATATTGCAGCATATGTTTCTAAAAGCTAAACTTAGTGTTTTTAGCTCCTGCTCCGATGTGCTTTGTATCGCCCTTTTCCAAACTTTGTTCCATTGAATTTCATTGTCTTTTTGAGCTCTTTTCGCTCTTCTTCGGATAGCTTTATAAAATCACTACATTTTTTGGAGCAACAACGATCATATTTTTTCGCACATTCATCGCATTGAATGAATAAGATATGACAAGCATCGTTGGCACAATTAGTGTGCCCGTCATTGGGTTGTCCGCATTGGTGACATTTGGCAATAATGTCCTGACTGATGCGCTCTCCCATACGCTCATCAAACACAAAATTTTTCCCAATATATTTATTTTTTATTCCTAGTCGCTCTGCCTCTCTGGCATATTCGATGATTCCGCCATCTACCATATACACCTTTTTAAAACCTTTGTGTAAATAATAGGCACTCGCTTTTTCGCATCGAATCCCTCCTGTGCAATACATTATAATATTATTGTCTTTTTTATCTTCCAACATTTTTTCGACCAAAGGCAAGGCTTCCCGAAAAGTTTCAACGTCGGGACAAATAGCATTTTCAAAATGCCCAACTTCGCTTTCATAGTGATTGCGCATATCTACTACTATCGTTTCGGGATCATCCGTTAATTGATTGAACTCTTTTGCTTTTAAGGGCTGCCCTCTCTTGGTCAGATCAAAAGTGGTGTCATCTAGTCCATCCGCCACTATTTTAGGTCGAACCTTTATTTTTAATTTGAAAAAAGACTTGCCGTTGTCTTCTATGGCAATATTCAAACGGACACCTTCTAAAAAATCAATAGAATAAAGTTGTGCTTTAAATGTATTAAAGTTTTTTTCCGGTACAGAAATTTGTCCGTTAATGCCCTCTTGGGCAACGTATATTCTTCCTAAAACGCCCATTTTATCCAGCAAAATGTATAAATGGTTTCTGAATAATTTGGGGTTGGGAATGGAGGCATACTTATAAAAAGAAAGCGTGATGCGCTTTTCACCGCTTTCTTGTAATTGCTTTTTTAACTCTTTGCTATTTATTTTATTATATAACTGGATTGCCATGCTATTTTAAAGTTTTCTGCAAATATCGGCATTTCGAATAATTTTTACCAAGAGAACTTTAAGAGAGAGCTATTCTGATTAAAAAATGAGTTGTAATACGGGTGTAGTCAACCTTGAAATAATTTACTCATAATCGGATCGTAAATAAGCATCCAATCTTCCAAATGAATCGTATTATTGCTACATGAATGAATTTTTGGAAATGATACTTCATACAGACGAAGTCTTGTTGGATATAGTCAATCGCTATGGCACCTTCACCTATGTTATTCTTTTTTTGATTATTTTTTGTGAAACGGGACTGGTTCTTTTTCCTTTTCTGCCAGGCGATGCGCTGTTATTTTCGGCGGGTATTATTGCTGCCACGGGTGTTTTGAATGTTTATACCTTAATTGTTTTACTGATTATTGCTGCCATTCTAGGCAATACTTCCAATTATTTCATTGGACGCTACGCCTCTAATTTTTTTCTCAAAATAAAAAGTCCAATTTTTCATAGATACCTCCAACAAGCAACCATTTTTTATAAGAAGCATGGCGGAAAAGCCATTGTCTTGAGCCGATTTTTTCCAATTGTACGGACGTACGTACCCTTCGTAGCCGGTCTCACCCGAATGAACCTTAAAGCCTACTCTACCTACAATATCTCAGGTGGTATTTTTTGGGTCACTTTGTTTGTTTTTGGAGGCTATTTGCTGGGCAATACATCCTGGGCAAAGGAGCATTTCACCCTATTGATGCTCATATTGCTGACCTTGACGATTATTCCTTTTTTGTACTCTTCTTCTAAGGCGATATGGAGGAAAATTTAAAGGTGCTGCTATCCGATAATTAAAAGCCTGCTTTCCAGCCAATTTCCCAGTTCATTTTTGGCATAGGGTAATTGGCCACTGTCTGGTAGCTTTTTCCAAAAAGGTTATTTATTTTTAAAAAAACATTTCCTGCCATTTGGTGGATTTGCCAATTTTTATAAAGATAAATATGGTCTAAATGATATGCGGGCAAAACTTCCGAATGGTCGGCTAATGTAAAGACCTTTCCGGTGTAATTGTGGTAATAAAGGACGGTCCAGTTTTTCCACTCTAAAGTTAAAGAAGCATTGATTTTGTGCTTCGGGGTATAGGTTAATTGTTTGCCGACTGAATGGTCAGAGGGAATGGCGGCTTTTTTGATGGGTAGAGTGACTAAGGTGATAATTGAGCGAGAGGTCTAGTTTTACGATTCCAATTTGCTTCCGTCCTTGCAGTTGGCCTTCCAAGCCCCGGCTCCATACTTTTTGCAGATTTTTAGAGGACCAGATTCCTCCATTTGGTAGCCAGATGATCCAGTTGTCAATATTTCTATTATAAACAGTAGCAGTGATTTTCCAAAAGGAATTGGAAGTATAAGCTAGGCTAACTTCTTCTTTCCAACCCGCTTCTGGAACTAATTCGCTGTTGCCGCCTGATTGCCAAAATAGGTCATTAAAAGTAGGCACTCGGTAGCTTCTGGAAATGCTCCCGCTAAGCGTTAAGGCTTCTAATAATTTCCCTTCCAATCCAAAGGCAGGAATAAAAGGCGTGCTTGTGGCACCTACCCATTCTTGTCTAAAAGAGCATTGCATTTTCCATTTTTTTGAAGAAGAATTCCAGTGGTAGGCAGCAAAAATAGCCGGACGATTCTGGATGGGTTTTTTGTTTCCATAGCCGGTTGATCTAGCCTTTATAACCGTATAATTAATTCCTGTATTGAAGGAATGTTTATTACTCAATGCTTTTGTCCATTCCAATTCATTGGTAAAAGTCCAAGTATTGCTTTTAGAATCAATGCCCGCAATAGCATCCTGAAAATCCAGTTGCTCGTAAAATAAAGCGCTTCTTACTTGTAAGACAAATTGGCTTTGAGCATATTTCCAGTTAAGGCTACTTCTAAAAGATTCGTCCTGTTGCTCGCTTAGGCTATTTGTTTGCACTAAGTTAGGAGGCAATTCTCTGTGGGTGTTTTGATACCAAAGATGAACGTTTAGTTGTTGCTTATCCCTGATGTTGAAGCCATTTTTTTGTAAAATGCCCCATTTTTTAATTTGAGAATGACTCAACCTGTCTGATTGTCCATGGTCTATTGGAAAATCATTTTTACCGGTTTGATAAAAAACTTTGGTTTCAGTGTAAAATTTGTCATTGCTAAAATGAAGTTTTGCTCCATTAAAATAATTATTGAAACTTCCCAAAGAGCTATTCCAGTCGCCTTTCCAGCCTTGCTCGTAGATTGCCTTGCTTTGTAAGAGTATTGCTCCACCAATCGCGCCACTTCCCCAAGCGGCACTATTGCTGCCATATTGTAGGGCGATCTGATCCACAAAGAAGCCCGGAATCAATGAAAAATCGGTCTGTCCCAACATAGGATTATTCAAGTTGAACCCATTCCATAAAACGGTCGTTTGGGAAGCATTTGCCCCCCGAATGCTCGTTGTTGCCAATCTGCCAGGTCCGTAGTTTTTTACAAAAATCGGGGTATTTAAGCTCAAAGTACTTGCTAAACTCTGGGTGACTATGGTATTTCTTCGAAATGTGTCCAGGTGTAGTTTTTTTGTACCCGTTTGAAAAGAGGACCATCTTGGAGCGGCAATTTCTATGGGTTGAAAATAAAGCGTGGTGTCAACGATGGATTGAGAAAATCCAAATGGCAGACTTAGTATTAAAAAGAGAAGAGTACAAGGTTGGTAAAAAAAAGCTCTTTTTGTCATCCACACAGGGCTATTTTACTATTTTGTCGAAGGTTTTTCTTCTAAAAATATAATACTGCCAGAGCATACTTTTGTTCAAAATGCCTTTTTTGTTCATTTCCGGCTGTATGCTTGCCTGCTCTACTAAATTAGTAAAAATCCGGCGTCTTTGAAGAATATTTTTAAAATTTTGATAAAAATAGCCGTGTGCGCGAAGAATTTCCCAAATATGCCGGACCCGTCCTTGTGATAAAAAAACAAGGCCGGCCACTCCGTCCAAAATAAACCGGAGAGGTAATAGCCAAAATAACTTGCTGGCGGACTCATTTTTTAAAATGGTTGCCAGCGCATTTCGAAAATTGAGGTAGGTTTTTCTGGATGTATTATAACCCAAAGTGCCTCCGCCAACATGGTAAACCACACTTTCTGGACAAGCCATTACTGCAAATCCAGCCCTTTTAGCTCGCCAACAAAGGTCAATTTCTTCCATGTGAGCAAAATACTGAGCATCCAGCCCGCCTAGCCGATGGTATAAGTTCCTTCTTATAAAAAAAGCAGCGCCACTCGCCCAAAATATTTCTTGATTTGTATCATACTGCCCTCTGTCTAATTCGCAATTAGTCAGAATTCTTCCTCTACAAAAAGGATAGCCCAAAGCATCCAGCCACCCGCCGGCAGCGCCGGCATATTCAAAAGAAGATTTTTGGTGATAGTTCAGAATTTTGGGTTGACAAATACCAACTTGAGGTTCTTGCTCCATCAACTCAATGATTGGGCGGATCCAGTTCTTGCCTACTTCAATATCCGAATTCAAGAGTATATAATAGGGAGCGTGAACTTGTCTTAAAGCCTGATTATAGCCGCCCGCGAATCCATAATTTTTCTTTAAATCCAGGATTTCCAGTTTGCCGTTGTAGTGTTGGTTTAAGAAGCGCAGAGAATCGTCCGTTGAGCCATTATCGGCTACTACTACCTTCAAGTTGGGATAATCCGAAGTTAAAACCGAAGGAAGAAAATCTTGCAAATATTTTTGACCATTATAGTTTAAGATGACAACCGCTACTTCAGGATAGTAAAAATTGCTTTGGAGGCTAGTCAAGGGATATTTTTGAAGGACCGACAATGCCCGTTTTTTATCTTCTACTAGCTGTTGTCTAAGCGTTTCCAGGTTCTCAAATTTAGCATCTTCCCGAATAAATTCCACCAACTCCAAACTCAACTCCTCACCATAAATTTTTTTATTAAAATCAAAAATATTGACTTCTATTGTTTTTTGATCTAAAGTGGGCAAAGTAGGTCGAGTGCCAATGTAAAGCATGCCTTGATATTGTCGCTTTTTATATTGCACTAATACGGCATAAATGCCCTCTTTGGGCAATAGTTTGTTAGGTGTTTCCGGTTGAATATTTGCTGTGGGAAAGCCAATACTTTTCCCTATTTCTTGCCCATGAACCACCTTCCCTGACAGGATGAAATGATGATTCAATAGCTGGGTGGCTTTTTTGATTTGTCCCGTTTCAATGGCTTTGCGAATCTTGGTAGAGCTAATGGTGATTTCCTCCACTTGTTGAGGCTCAATTTCGATGACCTCAAAATTGGACTTTTGTCCGTAAAATCGCAAATAATTAATATCTCCTTGCCGGTTGAGCCCAAAGCGATGGTCATAGCCAATGACAATATATCTTGGGTTGAACTTCTGAATTAGGAACTTTTCAATGTATTCATCCGCACTTTGCTGAGAAAAAGCCACTGTAAAGGGGATAATCACCAAGTTGTTAAGGCCATAACGCTTGAATAAGGCAATTTTTTCTTCAATGGTGGTAATTAGCTTTAACGACTTATCTTTGGGGTAAACTACCTGACGAGGATGTGGATGAAAAGTGATGACGACGCTTTCTCCATTCATTTCTTGCGCTAATTGTCGGATCCGCTCCAATATCTTTTGATGCCCTCGATGCACACCGTCGAATGAACCAATAGTGAGGACTGCGTTTTGAAAAGTCGGTAAGGCATTTAGGTCTTTGTAAACGTTCATTTTGAGCTTTCTGTCCAGCGGAATTTGCGAAGCGCAAAGGTATTATTTTTTGTTGAAATTTATTAAAATAATAAAATTGCTGAAATGGAATATTATTCGACAGAAAGTTATACTATTTGATATTGTTCTGCAGCCTTGTTGCATTTCAAAATAATGTGATCAGGTCACAATTTTGATTTTAATGACTTTGCCTTCGCTTCATAAAATCCATAGGGTAATTTTAACAATTCCTCTAAATAATACCTTGCTCCTGCTTTGTCTTCTTTTTTCAAATAAGCCAGAGCCAGATACCAAGTTGCGTCTTCATATAAGTTTGCATCGTTAATGCGTACATCTTTTAAATACTCAATAGCTAACTCAGTCCGACCTTCTTGTAAATTGGATAAGGCCGTTAGAAAAACGGCAAAGGTATTATTTGGTTGTTGCTTCAAAAATTGCTCAAAATAAGGAAGGCTCTTTTTGTAGTTCCATTTTCATAATTTTCCAAAGCCAAAGCCAAGTCTCTTGGCATTTTCTGTCCTTCTTCTTCTCCTCTAAGTTTTGTATCCGGTATGTCATAAGCGTGGAAATATTGTGCAAATAGTCGCTCATAAGTCGTAATATTCCAGTAAAAATAGGTAGCGGTGACGGTAAGTAAAAAGAGCAAAGAAGCAGCAATTCTGGAAATAAGCAAATTTCTCTTTGCTCGTTTTATCCGGTAAATCTTCCTCGAAACCTGTTGCTTTATTTCTTCCACATCCTCTTCAAGTTCTTCAAAATTTACACTTACAGTGCTTTCGATTGCCTGCCGGCACAGAGAACAATCAGACAAATGTTGTTCTACGCGCTTTTTTTCAATTTCATCTAAACTTTTAGTTGAATAGCCTTTTAGCTCTTGATAGGACAAGCAGCGACTATGAATGGTAGAAGCGTGTTTCATTAGTTTTTAAAATTGTGTGAACATAGCAAATTTTTTCTTTGGCAATATGTCCAATTATGGTTTTATTTTGAATTGGATAAATGCGTTTACTCCTTTTCTTTGGAGAGTATTTTTTTTAAGTTTTTTTTTCCGTTTTGAATATGGCTCTTGATTTCTTTGTCAGAAAAGCCAGTAATTTGGGCAATTTCTTTATAGGATTTCTGCTCAAAAAATAGGAGTTGGATGCATATCCGCTGTTTTTCATTGAGCGTATTCAGTGCTTTTGTAAGGGTTGAATTTCTTTTTTTCTTTTTTTCTTCTTCTATTAGATGCAACAAGGGGTTACTTTCCACACTATTTAGTGATTTTCTTTCTGTTTCGCTCCATTCTTTTAACTTTTTTGACTGGTTGTTTCGGGTTCTATAATGATAATGACATTCATTTTTTACGATTGTATGCACCCAGTTTTTAAAAGATTGCACTTCCGTTTTTTTTAAGTTTTTTAAAACTTTTTCAAATACAATCATCACCATATCTTTGGTTTCTGCTCTATCGGCCATATAATCTTGGGCAATGAGGTAAATTTTGTCAATATACCTTAAAAATAGGGTAGCAACATACATTTCTTTTCCGGTATCTTTATAGGATTGGATCAGTTCTTCATCGGTCAATTGCTGTATATCTCCTTTGATTCTATTTTTTCTTATCCAAATCATTAAAAACAAGCACTGTTTTTGAAAGTAAGGCAAAGATAAAATTGATAAAAACTTTTCCCTTCTTTCAGTCGTAATAAATTCCATTATGTCAAAAAAGAAGCCGATTAATAGACAGAAAAGAGTACCTGCGTTCAATCTTTTCAAAAAAGATTTTTGGACATTAAATGGGCGAGCAGCTTTGGTCTTGTTTACTGCAGCCATTGCCCTTTATATTTATTCTATTTCCTTTGATTATGTTTTAGACGATCAGATCGTTTTGACAAATAATGCCTTTACCCAAAAAGGTATTGATGGGATAAAGGATATTTTGACTAAAGAAAGTTTTGTTGGGCGATTTGGAGAGCAAAGAGACCTAGTAGTTGGAGCCCGATACCGCCCACTTTCAATTGTAACCTTTGCTTTAGAGTATGAATTTTGGGGACTGAACAGCACCCTATCGCATCTTATTAATGTATTGCTTTATGCATTTTTAACCCTATTGCTCTATCGGGTTCTATGTGTGTTTTTTGTAAAAAAAATAGCTACTCAATGGTATTTTTCGCTTCCTTTTATCATTGCCTTATTGTTTGTGGTGCATCCAGTCCATTCCGAGGTGGTCGCCAATGTCAAAGGGCGAGATGAGCTGATGGCCTCGATAGGTGCTTTAGCTGCATTGTACTACAGCTTTAAAATATGTTGATTCAAAAAGGGCTTTCAGCCTGATTTTAGCTGGCGTTGTATTTTTTTTAGCCTTATTGTCGAAAGAAAATGCTTTAACCTTTTTGGCCATTATTCCGCTTTCGCTTTACTTTTTTACCAAAACTTCTTTTAAAAATATTTTTATTAGCCTGGTTCCCTTATTAATCGCAGCTATCATTTATTTAAGCATTCGATATCAGGTAATTGGTTACTTTTTGAGCAGTGGAGGTACTCCGATTACAGATATTATGAATAACCCTTTTTATGGACTAGAAACAGGTGAAAAATTTGCCACCATTTTTTATACACTCGGTTTGTATATCAAATTATTATTCTTTCCCCATTCTCTAACGCACGATTATTACCCCTATCAAATTCCAATCATCCACTGGGAGGATGCAAGAGCGATTATTCCATTAATCACTTATGTGGGTTTAGTGATCATTGCTTTAGTTGGTATGAAAAAGAAAGCGGTTTGGTCCTATGGAATCTTATTTTATCTGGCTACTTTATCTATTGTTTCCAATATTCCTTTTACCGTTGGAACGTTTATGAATGAGCGATTTTTGTTTATTCCTTCTATTGGTTTTTGTATTGTACTGGCATGGGTTTTTGTAGAAAAAATGTCCTCTTTAATCAAGACTAACTATATGGGCTTAGGGTTCTTAGGGTTATTTATAGTGGGATTTACTTGGAAAACACTAGACCGATTGCCCGACTGGAAAAATCGCCTAACGCTCAATGAATCAGGGGCGAGCGCCTCTCCCAATAGTGCCAGGGCGAACTGCTTTTTAGGGACCGCCATTTTTGAAGAAGAATATAAGAAGACAACAGATGCCAATCATAAAAAAGCCTTAATAAAAGAGGTAGCGTATTTCATTGACAAGGCTTTAGCCATTCACCCCAATTATGGCTCTGCATTGACTATGCAATCGGGGGTCGTAGCAGAAGAATACAGGTATGATAGAGATTTGGATAAGCTGCTAGAGGAATTTTATAAGATTATTATCAAAAAAGATAATATTCCCTTTATTGACCAATACATTGAATATCTGATAGGACGGACGGACGGCCAAAAACTAGCTGATTTTTGTTATAAAACGGGTTACCAATACTTCGCTCAAACTAAAAAAGATTTTCCCAAAGCACTCAAATACCTCAATTATGGTCTCCAGGCTGCACCAACAGATTCAAAGTTATTAAATGCTCGACAAGTAATAAAGACCAACTAAATATTGGTGAAAAAATTAGGAATTTATTTTATCATACCTAAGTTTCTTTTTTTTTTAAATAAAAAAAATCTTTCTTTTTCCTTTTTTCAATAGGGGGAAAGGCACGGAATGGTGTCTTTTTTTATACAAAGCGGAAATATTAAGGAGCACCCCACAGCTAATTATCCCAAAAAGGATAAGGAAGAAGTAAAAAAGCCGCACGCTTTATTTTGGCTTCCTCCCTAAACTCCCAAAAATTATCCGATTAAAAAATCAAAGTATGAAAGTTAAAGACAACACATTTATCTTAGGGCATTTTCCAATTTTTAGCTCTTTATCTGAAAGTGAATTGGAGCAGTTGGAAAGTATGGTGGAAAAACACATAATTCCTAAGTACAGTTTTATTTATTTCTCTGGAGAGGCTTCTGCTCACATTCACTTTTTATCAAAGGGAAGCATTAAAATTGGGACCCATTCTCCAGAAGGAAAGGAGGTAATCAAGGCTATTTTGCACCCTTTGGCAATGTTTGGTGAACTATCTATTATTGGAGAAACCCATCGCCAGGATTTTGCACAGGCTATGAATAAAGAAGTGCAGTATTTTTCCTTAAAAGTAGAAGATTTTAGAAAATTAATGCAAACCAATTTTGAGCTGTGCAGCAATGTATTAGCGATGATGGGGAATAGATTGGTAAAGGCAGAAAATCGCTTGGAGGGATTAATTTTCAAAGATGCCCGTACCAGAATTATTGACTTTATAAAAGAGTGTGCAGAGGCAAGAGGCCGGCAAGTAGGATACGAAATGTTGTTTAAACATTCCCTAACCCAGCAGGATATTGCCAATTTGACCGGCACTTCTCGTCAAACGGTGACTTCTGTTTTGAATGAACTACGAAAATCGAACCTAATCTATTTCAATCGAAATAGCATTTTAATAAGAGACATGGCCAAATTGGCCTAAAGAATTTTTACAATTTAGTTGTTAAATGCAGTTTCCAAATGGTGATTGATGTAACATCAATTACCATTTTTTTTGGCTTAAAATTACAGAATTCGCCTAAGAAGGTTTTTTCTAAATCACTTCTTTCAATACTTGCCAAATATTTTCTGCCACAATTTTATGCCCTTCTGCTGTAGGGTGAATACCATCTGCTTGGTTCAATTCGGGAATGCCCCCGACCCCGTTCAAAAAAAAGGGAATCAAGGTGATGTTATTTTTCGTTGCTAGGGCTGGGTACATGGTCCGAAATTTGCTGGTAAATCGGTCACCCATATTAGGTGGAGCCTCCATGGCAGCCAAGACAATCTTTGCTTCGGGATAGGCGGCTTTTACTTTGTCAATAATAGATTGCAAATTTTTTATAGACTCGTCGGGAGAGATTCCTCTCAGCCCGTCATTTCCCCCTAGTTCTAGTACGAACACATCCACTTTTTGCCTTAAAATCCAGTCAATTCGAGTATTGCCTCCAGCGGTAGTTTCTCCACTCAGCCCAGCATTGACTACTTTGTAATGAAGTCCCAGAGAATCAATTTTTTTGCGAATTAATCCAACGAATCCCTGAGAGGGGTCTAGTCCATAAGCAGCCGTAAGGCTATTGCCGAAAAAAATAATGCTTTTTTTTGGGGGCCCATTTTTGACCGTTTTGACAGATGTAAGTGCTTCTTTGTCGAGCATTTTATCAGTTACTTCGGATGTTTTTTCGGATTTGCTTCCACAACTGATTATTAAGAAAACAAAAATAAGTGTTGAGAAAAATTTCATGTTCATCGAAGGCTTATTTGAAAAATTAAGAATACAAAGATATTAGAAAGAATCTGTAAATTGAGTGGAAATAAAAATACTTTTGTTGGCGTTATTTTTTTCAATTTAGACCAAAGTCTTTATTTCTTTTCTATGACATTTAAAAATCTTACTGATATAGTGAGCGGAGTCAAAAAATTGGCGAATTATCCCGCTTTAAAGTATATGCTGCAAGGGATAAGCCGACTTTTTACCCCGTTGGCGGTGTCTCTGCTGGTGCTTGGCTGCAATAATACAGTCGAACGGTCCACCCCAGACGCTGCTATAATAGAGCTTGCCACAACTGGCAATTCAGCCATTGACGGATTGAGCATTGCCATTTCGAACAGACCGAACGAGCCCGAGTTATATGCCAAACGAGCCCATCTTTTTTACGAAAATGAAGGTTACGATGAGGCCATTGCAGACCTCCAAAAAGCTTTGTCCATTGACTCTACTAATGCAGATTATTTACACTTGTTAGCAGATGTTTATTTGGACTATTATCAATCGTATAAAGCGATCCAAACGCTGCAAAAGGCAGCTAAACTATACCCCAAACGAATTCCTACTTTACTAAAATTATCTGAGTTTCAACTAATTTTGAAACAATACGACCATTCTATTCATACCATCAATGAAATTTTAAAAATAGACCCTCTAAATGCAGAGGGCTTTTTTATGCTGGGCATGAATTTTAAAGAAAAAAAAGATTTAGATAAAGCTATCGGTAGTTTTCAGACAGCTGTAGAAAATGACCCCGATCTGGTAGATGCCTGGATCAATTTGGGGCAATTGCATGTTGAAAAAGGAAGCCCCTTGGCTAAATATTATTTTGATAATGCCGTAAAAGTCGCACCAAACAATGTGACCGCGCTACATGCCAAAGCAACGTTTTTACATTACTCCAATCGCTTAACCGAAGCCATTGCAATTTATCGCCGGTTGAATACTATTGACCCCAATTACTCAGAATCCTTGTTCAATACGGGCATTATCTATTTGGAAATGGACTCGTTAAAACAGGCAAAAAACCATTTTAATATGGCTATTCAAACTTCTCCAACCTATATTATTGCCTATTATTATCGAGGCTTGGTGGAGGAAAAAATGGGCGATTCGGTAGCTGCCAAAAAGGATTATCAACAAGCGCTGAACTTTAATCCGAACTTTGAGCGAGCTAAAACAGCACTGTCGAATTTAGATTAAGTGTTTTCTAAATTTCTATCAAAAACTTATTTAATCAAAAGAATTTCATTCCTATCTAAATATCCTTATTTTTGCCGCTTTAATGAAGGCCTGGTTCTGACCAGAAGAATTTATCTAAAAAATAACAAATCACATATTAACTTAATTTACAAAGTATTAACCCTTATTTATCATGAGTAAAGTAACCGTAGTAGGAGCAGGTAATGTAGGAGCCACTTGTGCCAATGTGCTGGCACATAAAGACATCGTAAAAGAAATAATTTTATTGGATATCAAAGGTGATTTGGCTCGCGGAAAGGCTTTGGATAGCTGGCAACAAGCCCCGATAGATTATTATAGCACCAGTTTGGTGGGGACAGAAGATTATACTCAAACGGCGGATTCTGATATAGTTGTGATTACGGCGGGGATTCCCCGTCGGCCAGGCATGAGTAGAGATGACTTGATTTCTACCAATGCGAAGATTGTTACTTCTGTGACGAGGTCTCTTATACAATATTCTAAAAACCCGATCATTATTGTTGTTTCTAATCCTTTAGATGTGATGACCTATGCTGCACACAAGGCGTCTGGTTTGAGTGATAAGCGCGTTTTTGGCATGGCGGGTATTTTGGATACAGCTCGATATCGAGCATTTTTAGCCACAGAACTGGATGTTTCTCCTAAAGATTTACAAGCTGTTTTGATGGGGGGACATGGCGATACAATGGTACCATTGCCAAGATATACGACGGTGGCAGGCATCCCGATTACAGAGCTGATTGATAGAAAAAAATTGACAGCTATTGTCAATAGGACCAAAAAAGGGGGTGGAGAATTGGTCAAACTAATGGGGACTTCTGCCTGGTATGCTCCCGGAGCTGCGGCTGCGCAAATGGTCGAAGCCATTCTTAAAAATGAGAACCGTATTTTCCCTTGTTGTGCCAAATTGAATGGAGAGTATGGTTTGAAAGATATGTTTTTAGGTGTTCCAGTCAAGTTAGGGAAGAATGGCATAGAGCAGGTGCTGGAATTGAAACTGAACAAATCAGAGACCAAGTTATTGCATAAATCTGCCGACCATGTCACCGCTGTAATGGAGATATTTAATAAGATGAATGTGGTTTAAATAAAGACCCATTGACGGGGTTTTTGAAAAAGCTAATAATAGCCAGATTGTTAAAATAAAACTTTAACAATCTGGCTACTATTTTTTCAGCGATAAAAAATGAACTCAAAAGCTGCTTCCACTAAGATCAACGGTATATTTTGGTTTCATCTCTTTGTTACGTCTTTGGCCTGGCTGGGACCTTTTCTTTTTTCCTGGTATTTAATGGTTTTTGCTTATGCGATTGTGCAATTGCAATATCAAGTCTTTGATCGCTGTCTGATGAATGAAGGTCATTCCCTTGGAGAAGAGGAAGATAAGACCTTCTATCATTATATTTTTACAAAAATGGGTTTCAAGTTAAATCGAAAACCCGTCAAGCATTTTGTAAGAAAGCGATTAAATTATTTTTTGGGTGCCTTTGCCCTATTTTGGCAGGTTTACTTGGGATTTAAGCCATTGTTATTTTTTTGATTGTTTTATTTACCATTCTTTAATGCTTCCGGAGAATCCATCCTTTGTCCTGACTTTTTGAGGATTTCCTTTGTAGGCAATACTTCCTCCTGTATTCGCACTTGCTTCAATGCTTTCATAGGCCATTACTTTGGCACTGCCACCGGTATTGGCTTTTATGATCGTATTTTTGCAATCCAATTTGTAAGCGGATATAGTTCCTCCCGTGCTAACTTTTGCTTCTTGCCACGCTGCTTCGCCTTCCAACTTTAAAGCTCCTCCCTCTGTTACGCTTACTTCTAGCGCATTTTGATATAATTCTATTTCGCCGAATGCACCAGTAGAGAATTTTAATTCGAGCTTATCTCCTTTAAGAGGATTATTGGTATAAGCGGAGGCACCAGCTCTAGCTTTTAAACTTCTTATTTTTTTATATGTAATAATAACTTTTATGGTGGGGGTTTTATGATATTTCATTAAATCCCTCGCTTTTATTTTTAACACCTTCCCTTCTACATAAACTTCTAGGCGGTCTTCATCATTTTTTATTTCAATATTTTCTGCTGCCCCTTCTACCAATAGGGCACTAACATTGCCAGATAAAATTATTTCGTCAAAAGGCTTGAGGGACTGACCAAATGCAAAAGCAGTGCTAGTCCAGCCTAAAACCAAAAAGATGCAGCTTAATAAGGTTGTTTTTTTCATTATAATTGATTTTAAAATATTAGATTGGGAAATGAATTTTTTCAAATTCGTTTTGAAAAAATAATATAAATACAATTGATTATTTAGATAAACGAACCGCTTGCTTCGTTTAGTGGTTATAAGGATTAAAAAACGAAGATTGGGGTTGAATATTTTGGGAAATATGCAAACTACGTTATTTTCACAGGACGATAAAAGGTTTATTTATGGCGAGGATATTGGGCATTGATTATGGCACAAAACGGGTGGGAGTCGCAACGACTGATCCACTACAAATTATTTGTAGTGCTTTGACGACCGTGCCAACTAGGGAAATATTTGATTTTTTAGAAAAATATATAGCAGAAGAAGAGGTGGAAGGAATTGTCGTAGGCGAGCCTTTACACAAAGACGGAAAACCCGCTCAAATTGCTCCTTTAGTAGTTGGTTTTGTCAGAAAATTAGAAGAATTGTATCCCAATCTTGAAATTGCTACTCAAGACGAACGATTTACCTCCATTGATGCCAAACAAATAATTTTATTAAGCGGGGCTAAAAAAAAGAAGAGAAGAAATAAGTCCCTGGTTGATAAAGTAAGCGCGGCACTTATTTTGCAAAATTATATGGATAATAAAAACGATTAATTTGGAGCGCGGGTGATGTTAAGGCAAGATACCTAAAAAGGCATATCGTCAAAATCATCTTCGTTGAATTCAAAGTCATCCTCTCCACCAAAATCCTCCTCCTCATATCGGATATATTTGTACCAACGGTCACCATACCGTCGTTTCAGCATATATTCTTCATAAGGATCGATTGCCAAATCGTCTTCTACACCTTCTTCTTCCTCAAAGCGTTCAAAAAAGGTTTCAAAAAAGGCACAATGACAATATTCTTCGCCTAATAAACATTGGGAGCGGTCGGTATGCCCGTCTCTTTTGTCACAAAACTCAAAGAAAAAATAATTGGCTTTAAGTATGGGCACTTTTTGGTTAAAGCGCGCTCGTATGACTCTGTATTGAATCCTTTCAGGTACGGCGATTTGGAAAACAGCAGAACAATTATAAGCATCCAGCATGGTCTTTATGGCTTCCAAAAGTACGCTTACCTGTTCGTCGGTTAATTTACTTTCTGGAGGAAATTGTTCTTTTTTGAGACCGGACCATTCTTCCAGCGATTTTTTAGGTACATTGTCCGGATCTTCCATCCAGGGCAACAACCCAAATTCTTCCTCGGTTTGTTCTTCCCAAGGATGTTCGTAATCAGGGACATTACTGGTCGCAACCTCAATGTCGGCAAGTAATTGGTCAATGTATCTTTGTAAACCCATTCTGCAAAATCGCTAAGGTTGATGCTTTACCTTTACAAATTAAAGAAAATCAATTAAAGACACAAAAGATTAAATATAAATTTGATAATCCGCCACTAATTTTTAGGAGAATAGCGGGTTGAAATTATTAAATTTTCGACTTGAAAGTTTTTTGGGGATAACTGCTATTTACTAATCTTGCTGCTCTAATTGCCGAATTCTTTTTTCCAGCTCGGGAAGTTGTCTGAAAAGAGAATAAGCCTTTAAGTAGGTGCGATAAGAAAGCGCAGGGTAGCCATATACCGCACTTCCTTCTTTTTTTATAGAAGCGGCTACGCCACTTTGCGCCTGCACTTTTACACCATTTGCCACTTCAATATGCCCTACGAAACCCGCTTGTCCGCCGATCTGACAGCCTGCTCCAATTTTAGTGCTTCCAGCAACGCCGGCCTGTGCGGCGATGACGGTATTCGGCCCAATTTCTACATTGTGGGCTATTTGGATTAGATTATCCAGTTTTGTTCCTTTTCTAATGATCGTTGAACCCATCGTTGCTCGGTCAATGACGGTATTCGCACCAACTTCCACTTGCTCTTCTAAAATCACATTTCCAACCTGTGGGATTTTTTGATAGGATTTATTAGCTTGTAAAGCAAACCCAAAGCCGTCACTACCAATAACGGCATTCGCCTGAATGATGCAATGGTTGCCAATCTGACAATTGGGATAAATTTTTGCTCCCGGATAGATCGTTACATGATGACCAATCTGAACGTCTCTTCCGATAAATACTTGCGGGTATAATTGACAATTATCACCGATCAAAACATTTGCATCGATGAAAGTAAAATCTCCGATGAATACTTCTTTGCCTATTTGAGTGGAAGGATGGATAAAGGCAGTAGAGGAAATGCCTTTATCAGGAGAAATTTGTCCAAATAATTGTAACAATCGACCAATGCTAGCATAAACATTTTCAACCCGAATTAAAGCGGGTTCAATTTTTTTTTTAGGAGAAAAAGATTTATCAACTAAAACGGCGGAAGCTTTCGTCTTGTAAATAAAATCCTCATATTTTTTATTCGCTAAAAAAGTAATGGATCCCTTTGTAGCATCCTCGATTTTTTCTGGACGCGTAATGACTATTTCCTCATTTCCTTCGATCACCCCTTCCAATAATAGCCCAATTTCTTTGATGGATAATTTCATTGCACAAATTTTAAACCTAAAAAATCAGTCACAGCTTTTACAAAAAACAGCTAATTTTTTCGATTTTCACATAAATAAAAAAAATATTCTAACTTCTTTAGCCTATAAGCAACATAAAAAGAATAAAATATAAGGTAAGAAAAAGAATGGATTAGCTAATCCTTCTTTACATCTTTAACTATTGATAAAATACAACGCTGTCACACTATTTTTATTTAACACCTTGACCGGAGTTTCTTTTGTCTAAAATGGAATATATCTTTGTGCGTGTAGCAACTTGACACCCCCTCCATCCTGTCTGAAGACCTTCTTATCAGTGAGTTCCCGTTTACATTTTTTAATGGCTAATCGTCTGATTCAGATGAAGTAAAAGGCTATTAAATTTCTATTGCGAATATAATCTATAGTTTCAATTAGGATTGATTGGACTTCATTTATTAAATAAAAAAATGTTGTGTTATGAAAAAGGTTACTTTATTAATTGCCCTTATTTTGGGATTTTTAACAATTCACGCTCAAGTGAAAGAAGCGAAGCGGTTTATGAGTCAAGGGCAAAATAATGCACTAGTTGTTAGTTTAAAAAAATCTTCTAAATCAGCTGTTGAAAAAGAATGGATGCGAATTGTAAAAGAGTTTGGTGGCAAAACCAAGAAAATTTCTAAAACGGGAGAAATTTTCACAGATAATGCCGATGTTGCTGCGATGAGTCGCAACACAGTTGATGTTTATGCCTTGGTGGAAGAAAGAGGGGCAGATGCTGAATTGGTGGTATGGTTTGATCTGGGGGGAGCCTTTCTATCTTCTGAAATGCATGCTACCCGCTTCCCTTATGCGGAAAAATTGTTAAACGATATGGCGCTTCGGGTTTCTGAAACGGCGATTGAAGAGGAACTGGCCAAACAAGAGGCAGAACTGAACAACTTGTCCGAGAAGCTGAAAGAATTAAGAGAGGAACGCAATGAAATTACAAACGAAATAATGAAGTATGTAGATAAAATCGCAGAAGCCAAAAATAAGATTGAAACAGTAGATGCTACTTACAATTTGACGAAGCAGCGATTGGTTGCCCAAGAAGCAGAGGTGGAAAGGGCAAAATTGCGATTGAAAATGTATAAAGAGGTTGCCAATAAATAGTTTTCCGAAAAGATCAAAATACTATCTCCCCCCAACAAGTCTTTGAGCTTTTTGCTAATGTATACTCCCCTGGCAATGCTCTCTTACAACTGGCTTCGCATTAAAAACCCCTCCATTTTGGTTGAAATTGGATCTACTCTCAACTTTATAGATGATAAACTGCTTATCGTCTATAAAATCAGATATTAAATGTAGCCTAATTCAATCCACAACATGGCCCTGAGGCAATTAATTGCTTCGGGGCTTTTGTTTTACTCTAATTGCAGTGTGTAGAAAAAGAAAGCTTTAGTGTTTTTTCTAGGAATGGTTGTTTGTAGCAGTTAAACAGAGAATAGCCCATAACTTCGTACCTTTGCTATTCATAAGTAAGCCCCAAGTAACTCAAAAATATATGACAAATAAAATAGCCATCATCGGCATGTCCGGACTCTTCCCTGGTTCGTCCACCAACGAACAATTCTGGGAAAACCTGATGCAAGAAAAAGACCTCCTCCGCATGGCAACGGAGGAAGACTTTGGTACGGCTCCGAGGCGATTTTACCAGCGAGGCAAAGGCGTAATAGATAAGACCTATTCTCTAAGAGGTGGTTATATTCGAGACTTTAAATTTGACCCAAAAGGCTATGCTTTGTCTGCTGATTTTTTGAGCGCACAAGACAAATTATACCAGTGGTCCATTTATGTTGCTAAAGAGGCATTAGAACACGCCGGTTATTTTAATAAAAAAGAAGTATTAAAAAAATGTGGAGTCATTTTAGGGAATTTATCCTTTCCGACAGGCACGTCTCATAAGAAGTTAGCTTCTGTTTATACTGAAACAATACAGCAAGCACTTCAGGAATTATTTAAAGACAAAAATTTTGCAATCCCCAACCATATTCCCCCAAAGCTCGAAGGGGGCATTATTGATTATACACCTTCGCAGATGGTAGCAGAAGCTTTGCAGTTGGGCGGCACGCATTATGCTTTGGATGCCGCTTGTGCGACTTCGTTATATGCGATTAAATTGGCTTGTGATGAGTTGATTTTGGGGAAGGCAGGCATGATGTTGGCAGGGGCAGTTTGCGCTTCTGACCAACTGTTTATTCATATGGGTTTTTCCATTTTTCATGCCTACGCGCCGCATGGGGAGCAATTCGTGCCATTGGACAAAAACTCGGCAGGCTTGGTGTCTTCTGAAGGGGCAGGCATGGTCGTGTTAAAGCGTTTGGAAGAGGCTCAACGAGACGGGGATAAAATTCTAGGCTTGATTGGCGGCATTGGCTTATCTAATGACGGGCGTGGCAAGTTTTTATTAAGCCCCAATCCCAAAGGACAAAAATTGGCCTTTGAGCGTGCCTATAACTCAACAGATATTTTGCCACAAAATACTTCTTATTTAGAATGTCATGCTACGGGTACGCCTCTTGGAGACATAACCGAGCTCAATTCAATTGCTGATTTTTTTAAACAACACAATGCAAAGCCACTTTTAGGCTCCGTCAAATCCAATATGGGGCATTTACTGACCGCAGCAGGCATGACGGGCTTGCTTAAGGTGCTATTGGCACTGGAAAAAAAGATTATTCCCCCCAATATCAACTTAAAAAATGCCATCCATGCTGAAAACAACTGGATAGGCAGAGAGCAAATGATTTTAAAACCTACCAAGTGGAAAGGCAAAAATCGGCAGGCGGGTATTAATTCCTTTGGTTTTGGGGGAACGAATGCACATATGCTCGTTACCAGTTACCAACCGCCGGTTACCAGTCCTAGCATTAAGGCAACCGACAATCAACAATTGGTAACCAGCAATGAACAATTAGCCATTATTGGTATGGACGCTCACTTTGGCGACTGTACCAATTTGGCGGATTTTTATCAGACCATTTATAGGGGTAAATCGTATTTTCGAGTACTCCCTAAAGGGCGTTGGAAAGGTTTTGATGCCAATGAAAAACTGTTGAAAGAATATGGTTTTATAGAGGGCAAAGCACCACAGGGGGCATATATCGAAGACTTTGAAATTGACTTGCTGCGCTATAAAATTCAACCACGAGAAGCCGAAACCCTGGAACCACAACAGGCACTCATCCTAAAAGTAGCAGACAATGCAATAAAAGATGCTGGTTTATCAGAAAGTCAAAATGTAGCAGTCTTGATCGCAATGGAATCCGAATTGGCAATTCACCATTATCTGGCGCGCTGGGATATGACCTGGCAGTTAGAAATGGCTTTAAAAAATAGTGGAATTGAATTGTCAGAAGAAAAGTTAAATTATTTGGAAGCACATTGCAAAAAGGCTGTTTATCACCGAGAAGGTTCCCAAACACCTAGCCAACACACCAGTTTCGTGGGTAATATTATGGCGAGCCGTATTGCGGCTTTGTGGGATTTTAATGGACCCGCTTTTACGGTTTCCTGTGGAGATGATTCCGTGCTTAAAGCATTAGAAATCGCTCAAAATATGCTGATTTTGGGAGAAGTAGAAGCCGTAGTTATTGGTGGTGTTGACTTTGCAGGAGGTTTGGAAAATACCCTTTTGCGCCAGCAAACAGCGGGGAGAGAGTTGCTTGGAGAAGGGGCAGGGGCAGTTGTATTAAAACGAAAGGAAAACGCAAAAGAAGATAAAATTTATGCAGTAATTGATGGATTTAAAAAGGATATTCCTGCTGGTATTGGTCTTTTGGAACAGACTAAGCCCAGAATGCCTATTCCTGATAGTAGTAATAAAACAGTTGTAATTGGTAGCGTAACTGCAAATATTGGTAATACTTGTGCCGCCTCCGGTATTGCCAGTTTGATTAAAATAGCTTTATCCTTGCACCAACGATTTTTGCCATATACTTCGGATAGTGCAGTTCCGTGGTTAACAAGAGAAAGTAGAATTCGCAAGGCAATTGTCAGTAATGGACAAAATATTCATATTCAATTATCGGAGTCAGAAAACTCTTTGCCTGAAAAAGCACCCTTCTCCAAAAAATTATTTTTGCTAAAGGGCGATAATGAAAAAGCATTAAACCAACAATTAGCTACTTTGGAAATTGCCCTGGAAAGTCAGGCAGATTTAGCTGGATTAGCCCATCAGTTTTATATCAAAGCAAATCAAAGAGCGGGACAATATCGTATCGCTCTAATCGCTCTAACTAAAAAGACATTAACTGGCGAAATCAACTTTTTCAAGAAAGCCCTGCCCGTCGCTTTTAGAAATAATAAAGCACTAAAAACACCCAATGGGAGCTATTTCACCCCCAATCCACTAGGTCAAAAAGGCAGAATTGCCTTTGTTTATCCAGGGTCAGCAACGGCTTATCAAGGTTTGGGGCAAGACCTTTTTCAATTATTCCCAAAATTATATGTCCATTTTGGCGATTTAAAACCCGATTTGGACACGTATATTAATTCCAAATATTTATACTCAAAAACAGAAGGTGAAAATGCGCTGAATATTTATCAGGATACCATTGCTATGATGTCATCGGGCGTATTCTTTTCGGCGGCTTATACCCATATTTTAAGAAAAATTTTTAAACTTGAACCGCAAGTGGCTTTCGGATACAGCATGGGCGAATGCAGTAGTATGTGGTATTCAATGGGGGTTTGGAGTGCCGATGAAACTAAAGAATTTAGAAGTTCACCCATTTTTAAAAATCGCTTTGCTGGAAATTTAGAATTGCTGGCAGAACATTGGAAAATCACGCCCAAAGAGGCAAAAAAACGTTGGGTAAGCCTTGTCATTTTAGCAAAAAGAGAAGCAGTTGAAAAATTGGTGGCACAAGAAGAAAAAGTGCATTTAACCTTTATTAATACGCCAAAAGAAGTCATTATTTCTGGCGATAAAAAGGCTTGTCAAGCGATTGTTCAACAGCTAAATTGTCCGAGTATTGAAATTCCTTTTCAAAATATCATACATCACGATTTTTGTAAAAAAGAACGGGAAGGCTTATTAAAGATGCATCATTTTCCTTTGCAGGAAAAACCTAATATTGAATTTTATTCTGGTATTACTCAAAAGAAAATTCCATTAAATAGCCAAAAAATTGCTGAAAATTCTACGCAAGTATGTGTAAAATCCGTCAATTTTCCGAAGACTGTAAATGCTATCTATGAGGAAGGAGGCAGGATTTTTATAGAAGTTGGTGCCAATGCCACTTGTACCGGATGGATACAGGAGATTTTAAAAGATAAAGAGCATTTGGCAGCAAGCATAGACTATAAAGGCAAATCGGATGCGCAAGCAATTACAGAATTATTGGCGCAATTGCTAAGTCATGGAGTCAATTTGGATGCCTCTTATTTGTATGAAAATGCCACCAATGTTCCTCAACAAAGGCAGTTTTTGAAAAAAATAAAAGTGGGAGGAAAGCGGATTTTTGATAGCTTATTGAGTGTAGAAATGAAAAAGGTGTTTGCCAATTATCGGTTGCCGGTTGCCAGTTTGGGTGATGCAGCTCCTAAACTAAGTTCTATAAAAAATAATTCTAGATTGATGAGTAAACATCCAAATTCAAATACTACGATAAAAGATTCCCCGTCCGTAACCGACAACCGGCAACTGGCCGAAAATGGACTACCGACCCACAACTTCTCCACAGGTGAACACCTCAAGGGCAAAGAAATCATCTTTACTCAAGAAGATTTGGAGGAATTTGCCAATGGAAAAATTGCCAAAGTATTTGGGGCAGAATATGCCATTATTGACACTTACAAGAGGCGAGTAATGTTGCCCAAACACCCCTATTTATTGGTAAGTCGAGTGACGGGTTTAAAAGCGGAAATGGGCGAATTCAAGCCATCTACGATGCAAACGGAGTATGATATTCCGCATGGTGCATGGTTTACGACTGACCGACAAATCCCCTGGGCCGTGTCGGTAGAATCGGGGCAATGTGATTTATTGTTGATCGCCTATTTGGGTATTGATTTTCAAAATAAAGGCAATTTAGTGTATCGCTTGCTGGATTGTACCTTGACTTTTGTAGATGATTTGCCCTTCGAGGGGCAGACTTTACGCTATGATATTTCCATTAATTCTTTTGTGAGAAATGGGGACAATTTGCTGTTTTTCTTTAGTTATCGTTGTTATGTGCTAGACCGTTTAGTGCTAAAAATGGACGGCGGTTGCGCTGGCTTTTTTACCGACGAAGAACTGGAAAGTGGAGCAGGAGTAGTTTATACCGATACGGAAGTTGCTGCTCGTAAAAATGCGAAAAAACAACAATTTACCCCACTTTTGAAAACAGAAAAAACAGCTTTTGACATCGAAGATTTACGTCATTTGATTCAAGGTGATTTTGAAAAATGTTTTGAGGAGGAAGGCTATTTTTTAAATGGTAGAAATCCTTCTTTGCGCTTGCCACCGGAGAAAATTTTAATGATTGACCGCATCACCAAAGTAGAAGTGCCCGGTGGGGCTTATGGCTTGGGGTTTATTGAAGCGGAAAAAGATTTACACCCAGACGACTGGTATTTTCCTTGCCATTTTAGAGATGATGAGGTCTTGGCTGGGTCGCTACAAGCAGAAGGCGGCGGCAACTTATTGCGCTTTTTTATGCTCTATTTGGGCTTGCAACGCCTGGTAAAAGATGCGCGCTACCAACCTGTCTTTGACTTGCCGCAAAAGGTAAGATGCCGCAAACAGGTCGTGCCACGTAAAGACACTAAGTTGATTTATAAACTGGAGATTAAGGAAATTGGCTTGATTCCCAATCCTTATGTAATTGGCGATTTGGAGATTATTTCTAATGGAATAGTAACGGTTCATTTTGAAAATTTAGGCTTACAATTAAGAGAAAAAGACAACCCAAAATACCTGGAAAAAGAGGTAGGAATTATCACTTCTTCCCGTTCCAAAGGAGCATTGTTAAATGAGGTGGATATTACCACTTTTGCGCTGGATAATTTGTCGAAATGCTTTGGACAGGAGTTTGCGATATATGACAGCAGAACGGTTTCTCGACAACCGAATACGGATCTACAAGTCATTTCTAGAATTATAAAAATTGACGGAGAACGCCATAATTTCAAAAAGCCATCCACTTGTTATGCAGAATACGATGTGCCAGAAAATGCCTGGTATTATGAGCAAAACTCAGCAGTAACGATGCCCTATTCGATCTTAATGGAGATTGCCCTGCAACCTTGTGGACTATTAGGTGCGTATTTGGGAAGCACCCTTAAGTTTCCTAATAAAAACCTGTATTTTAGGAACTTAGACGGAGAAGGAGAGATGTTTGATTTGCCTGCTGGAACTGATTTTAGAGGGAAAACCATTGCCAATAAAGCTATTTTAGTATCGTCTGTTGCTTTGGGTGGCACGATTTTGCAAAATTATATTTTTGAATGTTCGGTGGAAGGCCAAGTGTTTTATAGGGGCAAATCTTCTTTTGGGTTTTTTCCGGATGAGGCTTTGGCTTCTCAAGTGGGTTTGGATAATGGTAAAGACTTTCCTGCTTGGTATGTGTCTGAAGGGTTGACTGCGCAGGATTATATGCAAATCAAGTTGGATTCGCTGTATGGCAAAATGAAATTATTTAAAGCCCCTGCTGATAAACCCCATTACCGATTAGCAAGCGACCAATTAAATTTACTAAATACATTAATCATTGCTAAAAATAGTGGTCAGTATGGCAAAGGGTATATTCACGCCACCAAATTTGTCAAAAAATACGATTGGTTTTTTACTTGCCATTTTTACCAAGACCCCGTGATGCCAGGGTCTTTGGGCATAGAGGCGATTTTGCAAGCAATGCAGGTATTTGCCCTACAACAAAATTTGGGTGAACATTTCCAATCGCCCAAATTTGTTCAACTAAAAAATCACAAAACAGTCTGGAAATATCGCGGTCAAATCTTATGGAAACCTGCGAAAATGCACCTCGAAGTGCATATCAAAACCATCGAAAAGCGCAGGGCGCAGTTGGCGATTATAGGCGATGCCTATTTATGGAATGAAGGGATGCGTATTTATCAAGTGACGGATTTGGGGATTGGAATAGAGGAGACTTGATGCAGAACTTTTCGTTTGTGCTTGGTCGTCTCCAGTTGCCTCTTTGTTATCTGGACCCAAAATTCGGTATGACTCCTGTTTATTTTTTCTTTGTTCGTTTAGCTGCTGCTAGTGCTTTTGCTGCCCATTTTGCCAATTCCGTCCTGTTTTCCACTATATCTGCGGGGACTTCTATATAAGAGGGCATTGCTTTTTTCTTTTTGTCATGAAAAAAACCGACCCTTCTTTCTTCAAATTCGGGATCCACTTTGAGGTGTAAGGTTCCGCCCATGATGCCGCCAAACATCAATCCTTCCCTATAAAAACCTACCCCTCCAAACATTTTTTTGTAGCTCACTTCTCCAAATTCTTCGAATTGATCGAGTACAAAATCGAGATAGTCTTGTGAAAATGCCATAGTCTTTTAAATTTTAACAAAAGTATTAGATTCTGCCTTGGAAACTTATTAAAGGGCAAAATTGTTTTCTAATTATAATAAGATATAAAAGTTAGTTAATAGGGTTTTAGGTGTTTATTTTGAGTCGGAGCTTTTGCTCCGACTTTTTTCTTTAAAAGCAATCTTTTGAAAATAATAAAGAAAATGCCGATATTATCTCAAAATTAATTATTAAATCCTTTCAAAATGACTGCTTTAAACAGGCGACAATGGCTTAAAACCACCGGAGCTGCGAGTGCATTATCCTTGCTAGGTGGCTTCCAATCTTTGGCTAATACTACGAATTCTTTGTCTGATGATCCGTCAGAATTAGAAGAAATTGTTCGATTAAGCTCAAATGAAAATCCCTACGGCCCCTCCGAACAAGTGCGCGAAGCGATGATACGAGCTTTTGACAAAGCTTGCCGTTATCCCCATATGGACTATATGAGCATCGTCAAAATGATCGCTAAAAAGGATGGCGTAGAACCAGAAAATGTCGTTGTGACGGCTGGTTCCTGGGAAGGCTTAAAAATGACCGGTTTGATTTATGGCATCCAACGAGGGGAGATTATTGCAGCGGATCCGGTCTATAAATCCCTGCTGACTTATGCAGAGCATTTTGGTGCGTACATCAATCGAGTGCCTTTGAACGATAAAATGGAACACGACCTAGAAGAAATGGAAAGGCGCATTTCACAAAATACCAGCTTAGTTTTTCTTTGCAATCCTTCTAATCCTAGCGGGACGCTTTTGGAGGCCAATAAATTCAAGGATTTTTGTAGGACGGTTTCTGATAAGACTTTGGTCTTTTCCGATGAGGCTTATTTTGATTATATTACAGTGCCGAATTATCCTTCCATGATTGAGTTGGTTAAAGAAGGTAAGAATGTGATTGTTTCCCGTACTTTTTCTAAGGTATATGGTTTGGCAGGCATTAGGATTGGTTATCTAGTTGCTCGACCAGATATTATTTCCCGACTGATTCCCAAGAGAATGGCCGGGCCAAATATGCTGGCTATTCACGCTGCAAAAGCGGCATTAAAAGACAAAGCGTTTTATCAGTTTAGTTTGAAAAAAAATGAAGAAGCCAAAAATATTATTTACGAAACGCTCGATGATTTAAACCTCGAATATGCTCCTTCTCATACCAATTTTGTGTTTTTTAAAACGGGTCGCCCTATTCAAGCGGTGCAAATTGACCTGAAAAATACAGGGGTGCAGGTGGGCCGTCCTTTTCCGCCTTTGACGGACTGGTGTAGGGTAAGTACGGGGACGATCGAGCAGGTTGAAAAATTGGCAAGGGGACTGAGGGAGGTATTTGGATAGTAATTACGCTTGACAGAAAGAAGATAGAATAAAAAGGATATACGGGGAATAAATTGGGGCAAATAAAAAAGGTAAAAATTAGCATATAATGACAAAAAAGGAAGTTGCTCAAAAATATATAAAGTTTCTCGCCCATGGAAATACACAAAAAATAATTGACTTGTTTGAAGATAAAGCAATCGTACATTCTCCAGTGTACGGTGCGAAACAAGCCGACAAATTCTATGCAGAACTCAGTGGAGACACCACAAATTCAGCGTTAAATTTAATCGGAATATTCGAAGAGGATAATTCTAATAGACTTGCCCTTTACTTCAAATACAAATGGACTTTAAAATCTGAAAAAACCGTAGAGTTTGAAGTTGTGGATATTATGGAGTTTAATAATAAAAATAAAATTAAGGAGCTAAAAATTATATACGATACTGTTATTAGCAGAGTATTGGTTAAGGAAATTAAAAATAACTCAGCCAGCATTAACATATAGCACGAAGAGTCATATAAATAATGCCAGTTAATCCTTCAAAAGTTTGGCATATTTAGTCGGGTCATTGATCAAGGCAATAGCTTCTTTTATTTCAGAATCATTCCTTAAGCCTATCTGAATTTTTCCTTTTTGAAAATAATATCTGCTGACGATTTCTTTTTCAATTTGATTGATGATTTCCTTTTTAAATTTGTAAAGATCGTCTTTTTTGGCCTGCATGATTTTATTTTCAATTGCCTTAAAATCTGATTTTAGTAGTGTGCTATAATTTTCTGCTTTGGCTTTCTTTTTGAGTTTTTTTAATAAAATTTCACTTTCTGTATTGTATTCAAATCCCCTTTTCTCCAAGTACGCTACAAATGCCTCAAACTGATCAAAATGGAAATCTTCTGCGGCCGAAATGCTTTCATTTTTTAAGCAATACTGCGTAACGTAATCAAAAATCAAGTGTTTGCTATTTAAGCTATTAATAATTTTTGCACTTTCACTTTTGTCGAGAAATAAATCGGGTTTTATCCCTCCACCATCCAAAACAGTTCGACCATTTCGGGTTTTAAAAGGCGTTCTTAAAGAATCGGCAATATCGACTGGCGTTCCGTCCTCGTATTCCACGCCCTGGATACACCGTCCACTAGGGATGTAGTATTTGGCAATGGTCATTTTGACTTTGGAGTTATAGCCCACATCCTGTGTGTTTTGGACTAATCCTTTTCCATAAGATCGTTGTCCAACCAAAATGCCTCTATCTAGGTCTTGAATAACACCGGAAACGATCTCCGAAGCAGAAGCCGAACTTTTGTCAATCAAAACTACTAGCGGGACATCCGTATCAACTGGTTTGTTGAGCGTTTTGTAACTCCTGTCCCAGTCAATTACTTTTCCTTTAGTAGTCACAACCAATTCGCCTTTGTCCACAAAAACATTGGATACATTGACCGCTTCCGCCAGCAATCCTCCGCCATTTCCTCTTAAATCGAAGACGATTCCTTTCAAATCGGGGTTTTCTCCTTTGAGTTTCTTTACTGCATTTGCCACATTTCTACCCGCATTTCTGGTAAAGGTCGTCAAGGCCAAATAACCCACATTTTCATTTAACATACCTGCATAAGGCACATTTTCCACATTTACTTCGTCCCTGGTCAAAGTGACTTGTCGCTCCTTATTTTCTCCAGGGCGCTTTATGGTTAAATTGACTTGTGTGCCTGGAAAGCCGCGCAAAAATCGGCGAACATCTTCCGAACTTCTGCCTTTCACTTCCTTGCCATCAACGGCAATCAGCACATCGCCTGCCTTTAACCCCGCTTTGCTGGCAGGGCTGTTTTCGTTGGGGGCAGCGATTGTCACCTCGTCTCCAATTTTAATAAAATCAGCTCCAATGCCTTTGTACTTCCCTTCTGTAATATAGCGATAGCCTTCGATTTCCGATTCGGAAATATAATTGGTGTAGGGATCAAGCGATTCCAGCATGGCATCTATACCAATCCGCATCATTTTAGAGGGATTCAGGTCATCTACATAATGGGTATTGATTTCCTGATAGAGGTTGGTAAAAATTTCTATATTTTTAGAAATTTCAAATAGTCTATCATGGTCTTTAGTCACCGCTGCCAGGCTAAAAAAGATCACCATAGCTACCAAACTGATTTTCAAAATTCTGTTCAATTTCATTTTATTAAATTTTTGACCAACCAAAAGTTGTTTTTTAATTATTGGAGGAGAGGGTTAAAAGTAAGAATTTGCATAAAAGTATTTCTATTATAGAAACGGAAAAACAGGTGTTTATTGTTCAATATAATTTAAAAAATGTTTTACGATAAATGCTTTGAGTAGATTCACTCTTTTTTATTTCAATTTGGCTCAAAATCATGAAATGAATCATTCTGTTTAATTATTTAAGCATTGGCCCTCCAAATGGCTAAGAGCATCGTACATTAAAACGTACGATGCTCTTAGATTGACTTTATTATTTTGAGCAGAAAGCGTAATGTCCAGCTAGTTGCTCAATCAATTAGTCCCATTTTCGCAAGGTCCACAAGTATCTCCATGATCTTTATGTATAGCCCAATCCCGAGCTTTAATTTTCCAAGTAAATTTTAGAATGGAATTGGGTCCAAATGGACGGTGGCAAATGGTCATGTCTCCTTCTGGATTCACTTCATTTGGACATTCGCAGGCACCGTTTGTAGTATCGGGAATACATGGGGCATTGTCATCGGGATCGTACTTTGGATCCGACGTAGCAATGCCTGCATAAAAACCATCGTGGTCACTATCTGTTCCGATACAAGCCGCCGTATTGGTATCAGGATCGCAAGGATTTAAAGGATCGGAGTTATTTTTTTCTGCCAAATCCAAAATGTCATCATCATCGCTATCGCTATAAGGGTCGAATTTATCGGCATCTTCTAAATCGGAGACGTTATCATTATCATCATCCCAATCAAAGAGATTGTCCCAACCATCATTATCAAAATCACATTCAGATGAAATTGCCAAGGGGCTGCATCCATCTTTTGGATCGCTTTCTCCGCTATCTATTTGTCCATTTTTATTTGTATCTTCTTCACCATCCAGTAAGCCATCTCCATCTGTGTCTGATTTATATGGATCGGTGTCTATACCAATATTATAAGTACCATCACCCCCCATTTCTATATCATTATAAATGCCATCGCCGTCCGTATCTGTATTATTTGTACCGCCAGCGCCACAGACAGTATCATCGGGAATACAATAATTATTGTCATCGGGATCATGGAGAGTGTTTGCAACGGGATAGTTTCCAAAGTAGCCGTCGTGGTCATTATCCATACCTATGCAGGCAGTAGAAATATTGGGATCGCATGCTTCTAAAGGATCGGAGTTTCCTTTTTCTGCCAGGTCTGTAATGCCGTCATTGTCACTGTCACTGTGAGGGTCGAATGGATTGACATCTACCTGATCTTCTACCCCATCATTATCATCGTCTGCATCTGCCTGATTAGCTACTCCGTCCATATCAAAATCACAAACGGGCGATGTATTTATGGGGTCGCAATAATTCAAGGGGTTGCTTTCTCCTATATCAACAGACCCATTTTTATTCGTATCTTCCTGTCCGTCCGTTAAGCCGTCATTGTCTGTATCTGTACTCAATGGGTTGGTATCAATCCCGCTATCATAGCTGGCATCTCCTCCCGTTTCTACAATATCAGCGATACCATCACTATCACTATCTGAGTAAGGGTCATTTGGGTCGGCATCATAAGGTTCGGCCACTCCGTCCAGATCTTCGTCATAATTACAAGGTCCACATACATCATTATGGTCTTTGTGGATAAGCCAAGTTTCCGCAGAAACGATCTTGGTAATTCTATCTAAAGGATTCTCATTTGGATAATGACAAATTATAATTAGCCCGTCTCCATCTGCATCTTTACAATCGCAAGCACTGTTCGTCAAATCAGGTAAGCAACCTTCGCTATCATCTGGATCATATTGATTGTGGGTGGGTGGATAATTGCCCAAATAGCCATCGCCATCTTGGTCTGTTTCCACACAGGCACTTGCGAGTGGGTTGGGGTCACAAGCACTTAAGGGATTAGAATCAATCCCTACTTCATAGGAACCGTCGCCCCCTGTTTCTTCATTATCGGTCAAGCCGTCGTTATCGCTATCGCTATTTTTATCAAAATCATCTGCATCAAAAACATCTAACACCCCATCATTGTCTTTGTCCAGATCAATTTCATTGGACAATCCATCACTATCAAAATCACAAACTGGAAGGGTATTGTTCACCGTGCAGGTATCCAATTGCGTCCATGTTGGATCTATAATAAGATTATTGCCCTCTACTCCAGTATGCACCACAAAATTGGAAATATGTCTTGTGTTATTCGGATGTTTTAAGACTGTATTATATAAAAGCGGCGAACGGTCATTGTTCGGGCCTTGATAAATAATCGCTCCATCCATATTAAAGTCTCTTTGAGTATAGCCGCTACTGATAAAGTTTGTCAGGAAGTCTCCGTTATTTTCGTCCAGTAAAATATACATAAACATATAGAAAATATCGTTTTTGGGCCCCTGAAAAATAATCTTAGCATCTCCATTAATATCCCCCGACCACATAGCTCGTTTTCCAGCAAAAGTTACCCCCGGCACATCGCCCATTACTGGTGTAAAAGGATTGGTAAAATCAATAAAAGGTATAATGGTTGGTCCAAAATGCAATGGGTAAAGTGAATACATGGCCAGGTGGTTGCGGTGCTTAATAGATACGTAATAATCTGTAACTGGTATATTCTCAAAGTTGATAATAGAATCCCCTATGGCAGAAACCACGTCCCCATCTCTTTGAATCAGCACAGATTGAGTCGCGACCACCTCGCTTGGATTAGTGGCATTTCTCAATTCGACCATCATCCAGTCAACAATTGCATTTTCTCCTGTTTCCAAAAGTAAGTCTGTATCCATTTGCTCTCCGCCTCCGGTTCCGTAATGCCTAAATTCTTCCAACTCTGTATAAGGTTCTGTTTCGGGAAGATAATTCTTTTTGCGCAAATCATCCCTCATCAAACCACTTTCCCCACCTATGGCTGCACCCTGCAAAAAGGCTTTGGTCCGCAAAGCAACTCCCGAACAAGGAACGTTTTGTACCAGAACGGTGGCATTGCCACATTCATCCACCGCTGAGTAGGTTCTCTCTATGATTTTAGCAGTGCCGCTAAAGCTCTCTGTTTCATTATAAACAATCGAAACATTATTATCGCAATTATCAATGGCTACGATATCGATCCCCAATTCGAGGCTATCCGTTCCGTAGGCACAAATTTTTTGCAAATTGAGGGATAGACTTCCTTCGACAATCATCAAGGCAATTTTTCCACTACTCTGGATAGTATTGTCATAATCCCAGGTGCCCAGAGATATTTCAAAAGAATTAGTCGTTAGTACTCTGACCCTCACTAAAGTGGGATTCGGCCCTGCATCATCAATGCGACTCGCAATCAATACTGGATTATAATATGTGTTATTAGAAGTAATGACTACGATGTCTGAATTCATATTGACTATGCCTACTTCTCCAATTATTTCTCCTTTATTGTTTGTGATAAAAGAAAGGCTATCTATCGCTAGATAAGCTACCTGCTCGGCAGCATGGCTTGTTTCCGGATCGGAAGAAGTTTCCTCTTCTACCCTTACGGCTGCTCCAGTTGCCGTTAAATTACTATTGCGCGTTGTGGCAGGATCGCTTTCTAAAATGGATTGAAGGTCGGAGAAGAAAGCAGGTTTACCATCAAATGTAGAGGAAAAACTAATGTTGGAAAAAACATTTGTAGCGTTTATTTTTCCAACTTCCAAATTAAAGCCGGTTGTATTCGTACCTTCCTCAATGGCAATCCAGGCAACGCTCTCGCCTTTATGGATATTATCATTGGCTTCTTCTTCCTGTAGCTTCATTTCAAATTGAGCGATAGAAGTATTTCTTATTCTAACTGCTACTGGTGCTTGTTCGCTTTCATTAAGCACTTGTGTAAACACTACGGGAACTGTTGGGAAATCAACGGGGAATTGTAAAGTTTTCCAACGGTGGGTTACATTTTCCATCACCCCTGCGACCATTTTTTTACCATTTGGCAACGTATATATTCTAAAAATGTCAGGAGCTGTAATATCTTGAATGTCAACTGCTTGCTGATCAGAAGCAGTATTTCCACAAGCATCGGTAGCCGTCCAGGTTCGAGTGAGGGTATAATCGTATAAAGAACAACCGTCTTCCCCCTGTGTGCTTTCTTCTTCTTTATTGATAGAAATAGCAGGACAGTTATCAAAGGCAGATACTAAAGGCGGTAAGGGAATTTCTTCATCACAATTGATGGTCAAGTCTGCGGGTACATTTTGTAAATCCGGTGCTTTCTCATCCGAAAACTGAAGGTAAACAGCAGCAGTTGCGCAACAGCCTGTTGTTTGATTACAAACCCTATACACGAATTGGTCGTCGCCACATTCAAAAACAGTAGGCGTATATTCGAACACACCCGCCGCATCTATGGTTACTATTCCTTTTGTGGGGTTCGTGGCTATGGTAAATATTGAATTTTCGATGTTTACATCGTTATAAGTAACATTATTGGACAATGGATAACCTGGACAGGCATCGAAAATAGTATCGGGATTTGCTATAATATTCGTCGGCTCAGAGAGTGTTACAAAACCATATTCGTTTGGACAATCATTATTGCAGTAATTAACCACAATCTGATAAGTCCCTGTGGGTAAATTTGTAAAAGTTAATTGTCCATCCGGCTGATAAGTCATTCCGCCGTCCAGGCTTATTTTTACACAAAGCCCTTTTTCTCCTTGAGCTGTTATAGCAATAGAGCCATCGCTGGCACCACAAGTAGTTGGGTTAGTGGAGTTAAGGTTTGTCGCAATTAATATTGGATGAATACTGAAGGCGACCGTATCGGCATCCGTGCAGCCGTTTTCTTCTACATTTAAAATAATTTCATTGACCACGGCTAGTGAGTCAGTAGGGGTTGAAAATCCTACTATGTGGGGACCAACTCCAGTCGCCGTATTGGGAATTGCGTTTGCACCAAAATTCCAAGTATAGGTCGCATTGCCCCCTATATCCGTAGCTGCAAATTCATAGGAAGCCGCACCACAAAGGTAACCATTAGCACCAGAAGGGTAGTCCGAAATAGTTGCAGTAACCCCGGGGTTTAGTGTTTTGGTAATGATATTGGATTCCAGCCAAGTAGAGGAGCATTTGCCCCGAATGGCTAGCCTTTTGTATTGAGTAGTAGCGACAATGATTGATGGGTCATAGTCTTTAGCAGTTGCCCCATTTATATCTTTCCATACAGAGTTTCCTTGCGTCAATTCTTGCCATTGGTAATAAATCGGGCCACCAGAACCGCCAGAACCATCATTCGTCGAAGTGATAATAGCTGGGTCAAAAGAGGCTCCACAACTGGACTCATCACCAGTGATTGTTCCAGGATCCGTTAAATCTAAGCACCTTTCGACTATCATTGGTCCACTAAACTCTGAAGTTGCTTCAAAGGTCGTGCAATTATTATCTATACAGCGGGTCGTAGTTAAGCTAATAAATGCTCCTTCAGTGACACTTGTAATGGGGTTAATAATTCCGACATATTTTTCACTACCACTACCCAAATGATTGATATTAATATACCCTAAATAAGTGCGACCTTCTCCATATCCACTAGCGTCCATTGAAGTATTAGCGAAAAATTCAATTCGATAATCTCCGGCCAACAAATCAAGGCTTAAATCATAGTGAAGGTCCGCATTCACCAAAGCCATCGCCACACAAAGCGGGAAATTGAGCAATTTATTAGCCCCTTCATCTATATCATTAAGATCATTCAATGTTACGCCATCTGAGCTGGATCCGTTTGCTAAATCAATTCCTAAACTGGCATTATTGGAAATACTGTTTCGAAGGATCGTGTTATTATGACTAGAATCACTCAATATCTCCAATCCATTCCATCCATTATTTAAAATCAAGTTTTCTTCTCCAATATTCACCCCCCCAATTTTAGAATCGGATGTATTATAAAGCGAGATACCACTTCCTCCATTGCCGATGGCATTATTTCCAGTAATATCTGTTCCAATTTTATTTCCCTGGATGATATAATTTTTTGCTGTTTCCGTGCTTGTCCCTCCTATTGTAATGCCTTTATCCGTATTTCCCGAAATGACATTATTGACTATGGTTCCGTTGATGCTCCTGCTAGCTTCAATACCGTTGGAGCCGTTGGAAAGAGCAGCCATTCCCGCTGCATTCGTCCCAATATAATTACCTTCTACCCGATTGTTATCAGGGCGAAAAATACCGTTTATTTCAAAAGAAATGCCATTGCCGTCATTGCCGGAGATAATGTTTCTTGCAGCAGCATTATTTCCTCCGATTATATTATTTTGCGTACCAAGGACAAGTACTCCTCGTCCATTTGGCAGGGCAATCGTTCCTGCTATATTTGTTCCGATGTAGTTGCCAACTACTTCGTTTCCATCGCTTTGCAATACAATTCCCGCCGCCGCAATAGAAGTATTAAAACCATTGATAGCCATTCCTGCGAATTTACTGCTGCCTGTAACGGTACGAAAAATGCCGAGGCCCACAGGCAGATTCTCGCCATTTACTTCAATTTTTAAAATAGCCGTAGTGGCAGCAGTAGCAGGCGCACTTCCAGGTTGGGTATAACCATCAATAAAAACCGCTTCTGAAATAAATGGATAATGGCTCGCTGGAGTAATTTTCCAGCTAGTCCCGTCATAATTTGCATCTGAAGCAGGTATGTTAAAGCAGATAGTATCTTTTCCTGATAAAGCATTGGCTTCTTCGATGGCTGCTCGGAGCGTACAATCGCAATTAGCCGTCAAGCAAATTCCGTCTCCTGGATTGATATCACTTTCATCACCTGTACTATTGACTTCTATGCAGTCGCCTACAATTGTTCCCCCGATTCCACAATCAGGGTCATTACAGTCTAACAGCCCATCTCCGTCATCGTCAAGGCCATTATCACAGATTTCGCCGGAGAGAACAGTAATACTAAATACCTGTGAACCGGGACAACCATTATCGTCGGTTGTTCCTAAAGTAAAGTTATATGTTCCTCCTGAAGACGGTGTGCCACTAATAATAGCAGTTTGAACAAAAGAACCGCTGCCATTGGTCAAAGTCAATCCGGGCGGCAGTATCCCTGCTGTGAGTGTAGTAGTATAATCAGGCTCCCCGCCGCTAAGGTTAATGATTTGGTTATAAGCAGAATCAACCTCGCCATTGGGCAAGACAGTTGGATTGAACTCAATAAGTGGACAATCGATAGTTAAATGGTATTGATGGGCATCTTGACAACCATCAGAATTAGTTACTTGTACAGTAAAACAAGAAGTTGTGCCTGCTGTTGTTGGTGTACCGCTAATGAGACCGGTTGAGTTGTTCAGACTCAATCCATTCGGCAAACTGCCATTTATAATGGAGAAAGCATAAGGAGCAGAACCGCCAGTAGCTATTAGAGGAAATTCGTAAGGATAACTCACGATTCCAGCAGGTAATGTATCACAGCTACCTGTTGGAGCGGCCGATAGTGCCCTGCCAGTAATCATAAATTCCATGGCATAACCCGAAGCCCCCGGAGCGTTGACATTTGGTGTGCCAAGCGAAGTGAATGTCACTTCAACAGTTGTCACACTTCCTCCCCCTGTGTAAGTTACCCAATCTATGAAGCGGGTAGGACCACTGGTATAATTGTGGGAAAGAGTGCTGAAAAATTGGGGCTGTGCGGTATAATCCAATAGGTTGGTCAAGTCCCAATCAGCCAAGTTGAAAACTGCCCCGTTCACGGAAGCGCTCCAGTCAAGATGGTGGGGGCTGCTCGCTGCCTCGAACAAAGCCAATGATACCTCCGCAACAGGTTCGGCGAATGTGAAGGTCATTTTATAGACCCCTGTGTCATCTGGGTACAGCATTTCAAAACAACGCTCGTTATTAGCGGGCCGGCCAGTCGGACTGTTGTTTTCATGGGCATAAAAATTATAAATATGTGCTGCATCAAAAGCAGCAGTTGCAGGATCGGCATCTCCAGGGTTGACAACTGTTGTATTCCAGGTGTAGCGCACCCCGTCAAGATATCCAAAACCCGAAGTAACAGGATCAGTATTACCGAATCCTATATCCCACCAATCGGGTTGGGACCAAACGGTTCGACTGTCTATTGATAGTGTCACTGAAGCACAATCAGAGTCGTTACAATCAATCTGCCCGTCGCCATCGTCGTCAACACCATTGTTACAAATTTCACTACAACTTGGGTCGGTTAATGTTCTAGAATCTGTGTCCTCACAGCCTGTTACACTATTTCTAACTCGAATATTATAGGTGCCATTGGATAAGCCTGTAAAGGTATTACTTGACTGATAGCTTGTGCCATTATTAGTACTGTACTCCAAATTACTGCCTGTGGCATTTATCACAATACTGCCATTATCTAATGCAGGACAATTATTGGGATTCGTAGGTGTAATAGAGGTTATACTTGGCATCCCACAATCTCCATCGGCACAGTCTATTTGTCCATCTCCGTCATCATCAATGCCATTATCACAAATTTCACTACAACTTGGGTCGGTTAATGTTCTAGAATCTGTGTCCTCACAGCCTGTTACACTATTTCTAACTCGAATATTATAGGTGCCATTGGATAAGCCTGTAAAGGTATTACTTGACTGATAGCTTGTGCCATTATTAGTACTGTACTCCAAATTATTGCCTGTGGCATTTATCACAATACTGCCATTATCTAATGCAGGGCAATTATTGGGATTCGTAGGTGTAATAGAGGTTATACTTGGCATCCCACAATCTCCATCGGCACAGTCTATTTGTCCATCTCCGTCATCATCAATGCCATTATCACAAATTTCACTACAACTTGGGTCGGTTAATGTTCTAGAATCTGTGTCCTCACAGCCTGTTATACTATTTCTAACTCGAATATTATAGGTGCCATTGGATAAACCTGTAAAGGTATTGCTCGATTGGTAGCTTGTGCCATTATTAATACTGTACTCCAAATTATTGCCTGTGGCATTTATCACAATACTGCCATTATCTAATGCAGGACAATTATTGGGATTCGTAGGTGTAATAGAGGTTATACTTGGCATCCCACAATCTCCATCGGCACAGTCTATTTGTCCATCTCCGTCATCATCAATGCCATTATCACAAATTTCACTACAACTTGGGTCGGTTAATGTTCTAGAATCTGTGTCCTCACAGCCTGTTACACTATTTCTAACTCGAATATTATAGGTGCCATTGGATAAGCCTGTAAAGGTATTACTTGACTGATAGCTTGTGCCATTATTAGTACTGTACTCCAAATTATTGCCTGTGGCATTTATCACAATACTGCCATTATCTAATGCAGGGCAATTATTGGGATTCGTAGGTGTAATAGAGGTTATACTTGGCATCCCACAATCTCCATCGGCACAGTCTATTTGTCCATCTCCGTCATCATCAATGCCATTATCACAAATTTCACTACAACTTGGGTCGGTTAATGTTCTAGAATCTGTGTCCTCACAGCCTGTTATACTATTTCTAACTCGAATATTATAGGTGCCATTGGATAAACCTGTAAAGGTATTGCTCGATTGGTAGCTTGTGCCATTATTAATACTGTACTCCAAATTATTGCCTGTGGCATTTATCACAATACTGCCATTATCTAATGCAGGACAATTATTGGGATTCGTAGGTGTAATAGAGGTTATACTTGGCATCCCACAATCTCCATCGGCACAGTCTATTTGTCCATCTCCGTCATCATCAATGCCATTATCACAAATTTCAGCACAGATGTTTACTTCTATATATCGGCAACAGGAAACACTACTACCACAAGTATTATCTGCGGTTACACAAATTTGATAGACTCCTGCTGAAGGGAAATTAAAAGTTGCACTAGTAGTACCCTGACCAGAAGCAATTGAAGCTCCTCCATCCACTGTCCAAGTATAACCAGAAGCTCCAGCTACTGCTGTTGCTGTAAGTTGGTCATCATTGCATATTGAAGCCGGTGGTGTATAATGTACGACAATATTGACATAATCTATATAGGCAGTGCTGGAGTTATTTCCACCACCAGCCCCATTTTTCAACTGAATGCTTAGCCCAAAATCAGGATCGTTAATAGTATTTAAGTCAATGCTTGTTCCCCAAAGGTCATTTGCATCTCCATATGTCCAGGAGTTTTCAGTCGTTCCCCATGCACTGCCAGAGGAAGGGCTGTTAGCCTTGTTATTTCCTATTACATTTCCATTTGCGTCCAGTAATTGGACATTATTATCACTAATGGTATAGTTACCACTGTAATAGCCTTCCACTGTTACCTCAATGCCTTGAACCATAGAACCATTAGGTAAACTAAAGCCTAAACCCTGAATGTCCAGACAATCACCCTGGTCATTCTTGCCCAATGTTATAGTCGCTCTACTATTATCAGAAGCTGAAATGTTACTTGCATTGATCCAATCGGTATTGTCGCCGCAATTGCGGGATGTAGTCATAATGCTGGGTTGTACAGCAGAAGTGACACTGGGTTCAACAGGTACGCTGATAGGACATGTATTGCCAGAAGGGGAGGTAGTAGTTGTAACATTCAAACATCTGGTAGAACTGTTTCCACAGACATTATCAGCTGTGACACAAATATCTCCGCCACTGGCACTGGTAGTAACCGTAATCGAAATTGTTCCCTGACCACTATTTATTGTCCATCCCGAAGGTACTGTCCAAGTGTAAGACGTTGCTCCACTCACAGCACTTGCTGAATAGACCTCCATTGAACTTTCACAGGCAGAGACATTTCCAGATATAACTCCAGGTTGTGGGGGTACTGTTGTTGGTGTAACAAAAAGACAGTTACTGCTACCACTACCACAGATATTTTCAGCGTTTACACAAACATTCCCTGCGGTTCCATCGGTGGTAACATTTATGCTGGTTGTTCCTTGACCAGAAGTAATGGTCCATCCCGAAGGTACTGCCCAGTTGTAAGCATCTGCACCGGCCACAGCACTAATCGAGTAAGTTTGATTACTACCCTGACAGGGGGTGTTGCTACCAGTAATACTTCCAGGCTGTGTAGGCGCTGTAGAGACTACACTGACAGTTACTTGGTCAGTAGCTGTACAGGTGCCGTCTGAGATGGTTACGGTATAAGTAGTGGTTACTGCCGGACTTGCCGTGTGGCTTGCTCCTGCACCAAGTCCGTTGTCCCAAGTATAAGTCAGCCCGCCATTACCCCCTGAACCAACTGCACTGAGGTTAGCACTGCTTCCTGCACATATGTCCGCTGCGGATGTGGTGGCAGTGACCGTCAACCCGTTTGAACAATCAGAATCAGCACAGTCAATAAAGCCATCACCGTCGTCGTCTGTGCCGTTATCGCAAATTTCAACAGGAGTGGAGTTATAGCAGCTTTCATCCAAAAAAGCATAAATGTCAGCTTTCATTGATGTTCCACCTTCATTTATTGCAAACCAGGTGGACATACTATAGGCACAAGTATTATCTCCATTGTTTCCACCATAACCTATCTGCAAACGATAAGGAGCTTCCGGCCCGGTTATAGTAAGCATTCGTCCTGTATTGCAACCCGTTCCTGTCAAAGTCCCAACCACATCCCAATATTCCAGACTGGCAATTTGGGCATTGCAGTTGGCATGAATATTAGCACTACCTCCAGCCGCTTGGAAGGTTGTCCAGTCCATCTTGTCTGAAAGGGTCAAGTTTACGGTCCATCCGTCATCAGCTCCACAGGAAGAACCATTGATACCCGAACCAAAATCTACGGGGGTTCCATTGGTAATGCTTCCGGATATCGTCTTAGTACCATCTTTGTTATCTATAATAACCAAATCACTTCCAAGGTCGTAATCCAACCATCCCGTATTGTCATTCAAGAAATCAATAGGAAAACCTGGAAATGGATTAGTCAGTGCACAGGAATCTGGACAATCAGGATCAGTATTGTCAATAAACCCATCACCGTCATCATCAATGCCGTTGTTACAGATTTCAGTAGGTGGGTTATAGCAGTTTTCATCCACCTCAAAATAAATGTCCATCGCATGGACGACCCCATTGTCCAAGTACTCCAGCCAACCGGCTATGGCAAAATCGCAGGAGTAATTGCTCGCTGCATACCCCACCTGAATCTTATAACCGGGTGCGCTACCGGTGATTGGGAAAACTTTGCCACTGCTACAGCCTGTACCCGTTAATGTACCCGTTACATCCCAGTAGTCCCAATCGGTGTGGTTATCGGTACATCCTTGGGAGGCCACACTCTCTATGCTGTAACTTCCGCCAAACTCTGCCCATGTTTCTTTATTGGAAAGCGTAATATCTATAAACCATCCATCAGTTAACCCACAAGTTGTAGCTCCGCCGCTTAGCACAGGGTTGAGTAGGTTGCCTTGGATGGTTATAGTACCATCGCCATTGTGGCATAACTCCATATCACTGTCCACTTGAAATTCTGCCCAGCCCGGATCATAGTTCAGCCCAACAATAGAGGCAACATCTTCATAGGAAGAATAAATCGGACAGCCAGTACAAGTGACAGGCGGCAAATAGCCGGGTATTTTTTTCAAACATACTTCATCCAATTTGTATGAAATACCAGTACCATATCCCGAAAAACGGATGAGCAACCTATCCGTATTGGTCGTTGCTGTAAAGGTCATGGTATAAAGCTGCCAATCGGAAGAAGCAACAGGGTTGACGTTGGTTTCTCCAATATCATTGCCGCTGGCATCCTGTTGTACCGCAGAAGCCCAAAGGGTGGTGATACTGCCAGAAGCTTTTACCCAGAAGGAAAGGAAATAGGTCGAATCCGGCTCTATCCCCATAATTACTTGTGAGATTTCTTCATTATCGGTGATGTTGGCGGCAGCAATACCAACATAAGCATCTGAAGTAGTTGTTATTCCGCCACCGTTTGTCCAGCCTGCCATACCGTTTTCAAAACCAGGGTTGGTACCCTGACAACTGCTACCACAATCAGGCCCAGCAAGGCAGTCCACGTCATCGCAGTCCACCAGTCCATCGCCATCATCGTCGAGACCGTTGTCGCAGATTTCCGTTCCACAATCTTCATAATCAATTACCAAAACAGGTGCAGCCGCTGCTTCTCCATCAAATGCTTCCGCTACCCTCGAACCCGTACCTTCCACCAGAATGACCAAGCTGTTGTTGGCTTGCCAACCTGCGCGATTGATAATTTCCTGAATGATGGAAGTGATGTCCGGGGAATTGTGTTTTTCGTTATAAGTATTCCATGTGGGAATATTGCTCCACGCTACTGAAGCACTTGTTTTTGTTCTTCCAGAAATATTTCCATTAGTGGCCACAAAAGTATTGGCATTATTCGTAGCCTCACCCCAGAAGGTCAGGTTGGTTGTGTCCGAGTTCAGTTCATCTGTTTCAAATTGGATAAAGGCGCTATGAATGGTTGCGCCTGCCGGCAAATTGATATTGTTGAAACGCAGACCGACGAGCTGGTTTTTGGTTCCGTCCACTACCAATTCGAGGTCGCCACTAGTCAAACTAACGGAATTATTGCCGAGGTTTTCCTCTGCATCGTCGCTACTGGCATTGACCTGCACGGCCATATACTGCGAAGTACAAGGCGCACATTCGGGGTCATTTTCATCCACTAGCCCGTCGCCATCGTCGTCAATAGAATTACCACAGATTTCAGGTACGGCACAGTTGGCGGTTGCGAGGGCGAGGGCGTTGTCAAAATATAATTTTCCTTCTAATGTAAGGTGCTTAATGGGGTCAAACCAACTGGAATCGGGCGTAGGTAGCAGCCCTTCATTGACATGATTGGCATAGTTGGCGTCCATGTGATAACCGAGGAAAGTCCGTGGTCCATGTGTTGAAACGCCAGTCAGCGCATCGCTTTCATCGTAGTGGAAGAAAATGCCCTCTACACCATTGCCCATGTCATTGACTCCTTCCCAAAGGTAAGCATCGGCATTAGCCAAATAGTCACCAAAAGTCACGACCGCTGGATAATACGAATCAAGGTTGTTGAAATTATAGACCTGTACCTGTGTGGTATTGTCGGAATAACCCCAATCATGGCTTTTGGTCGCCCCCTCCGAATTGGTCATGCCCAAATCGTTCAATATTTTATGGCTCATGTTGAGAATTGAACCGGAAAATGTTTTCAACGAATCAATCAGTTCGATTGCCATTTCATTATTGGTCGAAGGCGATACGACGATGAGTTCGTAGTTTTCAAAATGGACAAATAGGGGCGAATTGCTGTTCATCGGATCGTACATGCCAAGGCCGCTATCATCATCTTTTACCAAAACAGGCGTAAGCGAACCACTGCCCGTCAACCCTTGCAAATATTCGATGATGCCGTGGTCGAAAGCATCCGCATCCACAATTTTGTTATCGCCACAGAGGTAGAGGATGTCGCAGTTAATTTCATCATTGGAACAAGCAACAGGGGCATTGAAAGTGACCATCGCTGGACAAGGGATGCTGGTATTTCTCCAATTGGCCGTTACCGTCTGATTGACCACTCCATCGGCAGGAATGTTGAATTGAACGGTCGCGGGCGAAGTTGTGCCACCCGCTACGTCAATATATTCAGTTTTATTATCAATGTTAATCTCAATTGTATCGTTTGCTGGTGCATTTGTCCAACTGACATCCACATTCAATACAGCTACATCTTTAAATGGGTGATCAATGCAATTGCCAACGCTTGTGGTAATTTGCAATGGAAAACAGTCGCCATCAGCGCAGTCAATTTGGCCATCGCCGTCCTCGTCATTTCCAGAATTGCATATTTCGGAACAAGCACCGTTGGTGGTTTTAGTCACCGCATTGGAATAGAGCCATCCGCCACAAGTTGTTGATTTGATAGCACGGCGGTAAAGGGTCGTTTGTGAAATGATAGGTGGGTTGTAATTCAACGAAGTTGCGCCAGCGATGTCCGCCCAGGTCGAACCATTGTCGGTGCTTTGCTGCCATTTGATGTCAAGGCCACATTCCGCCTCAACAAGCACTACCTCATCCAACCATGCTGTATTGAGGTCGTTGCCAAAATCAAAAATAATACGGCCGGGCTGGGTGTTATTTACGGTGATATAGAACGGGCCGAACTGCTGGTCTGTCGTTGTAAAGGCCACATCTTGTTCCAAATGGATAAAATAGGTATCACCATGCTGCACTAACATCGTCACTGTTTTGTTGGCTGCTGCCTTCCCTCTGAACGTAAGGGCATAGGTTTTGCCACCCATCAGTGTAAACCCGTTAGTACCCAGCTCTACCCTTCCATATGGGCTGCCCAAAGCGGTCACGTCTATCCTTGAAGAGTTAGTACCCGATAGTTGGGACGTATTGTCTATCGTCCAAGTGGAAGTATAGCCCGAGCTATTATAGTGCCACCAGTCATTGGTGCCATTGTCAAATTCGCCATCTAGCAATAGGTTGCAGGAAGCGTCTAGGTGCTGAGGGAAAACCGCATTGGTGATTTCTGTTGGGTCATATCCGACGCAGTTTTCTTCGTCGCCCGTTATTGTTCCACTATCGGTTACGCTACCACAGTCGGGATCATCACAGTCAGTGAGTCCGTCACCATCGTCATCAATTCCATTGCCGCAGATTTCAGATGCAATCAAAGAGTTATACCAAAGCGAATCAATATTGAAATAAAGATCTCCATAAACAGTATCAACCCCATTCAGCCCTTCGAACCAAGTGGACATCCCATATTCGCAGTTTTGGGAATTGCCACCTCTACCTACTTGGAGGCGATAGTTAAACCTTGGCCCGGTGATATTTACCGTTGTGCCTGCATTACACCCCAATCCTGTCACCGTGCCTGACAAGTCCCAATAATCCCAATCAGGATGGTTTGCTCCACAACCTGCGTCTTGAGCATAATCCCCACCAAATTCACTCCATGATTGTCGACTAGTCAGAAGCAGTTCTATTTCCCAGATATCATCTTCGCCATTGCCACAAGGTACACCCAAATTACCAGGCTTCCATGTCGCATTACGAGGGTTATAAACATAACCTTTCAAGGTCAATGAACCATCAACGTTTTTGCATAATTTCAAACCACCTACTTCATAATCAACCCAAGCGGTATCCGTGCCAGTAATGTCAAATGTCCACCCATAGGAATAATTGGTCGAAGGCTGGACATCGCAGTATTGACCAGCACAAGTCAGCGGGGGTAGGGTAATAGCCGTTAGGCAAAAATCATCTACTGTCGTCGTGCCGCTTGCTGAGTTTTGCCAAACATAAAAATGAGCAAACGCCGTGTTGGGCGGGGCAATGCCCACAATAGTATGTTCGGTGTAATTGGTCATGGTGATAGGATCATCATTCCTAATCAAAGCATTCCAAGAAGCATCGTAAAACCGCAAGCCAAAGACGGCATCCGTTCCAGCACTTATTTTTCCAAAAGCTGTCAGTTCAAAAGCATCCCCTTCCGAGGCGGCTACTGTTTGCCCTACTCCGCCATTGGCACTGATGAGGGCCGCTTTGCTTCCGGTATGGGCATCGTTTGTAATGGTGTTGGTGCCGCCGAGGTCGTCCCAAGAAGTAAAATCATTTTCAAAACTATAATTGAGGACAAGGCCGCAATCCACACAGTCGGGGTCGTTGCTGTCAATGAGGCCGTCGCCGTCGTCGTCCGTTCCATTGTTGCAGATTTCTCCACAAGACATTGGAGCAGTTCCATATTCTACGTTATCAACGCCGTATCTGCTCCCATTATTAGCAATAATAATCAGAGAGTCAATGAATCTATCTGGAGGTGCAATCACACCTATAAATTCTTCACAGCATCCCCCCAAAGTCCTATCAATAGGTGTATCACAAAAAGTGCCATCATCCAAAACCATTCTCAAATAACTTTGAGCATAAGCTACCTCTGAATCAAAATCTAATAAATAAAATCCAATATAATTAATATTGGCACCAGCACTAAATGTAAAAGCCATATCATCACCAATATTACTATTTCCTTCTGGACCATTGCCAGAAGAAATGATTGCTCCATAGCTCCCTATTGGAGGAGTACCAGCAATGATGGTATCTGCTTCCACTACACCTCCATCTAAATTGCTCAAAGTGAAGCCTGATGCCCCTACAGACACCCCCTGTATCTCTTGGTAAAGCGTCAAATTTTCAAAATCATAAAAATTATCAGGGTTTTCCCCTAAAGCTGCAATCCATGCTGTGCGGTTGGAGGCATTGCTTGGTTCATCGGGAGAGATAAAATATTGGATGTTCTCGCATGATGATCCTGTGGTTATCGTACAGGGGTCAAAGGTACAATCTGTATCCAATTCATCCACTAACCCATCTGCATCATCATCAACACCATTATCACAAATCTCAGATTGAGAGCAATCATCATAGTCAATGACCAATGTTGGTGCATTAGCTGCTTCCCCATCATAAGATTCTGCTACTCTTGAGCCAGTCCCCTCCACTAAAAAGACCATCCTATTACCCGCAACCCAGCCAGAACGGTTAACTATTTCCTGAACAATTGATGCTAAATCAGGTGTATTGTGTTTTTCACTGGTCGTATTCCAAGCAGGGACATTATTCCAAGCCACAGAAGCAGTGGTCTTTGGTCTTCCAGACAAATTATTTATAGTTGAAAAGGAAAATGGATTGTCGTGAGCTTCTCCCCAAAATGTAAGGTTGGTAGTTACAGAACTTATTTCATCTGTTTCAAACTGGATATAGGCGTTATAAATAGTAGCTCCAGGCAATATGTTGATATTATTAAATCGCAAGCCTATTATTTGGTTAGATGTTCCATCATCTACCAACTCTAAATCCGTACTTCCTGTGCTAACCGCAGACGTTGAAATATTTTCTTCCCCATCATCTCTGGTGGCATTAACCTGTGAGGTTAACGTTGAAGTATTACACGTTGAACAGTCATCGTCATTTGCATCCACTAACCCATCGCCATCATCATCAATACCATTATCGCAGATTTCAATCGGGCAAATTTCCCTAAACGACACATTATCAATCCAAACATCCTGTGAGCTTTCTCCTAAATGAAAAAGCAGTGCGGTAGCGCCATAATTGGTACTGTCAACCGTGAAATCATAAGAATAGGTATTGCTCGAAGTGGTCAAAGCTACATCCCACCACCTGTATGTAGTATAAGGGGCACCGTCCCGCTGAAACGAAACGGCTATGTTCCGGTTAGCAACGGCTTTAGCTTCGAAAGAGAGATTGTAATTTTTTCCAGCCTCAATGGTTTTGTTAACCTGCACTAATTGGAGATGCCAGTTCGTGCCGCTCACAGTTGTAATGTCCATATAAGCACTGTTGGTACCTGAAAGTTGGCTGGTGTTGTCCACATTAAGGGTACCGCTATTGCCCGATTGGGTGTACACTGCCCAGTTAGCCGTACCATTGTCAAATTCGCCATTGACGATCTCATTTTCACACGTTGCCACAGTAGGTCGCATGGAATAGTAACAAGCAGAATCTATATGGGCATAAATGTCGGCATACACAGGATGACCATCTGTTGTCGCATCAAACCAAGTGGACATCCCAAAACCACAGGACTGTGAGTTTCCTCCTGAACCAATCTGAAAACGGTAGTCACTCCAAGGGGCATTAATAGTTACTGTCCGTCCAGCATTACAGCCTATACCTGTCAGCGTACCTGTTACATCCCAATAATCCAAGTTCTGAAAAGCATTTGGACAGCCGGCATTTACTTCATAGCTGCCGCCAAATTGCGCCCAGGACTGCATATCCGATAAGGTCAAGTCCACAGACCAGCCATCCTGGGGCCCACAAGGTGAACCGTTGCTGGCATGCCAGTCCGCATCCCTCCCCCGGATAATATTTCCTTTGACACCAAGCGTGCCGTCGCCATTGTCGCAAAGCATCAGGTCGGCGTTGTCATAGTCCATCCAATTGGCATCAGTGCCCGAGTCATCCATGGCCCAGATGTATTTATCAAAACTAGGCTGTAGGTTACAACTTGTATTGGAGCAGGTTGGAGCTGTTATTGCCCAATTTTCCAGACAAAAACCATCAAAATAGGCATTGCCAGCTCCTGTGGTGTTCCAGCCAATGGCCTGCACCCAGGCTGTATTTGCCGGAGCCACCAAGGAAACGTAGTATGGTTCGTAAACTGTTGACGTAACATTTGCATAAACATCGCTCAAAGTGTTCCACGAAGCATCGAAAAATTTTATCCCGACCACAGGTGCTGCCGTCCCACTCTTTTTAGCAAAAACACTCAATGAGAAAGTATTACCCACTGTAGTTGCAATGTTTTGGGAAACCCCTCCATTAGAAGTGGTATGCACCACAGCTTGAGTGCCGAAATAGGCATCAGATGTAATCGTTGTAGTGCCTGTAATTCCCCATCCCGTTGTACCGGATTCGAAGTCCGGATTGGATAATAGCCCAGAAGAGCATGAAAATGTATTGGTACATACCCCGTCATAAGAAATTGTTTGTACCGTTGAACATTTTACAATCTGTTGCCTTAGGATTTTAATTTGGCGATTAAAAAAATTATTTTGGCGAAGGAAAGTATTACTTTCTTCTGCATTTAATAAAATAATAGAAGAAAATAAAAATAGAATAGGCGTAAAAAAGATTCTCAATTTTGACATGTAGTAGGTTTTTAAAAACGTAGGGGTCTATGTTTGAAAATTTATTGAATGGGTTACTAATAAATTGCTGGAGCTATTATATTCTGTAAATTCTTACTCCTTTTCAGGTGGCTTTATAAAACTCAGAAAAAATTGAAATCTCAGAATACATGGTAGTTTTAGACGGCACTGTGGAGTAATTTTTAGTGTCAGTGCCTTTGAAAGCAAGGTTTGAATTTCTAAACAGCATTCATCTTTCAGCGCTGTATATTGGTTTGTAGTGTAAGTAGGTTTGTACATTTTTGCCTTTAAAATTGTTGTTCATAAAGGAGGGGAAACAGGTGAATTAATCAATCGTGGAGGAGCTTTAGAAAAGGGAGGAAGTCTTATCTAAATAAAGGCAAATATCGTGCTGATTTTTTACATTAAAACAATAATAATAATAATTTAAACATAAGTGTATAGTTCAATAATAATTGAGCATTGATTACCAATAACTTTTATAATTACTATTTAATAATATTTAAATTCATAATTTAAAAATAATGCCATGCCAAGAAGAATTTGCTTTTCCAATAATTGAAAGTTATAAATAATAATAGTTACTCCAATCGCAGCATTTTTTTTGTTCTTGCTCCAAATTTTGTATAAAGCTGATAGTAAATCACTCCTTTAGGTAAGTCTAAATTCTGCAAAATAACTACTTGTTCTCCTGCTGCTCTTTCTTCTTTAATCACCCGTAGTAAACGCCCAGTCTTATCCTTTAAGGTCAACATTATTTCGCTATCGGCTGGCAAATAAAAACCAATAGTCGTTGATTGGTCGAATGGATTGGGTTCATTTTGGTATAGTTCGAAAGCCCGATTTGGAAGAGGTTTTATAAAGGTTAGCTGCACATTCATGGGTATTCCATTTTTACTATAAGCCTCTCGGCTCGTTGGGCGGTTTTGCAGGCTTAGCTGTTCGCTTAATTTGCCGTCGTGCAAAGCCTTAAATTTGATACCAAATAAGCGGCCAATTTTTGGATGGCGGTTCGGCAGTATCATCCATGTCAGTTGGCAAGTTATCGGAATGATGCCAACTGGTTGTGAGGAAGCCTTCTTTCGTTTTATGTAGTCCAAAATTTTGAGTATTCGCCAAACCGTCAATTAGGTTTTCGAATAACAAATTTTCATAAGCTAATGTAAACTGATAGCCTTGAATTTCCTTTATTTGTTTGGTTGAAAATAGTACTTCATAGGTCTTGCCTGCTTTTAAATCCTGGTCTGTTGTAGTAATTTCAAAGGGGGGTAATTGACTTCTGGCTACTGCATTGGCAAAAGCACCTGTCTGAGCGTTGCCATTGACGTCGCCCGTTTTTACAGCCACGAAATCTATTTGTTGAACTGATTGCAAATTCATAATAATTTCCTTTTCCGGAAAAGTCGCTTCCAAAGGGCTGTCATTATTAAAGTGGTAATTAGCTTCTACAAATCGCCAACTGGTATTCTGTTGGAAATTTTCATCAATGGCTAGTATTAACTTCCTTAGTTGAACGATATCATAAGTGGTAATCGTGCCAGATTTGTTAACATCTGCTGCTATCCATTGATAGGGAATATCAAACTTTTTGACGCCCAGAATATGTCTGGTTATCAAAACCAAATCCAAGGTGCTGACCCCTCTTAAAGGATGCGTATTCTTTTTTGGAATAATTGTGTAGTCCTTCTGGACGGGTAATTCAAAGTAGTAAACTCCGTCTGTATGGGTATTGGTTGAAAAAGTATTGGAAGCTTGGACCAGCACCTCTTCAACTGGGTTGCCTTTCCAGTCCCGAATGGTACCATTAATCATTTTGTCATTAGTGCTTGTTCCTCCGTTTTTTAATTTTAATATCTGGATATACCGTAATTTTCCTGCTTGTGTGAAAAAATTGCTGTCAACCTTAACTACTTGATTTTCAGATACAAAATCGTGTGCATCTGCATTTCTATTAATGATTACTGCTTCGTCCGTTGGCTGATAAGTACACCGATCAATAATGGTAAAAGTCCGCACTATTTTTTGGCAAGCATCTGCTGCCTCTGTAAAAATAATATCCTCTACTTCATAAGTTAATTCATCGCAGTCGCCGTTAGTAATGGTGATTTCAGGATCAGGAATACTGTCTTGGCAATTTCCCTTCCAATCGGCTGGTAAAATAATTGTCCAATCGGCTTTATATTCAACATTAATATCTTGAGTCGCCCAATTAGAAGTATTGCTCAAACCATTTTTGTCTATTGCGCGATACCTTCGGCGAATATCAAGCATCCCGCAGTTTTTTTCAATTAATTGATATTGTTGCTGAATGAGTAGGCTTCGACAAGTCAAATTGTCAGAACAATCCGGATAGCCAAATCTTTCATTAAAGAAATCTGTTTGCTCCAATGTCATATCTGTCCATTCGGTATCTTCCATTTTTCCATTTTTATTGGCATCGGTTCCCGCTCCGTATTGGTTACGATGGGCGATATCGCAAGTGGTACTAGTCATGGGAAGATTATTACAAACGGGCGCAATCTTGTCTTCGGGCTTTACTGTTGTCCAACAGGTTGTTTGATTATTATTGGTATCAAATATCTTTAGATAAACCGTGATGTCTTTATCTACATCCTCACAGCTAAAGCTAACATATTCTCCCCAGTTTTCTTTATCCCTACTTACTTCATATTTAGCAACTCCGCAGGCATCGTAGCTGCCGGCGTCTAGGTATCTATGATGTATGCGCGCAAAATCGGTTCCCATGGAAAGATGCAGTTGATCTATACATTTAGCGACAGGTTGAATTTCATCTTTAATAAAAACTATCTGGCTAATAGTATCTCCTTTTTTTTGAGCCTGACAGGCATCTTTCACTATCCAACGAACCAGAAAAGAGTCTGCATCTGCCTGGCTTATTATCGCTGGAATTTTCTCTAAAATGCCTGATTCTATTCTAAAAACCTTATCAAGGTGAACGATTGGAACGGCACAATTAGCCACAACTGCCGGAGGGGTTAATTGGCTAAGATCATAACTGCAAGCAAGGGGAGACAAATTTATATTTATTGGCGAAAGGCTATCTTTTTCAAATAGCAGGGCAGTCGTGTCTTTTAGCTCGATTAGCTGGGTGTCCAATGTCCAAGACCCTCCATTTGGGCTACACCAATCCAAAATATTCCAGTAGCGAAATAGTTTTGTTCCACAATCATCAGCGATCATAATGTCTCGCTTTTTTAAAATATAACCACAAGTATAATTTGCTGTATCCAAAGCAAGGGTGTCGGCTGTTTCGGGAATTATTTTTCCATTTTTTATTCGCCCTGTTTTGATGCCAGGAATACCTGTTTTTGCCCAATTGCTAAGAGTGGTTTCTGTATCCGCTCCACAACCCAGTATTACTGTAGGCGTTCGCACAAGGTCTTCAATAGTTGGTCGAATAAATACAAGGGTTTGGATTGTCGAAGCCGTATTTCCGCACTGATCCACTGCAAGCCAAGTCACTTCTGCTTTGCTTGTATCGCAAGCAGACTCCACATCAATTAATTTGATTCCCCCCCAAATGACCTTTACGCTATCGCAGTTATCGATTGCTTTCGGCGGTAGCAGCCCCCATTCTTTCTCGGTAAGATCAATGCTGCAAATTTTAAAAGTATCCATAGAAGGTGTTTCTACAAACACGGGCGGTAATAGGTCCGATATATTTATTACCGTAGAGCAATGAACCGTTTGCGAGCCATTATTACAAAAATTTAAATTTAAATTTTTGTAATAATTCTTTTCAATTTCTGCAATTATTGAGCCGTTACATCCTTTTATCAGTTCCTTTGTCACCACTGGGTAACTGCCCCCTTTGCCACCACCGGAAGCCAACACTTTTTCCCTACCGTTATTATCTCTTTCTTTGAGTGTAATGAAATAATAAAGAGAATCGGAAATAGTATCGCAAAAACTTTCCAATAACATATCCGGCTCAATCCTTAAAATACAAGCAGTGCCAAAAGGAATAATAACTTCATCGTTGCAAACCAAGGATACACCCTGAATGGTGAGTATGGCTTCTGTTGTTTTTAGTGTGTCGCTTTTTAATTTGTAAACTATCAGGTATCGCCCAATGCCAAAGGTATCTGTTAGTATATCTGTACTTGCCAGACAAGTATCTATGCAAATATCTCCATGCGCATTATATACTCGGACCAATTGACTGTCGGAAATAATTTTACAATCTGTTTTTACAGTAGCGGGTTTTATTGAAAAAATTTTATACAAACTTTTGCAGTCCAGCTTTGCATTTAGGTCATTAGGAGGAATTAAGGAAATAGCTTCTTCATTGCAAGCGACCGAAGCTCGCCAACCTAAACCTTTGCGTTCATCTCCGTTGGTTTTAAATTGGAAAGTCAGGCAACCACTTGTGTTTACTTTTGGATCGCAGTCCGCTTCCAGCCAACCACCTATCTGGCTGACCCCACTACCACTAAATTTGCCAATCAAAGGATCTGTAATGTTCTTTCCTTCATACACATAAAGCGTATCACCTATTGCCAAATCAAACTGATTAAAAGTGATCAATAATCGCTGCCATTGATTTTGTGGACAAAGAGTATGGATATTATTTCTGGCACTCGTATCTGCATAAAGCATGTTATCTATCGCCCCTTCCGTACGGAATTGACAACTACTACAATCAGAAAGGGTGCTTTCTGCCAATGTAGGACTTACATTCATTATAATTGTACAAAGTGTATCAGGAACTCCCGGGGTACTGGTAG
>CBDCUO010000042.1:0-88244 GCA_965222705.1 Saprospiraceae bacterium | reverse complement strand
TTTTCGTTTTTCAAATTGCTTGTCAATATTAGCTTCGATTAATTTTGAAATCCAACTTTTGAAAATAAATGCAAATACTCCAATTACAATTGTAAGGGCTGCACCGTCAATCAGTATTTTATTTAGGATTTCGTTCATTTCTATTTTTTTATATTACCCACAACGGTCAAGGGTCTGCGCTGTGTTGGGCGGAGGGAGGGGAAATTTCGGCGAAGCCGAAAAATTTTTCCGACCACAGTCCCAACATTGCGTTGACGCATTGATGGGTGCTCGTCTGACCGAAGGGAGGACGAGTGACCAGCAATGGAGCGCAGACCCTTGACCGATGCGGTTGTCGGACGACCGAAGGGAGGATGACAACCGCATCGGTCAAGCGCCTGCGCCGGGCGCAGGCGGAGGGTGGAAAAATTTTCGGCGAAGCCGAAAAAATTTTTTCGCCCGCAGTCCTGCGTATGGCCGTCGGCGTGAAGTTGTGCGCGCGTCCGACCGAAGGAAGGACGGGTGGGCAACTTCGGCGGCGCAGGCGCTTGACCGTTGCTGCGACTGCCGACCGAAGGGAGGTTGGCGCAGCAACGGTTTAGCATAAACGGCGTAGCCAGCTTTTGCTGGCTATGAACGTTTTATGCAATGTTCGCTGCTGCTTTCTTTTTTTTAGAGTTTACTTTTCTCATAAGTCTTTGGATTAAAATTCTTGTCAGTATAGGTAAATTCATTGATATTATCGGGTGAACGATTAGTATGCAAGCTACAACTACCTTCGATTTTTGTATTTCCTACTTCAAATTCAAATGTTACATCTACATTATCTCCATTCTTCTTGAAATCAGTATCAATGGTTTTTCCATATTTTTCTTCAAGTAACTTTCTGACATTTTCAAACCTTTCATAGAACATAGTTCGAGTAATAGCTATGTGAGTAATTCCATGCGATGAGTATTCTGCTTTGTACAATTTATTATTTGCGAAAAAGTAATTTATCTTATACAGCCCCTCTCCAATTGTTTCATTTCCACATATTAAGTCATCATAAACACTTGGACATTTGAGTTTTTCAGCATTTATTACTTGTTGTTTGGTCATACCCCACTTAGTATTTCTAAATTGAGCGTTTACTGTTGATGTGATGAAAGTCAGAAAAACTAAAATCCCTATGACTTTAAGAGTTAATGTTTGAATTTTAAGTTTTGAACTAATCATGTTTTTATTTTTTAAGTTTTAAAATCGAAGTGCCGCAAATCTTCGTTTGTTTTTTTTCATTAGTTGCAGCGAACGGTCAAGGGTCTGCGCTGTGTTGGGCGGAGGGAGGGGAAATTTCGGCGAAGCCGAAAAAATTTTTCCGACCACAGTCCCAACATTGCGTTGACGCATTGATGGGTGCTCGTCTGACCGAAGGGAGGACGAGTGACCAGCAATGGAGCGCAGACCCTTGACCGATGCGGTTGTCGGACGACCGAAGGGAGGATGACAACCGCATCGGTCAAGCGCCTGCGCCGGGCGCAGGCGGAGGGAGGAAAAATTTCGGCGAAGCCGAAAAAATTTTTGCACCCGCAGTCCTGCGTATGGAAGTTGTGCGCGCGTCCGACCGAAGGAAGGACGGGTGAACTTCGGCGGCGCAGGCGCTTGACCGTTGCTGCGACTGCCGACAACGAAGGGAGGTTGGCGCAGCAACGGTCAAGCGCCTGCGCCGGGCGCAGGCGGAGGGAGGAAAAATTTCGGCGAAGCCGAAAAAATTTTTTCACCCGCAGTCCTGCGTATGGCCGTCGGCGTGAAGTTGTGCGCGCGTCCGACCGAAGGAAGGACGGGTGGGCAACTTCGGCGGCGCAGGCGCTTGACCGTTGCTGCGACTGCCGACCGAAGGGAGGTTGGCGCAGCAACTTGTGTATATCGCTACTAGTAGCAATATATCCGTATTGTCAAAAGTATTAAATAAGATATAGACTAAATTATAAATCATTTAAAATCAAAGCCTTAGTGCCAAAACAGCTTAAAACGTTTAAATTTTTATCCATTTAGCATCTTTTTCGCATTACTAAAGTCTAATATTCATATATTTTTCATCCTAAAGGTAGGGTTTTTTTCTTTTTTCATCAAATTAGAGATTTAAATCATCCAATGGACTTTTTAGCTCTTTTCTAAACTTATTCGATATATGCAGATAAATCTCGGTCGTTTTAAGGGAAGTATGACCCAATAATTCTTGGACTACGTGTAAAGGAACTCCCCGCTCCACTAAATGCGTGGCAAAGCTATGTCTTAACCCATGTATTGTTACATTGGAAGGTACTCTTGATTTTTTGCGAGCCATATCAAATACTTTTTGAAGACTAGATTCACTATATCTTCCTCCTTTCTGCCCTTCAAACAAATAATATTTGGGTTGATATTGTTTCAAATATTCCGTCAGGTATTTTCTTGCTATATCTGAGAAAAAAGTATATCTATCTTTTCCTCCCTTTGAATCTTTGATAAAAACGGTTTTTCTATCAAAATGCAAATCCTCCACCCTTAAACTGAGTACTTCGTTTCTTCGCAAACCACTGGAATAGACCAAAATGAGCATGCATTTATGCTTTAAGTTAGAAGTCGCTTTGAGTAGTAGTTCGATTTCTTCCAGTGAAAAAACATTGGGCATTTTTTTCTTTTTCTTGGGTCGTTCTAGCTTAATCACTTTTTCTTTTTGGTGGAGTATTCTGATAAAGAAACAATTAAGGCAGTTGATCAGTTGGTTTAATTGACTATCGGAAATATGATCTTGCTTTTTAAAAACAATGTATTGCTCGATTTGCTTTTTGCTAATCGAAGAAGGTTTGGCAGTTGGAAAATGAGCCAAAAAATGAGCAAATAACCCCTTATACGTCTTTCTCGTTCGCCATGCCTTATTTTCCAACATTAGCTTTTCTTCAAAGGCAGTTAAAGCTTTTTGTTGGACTTTATTTAGCTGAAATTTCGTTCTTTTTCTCGCTGGTCTTTTTTCGACAACAAATGCTTCGGGAATCGCTGGATTAATCTCAAAACAAAGGTCTATATTTTGTTTGCCAACTAAATTCCATAAGTATCTAAAGGTGTCTTTTACATAAGGTACTCGCCAATATTTTTTCGCTGATTCCCATTTTCGTCCAGGTATGTATTTTTAAGCACTTCGATCCACCCCTTTTTATCATAGGGGACAAATACCCGCAACCAGTACTCATTTTCTTTTTCTATAATAACTTTGTGACCAATCACTGTTTTCAGTTTTCGACCGCTTTTCTGTATGGTTTGAAAGGTCTTTGGGCGGGTCTTGCCGGAGTTATCATTAGCAGCTTTCCACTGGATTGAATTCGCCACTTTTAATTGTTTTCCAAAAAGCTGCTCTAACCGGGCTAGTGTTTCTGCCGTTTTTGGTACGCTCCAATATTTTTGCGTGGTATTCCAGGCTCGGTCAGGCAGGCTTTTAATTTGCTCAATCCAGTCTTTTCGTTGCCAGGGGATAAGAACTTTTACCCTAAAATCATGCTCTGGCACTACTTCTACAAAGTCATCCGCCTGCTTTTGGTTATTGACGATCTCTGTGTAGTTAACTTTTTCTCTCTCAGTTTTGTCAATCGGCCCTTGGCCAACTTCTGGGTCTCTTTCCAATTCAATTTCAAAATGCTCTTTGAGGGCTAAAAAGGCGGCTTTGGTATAGGGTACATGCCAGCATTGTTGGGTCTGGCTCCATTTCCGGCCTTTAATGGTTTTTATTTTAATAATAGCTTCTTTTTGATATGGAATATCTACTCGAATACGGATAGTTCCCCGATGGGTAATTTTTGTGAGGCTTGCTTTCATAATTGGTCAGTTTAATCTGAAATTTCTGTAATAGTCCAACAAAGTACTATTTTACTGAATACCGAAAAAATAGGTATAAAATTGAATAACCGTTTTCTACATGGAATTACCGCTCGAAACACGTATATCTTGATGATATTTTCTTTTTTTCATTGTGTTGATTCTAATTAAGTCGTACTAACCTAGAATCTAAAAAAGTCGTACTAACTCAAATGATCTTCCAAGGTAAGAGTTAAGTTTCAATTGAAAAGCTGGGTTAGAGTCAGCTTCAAAAACTGTCTTTTCCCTATCGGAAGAATTTCTTTAGAAATTCCTTTTATAGAGTTGTTCCATCTAAGGCTTATCTGTTCTTTGACAGTCGCGGAAGACAAGCTGAATTTAGTTCTCTGTGGACGGTTAAAACTAATTTGGAGGACGGACTGCTTTGGTGCATCCTTAAGCGTAGTACCATTGACCTCCTGAAGTGAATGCGTCTTTGTTACTGGACCTGCTTTTCGATACCATTTCTCAACCTTAGCTAAAAGATTGATAGATCCGTTTCAAATCAATCATTTGTGCTTCCTAGTTGAGGGTAGTAGGATTTACCAGAAGAATCTAAAGCATTTGATAAAAGCTTTTAGCGGGGCAATATTCCAAAACCTAGGGTTGAACAAGGAAGCACTTCATTTCTAGAAAGTTGACGCCTTTCATTACAATAAGAATGCAGAGATATACATGTGACCATCCCTAATACGTAGTTCCTTTCACTGCTTGATTAAATATGGTCATGATGAGTTCGTTCAACCACTCCCTGGTCAAGTTGAGCGTATTACTTCTACTAAAAGTAAGTAGGAAGAATACCTAAACTAATCAGCCATATAATGAAGATCGTAGTTGGATAAGGAGACTTTCCTTTGGGTCTATTCATAGAATACACTAGCATGGACTTCGCATTGTATCACGTTCTGGGCAGACCGAATTCATCAAAAAGCATGCTCTAAGAGCATGCTTTTTGATGAATGCGGTCTGCCCAGAAGGTGATCCACTACGAAGTCCATGCTAGCGTATTCTATGAATAGACCCACAGTAAAGTCTCCTTAGAGAACTACGATCTTCATTATATGGCTGATTAGATTAGGTATTCTTCACTATCCCTTCTAGTAGGAGTAATGCTGCTTGCAACCGTCCAGGGAGTGGTTGAACAAACTCATGATGAGCATGTTGAATCAAGCTTTGTAAGGAACTCCGTATTAGGGATGGGCACATGTTTATCTCTACATTCTTATTGTAATGAAAGGCTTTAACTTTTTAGAAATGAAGTGCTTCCTTGTTCAACCCTGGGTTTTGGAATTTTGTGATTTTCAAACCTTTTATCAAATGCTTTAGATTCTTCTGGTAAATAGTACCAGGTCCCTCAACCAGGATGAACAAATCCTTAAGTTGAAACGAATTTGTCAATCTTTTACCTATGGTTGAGAAATGGTATCGATAAGCATCCAGTAAAACTGGTCGCCCCATTTCACTTATGTAGGTCAATCGCTTTTACCTTAAAGCGTTGTTTCCACTTCCTAACCAGTCCAGACCTCCAACAGTTCAGCTTTTCTGCAACTTGAGGAGCCGTTAATTACTTGTCTTCCGCGAAAGCTCAATCATTTGTATTCTTTGTTCTTCAACCTAGTCATAAACAGTATTTCTAAAGAAATTTTGATGGGAAAAGACTCTCTTTTGAAGTTAATTTAACCTAACTTTTCAATTGAAACTTCCTCTTACCTGGGAAGATCATTTGATTAGCACGACTTTTTTAGAATCTAGGTTAGTACGACTTAATTAGAATCAACAATTGAAAAAAAAAGAAACAAAAAATTCTAGTTAAAACCAAAGGCTCCGCAGGTTTTAACGGGCAGCCGCCACCTAATTACGCGTGTTTTTAGACATGTATACTCCAAACTGGATAAAAAAGTGATTTGCAAGCTAGACGTGGACTTCTTTGTTTCATCGCCAAAAAAAGAGCTTTTTAGCTCTTTTCTAAACTTATTGGATATATATGCAGATAAATCTCGGTCGTTTTAATGGAATGAAGATCCAGCAATTCTTAGACAACGTGTAAGCCCCCTCTTTCTCTTAAGTGCATAGCCTAAATAATGCCATTAGCTGCCTCACCCATCCGCTTTCACCCATTTTTTAACAAAAACGGTCTCCCCTATCTGAATTTTAATAAAATAAATGCCCGGTGCAAAATCTTCAATGTTTAAAGTTCGAGTCGTTTTTTGAGTTTTAGAAGGATGATCCCTCAGAAGAACCTGTCCAACAGCATTTAGCACCTGAATATCAATAGACATAGCACTTTGGAGCGCCAGCTCTATATGGATAAGTGAAGTGGCCGGATTTGGAAAGATATGGATGCTTTTGATGGTTTCAGGCTTTTTAATCGCGGTAAAAAAGCCAACTTCTACCTCCAAAGAGTCTATGCAACTGACAATAGTATCTGTAACAATGACTTTGTAAATTCCCGATGACAAATTGCTGATAGAGTCCGTAGTTGCGGTATCTCCAACCCACTCATAAGTATAATGTCCAGCACCTCGAATAGGGGTGATTTTTATACTTCCGTCCTGTGCTTCTGGGGAGGAAAGGTGTGTTACTACTGCACTTAAACCCAAATTCTCTGGACAAGATAGAATGGCTATATTATCCATATCGAACCAATAATCGCCGCCGCCTCGCTGCAAAAATACCCGAAACCGAACGCTCGATCCAGCATATTCGGAAAGGCTAATTTTTACATTAGTAAAATCGGCGGTCGGGGCATGGTTGAATTCCGAAATGAACCAAATCGGTGTAAAAGTCTGACCACAATCTGTGGAAATGCCGATTTCTAATTGGTCGCCGTCTAACTCTAACGGGATCGTGCCTTCCTCCCAAAACGTAAAACGATAATCAAAGCTCAGACTGTCTTCTGCATGAATGGGTCCATAGTTCGCTGTAATAAATTCCAATTCGGAATTGCCAAACCACATATTATCTGCCAAAATGTAAGAGTCATTATTATGGTCCCCCGGTGCATAAATGGCTGGTACTCCAGCAAGTGCCAACCACCCCTCTTCTACTTCTCCATCTTCAAAGTCTTCAATCAGCGGTAGAGCAAGCGGGGGATCCACTACAAAAGTAAAATGGGTTGTATCGCTAATTGCCACCGCATCTTCTGCATCGCTAGTCCAAGCAGTAATGGTATAATTTCCCGAATCGCTTGAGTTAAAAGGAGTTTGAAACTGAAAGGTTTTACTCGTTCCAGGCACAAGAATGCTGTCTATTGCTTCTCTAAAAATAGTCCCTCCATTGATTTGATAATTTATATTAAAACGGGTCAATGTGTCTATTCCAGCATTATAAACTTGAATGCTTACCCGATCTTCAGGGATGCCACAGCCTTCGAGTCCGCTATTAGCTACGTACAGTGCTACCAAATTGCTGGAAGTAGGAGCAAAAATATGTAAATCATCAATAGCCACCCCGTCTGCTTCGCTTTCTGATGAGCCGGACTCAAAAACAAACCTCAGGCGAACCTTATCTTTGCCCGCCGTCCCCGTTAAAACATTTTCCACATAGGCCCAATCCGAAAAGCCGCCCGTTTCAGTCCAGGCGGTTTCCGAAGCATTATTGTACCAGTTATAGGCAATGGAGTCGGCAAGGACTCTACTCCAGGTAGCTCCGTCATTGGTGCTTACTTCCAGCCATAGCCGGTCGGCATCCGATGCCGTATCAATGAACAACCGGAAGGCTATTTTCGGGTCATCGGTCCTACTGGAAAAATCCATGCAGGGCGATATCAAATAAGATAACTCTTCTGAGTTGTAGGGGCCTATTAAATTCGTAGCCCAGGCATACGACCCGCTATATGCCCCCGTCACCCGAAAGCCATTGGGCGTTCCCAATGCCCAGCTTGGATTTTGACTGTTATTTTCAACTGTCCAGTCGTTTTCACTGCTGTCAAAATTTTGTTGATAGGGATAGTTTTGAATCGTTGGAATATTCACAACGGTTAGGTAAGCTGTGTCGTTAGAGGGATTACTATCGCCTTCCAGTTCTGTCCACACCGCAAGGTCATAGGTTCCTATCTGAGAAAAATCATAAATGGTTTCAAACGCAATTGTCACGAAAGCTTCCTTGCTCAAAATATCGGTATAAAAACCATCGGCGGGCATAGCCACTTCTCCGTCCATACCATTTACGCTAAAGCGAAAAGGAATCAAGGATTGCGGATTGGCTCCAAAATTTTTTAATTGAATTTCTATCATTTCCGCATTGGTCAAACCACAGGCGGTCGCTGGCATCGTAATCCGGTCAATGCCTACATCTTTGGCATATCTAGTAGCAAAACTATCCACCCGAACGGTTCGGCTGCTATCATTTTCTGTACAAATAGCCGACAAATAAAAATCATATTTTGTAAATTCCTGCAAATCGGGAATTTGAACAAATGTATCTCTAGTGCGAATAAAAAGACCGCTGCCTCTACTAAAACCATCCAATCCATATTCTATCAAATAATGATCAATAGCATCAACCGATTCCCAAGCAACCAGTGCAGCATTAGCGGATTCATCAATATTAATTTGGGCTGGTAGAGGACAACTTGGGCAAGCAATAAGGTCCACCGCCAGTCCCGGATTGGGAGAAGGGCCATCGCTAAAAAGAAACACTCCGTCCGGATCATAAACAATGTAGCTAATTTCTTCATCAAAAGGCCCTTCATTAAAAATGATCTGCAAGGGCCAATTTTTTAAGGCTTTTACTTCTAAAAAACCCAGGGTCGAATCTATCAAAGAATAGGTTTCGCTTTCTCCATTAACCGAAATGGTCAGAGAAGCCCCATTCCAGCCATCCCCAAAAAAATCTACAAACTGAATGTTATAAACACAGGTATCTGGCGGCACTAAAAAGGTGGTTTTAAAAGTAAAGGGCCCAATTGCCGAGCTTAAGGAATCCTGCCCGCACACCCTGCTCAAATAAAATTCATATCGCGTATTCTCCATTAAATTTTCCAGGAGAAGAGAATCTTCTGTCGTTCTAAAAAAATGACCATTCCCTAGCTCAAATCCTTCTTCGCCATACTCCATTTGTACTTGGTCTGCATTTTTCAAAAACCAATTGATTGTTGCCGTTGTCGCTTCCAAGGTCGTTATTTTTATACTGTCTGCCTCCAAAGCCAAACAAGCATCCGTTTGGGCAAAGACATTGATTGTTCCAAGTAGAAAAAACGCCCAAAAAAATTGTTCGAATCGATTCATTAACAATCACTTATGAAGATTAATCATCCAGCATCTCTACTTCTCTATCTGCAAAACTATTCACCAACCCATTGCGCTTTGTAAAATTACACCAGTTGCAATTCGCTTCTCCACAGCCCTTGTAAAAGTCCTGCGCCTGAATTTTCTGATAAGTAGTTACGATCAAATCGGCGAGGAGTTGGCGGTCGCTCGTGCTAATCTTTATTTTTTTGGCTGCCTGTTTGCCAGAAGGATCAGGGTCAACATAGAAAATTTCGCCGCCTTGCACTTTTGGGTTAGTGGCGCGATAGCTTTCAAAAAGAATTTTATAAAAAACGAGTTGTCGCCAGTAAATACCCCCATAGGGGTTGGAAGAACTGGGGCGGGCTACTTTTGCTGGATGATGGCTGCCTGTTTTATAATCTACGATATTGGCCTGATCTTTCAATAATTCCACCTTATCAATCGTTCCCGTCAAGGGGATCTCCCCAAATACCGCACTTTTAATGGGATATTCGGCGAGGGTGTTTTTTGTCCAGCCTGGTAGATAATTGTTATAAATATTGCTTAAGTTCGCCTTCCCTAACTCCAAGCGTCTATCTAACTCTTTTGGTGTAAAATAACCGCTATGTCGCTTCATTTCTCGACTAAAATAGCCCAAAAAATATTTTAAAGGGGGAAACTTTTTGGACTTGGAACGCTGCATTTTTTGGAATAAAACCATGAGGGCATAGTGTATCGCCGTGCCATAAGCCGCCGCTTCAGAAGTAAGTGTCGGCACTTTCAACACCTTTTCATAGTAAAAACTCAACGGGCATCGAAGGTAGGTATTGAGTGCAGAAATACTCATTTTGAAGTCCTGTAACAAGGTGGCTATTGTCTCTTTTTCCAAGGGGATTATTTCGGGCTGCTCATTTTCAGAAAGTAAGGTTTCGTAGGTGTTCAGCAACTGCGTTTGTCCAACAGTTTTTTCTTTGATTTCAATGGAATACTTTGATAGGATTTCGTCAATAAATTGGGTTCGTTGTAAAAATTTGCCCGCATTATTTTTTTTAGCATAAGAAATGTACAAATGCTCTTTCGCTCTGGTAATCGCCACATAAAATAATCGGCGGCGCGCCTCCAGTGCATCCTCCTCCCCTGAGTAAGTAATGGTATCGGGCAGCTTGAATTGATAGGGAGCCGCTTTACCTGGTTCCCAATGGTCCTTGACTGCACCGATGATAAACACACAGCGAAATTCTAGCCCTTTGGAGCTATGGGCGGTGACAAAATGTACTCCTGTTTGTATTTGTTCTGTCTTTTGAACCCCAATGGTCAAATAATTATCATCCATTTTTTGAAGGACTTCCAACAAGCCATCCAGTTTCATGCGGGGCTTTCGGTCCACTTCTACCCGAACAAAATTCATCCAGGTCGAAAGGACTTGTAAATGCCAGGATTTATTGGGCTGATTTAGCAAATATTTCAGCAAGCCACTCCGGTTGACCAATCGCTCTATTAGTACATTCAAGGGCAAATTGCGGTATGCGTGCGTGATTTCATTTATTAATTTGGCAAATCTGGAAATGGCTGGTTTATTTTTTAAACCAAAGGTTTCTAATAATTTTTCATCCGAAAGGCATTGTCGCCATTTCAAATCATAATGGCCCGCCATATATTGGCTTAGGAAAACAATATCTTCCGGTTCTATTTCCAAAAAATCAAAATGCAAAAGTTGAAAAAGTAAATACTCCCCGCTATACAAACGCTTGTATTCCAGCTTGATATACTTCAACAATAAGCGCAAGTTTTGAACAACCGGCAAATCCAGAATATTGACGCTGCGCTTTGTCTGGTATGGAACGTCTTGTTTTTCCAATAGTTCTATTAGGTTTCTAGCCTGCCGATGTCGCGCATAAATGACTGCCATATCTTCCAGAGGCACACCTTTTTTTCGCAATCGCTTGATTTCCAATAAAATCGCCGTTTCTTCCTGTAGTTGGTTGGGGTAGGTAATGATTTTGGGCAGGATTTCTGTCTTGACAAACTGCGGATGATATGCCCGGATATTTTTATCAACAGATAATTGGCGCGAAATGCGCTTTTCATTATGAGCAATGAGCACTTTTGCCAGGTCTAGAATGGGTTGAGAGGAGCGATAATTGCGAATTAGAAAGATCAGTTTTAGATGCGCTTGGTATTGATGATAAAAATCCAATAAATTTTTTAGCCTGGCTCCCTGAAATTCATAAATGGATTGGTCGTCATCCCCGACGATAAAGATATTCGGCGTATCCCAATAAGCTGTTAGCTGTTGCAAAATTGTGTTTTGTGCGCCGCTAGTATCCTGAAATTCATCCGCCAGTACATACAGATATTGTTCCTGATAAAAACGCAATAATTTGGTATAGCGGCCAAACTCCTTAATCACCCATAGCAGCATATCTTCATAATCATAACGGCGATATTTTCGCAGCAAACGAGTATAGGTTTCAAATAGTTCGGCTGCGACCCACAGTCGCTCCATTTTTTCCCGTTCCAGTTGTAGTTTTCCCTCTTTGAGCGTGCCTTTTTTGTAAGGGCCGGCATTTCTTTTATAAATATAGTCTGTTCGATAAGGCAATTCTTTTAAATAAGCCTCAATTCGTTGATGTATAAAACTTGCCTGCCAATTTTCTTTTTTCATTAGTTGGAAAAGCCGATGTAGATGCTTTTCATAAAAATAAATATCCCGCCGCCCCCTTTTTAGCGGATGATCTAAAGGCAAATCATCAATCATCTGACGGATAATTTCGACTCGCTCCAACTCGCTTAAAGGCTCCAGTTTTTGAATGCCAAACAGCTCAAGGTTTTCTTGAATAACTTTATTGCAAAAGGAATGAAAAGTAAAAATATGCACTCTATGTGCTTCAGGTCCAATGAATTGTAACAAACGCTCCCGCATGGCGTGTGCGCCGGCATCTGTAAAGGTTAGGCAGAGAATATTATAAGGCTGCGCATCCGTTTCCATTAAAATGCGCCCAATCCTGGCAGAAAGGACATGCGTTTTCCCCGTTCCCGGACCAGCGAGGACCAAAACGGGTCCTTCAATTTGTTCCACCGCCTCGCGCTGCTGCTCATTGAGTCGTTTTAGCTCTTTGAGAAACTGCTCATTATATTGTTTTTTCCCCTTTTCTTCCATAATGGTTTTATACAAAGGTGGTGTTGTCAAATGAATGATGATAATAAATAGGATTCAAATTATAACATTGTTACTTTTCCAATTGATGAAAAGTAACCAAAAATCTAGTCAAAATTAACTCCTCCGTCGAACAAAATTTTGACGCCCACCCACCTATATTGGTTCATCATTCATTCTGCCACACTACCTATACAAAACCTAAAAATAGGGGTTTCTGCTGTCTTTTTTGCAAATTAGTAGAAAGTGCTTTTAGCGGGAAGATCAGCAACAAAAAATTTGCTTTCTGTTTCGATTTTATTCCTGGATAGAATTAGTAATTTTGCTAGTGGTCAAGGCAAAAGTAGTTGATAGTTTTGAAGCAGTTATTTTTTGTCTAATCAAGCCAGAAAATTAGGGTAATAGCCGTAGAGCTATTAAGCCTAATTTTCTAACGAAGAGTAGGCGAAAAAGAGCAATTATTAAACTGTCAAATACTGCTGTCTTGAACCACTAGATAGTTCAAGGCATTGAAATTAATAGACTGAATTTCGTCTATGGCATTAAGAGATAAGTTTCCTCCGGCGGGTTCGGAGTATATTGGTGGCCAAAGTGACGGCTGGGAATACAAAACCGTTTTTTCCGGTACGAGCTTGGCGCATAGCTACGACATGCTCAAATCTTTTTTGGCAGAGGAAGGTTATGGAGCTGTCCCTATTCCGAAAACAACGGCAGCGTTGAGTTTATTTCGTTGGCGAACGCGCAATAAGCAAATTTTACTGTTCGAAGACAATGGCTATGTCCACTTTCCGATAAAAATCCTTTTTCCGCTGGACGGACGGCAAAAACGCACCTTGACCCTTTGCATTTATAATGAAAAAATGAAGGATTGTTTGTTAAGGTTTTATCGAAAAGGGCCCTACGCTGCCCCATAGAGTAGGATTAATTGGCGGTCAGTTACCAATCAGAAAAGGCTTTATTAAAAATATCCTCTACGATTTGGTCGGTAATATTTTCGATTAAGCTATCTTGAATGTCCAATAGGTTGGTATCGCTGGCGTAGTCTTCAAAAAAGCTAAAACTTTGTCTCCACTCCTTTTTCTGCTCGTCTGCTGTAATATTATTTTTAAAATTTACACTTACGACAATTTCCAATCGGTTAAAAGCCGTAGTAGCCCCTTCTTCTGGAGCGACCGAAGTAACCCGAAATGCGGTAATCGCACCGCTAAACTCAACGTGTGGCTCATACTCGGTCCGCGTCAAACGGGATTCATTGCGAATTTGATCAATTAATTTTTGAGTAAAGTCCGTTGCCAATGTTGGCACCACATTGGCAGAAGTATTATCAAACTCTTCTACGTAAAATGTTTCCATTTCAGGGGGAATACCCGCACTTTTGAAAGAATAACAACTCGTCAAGTAGTAGCTCGATAATGCTAAAAATGCGAGCGGGATTGTCCTCCAAACCTTATTAAGACAAATCATACTCTTTAATTTTTCGATAGAGTGTCCTTTCTGATATACCCAGTTCTTCGGCGGCATCCTTCCGGCGATTATTGTGTTTTTTGAGGGCTTTTTTGATGAGTTGTTTTTCATTTTCTGCCAGACTTAGGGTTTCTTCTACTACTTCCATGCTATCGTATCCATTTCCAGTTTTGGAGTGGTCTATCAGAATAGGGCGGCTCAAGCTATCGTCAAGCAATTGATTTTCAGCATTTTCCAAAGAATAATCTCCGTAGGAAGTGCCTGCTGTGGCAGGAGCATCAGGCGGCTTGGCAGCAGTTAGTTGCCGATAAGCAGACATATCAGGCAATCGCAAATTATTGGTATTCACTAGTTCAAAAACCAAACTTTTCAGGTCATTCAAATCCTTTTTCATTTCAAAAAGGAGTTTGTACAAGATTTCCCGTTCCTCCATACCACTTCCTGAATTGCCGTTGCCAGAAGAAGATATAGTAGGGAGGTTTCGGTTTAAAAGGTGAGGCATAAAGTCAACGAGGTCTTCGGCGGTAATGAGTTTTTCTTCAGATATAACGGATAATTGTTCTGCCACATTTTTTAGCTCTCGGATGTTTCCCGGCCAACCATAATTTTCGATAATCAATCGAGCCCTTTCGTCTATTTGAATGGGCGAAGTGCGGTATTTTTCACCAAAATCAACTGCAAATTTCCTAAATAAAAAGAAAATATCTTCCCGCCTTTCGCGCAAGGGCGGCACATTAATCGAGACGGTATTTAGTCGATAATATAAATCTTCTCTAAACTTACCCCGCTTGATGCGTTCTTTCAGGTTGACATTGGTAGCCGCAATCACTCGAACATCCGTCGTCAAGGTCTTGGAGGAACCAACTCGAATAAACTCTCCCGACTCCAAAACCCTCAATAGAAAGGATTGCGTTTCTAAAGGCATTTCCCCGACTTCATCCAGAAAAATCGTGCCTTTGTTATAGGTTTCAAAATAGCCTTTTCGCTCCCCACTCGCTCCGGTGAATGCTCCTTTTTCGTGCCCAAAAAGCTCGGAATTAATCGTTCCTTCGGGAATCGCTCCACAGTTGACTGCGATAAATTTTTCGTGTTTTCGAGGGCTAAGATTGTGGATGATTCTGGAAAAAACTTCTTTTCCCACTCCACTTTCTCCCGTAATCAATGCAGTTAAATCCGTTGGGGCAACTCTGACGGCGGTTCCCAAAGCCCGATTGAGCCCTTCCGAGTTTCCGATAATGCCGTAGCGTTGTTTGATAGATTGTAAGTTCATGTAGTTTTCATTTATTTATAATGATCCCTTTTAAGGTAGCACTATTTGCTTCTCTAACTTTAACCCGTACATAATCACCTGGATTTAATCCTGCTTTTTTAGGAAAAACAAGCATTTTATTTTGCGAATTTCTACCCTTAAAATCCTTATCTGATTTTTTGGAGTCCCCTTCAATTAACACTTTAAAGATTTTGCCAATGTCCTTTTGATTATGCGACAAGGACACTTTGTTTTGGGCTTTAATAATTTCGGACAGTCGGCGTTTTTTTATATCTAATGGAATGTCATCTTCGTACTTGCGAGCAGCTAGCGTTCCCGGTCGTTGAGAGTAGAAAAACATATAGGACATACTATAATTAGCGAATTCAATTACATCGAGCGAGTCTTGATGTTCTTCCTCCGTTTCGCTGCAAAAACCTGCAATTATGTCAGAAGAAATTGCACAATCTGGGATAATTTCATAGATTCGATTGACTTTGTTTTCATACCAGGATCGGTCATAGGTTCGATTCATTAGTTTCAATATTCGACTGTTGCCAGACTGAACGGGCAGGTGGATATATTTGCAGATATTTTTATAGTCCCGAATGGCATACAACACCTCATCTGTAATATCTTTTGGATGAGAAGTAGAAAATCGCACCCTTAAATCGGGATGCACTTTTGCCACCATAATTAATAAATCTGCAAAGGAAACGGATTCTTTTGTCTCAGGGTTTTCCCATTTATATGAGTCCACGTTTTGGCCTAAAAGCGTTACTTCCCGATAGCCTCTATCAAAAACATCTGCAGCTTCTGCTACGATGCTAAAAGCATTGCGGCTGCGCTCTCGGCCTCTAGTAAAAGGCACTACGCAAAAAGAACACATGTTGTCGCAGCCCCGCATAATAGAGATAAAGGCCGCAACGCCGTTAGAGTCTAATCGCATCGGACTAATGTCTGCGTAGGTTTCTTCCCTGGAAAGGAAGACATTGATCCCCTTTTCGCCGTCTTCTGCGCCGGCGACCAAGTTGGGCAGGTCTCGGTAAGCATCGGGGCCCACGACTAAATCTACCAGCTTTTCCTCTTCCAAAAATTGGTCTTTCAGCCGCTCCGCCATACAACCCAATACCCCTACTAGCATCCCGGGACGGCTTTCTTTTACTTTATTAAAAATACGCAATCGTTGGCGGACCGTGGCCTCTGCCTTTTCCCGAATCGAGCAGGTATTGACCAGTATTAAATCCGACTCCTCCATGCTTCGGGTAGGACTATACCCCGCTTTTGCTAGAATAGATGCCACAATCTCGCTATCGCTAAAATTCATTTGACAGCCATAGCTTTCGATATAGAATTTTTTCCGGCTTGGAAAGGTTTTCTCTTTATAAAAAATTTCTCCCTGCTTTGTTTCGTCTATCTTTTTTTCAAGTCCTTCCAGGGTTGGGTTGTTGTTGTACATTGACTCTATTTATTTCGAATAAAAACGGAGCCGTTTCAGTTGAAACGGGCCTGCAAAGATAGCAATTTTTATTCGTAAAGGTGACAAAATGGCAGGAAAAGATAACTATGCTAAGTCAAATAAGCTCCGCACTCCAATCGTTCGATTAACGTTGAATCCTTCTGCATATTCAAAGCCAGCAGGTCGGCCATAGGTTTGGGCTTTAGCTCTGAGAAAATCCAGGAAATCCTTTCCGGAAATGGGGGTGCTCAATTCTTTATCCACTTCCTCCGCTATAAAAAATTGGGATTTAAAAGCGAGAATTAGTTCAAATTTTTTTTCAATAAAGTCGCTAATGTCCACCACAAAGTCCGGTTTCAAATTTCTATCCTGAATGTAGTGATAAAGTGCCTTTGGTCGCCAGCGATCTTGTATATTTCCATATCTATCAAGCGTTTCTATTTTGACCAGGCCCGCATAAAAACAAGCATCGGCTACCAGTTTAGCTGCCCTGCCATGGTCGGGATGACGGTCTGTAAGCGAATTGGCAAGAACGATTTCTGGCTGGTGTTCGCGGATAATAGGAATAATTTTTAAAATATTTTCTTTAGAGTACTGAAAAAAGCCATCCGGTAAGTGCAAGTTTTTTCGAAAGGCTGCACCCATTAGTTTTGCAGATTCTCCTGCTTCGATTAGGCGAAGCGGGCCACTTCCTCTGGTTCCTAGTTCGCCAGAGGTTAGATCCAGCAAACCTACCACCTTGCCCTGAGCAATGTGACCTAAGAGCGTCCCACTACAAGACAGTTCCACATCGTCAGGATGAACGCCAATGGCAAGAAGGTCTATTTTCATGCTTTATTTTTCCGTATTCAACCACAATAGGAGGAGAAGGTTTGAAGAGGTTTTTTCGAATTTGGTTATTTATGCATCATTTTATAAAAACGAGAAAGCATAGCAAACCTAAGCTTAAACAAAACTAGATGAAGTTTTTCTTAAAAAGAATGATTTTCATAAAATTTGAGTTTAAAAATTAAAACGACTGTAAATAAAGAATTTTGCGCTTGAAGTTAGGAAAATATTTTCGTTCCTGATAAAATTGAAAGGAAAACCGTAAGGTAGATTGTTTGCCCAACCCTCAATTATTACTATTTTGGCCTAAATTTTCTTTATACTGATTGAAGACTTTTGAATGATCCTCATTAAAAATGCCAAAGTGGTCGATCCGCAGTCCTCCTTTCACGGAAAGAAAGTGGATTTATTGATTGAGCATGGGCGTTTTAGCGCAATTAGAAAAAAAATAAATCCTAAAAAAGCCCAACTCATCGAGGGAAAAAATTTGCACGTATCTCCTGGCTGGCTGGACATAGGTGCGCAAACGGGCGAACCGGGTTTCGAGCATCGGGAGGACTTGACAACAATCAGCAAAGCCGCTGCCGCCGGAGGCTATACTGCTCTAGCTCCCTTTCCCAATACCGTTCCGGTAATTCACTCCAAGTCAGAAGTAAATTTTCTAAAAAATCATTCTGCACTGGTTGACTTTTTCCCCATTGGTGCATTATCAAGGCATACAAAAGGAGTAGATTTGGCAGAGTTATACGATATGGAATCGGCAGGTGCCGTCGCTTTCTCTGACGGAATGCACTCAATCGCTTCAAGTGGATTAATGAAACGAGGATTGGAATACGCAAAAGGTATCAACGGGCTGATTATTAATCAACCTTTTGATAAGTCTTTAGCCCAAAACGGACAATTGCACGAAGGAAAGGTTAGCACTTCTTTGGGTATGAAAGGGATTCCAGCTTTAGCAGAAGTATTGATGCTAAAGCGAGATTTGGACTTGTTGGCTTATGCAGATTCTCGACTACACGTTCATAATATTTCCACTGCCGAATCGGTCAAGTTGATTAAAACAGTTAAAGCAAAAGGGCTGCAAGTAACTGCCTCTGTGGCCATTATGAATTTAATTTATGATCAGGAGTCCTTATCGGGATTTGACCCCAATTACAAAGTATTGCCGCCCTTGAGGGACAGCTCCGATGTAAAAGCCTTGGTGAAGGGGCTTCAAGACGGTACGATAGATGTCATTAATTCCAATCATATCCCTTTGGAAGAAGAAGCCAAAAAGGTGGAATTTCTACACGCAGACTTTGGCACGATTAGTCTGGAAACGACCTTTGCTTTATTAACCACTCATCTGAAAAACAAAATTGGATTAGAAAAAATCATTGAAATTCTGGCCCATAATCCTCGAAAAATACTGGGACTTCCCTCCCCTCGAATTGAGGAAAATGCTATTGCCAACCTAAGCATTTTCCAGCCAGATAAAAAATGGGTGTTCACAACAGCAAACATTTATTCCAAATCAAAAAACACTCCGTTGGTTGGACAGGAACTGGAAGGAAAAGTCTTAGGGATAATTAACGGGCCGTTCTTTGTCGAGTTTAAAGAATAGGTTTTGTTCAATATTAGCAAAGTCCATCTATTAAAGTATAATTCTTTATTTTTACGCTGTAAAATTTCTTTTTCTTTAATTTTAGTCGTTATTTTCGCTAATGCACGAGGGGTTATAAATTATTGGAGCCTTAAAAAAGCATCAGTGTTATTATGCTATAATTTAACCAACTTTAAAAACAATTTTTATGGATACTTTAGATGACAATCGAGACTTGATAGACCAGGCAGATGTGCCTTACAGAAGTTTGGCAATCCGCTACGGAGTCATAGCAGCTATGGTTTTTATTGCCATTACCCTATTGATTGATACGCTCGGATTGGTAGATTATGCCAATGGGACTGGCTCCTGGATCTCCAGCACTTTACAGGGAGCAGCTACCTTGGCGATCCTTTATTATGCGATTAAGCAGCATCGGGACGAAGACCTAGGTGGTTATATCAGTTTTGGGCGTTGCGTTGCTATTGGTGCTTTGATTGGTTTGATTGCCGGTTTGCTGATCGCTGCATTTGCTTTTGTTTATTATGGTTATATCCGTCCGGATATTATGACCGACCAACTGGCATTCCAAAGAGAAAAAATGCTGGAACAAGGCATGGATGAAGCTGCAGTAGAACAAGCAATGGGCATGACGGAATCCTTTATGTCTCCTGCTTTTATTGCGGCTTCCAGCATACTTTCCAGCGTATTTTTCTATACTTTGTTTTCTTTAATTGTTGGCGCAATCATGAAGAAAAAGTCGCCGATTGCCTAATTTTTATCAGTAACTTTTTAATCTTCAAATACGTAACTCTTTCAAGGATTCGTTCTTTGGAAGAGTTGTTTTTTGGCTTTCTGACCAAATGCCCTTTCCTATGAAAAATTACGCTGTAAAGATTGGGTTATTGACAGGGTTGGGAACGATCCTTTTTTTATTGCTCATTTACTGGATTGATAAAAAATTGGCTTTAAATCCTAATATAATCTGGTTCACTACCTTGTTTTATCTTATTGGGATGTATAAGGCAGCAGCAGTAGAGCGAAAAAAAGCAAACGAATATTTGGGCTTTCGCCCTGCCTTGAGGGTTGCTTTTCTAGTCTTCATCATAGCCAATGCCATTTATCATTTTTATAATTATTTGTTATTTAACTTTTTGGATCCGAAAATGCTAGATGTCCAAATAGCACTTATACTTGGCGAAGGAGGACTAGATAATCTCATGAATGAAGAACAGCGAGCGACCTTTTTAAAAGATATAATGATTTATGATTTTAAAAATATGACTTTTGCCTACTTTAGCTCTTTGATTGGTGGCTTTATTCTTGCAGTCATTATAGCGTTGATTGTAAAAAGGGAGCCGCTCCAATCATAAATGGACGGAATTTGTCAAAAAACCGAAAAAAGTAACTATGCTAGATATTTCCATAGTCATACCGGTATACAATGAAGAGGAGTCCTTGCCAGAGTTGGAAGCCTGGATCCGCAAAGTAATGATCGCTCACCAATTTAGCTATGAAATCATTATGGTAGATGATGGCAGTAGCGATAGTTCCTGGAAAGTAATTGAATCCTTAGTGGAATTGAACAATGCTGTAAAAGGGGTTAAATTTCGTAGAAATTATGGCAAATCCGCTGCACTCAACACGGCTTTTGAAGTGGCAAAAGGTGATGTAGTAATTACAATGGATGCCGATTTACAGGATAGCCCAGAGGAGCTTCCCGAATTATACAAAATGGTAATAGAAGGTGGCTATGATTTGGTATCTGGCTGGAAGAAAATGCGCCACGACCCGCTATCCAAAACGATCCCTTCCAAATTTTTTAACAGCATTACCCGAAAAGTAAGTGGTATCCAGCTAAACGATTTCAATTGTGGTTTAAAAGCTTACAAAAATCCCGTAGTCAAAAGCATAGAGGTTTATGGCGAAATGCACCGGTATATTCCCGTCATTGCCAAATGGGCGGGCTTTACCAACGTGGGAGAGAAAGTCGTGCAGCACCGAGCGCGCAAATATGGAATTGGCAAATTCAATGGTTGGTACAGAGGCGTAAAAGGGTTGCTGGATTTAGCCTCCATTATGTTTGTTGGCAAATTTGGAAAACGCCCGATGCACTTTTTTGGTCCTTTTGGCGTATTGATGTTTTTGGGTGGTTTTTTTTCGGCTGCTTATATTGGAATCATTAAATTGATTCGCCTGAGTAGTGGCACTAATCCTGGTTTGGTTGTGGAAAATCCCTTTTTCTTTATCGCCTTGACCTGTATGATTTTGGGTACATTACTCTTTATGGCCGGTTTTTTAGCCGAGCTGATTTCCCGCACTTCGGCCGGCCGAAATAGCTATTTGATCGAAAAACGCATAGGAGACGGAGAAGCGATCAACTCTGAGCAATTTTAAAATCGTTTTTTAGTCAAAAACTACATGATAAAAACACCCACCCTAATCATCGGTGCTGGTCCAGCTGGACTGGCAGTAGCCGGGAGAATGCGCAAAGCCGGTCTAAAATTTGATGTGATCGAACAAACGAATAACATTGCCAATGCTTGGCATAATCATTACGACCGCCTGCATCTGCATACGGTCAAGCAATTATCTCATTTGCCCCACATGCCCTTTCCGGAAAGCTATCCAACCTATATTCCCCGCCAACAATTGGTAGATTATTATAAAAACTATGCGGAAACCTTCCAAATTCAGCCGCATTTTGGAGCAAGCGCAGCAAGTGTCAAAAAAGAAGGGAGCAATTGGATTACCAAAACTAAAAATAATCAAGTATTTCAATCCCAAAATGTCGTAGTTGCCACGGGTATCAATCGCATTCCCAGATTGCCCAAGTGGAAAGGGCAGGAGTCTTTTACAGGCACTATCTTCCACGCCAAAAGTTATAAAAATGCCCAGCCCTTTGCCGGACAACAAGTATTGATCATAGGGTTTGGTAATACGGGCGCAGAAATCGCTTTAGACTTGAGCCAGCAGGGCTGCAAAACCTATATTTCGATAAGAAGCCCCATTCATATCGTCCCTAGAGATTTAAACGGCCGGCCAGTGCAATTGACCGGTATTCAATTGGCAAAAATCCCGTTTGGAATAGGGGATTGGATAGGCAATTTCATCCGAGGTATTTATCTTGGCGATTTGAGCAAATATGGTATCAAAAGCCCCAAATTGCCCCCTGCTAAACAAATAAAAATAACCGGAAAAACGCCGGTCATTGATATCGGAACAGTCAAGCAAATCAAAGCGGGAAAAATAAAAATAATGCCCGATGTCGATTTTTTTGATAAAACGGGGGTCGTTTTCAAAAATGGAGAACGGAAAAGTTTTAATACAGTCATTCTAGCTACTGGCTATACGGCCCAAATAGCCAATTTTTTAGAAAATACAGACGGGTTGCTCAATAAAGATCAACTACCCAAACAACCCATAAGCCGAGCGGAAAACCAGGGTTTATACTTTGTCGGTTTCGACAACTACAAACTTGGAGGCATACTGGGAACAATTTTCACAGAATCGAAAATTGTCATTGAGGATATTCAAGAACGTTTGTAGCTATTGCTCTGCATTAATCTTAACAAAAGCTTTTGGCACACATCGGGCAAGGGCCAGTTTTTTAAACAAAATAAAACAAAAAAAATAATATAAATAATTGCCATTCTGTTTCAAAAAATTATACCTTCGCTTACATATAGGATTTTTAAATAAAAATTCTTAAATTACCATTACTTGGAATAAACAAATTTAGCTAACCTAGGTGAGGTTTTTGGGATCCTTTAACGATCGAAACCGCTCCGATTCAAACAAAAGCATACTATGATAAATGCCATAGTTATAGATGACGAACAAGCAGGTATTAACAATCTCAAAAACCTCCTGACGAAATATTGTAATGGTGTAAAAGTCGTAGGAACCGCCGAAAACATTAAAACCGGCATCCAACTCGTCAAAGATCCAAGCCTTAAATTAGACGTTGCATTTTTGGACATCAACCTGCCCGACGGTTTGGTATTTCAACTGATTGAACAAATTGAGGAGGTCAATTTTGAGATTATATTTGTAACGGCTTACGACAATTTTGCCATTCGCGCCTGCCAATATAGTAGCATTGGCTACGTGACGAAACCGATTGATCCCGATGAGTTAATCGCCGCCGTCAAGCGCATTCCAAAAGGTAGAAAATATAACACCAAAGAGCAAATTGAGGTTTTCAAAAGCCATTTTAACCCTAATCCATACCGCAAAATTGGTATCTCTTCCATGACCGAAGTACAGTTTGTCCCCATCAATGAAATCGTTCGCCTCGAAGCTGATGACAATATGACCCATTTTTGGATCAAAGACGGAAGGCGAATTACTGCCTCTAAAACCTTAAAGCATTTCGATAACTTATTGACACCTTTTAACTTTTTCAAAGTACACCAAAGCCATTTGATCAATCTAAACTTTATCAAGTCTTATATTCGCAATGAAGGCGGATACCTAATCATGGAAGACGGTAAAAATGTAGAAATATCCAGAAGGCGCCGGCCCTTGTTCCTGGAAAAATTGCGCCAATTACAAGATAATTTTACGCCAGAAATTCTATAATGAGCAATAGATTTTGCTTAAAAGAAGCCCTTTGGGAATTAAATTTCCCAAAGGGCTTTGCTTTTGTAGAACGATCTATTAAGAAGCCATAAATGCCATTTACAATCAATAAAATTTGGATTTAAACTTATGATTGTCAATGGTTTTCAGGACTTTTGTAGAAAATTAAGAACGATGAATTATTACTATTTCTTATTGGTCTTTATTCCGGCATTAGCTCAAGCCCAGTATTTTCAAGGCTTCATCCAAGAAGATTATACTTTGAAGGTAAAAAAGATAAACCTTCCCATTAGCCAAGCCCGAAGCCAGCCCGCTACTTTTGATCAACTGGAAGGTTTTCCAAAAGGATTTCGAGCAGATCCGAATACCAAAAACTTTCGCAATGTCACTTTAGAAGATATTGATAATAATGGAACGACTGAAATCCTTTTTTCTGCTGATAATCGCTTGATGGCGTATAGCGGAAATACCAAGCTATGGGAATTGGGAATGACCGGCATTGGTATTTATCCGCCTTCTATAGCTGACTTAGACGGCGATGGAGAAAAGGAAATCGTACAAGTAACAGGCGGTAATGGTCGAAAAGGAAGGGTCTATTTAGTGGATAAAAATGGGGGCGTTCTGCCAGGCTTTCCAAAAAATTATGCCGATCATTGGATTCTTACCGCTCCTGCCCTTTCAGATGTAAATGGAGACGGAACAATGGAAATTATTTTTATAGAAGGTTTACTGCCTGGTGGCTTTATCCACATTATCAATAAGGATGGCACCAATTTTAGTGATAACTGGCCGGTGAGATTACCCGGCACCCCTGCTATTACACCTACAATAGGAGATGTTGACAACGATGGCGAAATGGAAATCTTGGTCTATTCTACGACCATTATGTACTTATTTGATTTAGAAGGGCAATTAGAAGCTGGTTGGCCTATAGTTAATCCCGACACCCGATTCAGTTTTCAATCGCCAATTTTGGCAGATCTGGATGGCAACCAGGACTTAGAAATCATCGGCGCAAGTCACGGGAATACTCCTGAATACTATATACTCAATCACGATGCTACTCCTTATGGTGTATGGCCCTTTCTCGTTCCGGAAAGACGCGGCACATTTAATACACCAACAGTCGTAAAATTGGATAATATTTATAATATATTTATGAGTCGGCCAATTGGCGAAGCACCTAAAGATATGCTATATGGCTGGAATGAGGCAGGAGACTTAAAAGAAGGGTTGCCCATCGAAAAAGCAGGAGGGCTAGAAGGACTTATCAGTATAGCAGATGTGGAAAATGATGGCCAAATGGAATTGATCTTTGGTAGTAATTTAATAGATACCCTTGGCTATGGATTTATTCACGCTTATGAAATGGACGGCGGCGGCGAACTAACAGGATTTCCTTTGCGTCCCAGAGGATGGACGTTAATGAATGGAGCCGCTCTTGGAGATGTCAATAATGATGGAAAAATGGATTTAACGGCGCTTAGCTATACAACGAATTTCGGCAATGGCATAGATTCGCTTTTTTTGAATGTATATGATTTACAAATTCCTTACCAGCCGGAAAAAATACTTTGGACAACCTACAAAGGCAATAATACGCGCAACGGAAACCTAGAAACAGCCCTTATTTCTCCAACAAATGATCCGATACTTGAGGAAATCAACATTGAAATCAATCCAAACCCGATTCAAAGCCAGGGAGTAATAAAAATAGAACTGGAAAAGCAAGAAACAATTACTGGGCAGCTATATACAATTACTGGGCAATTTTTAGCCAGATTATTCAAAAAATCTTTTTCAAAAGGAACGCATTATGTACCGATTACAAACTTGCCTGCTGGCATCTATTTATTAAAAGCAAGCAATCTGCAAGGAAAGTATCTTTCAACAAAAATAGTTGTGTTAAAAAACCGTTAAAAAACATTTCAAATCTCACAAAATTAAAGCGTCAAATATTTTAATATAGCGAATATTCGCAAAAAAAAATACAAGTAGTGAAATTTTAAGTTTTTGATTATAAGTAATATACAAAATTTTTTCAAAAAATGTGTTTGGAAAAAGTAATTTTTTTCAAAAAAGAATTAAGAATTTGTGACCTAGCAAAAAAATCCTAGTCCCAATAGTGTATTTAAATTTGAAAGGAATCAACTTCTCATAAGATTTGGTTTTTTGGGGTTTTTTTAGCTCTTTCAGGCATAGACCTGAGAGGGCTTTTTTTAATCCTCTTTTCTTCCTTTTTTTCGCCTGATTATAGGAGTCGTTGCCTGACAATCTGGATCGTCACAATCCACCAATCCATCTCCGTCATCATCAAAAACATTTTCACAATCTTCAGTAGTTGGCTGAACGCTTATGTAAACAGTGGCGGAGTCACAGAGGTTATATACAGGTATTATTTCATAGCAAAATGTATAGACAAAAGAGTCCCTTCCAATAAAACCAAGACGGGGAGTATAATCAACAATTAAGCTAACTGGGTCTATAGAAACTGTACCATTTAAAGGATCTAGCAATGCTACCGTAGTCGTATCCATTTTATCAGTGCCAAGATCATTGTCCAATATGGCTATGGTTTTAGGTACATTGATAAGGGTTTTCGTGCTATCATCTACTGCATCAATTGGGCAATCTGCCAATTCTAACTGGAAGCCATACTCTTCTCTTGCAAAAAACCAAGTGTTGATCGTGTTCAGATCTCCAAATTCACTATTCGTCCATATATGGCAAGGCACATCACATTCATTGAAAGGATTCAATATGGGGGCATCAATCCCCGATCCATAACTATCAGGAATTTCTCTATCATCGTAATAAAGCCGCCCGGGGCTCCCATTATTGGGGATTGGACGAACGGTAGTCACATGAAACCCATTCACTATATACTCTGCATCATATATTGGAAAATGATAAATGCCCTGCGTATATCTTACCAATAAATCTACATTTTTATAATCTGCTACTTCATTGCCAAGTCCATTTTTTTCCATCCCAGGGAATACACCTTACATAAGGAGGCGACTCTCCGGGTAAAGGCTCGACTTTATAGGAAAGCAAAACATCTGCCGAACCAATGTCATAAAGCAATCTGCCACTCAAAGTGTCCAGGTCTATCAGTATATCTATCTGCCCTGGCTCAGACATAGAAATTTCTACGCAAGAACTGCCATTATCACAGGCGATATACCTCGGCTGTAACTCAAATTGGCCCAACCGACCAGTAGGGTAAACATTGATATCAGGATCGTTTAGAAATATTCTATGCTTGGCAGCAGAAGACCGAACATCATTTCTCGATTTTCTATCGAAGATGACATCTCCTGTGTTTTCGGTTCCCGAGTCATTGAAAACAATATTAAAAGCCGCCGGCTGGAATCCGGCATTATTAAAATCTACCTGGGCGACAATGTTTTCATCCGTATAAACAAAGAATTTTCCGTTAAATGGTCGATCGAACCAGGTATAGGCATCATCCGCACCACAAGAAATAGAAGGAGCGAAAAAAGACCAGTTTCGGGAAAATACCCGCCCATCAATAGCCGCAGGATTTGCTGCCTTAGTGGCTACTGTAATATCCCACCATTCAATGGGCATCGGAACGTTTACAGTAGCTGCATCCGACAAACGACTAAACTCTACATAATAATCTCCTGCAGGCATACCAGAAGGATCAAAAATAAAGGGTTGATAACCAGCAGCACCTACAATAGGTCGAGGACCCGCTACCGCTTGGGCATAACTATTAATATTAGAAGTCATGCCGTCCAATAACTGCCCATTGGGGTCTTCTATGGCAGGAAAAACAACCCGTCCAGTAGGGTCTTTAATCCTAAAATAGCCATTCACCAAAGTGGAGCCATTGCAAGGATGATGCCCGCTACGCACAGGTTGACTAAACCCTAAATAGACTTGCTCTGAATTGGGATTGGCAATGTGAAAATATAGTCGTTGGTCGTCCACACCATCATACCGGCCAAAATCATTATAGGCCGATGTATTGGTATAAAGATAAACCCGATCCATTGCAGAACTTGTCAATTGCTTCGTCCCCTCTGCAACAAGATTATTAAGGCTCCAACAAAGGAAAAATAATAACAGGTAAGTCTTACTGGTAAAAAAAAGTACAACCTGGCCATTTTTCAGAAACATGGGAATCAATTAATGGAATAAATATTTTTTTAAACTTATTCAAATACATATTTCATTCCACTTTTCTTTTTTGATTCCCAAAAAGAACCAGACCAAATTCAATGGTTGGATCGAATTAAACAGATATGATAAAAATCGCAAATACATTGATAATCAAACACTTTTATAACAAAATGTCCGTTTTTGACAAATTGGATTCGGCTGATTTGCTCTACTATTAACCCATGGATACCTCTAACGATTCATTATCAATCTTTTACAAAAAAGGAGAAAATGTTATAAAAAAAATCATATAATAACAATTTCTAAAGTTTTTGGCACAATCATTGCAATTTTCTTTAATGTGTAAGTTTTGGTTAAAGAATTGTAAGATTCGTTTTTTCCAGCCCATGAAGAGTCATGGGCTTTTTTTATTTGATAAATTCAATTGAACTTTAAGCTGCCAAATCGATATTTCCGCCCTCGCTCACCATAAATCATCATCTCATTCCGCCCTACCTGTTTACAAATCTTGGGTCGAGCGACTACTGATACGCCTTTTGCACTAAAAATGGGGCGGATAGAAACGCTTCCATTTTTGCTGATCTCTGCAAAAGCAATCACCGAATTTCTACCATTAAAATTATAAAATTTATTGCTCTTTTTATCAGGAGCATAGTTTTTGGGATTGTCATTAAAGACAAAGAAAAACTTATCCCGAACAATGGACATGGCATAGGAAGAAAAATAGCCCCCCGTCATTGGTCGTCACTTGTTGCTTTGGAATGCGGGCCGTCCATTCAATTTCTCCAGTCGGCTTGATATTGACCACGATGATGTCATTATAATGGTGATAATGGGTATTATCTCTATAGCCTCCGTACCGATCGTAATAGTAGGGATTATAGCGATTGTATAGACTATAGCGACCACCGTAGAATCCATAAGGAGAATAATAGGGATCATAGTAGCGATTATCGTATCGCTGCTCTACATAAAATTGTTCTGCAATCAGAACCGCTCCTCCGTCGCTCCTCAAAATTAGCTCGTCCAAAGCGTACTGGTAAAGCTCTGCCGTTCTTTTAGTATCCCCTTTCTGGGCCGCTTTTCTAGCCTTATCCCGCTTGCTATCCGACATATACTCTGTCAAAAAATCAAAATTAAATTTCTTTAAGTTTTTATTGGAAATGGTTTTGGTTTTTGGGTCGAGCCGAAAAAAATAAGTGCCCCTAACACTGTAAGTTCCCTTTTCTGAATAAAAACCGGAAAAGACTAAATCGCCATTGCGAGCCACTCGATAGGTCAAATCGGTAATAAATTTATCCCCTAAATCCACTTTGTACTCTTCAAAGGCTTCGCCATTATCTCGATAGCTCAATAAAGTATATTGATACGTCGGTTTTCCACCCCTACGAAATCGAGTCTTGTCTTGATAGACGACCCCGAGCATATACACGTTCCCATCATTATCCACCCGATATTCTTCTATGGAAAAATTATCGTCATTAAATGGCAAGGTGATTTCTTTGGCCCAAATTGGATTGAACTCGCTGTCAAAAACCTGCAGCGAAAACCGCTCCGGTTGCTTTTTTTTGCGCGGTAGCATAGCATAGATCAAAATTTTGGAGGTATCTTTAGAAATATGTTGCCGAAAACCACCTTCCCGAAAGCGATCCTTAGTCGCTACTTCTGCGATTTTGGTCAAGGTCTTCCCTGCTCTTAAGGTTTTTAAATGAATGTTCTGTACAAACAGATAATTTTTTTTCTTTGCCTGATTATTAAAAGAAGTGAGCAAATACATATTTCCTTTCATCCGAACTACATCCTCAAAATCTCTATTTTTGTTCTTAAATTTTAAATCCAGCGCACTGGACTTTCGCAATTTCATAGATTTTCGGCTGTAATATTCTACAAATACATCCGCCTGTCCAGCAGCAATTCCTTCACTTTGGATCCGCAACCCGTAAAAACCGGCATCATCCGTATGAATTATTTTAGACAAGAAGCTATTAGGGGGTTCATTATATTCCTGGCTCCAGTCTATTTTTGCCATTTGCTCCTGTTGTGCCATTAAAGACCAAGTGCTAAAAAAAGCGAGCAGAAATAGTTTTGTTTTTATAAATGATTGCATTTTTGTTTGCTTAAAAAAAAAATTGAAATGGAAACTGGTTATTTTTGGACGAACCTTCCCGTCTGTTGCAAGCTATGGCTACAGGCTTCCCTCGCCTAATTAGCGAACTATCCGCCAAATTTTAATATAGTCAAATACTAATATTATATTAATAATAACGCTTTCAGTTTGGTTTTGTACTATTAGAATGGGTTTAAAATTTCTTTAAAATTAGGGATTTTCCTACATTCGCCGCATGGCACATTTTATGACCATTCCGTTTTACGCTTTTAAGTTACACCTTTCACAGGGAAATGTACTAAGCATTCCATTGACGGATGCCTCCGCCATTCGAATCAATGAACCCTTCTATTTACTAGCCGGAAAATATGCAGAAATCTTTCAGCAAAAAGTATTAAATAAAGGCAATTTTCACCAAATTTTAAATGAATACGTCGAAGGAGACTACCAACACCAAACCATCAAGATTGGTATAAGTGCCGCCAAAGATAAAATTAGCTACCCAGACTTTGAACTGGAGTTCGATTATTATTTTACTAAAACTGAAAAAGGTTATTGGGGGGTTGTTCCCACTTTGGGAGTCGAAAGCTTTGCTTATAATTTTGAAAAATTAAGCCTGTACTTAGAAAAAGCTATCAAGCTGGAATTTGCCCGAAAAGAACGTTTACAATCGGTGCAAAGTCTCCTTGCCGCCATCTGGACAACCACAATCAAACTGGAGCAAATGGAAATCGAATGGCGTTTCCCCACATTAAAAACCATAGAATCTCAGGGAAGTGATAACCAAGAAGCCTTATTAACCAAAATTGCACAAAAAATAAATATTTCTAAAAGGGTTGTTTATGGTAGAAAAGCAGAGTTGGATCAGTTGGCAAAAGCATTAAAAGGAACATTCAACCGAAATGTGCTGCTGGTCGGTCCGTCGGGAGTTGGCAAAACCGCATTGGTTTGGGAAATAGTCCGCCAGCGAAATAAGCGAAAAATCGAAGGAGAGTTTTGGGAAAGCACTGCTTCTGTAATGATAAAGGAATTGACCAGGGATACCGGCTGGCAAGATAATTTAGCAATCGTGTGCAGGGAACTGGGCAATACTAATGATGTCTTATTTATCCGAAATTTCATGGAGCTATTTGAAGTGGGCAAATACGAAGGGAATAGCGTAAGCATGGCCGATTATTTGCGTCCTTTCCTCAGTAGAGGTACAATAAATCTGGTATCTGAATGCTCGGAAGAAGAATTTGCCCGTATTGAGTTGCACAGCCCCAATTACTTGCCCCTTTTTCAGATTATCCGTCTAAAAGAGCCAAAGCAAGAAGACCTAAAGGAAATTATTATCCAAAAAGTAAACGATCTAGCTGCTAGTCGGCACATTCGAATTGATCCGGAAGCCATTCGGGAAACGCTTCGCCTCAATCGCAGGTTTACGCCCTATGCCGGCTTACCCGGCAAGCCGATTCGCTTCTTAGAAAGTATTTTGATCAATCAAAAATCACTCGACCAAAAGCACCCGAACAAGCTGAGTCGCGCTGCCGTGATTGAGTATTTTTGTGAAGAAACGGGGATGCCCCTATTCATGGTAGATCCAGAGGTGCCTATGTATCCAACTGAGATTAAAAATAATTTTAACCATACGGTCTTTGGGCAGGAAAATGCGGTGGAACGCATTGTGGATATTTTGGCCGGCGTCAAAACAGCTTTAACCAAAACTGGAAAGCCCATTGCTTCCCTATTATTTGTCGGTCCTACAGGGGTAGGTAAAACGGAACTGGCAAAGGTACTCGCCCAATTCATGTTTGGCAATCGAAATAAACTGACCCGTTTTGATATGAGTGAATACGCAGATGCCTATTCTGTCATGCGCTTAACTGGCTTGAGTTATAGGAGTGATGGATTATTGACCTCGGCAGTCAGAAGGGAGCCGTTTTGTGTTTTATTATTCGATGAAATTGAAAAGGCGCATCCCAATTTTTTTGACTTATTATTACAGGTTTTAAGCGAAGGGCGATTAACCGATAGCCAGGGAAAATTGGTCAATTTTTGTAGTACCATTATCATTATGACCTCTAATATTGGAGCCGCAAATTTACTAAACAATCGAATCAGCCTCAAAAAAACGGAGGATCAAGCAGGCATTAGGACTCACTTTCAAAGTGCCGTTCAACAATTCTTTCGGCCTGAGTTGTTCAACCGAATTGATGAAGTTATTCCTTTTGCCCCCCTTTCAAACAAAGTCATCCATTTTGTAGTAGAAAGGGAAATTGGCTTGTTTAAAAAACTGGAGGGTATTCAATATCGTCGGCTGGATTTAAACATCAGCAAAGAAGTATATAATTATCTAGCAGAAAAAGGGTATAGTCCGCAATACGGGGCGAGGCAATTACAAAGAACAATCAAGGAGCAATTGATTATTCCTTTAGCTCGTCAATTAAATTTGCAGGACCCCGACGACCAGCTAATCGCCAATATCAAAATAGTAGAGGGAAAACTGAATATCCATATAGAAGCTGACCCATTGGGACTGGATTTATTACTGGAAGAATTGGAAAAGATCGAGTATGCCGATTATGCCAGCGAATTAAGGCGACAGTTGGTCCAATTAAAAGAAGGCAAGGTTTATGTCCGCTTATCAAGCAAGTTGGAAATACTGGAGCGACAAAAGCAAAAAATGGGTGAAAAGTTCTGGACTAATCAAAAAAAAGCAAAACAATACAGCTATCTACTAGAAAGTAAAGAGCAATTGGAACAACTCAAGGCACAAGTTGAGCAGTTTGAGGAGCAACTTTCTGTTTCTTATCTGGGTTTGGGAACTTACGATCCCAGTATCCAGGAAGCCTTGAAGCAATGGCAAAGTAATCTATTTGACTTTAAAGTCACCCTATTGAGCCGCTTGAACCCTTCAATCAATAAAACTTTTCTGGCAATTTATGGTATCAATTCAAACGAAATACAGCAACTATATACCCAAATAGCCAAAAAGAAGAGCTATACTTACACCCTCTGTACCATTTGGTATCGAGAAAGTTTATACAAAGAAACCATCCCGTTTAAAGGAGAGGAATCCATAAAGACCCTAGTCAAAGGACGATACCAAAAAAAAGAATACGTTTTAACAAGTTTTGAATCGCCAGAAACAGCCTCTGCTTCCCCCCCAAAAGAAGGTGATCTATTAGCAGGAGTCGTCTTTCAATTACAGGGAAGTTGTGTACACTTGTTTTTAAGAGAAGAAAATGGGCTACATGTCTGGAAAACCAAACCTGAAAATGTCAAACGTTTTATGGTTAATGTGACTCAAGAAGTGCAAAAACCTCCAGACGGAATTCACCGCAAAGAATTTTATAATAAAACCCCCATAAAGCGAATTTATGAAGACCTATTAATAGAAGACAAACAGGCTAAATGGGTATTGGATATTTCAAAGAGAAATTTCGTCCCACCATTACTGGATTTAAAAAACAAGCAATTCAAAACTGTTTTAGACAAAGAGTTATTTTAAGATTCCGTACTGCGGGCTTCCTTCTGCAGCGATTCTTACACCATGCCAATTGTACAAACAATTAATAAATCATGAAAATAGCCGTTTTCCCCGGTTCTTTTGACCCAATCACTATTGGGCATGTCTATTTGGTCAGGCGTGCCATTCCGCTATTTGATAAAATCATTATTGCGGTGGGCGTAAATTCTCAAAAAAAATCGCTTTTCACCCTAGACCAACGCATGGCCTGGATAGAGGCAGTCTTTGCCAACCAACCGAGTGTAGTGGTAGATCAACACAAAGGCTTGACAGCGCATTATTGCATCAAAAAAGGAGCCAATTACCTGCTCCGGGGCTTGCGAAAATGCTTCCGACTTTGACTACGAAAAACAGCTTTCCCAGATGAATCAGATCATCGGACAAGGCGTAGAAACGGTCTTTTTGATCAGCCAACCGCAATATTCACATATTAGCTCTACATTGGTGCGAGAGGTGATTAAGGGAGGAGGGGATGCCTCTATGTTTTTGCCAAAAGCGGTAAATTTTTAAAGAAATTCATCAGTCCCTTAGACTATATAGCGGACTACACAGGCTGCTGATGCACAGAGCCCCCTCAGACCAACGCCTATTGGGCAGGCAGGGACTAGAATAGGGTCCCCGACTGAGCAGGCGGCACGATTCTCAAGTGCTGGTAAGCCCGTTCTGTAGCGGAGCGGCCTCTGGGGGTGCGTTGGATGTAGCCCTCCATAATCAAAAAGGGTTCGTGGACTTCTTCGATCGTACCCGCTTCTTCGCCAACAGCGGTGGCAATGGTGGTCAGTCCAACGGGACCGCCCTTGAATTTTTCGATAATGGTTGAAAGGATTTTATTGTCCATTTCGTCCAAACCGTTTTCATCCACATTCAGGGCTTTTAGCCCATACTCAGAAATCTCTACGTCAATCGTGCCATTGCCTTTGATTTGAGCAAAGTCGCGGATTCTACGCAAGAGGGCATTGGCGATTCGGGGGGTTCCTCGACTACGGCGGGCGATTTCGGCAGCTCCCTCGGAGGTAATGGGTACTTTTAGGATGCTGGCCGAACGGTTGATTATTTTTTCCAATACTTTTACATCGTAATAATCCAGGTGGCAGTTGATCCCAAATCGAGCGCGCATGGGAGCAGTCAATAAACCCATACGAGTCGTTGCTCCTATCAGCGTAAAGGGGTTGAGCGTAATCTGAATGCTCCGGGCGTTGGGTCCGCTATCGATCATAATATCAATACGGTAATCTTCCATAGCGGAATAGAGGTATTCCTCCACCACCGTATTCAAACGGTGAATTTCGTCAATAAACAGCACATCTCCCTCGTCCAGGTTTGTTAGCAAGCCGGCTAGATCGCCAGGTTTTTCCAATACGGGTCCAGAAGACATTTTTAATGCTGCCTCCAATTCATTGGCGATGATATGGGATAGGGTCGTTTTGCCCAATCCGGGTGGGCCGTGCAGCAATACATGATCCAAAGCCTCTCCTCGCAATTTAGCCGCTTCGATAAAGACCTTTAGATTATCTACTATCTTGGGTTGGCCGCTAAAGTCGTCCAGACTTTTGGGGCGAAGTGCTTTTTCGACCTGTTGCTCTTCGCCACTAAGGTTTTCGCCTGTAGGATCAAGGTGTGGATTTTGCATGTAGGACAGTTAATCGCATTTTTTAAAAAACAAAAATAGCACTTTATTCAACAAATCGTGTGAAGTTATAATTAAAAAAAAGAAAAAGTAGTTTTTGGTTCTACTTCAACTATTTCTGTTCTCCAATTTTTTTTTCTAAACAACAAAAAAAACAATAAAACGTAAGAGTTGTTAGTTTTACCATGAGTTTTGGATAAGCAAAAGATTCTTCGAGAACGGAATTTGTAGAAAATTCTTGCACCCGCTAAAATCCGACTTTCAAAAATATGCAATTTTTATATCCGACTTTTTTATGGGCTTTATTGGCATTGGCTATTCCCATTATCATCCACCTGTTTTATTTCCGCCGATTTAAGAAGGTATATTTTACCAATGTCAAATTTTTAAAAGAGGTAAAAGAAGAAACGGCTGCCCGCTCCAGGTTAAAAAATTTATTGACCCTTCTGATGCGGTTGTTGGCAATGGCTTTTTTGGTATTTGCTTTTGCCCAACCCTTTATTCCGGTGGATGCTACCGTAAAAAAAGGGCGAAAGGCAGTGAGCTTGTTTATTGATAATTCCTTCAGTATGAGTGCCTTAAGTGAAGATGTACCTCTATTGGAAAAAGGCAAACAACGCGCCAGGGAAATTATTAAAGCCTATCAAGACGAAGACCAGTTTCAAGTTTTAACCAACGATTTTGAGGGCCGACACCAACGAATGCTAAGCAAAGAGGATGCGCTGGCATTGGTAGAAGAAATCAAAATAAGTCCGGCTGTACAGGAACTGAGCAAGGTCCTGGCCCGTCAAAAACAGGTATTAAATGCACCGGATCAAGGCAATAATATATCCTATCTTATTTCTGATTTTCAAAAAAATATTACGGATATTCAAAACTATACAGACACTAGCGTAGCAGTCAATTTGGTTCCTTTACAATCTGTACAGGAAAAAAACATAAGTATAGATTCCTGTTGGTTTGATGCCCCCGTTCAAATGGTCAATCAATCCAATCAGCTCATCGTACGAGTACAAAATCACAATAATACCAATGCCGAAAACCTGCGCTTATCGCTCCAATATGACGGGCAGGAAAAGCCGGTGGGCACGCTATCTATCCCCGCTAACTCTGCCATTAGCGATACCGTCAATCTAAGCATTCCGCATACGGGTTGGTACGAAGCGAAACTATCCATTACGGACTATCCAGTGCAATTTGATGACCATTACTTTTTTGCATTTAATGTAGCGGAGATCATCCATGTGCTGGCCATCAATGAAGTGGAACAAAATAAATATCTGAATGCCGCTTTCACGGGGGCTCCCTATTTTAAAATAACCAATCAGTTGAGCCAAAATTTGGAGTACTCCAAATTTTCGGACTACCGAATGATTGTATTAAATGGCTTGACCGCCATCTCTACCGGACTAGCTTTTGAACTGAATCAATATGTCAAAAATGGAGGCAATTTACTGGTTTTCCCTGGCAGAAATGCTAATATTAACACCTATAAAAGCTTTTTAAATGCCTTCGAAGCCAATGCATTGGTCGCACTGGAACAAGAAGAAAAAGAAGTCGGGCGGATCAATTATGAAGAGTTTATTTTTAAAGATGTATTTGAAAATAAGCGATCCAACCTAACCCTACCTGTCACAAAAGTCAGCTACAAGCTCTCTGCATTTAGTCGAAGTAAGGAAGAAAAATTGCTCAGTTATCGGGATGGAACTTCTTTTTTAAGCAAATACCGTTTTGATAAGGGCAATTTGTACCTTTGTGCAGCCCCTTTGGAAGAAGATTATAGCAATTTGGTTAGAAATGGAGAGATTTTTATCCCCATGCTCTATAAAATGGCCATTTCCTCTGGTAAGGACCAACGCATTGCTTACACTATTGGCAAAGATGATTATGTAGAGGCAGACAATCAACAATTGACTGGCTCGGAAATGGTCTATAAACTAAAGGGAGAAGGCGAAGAATTTATTCCCGAACAAACGGGTATCGGCTCCAAAGTCATACTGGGGGTTTATGATCAAGTGAAAACTTCTGGCTACTATAATTTATTTTTGAAGGAGTCTGAAATCCTGGGCAAATATGCTTTCAATTATGATCGAAAAGAATCCCGATTGGACTACTGGAATGAAGCGGATTTGAAAACGCAGGCTGGAGAAAATATTACCGTCTTAACCGCCCATGCAAATACCAATTTTGAACAGTTGATTGGGACGCGCAGCCAAGGAATTCCTTTATGGCGGTGGGCGATTATTTTGGCTTTGGTCTTTTTGGGTATCGAGGGCTTGCTTTTGAGGTTTTGGAAGGTATAATTTCCTTTTGATAAAAACGTAAAATGGATTGATAATTCGTCTTACGGCGTCATTGAATTTTGTAGCCATATTTTAAAGTGCCGTATTCTGTTGGCTGTATAATGGCAAACCTGCCCCGCATCCTTTATCAGCAATATTTATCAACATATTTGATTCCTTGTTTATATTTGCTATTATATTATTAGATTTGTTCATAGATAACAAGTAAACGATGTAAAGACATGAAAAAAACAAGGAGAACATTTTTAGTGCAATCTAGTCAAGCAGCCGTCGGTTTAGGCTTATTTGGAATATATGGCTGCGACACCAACCAAAAAGCAATGGTCAATACACCAATTCCCAATAATTTATTTTTTAAAATATCGCTAGCTCAATGGTCTTTGAACAAAAAGTTCTTCAGCGGCAAATTGGACAATTTAGACTTCGCTGCCAAAGCCAAAAATGACTTTGGTATCGAAGCGGTCGAATATGTCAGTCAATTTTTTAAGACCAAAGCAAAGGATATGGACTATCTGAAGCAGATGAAAATGCGCGCTTCAGACAATGGGGTTAAAAGCCTCTTGATCATGGTGGATAATGAAGGCGGGCTAGGCGATCCCAATGATGCCGAGCGCAAAAAAGCCGTAGAAAATCACCACAAATGGGTGGATGCCGCTAAATACCTGGGCTGCCATTCTATTCGCGTCAATGCGTTTGGCAAGGGGACAGCAGAAGAAGTAGCCAGTGCTGCTGTTAACGGATTGGGCAATCTGGCAGATTATGCTGCCAAGGTAGGCATCAATATCATCGTAGAAAATCATGGCAGTTATTCCTCTAATGGAAAATGGTTGGTAGGCGTTATGGATACCATTAATAAATCCAATTGCGGCACCTTGCCCGATTTTGGCAATTTTTGTGTCAAACGGAATGAGGCAGGCCCCTGGGAGGGCAAGTGCATCGAAGAATATGACCGCTACCTTGGCGTAAAAGAGATGATGAAACACGCCAAAGCTGTCAGCGCCAAATCACATGATTTTAATGCACAAGGCAATGAAACCAAAACGGACTATCTAAAAATGATGAAAATTGTCAAGGATGCTGGCTACCGGGGCTACGTTGGCGTCGAATACGAAGGCAGTAAGTTATCTGCAGAGGAAGGTATCCGTGCGACCAGAGATTTATTAATCAAAGTAGGAAAATCTTTACGTGATAAAATGGAGTAAGACTTTGGCCGACCACCCATTGTTAAATTTTCTCTTTCTTTGACAAATTGTGTGGAATAGAGCAATTTTTTTTGGTTCCATTTGTTCAAAATATTGCATATTTTAAAACTTTTTTTTGAAAATTTTTTTTATTTAAAACTTTTAGTGTATATTTGTTTTGCACTAAATATTTTCAAAAAAAAGTCAATTATGTATCGTATGATCCATTTTGAAATCCCCACTACTACCCCTATTAAATCTATGGTGTTTTACAATCAAGTGTTTGGTTGGACATTCAAACCTTCAGCTAACCAAAAAAAGTGGATGGTCATTACCGGCTCAAAAGAACACCAAGTATTGGGCAATCCCTTCCAGAAAAGATTAACGGCCGTCCAGTCTTTGACCAATACTATCGAAGTCAAAAATGTGGATTTGGTTTTGAAAATGATTCAGCAAGCCGGTGGGCAAGTGATTATGCCTAAAACGGCTATTCCCGAAGTTGGCTGGTTGGCTTATTTTAAAGATTTAGAGCAACAGGTTTTCGGAATCATGCAGCCAGACGAAAAAGCAAAATGAGTTTCTAAAGATTAAAATTTAAAACCAACTAGAACGTCTCCTTCGTGTTGTTTTGATACCCAATACGCCTAACAACCCCCGAGTCAGTTCTCTAGCAACCGTGCGCCCGACTTGTCTAGTCAAAGTGCTATCCATTACTTTTTCAATGGTTGATTTTTCTCGTCTCCTCGATCTGGAGGCTTTTGACCGTTGCGCCTTTAGCTTTTCCTGATGCGCCTCTTCTTGATAAGCCTCTATTTTGTCAGAGAGCATTTCATAGGCACTGTTGCGGTCAATTTCTTCATTATATTTTTTGATAATACTAGATTGGCCAATTATATGGCTAATTTCTATTTCTGTCAAAACATCCATTCTGGATTGGGGCGCTCTTAACATGGTATGAGCTAGTGGCGTGGGGATTCCTTTTTCATTCAAAGCAGTAACGAGTGCTTCTCCAATTCCCAGTTCAGTTAGCAATTGTTCTACATCATAAAATTCAGAAATGGGATAGTTTTGAGCGGCCAATTTTATCGCCTTTCGATCTTTGGCCGTAAAGGCTCGAAGTGCGTGTTGTACTTTTAAACCCAATTGGCTCAAAACCTCATCTGGCACATCTGTTGGATTTTGAGTAACAAAAAAGATACCGACTCCTTTTGATCGAATTAGCTTAATTATGGCTTCGATTTGATCCATCAAGGCATCAGAGGCCTCATTAAAAACCAAGTGGGCTTCATCAATAAATAACACCAATTTAGGTTGTTCTATATCTCCTTCTTCAGGAAAAGTGGCGTATATTTCTGCAAGGATTTGCAGCATAAATGTGGAAAACAGCTTTGGCCGATCCTGAATATCTGTCAGCCGAATGATAGAAATAATCCCTTTTCCCTCTTCATCCAGTCGGCAAAGATCATCTACTTCAAAAGAGCGTTCTCCAAAGAATTTTTCAGCTCCCTGCTGCTCCAGCTCTACGATTTTTCGCATAATTGCTCCAACGGAAGCGGAAGACATTCGGCCATATAATTCTCTGAATTCTTCCTTCCCTTCATTCATCACAAAATTCAGGGTTTTCTTCATATCTTTTAAATCCAGCAAGGGCAGATTTTTGTCATCACAGTATTTGTAAATCACGGATACGATGCTCCTTTGGGTTTCTGTCAACTCCAGTATTTTGGAAAATAAAACAGGACCAAACTCCGAAACGGTTGCTCTTAACCGCGCCCCCGGTTCCTCCGATAAAGACAAAAACTCAATTGGGCTACTTCCTGGAGTAAATGGAATGCCAATTTTTTGATGTCGCTCATCAATTTTAGGATGTCCCGCACTGGGCACGCCAATTCCGCTTAAATCCCCTTTCACATCCATTAACAAAACGGGAACACTATTGGCAGATAATTGCTCCGCAATGATCTGTAAAGTTTTGGTCTTCCCCGTGCCAGTCGCTCCAGCAATCAATCCATGCCGATTCAAGGTTTTCAGGGGAATTTTTACTAGTGCACCTGGCTGGGCCGTACCGGCCAGCATTGCCCCTCCAAGGGTGATGGAAGCCCCTTTAAAATTATAGCCCTCGGCTATTTGTTGCAAAAATTTATCTTTGTTTGCCATTATGCCCTATTTGATTGATTATTAGTGGACCATCGGTCGATTACTTCTTATGGACGTAACATAGAAGATTAAGTCATTGAACTTGCACAAAAATATTAGATTTTAAGGAATTATTATTTTAGAGTCAACTACCTTTGATACCTGTACATTTTATTAGTCCATTTTTATCCTTTATTTCAAGCATAAAATTTTTATGAACTCAACCACTATAATTCAAACCCCTACAAATAACCTGGAAGAAAGCAAAAGTTTTTATCAAAAATTAAATTTTCAACTTATTTCGGCAGACAATCCTACCCTATTTACCGATGGTAAAATGATCGTGGAAATCAATCCTGATCGTTATGCCAGAATAGGTGTGAAAATGCACAAAGAAAGCTGGGCATCCGAAATCGCTCAATTAGAAAAATTGACAAACATTGTAGTACTTGAAAGCGGCTACTTAGCAGGTGACCCAAATGGGGTGAAGGTGTACCTAATAAATGGATCGTTTGAAAAAAATTATAAAATATCAGGCACATCCGCCGCTATTCCAGGTAACTTTGCCGGACTGAGTATTGAAGCAGTAGATGTGGCGAGAACTACCCAGTTTTGGAAAATTCTGGGCTATCAAAAAACAATGGGTAGTCTTGAACAAGGATGGATGGCCTTTGACAACGACAGCCCTATTGGCATTAGCATTATGAAGCCGCTAGTCTGTCCGCATTTATTTTTCAACCCCGGCTTGACTTTTTTTAATGGTGGAAAAAATTTACCCATCATTCAAAAAATCAAAGACGTGGAAATTCCAATTGTGGAAGAAATTACCTATTTTAACAAAGAAGGCATCGCAGACAATATTATTATTCGCGATCCAGGTGGCTTAGGTTTTTTTATTTTCAATGACTGACCTTGTTAACGAATGATACATTTTTTAAAAAAAGGGATTGTGTTTTTATGTTTCCTCTATTTTTGTGCTTGTAAAAATGAAGAAATTATTCTACCAGTAATCGAACAAAAAACAGATTATTTGTTTCTTGGCCACACCTATTTCAAGGAAAACCGAGTGGATCCACGCCTGGAAACCCTCGATTATTCTATCTATAAAGGCATTTGGCTAGGCGGGGATATGTGCTCAGAAACTACCCGAGAAAGGGCTACACTGGAATATCTGGACGATTTGTTTGACCTAAGCAATGAAAATACCCATTGGGCGACCGGTAATCACGACGTTCGCAATGGAAATATTGATTGGATTCGAGAATTTACCGGACGGGATTTATATTATGCCCATACAAAAAACGGTATCACTATCGCCGTTCTGGATACCAACATGGGCTTGGTGGAAGGGAGAGGGGCAAGCTGTGAAGATCGCATCGCCCAAACTCATTTTTTCGAAACCCTTTTGGATACAATCCAGTTTTCTAGCCATTTGGTCGTTTTGGGGCATTGGGCAATTTGGGGAGCAACGGCAGAAGGCATGCGCTGTTATCAATCTGCTAATGCTTGTGCGCCTTATTTTGAATTTCTGTGCGATGATCCCTCCAGTAAATTTCCCGCCCTTATGTATGAAAAAATGGTAGCTGTCGAGCAGCGAGGAGTGGAAGTGTTTTTTGTAACTGGCGATGGGGGTATTTATACCAAACAGTATCACTTTCAGACAGAAGAAGGGGTAGATTTTTTAATTTCTGGCTTGTATTCCACCCTTGATAGAAATAATCCACCAACAACAGTTCAAGTGAATCTAAATCCCGATAGCGTATTAATCTTTAATCATTTGGTAGCAGAAAGAAAACTAGACTGGAAATTTGGTTCTAAATGAATTCATTTGGTCAAAAGCAAAAAGAGTAAGACCTTGTAGCTCAAAAAATGGACGACTTACACAGCTTATTTTCTGAGTTACTAGAATTAGAATCTCCTTTTTCTCTTGGTCAAATCGACAAAGAAGTGGTGGATAAAAAGGTGAAAAGTATCACTTTTACCATTGAAATATCCAAAGAATATCGACCTAGTAAACATCATACCCTCCATTCTTATTACACTAAAAAGTGGAGACATATGAGTTTATTTCAATATCCTTGTTTTATACAGGCTCGCTTACCCGTTTTTATGGATAAACGCAGTAGAAAAACAAGTGTAATTGAAGTACCTTGGGCTCGAAAAAATAGTGGTTTTACCCTCTTATTTGAGGAAGAAATTCTTGATTTACTTCGCTTATGCAATTGTAAAAAAACAACAGCTGAATTTTTCAATTTATATCCTCAAAGAGTTCAAACTGTTTATGATGCTTACACCAAAGATAAGTATGAACAACGGGAACCGGAAGTAGCCAAAAAAGTTGGCGTGGACGAAACTTCTACTAAAAGAGGGCATGATTATATCAGTCTATTTGTCAATTTAGAAGACGGCGAAATTCTTGATATTCAAGATGGTAGGTCTTCTGAGGCTGTAAAAAATTATGCGGAACAATTACGAATCTTAGGAAAATCCCCTCAAAAGGTAGAAGAATTCTCTTTGGATATGTCTCCTGCTTTTACAAGTGGGGTAAAAAAGTATTTTTCAACAGCTCGAATGACTTATGACCGATTTCATGTTGTGCAATTAGTCAATCGATATTTCAAACCACTTTGGAAATCCAAAAAGACAGACAAACAACTTTTAGATTTTCATTTAAAGCAGTTTGACCAACTTTGGGTACAACCCAATTGTCAAAAGGCAGCTGCCTTTTTTTGCTATTGGATAGACCGCACAAAAGAACTGTATAAAATGACCAGTTTTTGTAAGTCTATGCACAAGCATTTTGATAGTATTATCAACTTCGTTGAATCAAAGGTAACTAATGGCTTGCTCGAAGGAATGAATAACAAAATTCAATTCATTAAAAGAGCCGCTAGAGGCTACCGATACAAAGAAAATTTTAAAAGAATGATTTTATTCGCTTTTGGTGCTCTTTAGCTACCTGACCAAATGAAATCATTTAGAACCGGAAATTTGTTAATTTGGATGAATTGGTGGAGTGAATTATTTTTATAATTTTGTCATTTTTTGAAAACATCAATTAATCTATATACTCAATGACAGCATTGGAAGAAGAGGTATCTATCAGACATGATTGGTCTCCTGAAGAAATCAGGCGTATTTACAACCGACCATTATTAGAATTGGTATTTGACGCCGCAGTTATCCATAAAAAATTTCATAAAACAGGAGAAGTACAAGTCAGTAGTTTGGTTTCTGTCAAAACGGGTGGTTGTCCTGAGGATTGCGCTTATTGCCCACAGGCAGCCAGGTATCACACGGATATTAAGGTGCATAAATTAATGGAAGTGGAGGAAGTAGTCAAAAAAGCAATCAATGCCCAGTCTAAAGGAGTGTCCAGAATGTGCTTGGGAGCTGCCTGGCGGGAAGTCAGAGATAATCGAGATTTTGACAAAGTATTGCAAATGGTCGAAGCGGTCAATGGTCTGGGTATGGAGGTCTGCTGTACTTTAGGGATGGTGACAGAAAGGCAGGCACAAAAATTGGCGGATGCTGGCTTATATGCCTATAATCATAATGTAGATACTTCAGAAGAGCATTACAGCGAAATAATCAGCACTCGAACCTATGAGGATCGATTGAATACTATAAAAAATGTCAGAAAAGCCAATATTACGATCTGTTCGGGGGGAATTATTGGCATGGGAGAAACTCACGAAGATCGAATCGGTATGTTGCATACCTTATCCAATATGAAAGTACATCCCGAATCCGTCCCGATTAATGCGTTGGTAGCCGTCAAAGGAACACCCTTGGAAAAGCAACAAAAAGTGCCTTTTTATGACCTCGTGCGAATGATTGCTACTGCCCGCATTATCATGCCACAATCGATCGTTCGACTATCTGCTGGAAGAACAGATATGACCCTAGCAGAACAGGCTATGTGCTTTATGGCAGGTGCTAATTCCATTTTTTCCGGCGATAAATTATTGACCACCCCTAATCCTGGCTTTAAGAGCGACCAGGAAATGTTTGATTTATTGGGATTGACTTCCCGTGAAGCCTTTAAAACGACTTTAAAATAACCAGCAGTTGAATTCAATCTATGCCAATGAATAGATACGAGGCTGCCCTCCATCGAAGAAGTCGGGAAAATCTGTTTCGAAAACTTCCCAAAGCCCTTACAGGCATTGATTTCTATTCCAATGATTACCTAGGCTTTTCGAAGAATAAATATATTATTAAAGAAATTGAAAAGATCATCCAAAAAACAGGTGCTCCCCAAACAGGAGCCACGGGTTCTCGCCTTTTAAGCGGTAATAATAACTGCATAGAATCTTTAGAAACGAATATTGCCTACTATCACGGCGTAGAAGCGGCTTTGGTTCTTAATTCCGGTTATACAGCAAACCTGGGTTTACTTTCTTGTATTGCTTCTGAAGAAGATACCTTGATAATGGACGAATTGTGCCATGCTAGTCTAATAGACGGCGCACGATTAAGTAAAGCCAAGAGGCTCCGTTTTCGACACAATGACCTGGCAGATTTAGAGCTAAAATTGAGCAATGTAAAAGGTAGTAAATTTGTAGTAGTAGAGTCTATTTATTCTATGGATGGCGATATTTGCCCATTGACAAAAATGGTCCAGTTATGCAAAAAATATAAGGCTAAATTGATAGTAGATGAAGCGCATGGAATAGGAGTGATTGGGCAAAAAGGAGAAGGACTAGTCTGTCACTTGAAAATGCAAGCCGCCATTTTTGCCACTGTTGTTACCTATGGAAAAGCGATGGGAGCACATGGAGCGGCTATATTGGGCAAGCAGTGGTTAAAGGATTATTTAATCAATTTTTCTAGGCCATTTATTTTTACAACTGCCCCTTCTTTTCATCAGATAGTTGCTATTCACTGCAGCTACCGATATTTGCCAATAGCCAATACCCAACGCAAGCGATTGCAACATTTAATACAATATTTAAATCGAAAAAAACAACTAAGCAGTTTTGAATGGCTCCCCGCTGTTTCTCAAATCCAATCTGTGATTATTCCTGGCAACCAGCCAGTAATAGAAGCAGCGCAGCACCTCCAAAATAAAGGCATTGCTGCAATGGCTATCCGCTACCCAAGCGTTGCCAAAGGCACAGAAAGAATTCGCATTTGTTTGCACACGTATAATACGGAGGAAGAAATAGATCACCTTTTTGAGCAACTCAAGCAATGGCACAACAATCAATTATCGTAGCTGGAATTGGTACAGAAATCGGCAAAACGATCATCTCTGCTATTTTATGTGAAGCGCTGAGAGCAGACTATTGGAAACCCATCCAAGCAGGCGATCTGCAGCATTCCGATTCGGATAAGGTAAAAAATTTAATTACTAATAAGAAAAGTAAAATTCATCCAGAAGGAATTCGGTTGAAATATCCTATGTCGCCGCATGCTTCAGCTGATTTAGAAAAGATCAAAATAAATATAGCACAATTAGCTCTGCCAAAGACCAAGAACCATTTAATCATCGAATTAGCAGGCGGGCTAATGGTTCCGATCAATCATCAGCAGTTAAATATTGATTTGATAGAACATTTGAAATTGCCAGTCGTCTTGGTGTCCAAATATTATTTGGGGAATATCAACCACACGCTCCTCTCCTGGCAATTGCTCCAACAGCGAAACATTCCCTTTCTGGGTTTTATTTTTAATGGTAAGAAAAATCAGGCCACGTTTGACCTCATTTTGGAATATACAAAAGCCCAATGTTTCTTGGAAGTCAAACAACACAAAATTATCAACCAGCAATTAATAAGGAAATATGCCCAACAATTTAGCCTTTAGATCAGAAGATTTGGACTTTGACCGCCAGCATATTTGGCATCCCTATACTTCTTTGACAAAGCCACTCCCTGTCTATCCTGTTGTTTCCGCCCAAGGCGTACGGCTAACGTTGGATAATAACAAAGCATTAATAGATGGCATGTCCAGTTGGTGGACAGCCATCCATGGTTATAATCACCCCCTATTAAACCAAGCCGCAAAAGACCAGTTGGGAAAAATGGCTCATGTAATGTTCGGCGGTATTACCCATCAACCAGCTATTGAATTAGCTAAAAAATTAATTCAAATAACGCCAGCAGGCTTAGACCGGATATTTTTAGCAGATAGTGGCTCTGTTTCGGTAGAAGTAGCTATGAAAGTAGCCATTCAATACCAACATGCTTTGGGGAAAAGCCACAAAACAAAATTTTTGACCTTTAAAAAGGGGTATCATGGCGATACGACCGGAGCGATGTCCGTTTGTGATCCTATTTCAGGGATGCACCATTTATTTAAGCATTTTATGCCCCAGCACCTTTTCGCGACTGAGCCGGTCAATGGTTTTGACCGAAAAATTTCGACCAAAGAAAAGGTAACATTAAAAACTTTTTTTGAAAAAAATGCCCAAAATGCTGCCGCTTTTATTTTTGAACCGATCGTACAAGGGGCGGGAGGCATGCGGATTTATTCACCAGAATACGTAGCGATTATTAGAAAATTATGCGACCAATATGACATTTTAATGATTGCAGATGAAATTGCAACGGGCTTTGGTCGAACTGGAGAGTTATTTGCTGTGGCTCATGCGCAAATATCTCCCGACATTTTATGCCTAGGAAAAGCATTGACAGGAGGCTATATGACTTTAGCGGCTATGCTCTGCACTAAGCACATTGGAGAAGTCATCTGCTCTGGTGAAGCAGGTGTATTAATGCATGGCCCAACCTTTATGGGCAATCCTTTAGCCTGTGCAATTGCCAATGCCAGCATTGATTTATTACTAGCTACTCCCTGGCGACAACAAATCAGAACTATAGAGCACATTTTAAAAAAAGAACTTACCCCTGCTATCAATTTGTCCGAAGTCAAAGAGGTGCGAGTTTTAGGAGCCATTGGCATTATTGAATTATATAAAAATATTAATGTTGCCAAAGTTCAGAAATATTATGTGCAAAATGGTGTTTGGATTCGTCCTTTTCGGAATTTGATTTATATTATGCCGCCTTATGTGATTCAGGAAAAAGATTTATTGAAGCTATGTGATGTAATGAAAACATCTATTACGGCTCTATAAAAAATAAAATTCTAAACGATTTTACGTGTTTATCCCAGTGCTTTTTTACAAATCCAACAATAATCTTAAAGTAGGTAGGACTTTTGCGACTCTTTCTCGGTCGAGCAGCACTGGTTCTTTTACTAATGAATAAGGTTTGGTTTTGCCTCTTTTTGCCAAATCCATCATTTTGTGTTTTTCAGAATGTGAAAAACTGGAAAAAGTTCTTCTCAATATAGGCAATACTTCCATGAATCGCTCTTCTTCCAATTCACTCACCCAATCGTCCAAAATCTTCCAGAGCTCTTCCTTGTAAATTAGCAATAGACCGCTTCCATATAAAAATCCCTCTATCCACTGCGCTCCAAAAAGGGCTTCGCTTCCTTTGGATAAAGCTAGGTGCATATAAGTGCTGGTAATATCGGTATCAATAACGTTTTTATCGAATAAAATTCTAGTACTCATCCCGACCAAAATGCCATTGATAGTCATACCCATAATCCTTTCCAAAGTATCGTGCCAGTATTGTATGTATTTCTTTTTGTTTAGGGTGTGAATAGCCCGATTGACCAAAAGCATTTTTTTGAAAATTTCAGCGGTAGCATTTTCGTCAATATGAACACAATTCCCAGGCAACCCGATGCAAATTCTCGGTATTATTTGGTTGAGGACTATTTTGACAGAGGCAGTGTCCATATTTCGGCTGCTTCCATATCGAAGAATATTGACCAAAGCAGGCAAGGCTTCCATCAAATTAAAAATATCTTTTGTCAAAGCGGATTGATTGCTAAGCGCAGTGGTCAGCTCCGCAATTACCTCCTTTAAATCTGCATAAAGGGCCTGCTCGACCAAATGGACTAGTCCTGCTAAAGTACTTTGCTTTTTTTTGGTAGCTAAAATAAGATTACTCGCTGCTTCATAGACGGTATTGCCCCACATACCTGCCTCAATAATTAAAATGGCAAAATCAGGCTCCCAATTTAAAACCCATTCTTCCTTAAAACTGCCTAGCGTATGCTGAGAGTTTGGCTTTTTACTACCCCAGGGAATAGCTAAAATGTTCAATCGGTGTAATAGTTGGCTGGCTAAAAGATTCCCTGGCTTTCTTAAGTCCAGGACTTTTTCAACCTTATCCAAGGCTTTTTTTTCCTTGGACAAGCGAGCAGATCTTATACATCGATTCAAATCTTTCTGTAGCGGAATTATTGGAATTTCATCGGGTACTGTTCCCATTCTATCACCAACAATCAATTGTTGCTCAATCAATTCTAAAGGTAATTTTTCCCCATTGCAGAGCGCTGAAACTGCTGCCTCCCTCAATTCATTAATTCCCGCCAAAGATAAATTTCGCAGAGAAGCTAAGGATTTGGCTAAGCGAACGGCTTCTATAACGTGAGCTGCCGAGGCCTCTAAGTCCTCTGCCCTTAATAATTGAGCCGCCTTTGACATCCAGTGAATGACCACTTCATCCGATTTATCAAAAAGTAATTCGTACCAAGCTGGAGAAATCACTCCCGCACTATAACCGCTTTGACGCGATAACCTTTGATAAGTCCAGGGAATCCAAGTGGACTGGGTTTTTATTTTTTTTATACCCTTTAACGACTGATTATCCTGCGTCGCTTTAAAAGATTCCCATTCTGCCAAAGCAGGGGCATGCCAAGCACCACATACGACAGCTATATTGTTAAAACCTTTTTTTATCGCCGCTCGAATGACCTTTCGCATATACGCTTCTCGCTGCAATTCCCGATAAGACATTTCCCGAACTGCTTGGCGCAATTCCGCCATTAAATCCGAAATAGATTGAAAAATTTCGCTGTCATTGACCGCGCGCTCAAAAGTAATTTCCCACCAGCGTTCACTATCTTCATAGCCCGCTAGTTTTGCAATATAACCCAGTGGGTCTTTTGCAATTTTTTCTATACCTCCTGTCCTGGCACCAGAAGGCAATTGGTTGAAGTGAATAATTTTTTGTTGAGTTGCCCTTTCTTTTTTATCCAAAGGAAAAGCCAGGAATCGAGGCAAATCCATAAATTCAACAGGTATGTTCTTTCGCAAGCCATAGCGAATAGCCTGCCATTCAGGAGAAAAATGAGCGAATGGATAATAAGCTGCCTGTTTTAAATCATTTGGATTATAAACCAAAAGGGCGATTGGTGGGACCAGTTGCTCCTTGGCTGCGTAGCCAATAATTTCATTGGCATCTGGCGGGCCTTCTACTAAAATGCAATCCGGTTTCAGCCCTTCCAAAGCGTTCAAAAGGCTTTTAGCCGAGCCAGGCCCATGATGTCGAATGCCAAAAACAGTGGTCAAAAATAAAAGTTGTTAGGAAGTTGGAAAAATGATAAAGATCTTTTGTAACTATTCAGCAATAAAGATTGCTAATTAAATTTTGAGGAATAGCATTATTGGTAAACAAGCTACGGATTGCATCAAAAGCATTAACCCCTTGTTTACGAGCTGTACCGATGTAAGAGCGAATTCTAGCAAAATATTTAGCACCATTGATACTTCTAAAACAACCCGAAATTTTAAGTTTGACTTTCATCATTCTTAAATCTCGTTCAGAAAAGTTGTTATCGAATGGTACTTTAAAATTGTAAAAGAATCGCAAAATATCATCAGCAAATCCCTTTAATCGTTCCAGTAGGTTTCGAGGTTTGGATTTAGCTTTTCGACCTCTTTTCTTAACTGGTGGCGCATTGGGTAAAGGATTTTGAGCTAAGCCTTGGAAAATAATGGCATCATATTGATTCCGATACTTTTTCAAAGTCGCTTCTGAAAATCCTGTTTTTCCCTGAAGCAAAGCTTTGTGTTTAGCCTGTTTCATTTTGAGCAAAAGATTGACTAAATCTTCGGTCCAATCTTGGGAAAATCGTTCTTTGATAAAAATGAGTTCTCGAAGAATATGGGCATTACATAATGCGTGCTGACATTGATATTGGTAATAAGACTTCCAAAAATCATGGACAGCAATACCATTAAAATTGGGTAAAATGCCTATATCGTTCATGGCATCACTCCCTCTTTTGGGATGTACTTGGTAATGTACACAACTATCCGTGGAACAGCTATGTAACCAATGCAGCTTAGCAATTACCCTCAGACCTGTTTCGTCGAAGCCTGCTAAGGTAGCGGCACATAGAAACAATTCTAAGTTTTGCTCAAAATCTTCTAGTGCTTCATAAGCCTTGCTGCGAATATTGTATAAGGTACCTTGACTGATAGTATGTTCAAATAAATCTGATACCAATTGAGCACTTCGCTCATAAGGTAAGAGTTGATAATCCTGCAAGTAGGTCATCAATGTTTTGATATTGGGACCATATTGTACATAGTGACTAGCATAATCAGGCATCAAGCCAACATTTCGGCAACCGCAAGTACAAACTTTTACTTCTGATTGATGCTCGCTTATCAACATCCGCAGAAGCGGAATATCATAAACTTGATGTTTGATTAAACCTATTACCAATTGGTCGCTCAAATCTTGATGACAATTTGAACAACTTTCAACCTTATGCAAAATCGTTTGGTCAGGACTTTCAACCACTTTTAGGTTATGTCCTTTATGATCTCGTTGACCGCCGACTTTTCGATTGGTCTTCTTGCGTAAACTCTTTGGCGATGGTTTCTTATAACCATCAGAAGAAGGTGGTTTGCTACTATTGGTACTATTTTTTGCTAGTTGGTCTTCGAGTTCTTTGATGCGTCCCTCCAGTTGTTGAATCTTTGATTCGTATATCAGGGCTATTGCTTGTACTACCGCCTGACTCTCAGGTGGCAACGTCTTGATTAAATCTTGTATCTCTGGTGGTAGAAGCATCCCACAAAATAAAAATTTTATTTTATTCGCACCTTTGGTGCTGAATAGTTACGATCTTTTTATATAGACCACCTTGTCTCTATTCATTCAATAACAAAACACCAGAAGCCAAAAACTTCAATTCTTCTTTAGGTTCTGTAATAGCCGCTATTTCCTCTTTTGACCTGCCTTCATCTTCGGCATAATGTCGAAGTTCATCAACCGGTGTTATCTCCCTGAACGCGTAGCCTTCCATGATAACCTTTTTACCCGCAATATCTTTGGGCATAAAAAAACCATAGTCTTTAAATTTGACAAACATACTTGGCCGGTTGGGATTGTCAGAAGCAACATTCATCCAACAACCTTTTACCTGACAAACGTTTTCTACCGTTCCAGTCACTTTTGCATTGATTGAATCCCTGCCTTCCATTTTGGATAACAACTCATCATAAGAAATGGCATCTTTTCGATCTATTTCTTCTCCAAAAGAAAGGGCAGCTACGGTTCCATCTTCGGCTAACTGTGTTTTGCCTACTGGCGGAGAATGACAAGAAAACAGGGCAATTAAAAATCCCAAAAACAAGCATATTCTAGGCATAGGATATGATTTTTTTTAATTAAAATTTACAGCCCCACAAAATTAGCAGAATCCCATTAAGAATCAAAACTGATCACAGCTCAAAAAATTGTAGCTCTCTTGCAATTAAAAATCCCCTTTCCAAAACGTTTTTGTGAGCAGCACTGCCCTCTTTTAAAACCGGATTCGTATGATTGAAGTGGATAAAATGAATTTTTGTCTTTTCTTCGGGAGGTAACGTTTTCAACAAATCCATGCTTTCTACCAAAAAAGGATGTGGAATCAAGGACATATCCCGTCCTGGAATTTCTCCATTTTTATAAAAAGAGCCGTCCAGCAAAGCAATGTCATTTACCTGTATGACTTTCTCTATATTTCTATCCCATTTTTGCCATTTATCAATATCGGGAATGAAAATAGCTGACCGACTCGGCCCAACAATTTTATAACCAACGGTTTCTGAATATTCATCTCGATGCGGGACTTGGTAAGGAATCACAGCTAACCCGCTACCCAAATCAATTGTAGCATTTTTTTGGATCGGTCGAATTTGTATATTCTCCAATTCTACTAATTGACTCCAAGGGCCATTACTTTCTAAAAAGTATTTCATTCTAGGCATTGCATAGACCCGAACATTTTTAGCTCCCATTGCTTCTCTTCCTAAGTGCATCAATCCGGTGTAATGCCCGATATGAGCGTGGGTGAGAAAAATACCAGCGATTGTTGTTACTCCAAGTCGTTCCAGCCGCTTCAGTTGGTCTTTAAAATCAGGAGTCGCATCAAAAACCCACGCTTTTTGCTGAGCAGGTTCTACCAAAGCGATGCAACTCACTAGTTTGCGCTTATTGGGGTCCGTCCATGCTTCTTGACAGCAAGCCTTTTGACAGCCCACTTGAGGAAATCCCGCATCCTGTGCAATGCCTAAAACGACCAGATAAGGCCCATTCGGAGACTTCAAAATAGCCGATTCATTTTTTGCCTGCTTTCCGCATGAAAAAATAGAACCGAGCAAAAAGAGCAGCAAAAGGGCTTTTACAATATTATTCCCCATACTTTAAGTGGTCAATCCGTGAGTAAAGATTCTAAAATTCTTGGGAAGAAGTAATGTTCCAATTTTAAAACATTATTTCTAATATTTTCTGCTTTATCGCCAGGGGAGACCTTGCAAGAAGCCTGGAAAATGATATTGCCTTCGTCATATCGCTCATTTACATAGTGCAATGTAATGCCCGATTCGGTCTCTTTGTTAGCTCGAACGGCTTTGTGAACATTCATTCCATACATTCCCTTTCCACCATATTTTGGCAACAAAGCAGGGTGAATATTAATCATTCTTTTTGGAAAAGCCTCTACTAAATAAGGGGGAACTAGCCACAAAAATCCAGCGAGCGCAATGAAATCTATTTCAAACCGAGCCAAGTCAGCCAACAGCATTTCTGTCTCATAAAAATCTTTTCGATTGACAATCAAAGTTGGAATACGGTGCATTGCCGCTATATCTAGCACTTTAGCAGTTGACTTATTGGAAATAATTAAGGCAACATTTACTCTTTTATTATTAGCAAAATAAGTAATGATTTTTTTGGCATTACTGCCTGTCCCCGATGCAAATAGGGCAATATTCTTTACTGTTTTTCTTCTCATGAAGGCAAGGTATGGAATTTAGCCAAGGCATAAAAACAAATCTATATTTGGAGACATACTCTCAAATAAAAACTACATTTTATCGAAAAAAACTACCTGTTTATAGAAAATACTAGGCATAATTTAGTACTATGTATTGCATAGTACTTTATGATTTCATATACTTGCAGTATGAAAATCGAAAATACAAAAGCACAGATGAGAAAAGGCGTACTAGAATTATGCATACTGTCCATAATTGCAGAGAAAGAAGCCTATCCTTCTGATATCATACAAAAACTGAAAGGATCGGATCTGATCGTGGTAGAAGGAACGCTCTATCCTTTACTAACTCGCCTTAAAAATGCAGGCATTCTAAGTTATAACTGGAAAGAGTCCACCAGTGGGCCGCCTCGCAAATACTATAATCTAACAGAATCAGGAGAAGAATTTTTGCATGGCTTGATGAATACCTGGAATCAATTGGTAAAAGCAGTCAGTTCGACCACCCGACATGTTAAAAAAAATAATACCCGAAAAACTACTAAAAAGTCTTAACTTGGTAACTACTTTATAAAAAAACAACGAGAAAACCAAAATCTACAACCAACAATATTCAAATTTAAAATAACGATGAATAAAGTTTTCAATATAAATTTAGGTGGCTATCCTTTTACCATTGATGAGGACGCTTATAGTCATTTATCCAGCTATTTAAAAACCATCCACAAACACTTTCGAGACTCGGAAGGTTATGAGGAAATCACCTCTGACATCGAAGCAAGAATGGCAGAGCTCTTCCAGGAAGGCCTGGGAAATCACCCGATTGTCACCCTTAAAACAGTAGAGGAAGCAATCGCCATAATGGGAACACCCGAAGACTTTGGGGCTGAACCTTTAGGCGAGGAAACGCCTCGCCAAAGTGGGGGGGGATATAAAAAGAATTACAAAACCGGAAGGCGATTATTCCGCGATCCTGATGATGAAGTCATCGCAGGCGTTTGCTCCGGTATTGCCGCCTATTTTGGCATTGCAGACCCACTTTGGGTAAGAATTTTCTTTGTGTTATTTACCATTTCTGGCGGATTTGGTATCCCGGCTTATATTATTCTTTGGGCAGCCGTCCCACAAGCTAAAAATTCAGGCGATCGGCTGGCAATGCGCGGAGATGATATCAACGTATCCAATATTGCCAAAATCGTAGAAGAAGAAGTAGAGCACTTGACAGACAAGATATCCGAAATGACTGATAGTTGGGATACCACAGGTAAAAAAAAAAGTTTTGGGGAAGCCGATGAGTTTCGACGTGCCGCTAAGGAAGGGATTTCTTTTCTAGGAAAAGCCATTCGCACCTTTATTGAGATATTTAGTAAAATAATAAAACCATTAATTTTCATCGTAGGATTCGCACTGATTATTGCCTTTGCCGTTATTTGGCTATTGTCAATAATCAGTTTTTTTATTGGTTTTCCATTGGTTCAATTTATCCTGCCTCAACAACCCTACGTGGGCTTATTGGGCATCGTCAACTTAGCGGTCTTGATAGGAATACCCATTCTTTCTCTAATCTTTCTGGCTAGTCGGCTCGTTTTCAAAACTAAATTCAATGTCAGGTGGAATACAGGTCTATGGGTTCTATGGGGCTTAAGTGTTGCTAGTTTCTTTGGCGTGGGAAGTTTTATAGCCAGCCAATTCAGTATGGGTGCGGAGGCACATCAACAAACCCAAACGCTTTCTTTAGATGCCGATGTTTTGACTATTTCTGCAAAGAATAACCCTTACTCAGAAGCCTGGTTTCAGATAGGCGATCATATAAAAATAGCCGACGAAGAATTGGTGAGCGAAAATATTTCTATCAGGGTAGAAAAAGCAGAAGGAAGTGACTTTGTGCTAATCCATGAAAGCAAGTCGCGAGGCAACAATCTTACGGAAGCCAAATCGCTAGCCAATGCTATCCGGTATAGCTATGAAATAAACGGAAATACTTTAAACTTAGCTCCCTATTTTACACTAAAAAAAGGAGAAAAATGGCGAAACCAAAAGGTACAACTAATTTTAAAAGTGCCTGAAGGCAAATCCATTAAAGCGGAAAAAATGCCCTGGAATATCCGGCATAATATCAACATTGACCGAAGCATCGCTCGCCATTGGTCGGGTATCAAAAATGGAGAAATTTGGACAATGGGTAAAAATGGATTGACGAATCCCGAACGATTGAAAGAAAACAAAGATGAAGGGCAATTTAATTTTCAAGATTTTTCTAGACTACATATTGAAGGAAATCTAAAAATATACATTGAAAAAGGAGCACATTTTCACACTAAGCTAACTGGCAAGCCCAATTATTTAAAAGCGGTTGACTTCAAGCAAAATGAAGACTTGCTGCAAATTAGTATGGGATTGGGCCGCACTTCCTCTCCTGTTAGACTATATATTACCATGCCCTCTTTGAAAGAGTTGGATGTTGAGCATACAGATGATGTGAAGATTACTGGATTCAAAGAACCTAAAATGCAAATAAAGAGCGAAAGCGAAAATGATATTAAAGCTTACGTTGACGTAGAAAATTTAAACATTACCCTAGAGGGAAGAAATGAGTTAGATATCCGCGGAACGGGAAAGCACTTGATTGCTCGACTTTCTGAACGGGCTAAACTAGATGCTGAAAGATTTGCAGTCAATGTAGTGGACATTAAAGCTAGAGATCGAAGCATGGCCAAATTAGCGGTTTCTGACACGCTTCGCCAGCGACTGGATGATAAAAGTAGCGTAAAAATTGACGGAGAGCCAGTAATCGTAAAGAATTAAATCCATTTGAAAATATAAGTTCCTCTCAACAAACTTGTACCATTTGCGAAAAAATCTTACCTTTGCGGTAAATTACCAAGATTAAAGAAGAAAGAGGGAGCGTGTTCGCTCCCTCTTTTCTTTTTAGTTGAAGGGATTATGCGCTAATTCCCTTAATTGGAGAAAAAGCAAGGATATTTGTTTGCTGTTTTCATTATTTTTAAACAAATATTTGAGGAGTGACCGAACAAGACATAGAAAATCTGCTAGATAAAAAATTTCAGGAAAAATCTTTTGCCGATTGCTTTTTAGTAGAAATTAAAATACACCAGAATAATAAAATAGTCGTTTTTATTGATAGTGACTCCGGCCTAACGCTTAATAAATGCCATACAATCAGCCGCTATCTGGAAAGCTATTTTGACGAATTGGAATGCTTCGGCGAAAAATATGTACTGGAAGTTTCTTCTCCAGGCATTGGCAGACCCCTCTCAATGCTTCGACAGTATAAAAAAAATATTGGAAGAAAAATAGCCATTGAATTGCTAGACGGAGAAAAAAAGACGGGCGTGCTAAAAGCAGTTTCTGGCACGATGCTCCTGCTAGAAGAGAAAATAATTTTAAAAGAAGGAAAAAGGAAAAAAAGGACAATAGTAACAACGGAAATTCCCCATGAATCTATAAAAAAAGCAGTCGTAAAAGCTGCTTTCTAATTACCCTACAAGCAAACTAAAATTTAAAAGCTATGATGAATCTTGTAGATACTTTCTCGGAGTTTAAGGCTGGGAAGAACATAGACCGCCCGACTATGGTTAGAGTATTAGAGGATGTATTCAGAACGTTGATCAAAAAGAAATATGGCTCCGATGAAAATTTTGATGTCATTGTAAATACGACAAAAGGCGACCTAGAGTTATGGCGAGTAAGAGAGATCGTACCCGACGGAGAAGTGACGGATGATAGGAGCCAAATTTCTATTTCAGAAGCACTGAGTATTGATGAAGATTATGAGATCGGAGAAGAGTGCTATGAACAATTACATCTGGAAGATTTCGGCAGAAGAGCGATTATGGCAGCTCGCCAAACGCTAATTTCCAGAATTATGGAATTGGAAAAAGATGAAATTTATAAACAATACGTAGAACGGGTCGGCGAAATTACTTTATGTGAAGTACACCAGATTCTTAAAAGAGAAATCCTTGTAATTGATGATGTGACAGGCAATGAATTAATCCTGCCCCGAAGAGAGATGATACAGGGCGATTTTTTCCGCAAGGGCGATATGGTCAGGGGGGTCATCAAGCAAGTAGAAATGAAAAATAATAACCCTATTGTTATTCTTTCCAGAACAGATAATGAATTTTTGTCCAAGCTATTAGAACAAGAAGTCCCTGAAATCGAAGACGGTCTGATTACCATTAAGCGAATCGTCAGAATACCCGGAGAAAGAGCCAAAGTAGCCGTAGAGTCTTACGATGACCGAATTGACCCTGTCGGAGCTTGTGTTGGAATGAAGGGATCAAGAATACATGGTATTGTTCGGGAACTAAAAAATGAAAATATCGATATTATTAATTATACCAATAATGAATCTTTATTAATTCAACGAGCATTAACGCCGGCTAAAGTTAGCACGATTGATTTGGATACAGAAGAAAGAAGGGCTGCCGTATATTTAAAACCCGACCAAGTATCTCTGGCAATCGGAAAAGGTGGCACAAATATTAAATTAGCCAGTAGATTAACAGAATACGAAATTGATGTCTATAGAGAAAATGATACCGTTGAAGTGGATGATGTTGATTTAGATGAATTCTCTGATGAAATCGAAGATTGGATCATTGAAGAACTAAAGGCAATTGGTTGTGACACTGCCCGAAGTGTTTTGAATTTGAATATACAAGAACTAGTACGCCGAACAGACCTGGAGGAAGAAACAATCAATTCCGTACTAAAAGTATTAGAAGCTGAATTTGAAGAATAAACTTGTTCATCAATAACCCACATAGATATGGGAAACCCGTCTTTTTTTGATTTTTACTCAAAAAAGACGGATACTCTACTAAGTTTTAACATAAATCGCCTAAAAAATACTAGTGATTTAGTGGTTTTTTGGGATAGATGGCAAGGGAGCGATAAGAATTCTTTAACTTTGTATCCATTTTAAAAGTCTGCTTAGCAGAAAAAGATTTTAATGGCAAAACGTCTGATAAAAATAGCGAAAGAACTGAATGTAGGAACTTCTACAATTGTAGACTATTTAAGCCGTAATGGCTTTGAGATAGAAGATAAGCCTACTGCCAAAATTACAGAAGAAATGGAAATGAAACTTCATGAAGAGTTTCAGGAATCTCTTGCTATTAAAGAAAAAGCAGACCAGTTAGTTATTGGTACTCGTCCTATCGCTAAAAAAGAAGTACTTCCCCCGCCACCAATTCCTCCCCCACCTTCCCCGTTTAGAGAGCGAATCACAGCACCACCGCCACCGGTAGAAATAGTAAAAGAAACCCCTATCACTCCTCCTGCTAAGGAAGAAAAAAAACAAGAACCAAAGGAAGAGGAAAGAATTGAAAAGCCAAAACTAAAAGTGCTGGGTAAGATTGATTTAGAAGCAAAACCCAAAAAAAAGAAAGAAAAAGAAATACCTCCCGCAAAAAAACCTCCTAAAAAGGAGGAAAATAAAACGGATGAAATAAAGCCGGAAATAGCTCCCTTGGACGAAGAACAGAAAAGTGAAATAGCACCCGCAAAAAAAGTCGAAAAGGAAATCTTGGTACAAGAAGAACTCATCAGAGCAGAGGCACCTAAACTGAAAGGCACCAAAATTCTTGGAAAAATTGATATTGGGCGATTTGACAAACCCAAGAAAAAGAAAGCAGACAAACAATCAGAAAAAAACAGTCCTTCTGATAAAAGTACTAAACCAGTAGCGTCATCTGATGTTGTTACTCCTAAAAAACGCCGAAGAAAGCGCAAAAAAGTAGAGTCATCATCAGGAAATAATACAGGCAGAAGAAGTCAAACAAGAGGCTCTTCTGCAAGTAATCGGGGCAACAGAGGTAATCGAGGCAATAGAAGAAATGACGAAGTTAAAGAAGTATCTCAAAAGGAAATAGAAGAAAAAATAAAATCTACTATGGCCCGCCTGCAAGGTAGTGGTGGAGGTAGAAGACGCCAAAAGATACGTAGAGAAAAAAGAGAAACAATTAGGGAGAAACAAGAACTCAAAGCCCTAGAAAATCAGAGTGACAAATTACAATTGACAGAATTTATTTCCGTCTCTGAATTAGCTGGTTTGATGAATGTTCCGGTGACAGATGTAATCACCACCTGTTTGAATTTGGGCGTAATTGTTTCCATTAACCAACGATTAGATGCCGAAATTATCGAACTGGTTGCTGAAGAGTTTGAACATGAAGTGGAGTTTATTTCTGCAGAAGAACAAGTAATAGAGGAAGAAGAAACCGAAGACTTGCCAGAAGACTTAAAGCCTCGTGCCCCAATCGTCACGGTAATGGGTCATGTGGACCACGGCAAAACCTCCTTGTTAGATTATATTCGAAAAGCTAATGTAGCAGGTGGAGAAGCGGGCGGAATTACGCAGCACATCGGAGCATATGAAGTATTGGCCGGCGAAGAAAAGAAAAAAGTCACTTTCCTGGATACCCCGGGTCACGAAGCCTTTACAGCTATGCGTGCCAGAGGAGCAAAAGTCACCGATATTGCCGTCATCATCATCGCTGCGGATGATAGTATTATGCCCCAGACAAAAGAGGCAATTAGCCACGCACAAGCGGCTGGCGTCCCAATTATTTTTGCCATCAATAAAATTGATAAAGAGGGAGCTTCTCCTGACAAAATTAAGCAGCAATTATCCGGCATGAATCTATTGATTGAAGAATGGGGAGGCACCATTCAATCACAGGATATTTCTGCCAAAACAGGTCTAAACGTTGATTTATTATTAGAAAAAATAATTCTGGAAGCGGAAATTTTAGAATTAAAAGCTAACCCTGACCGCCCCGCAATTGGAGCTATCCTAGAAGCATCTTTGGACAAGGGGCGGGGCTATGTGGCTAAAGCATTGGTCCAGAATGGAACGCTTAAAATTGGCGACCCCGTTGTTGCAGGAGAACATTCTGGCAAGGTAAAAGCCATGTTTAATGAAAGAGGGAAGCGCATCAAACAAGCGGGGCCTTCTACTCCTGTATTAGTTTTGGGACTAAGTGGAGCCCCTCAAGCAGGAGAAAAATTTAAAGTTTCTGCCAATGAACAAGAGGCTCGCCAAATTGCTGCCAAAAGAGCGCAAATATCAAGGGAGCAGACCAATCGAGCCAGCAAGCGCATCAGCCTGGATGAAATAGGCCGGCGACTAGCATTGGGCAATTTCAAAGAACTAAACCTGATCGTCAAAGGAGATGTTGACGGCTCCATTGAAGCCTTATCTGATTCTTTGATCAAACAATCCATTGAGTCTGTACAGGTCAATGTAATCCATAAAGCAGTAGGGCAAATTATTGAATCGGATGTGCTTTTGGCCTCCGCTTCGGATGCTATTATCATTGGTTTTCAGGTAAGACCTTCTCTAAATGCAAGAAAGTTAGCCGAACGAGAAGGCGTACAAATCAAAACCTATTCCATTATTTATGAAGCAATTGAGGAGATTCGCTCGGCAATCGAAGGGTTACTGGAGCCCACAAAAGAAGAAAAAATAGTTGGGGAATTAGAAGTGAGAGAAATTTATAAAATCAGTAAAATTGGTACTGTTGCTGGATGTTATGTTCAAGACGGAAAAATCCATAGAAACACTAATATCCGCTTGGTTAGAAACGGCATTGTAATATACCCTACCAAAGAAAGAACCCACGGTGAAATTAGTTCCTTAAAACGCTTTAAGGAAGATGCAAAAGAGGTGAAATCAGGACTGGAATGCGGTGTGACGATCAAAAATTTCAACGATATTAAAGTAGGAGATATCATTGAATGTTATGAAATTATTGAAGTAAAACAAACGCTTGATTCCAGAAAATAGCTTACTCAATCAATGCTTTATTAATTTTTCGAATCAAAGCTGGCCCTTCATAAATTAGCCCCGTATAAATCTGCACTAGAGAAGCACCTGCATCCAATTTCTCCTTAACATCTTCTGCAGAAGCAATGCCCCCCACGCCAATGATGCTTATTTTGCCTTTAGATCGTTGGTATAAATATCGAATTACTTCCGTAGAGCGATCTTTTAAGGGCTGTCCACTCAAACCTCCCATACCAATGGCTTTAATGGATGCGTCCTCTTCTTCCAATCCACTTCGATCAATAGTCGTATTGGTTGCGATGATGCCCGCCATTTTAGTCTTCTCCACTATTTCAATAATATCATCCAATTGAGCGCTGGTCAAATCGGGGGCAATTTTTAAAAAAACAGGTAGGGGTTTTTCTTTTTGACGATTCAAATTTTGTAACAAAGAAAGGAGTTGGGTCAAAGGCTCTTTCTCCTGCAATTCCCGCAGACCCGGCGTATTGGGCGAACTCACATTGACCACAAAATAATCCACGTAGGGAAATAACTGCTCAAAGGCATAAATATAATCGCTGGAGGCATTTTCATTCGGAGTGCTTTTATTTTTTCCAATATTGCCTCCGATGATCAGGCCTTTAGGTTTTCCCTTCTGCAACCTTTTTACTATCGCATCCACTCCTTCATTATTAAACCCCATCCGATTAATAATTGCTCGATCCTTTTTTAACCGAAATAGCCTTGGCTGCGGATTGCCAACTTGTGGCTCAGGTGTAATCGTTCCTATCTCAACAAATCCAAACCCCAATTTAGACATTAAATGAATGTATTTACCATCTTTATCAAAGCCCGCCGCCAATCCAATCGGGTTCTTAAAGTGAAGCCCAAATAAATCCCTCCGAAGACTTTTGTGAGTAATGGTATAATAGTTTTTTAGAAAGGTCCCCAGTAGCGGTATTCCAAAACCGATTCTAGCTAGTACAATAGTAAAACGATGCGCGCTTTCCGGTGCAAGGAGAAATAAAAAAGGCTTGAAGAATTTGTACATTCAATGGTTTTTATTTGAATGCAAAAATAGCTCTTTTCTGAAGAATGGTTAAAAAACAACTTAGTATTCAGGTTAAAACTGTTGATACCTAAATCCTGTGAAACTCCTAAACTCATACTCAAACGACTATATTCTAGTTCAATTTGAGCATTCATAGAATTAGGCATTTATAGGGAAAGACCAACTCCAAAACCAGAACCCAAAATGCGATCAATCATCAATGCATCAACGAAATGTTGAAGAACGGGTCGGCTGATCATAGCCGTAGCTATCAAGGCGAGTACGCAACGAAGAGTTGGAGAAAAAGACATGTTCAAAAAATTAAGAAATTTAGTTTACAAAGTAATTAGTACTTTGTAATAAAAATTAGTTAACGTTTCGTATTTTTCGAAAAAAGATCGGAAGATGAAAAAACAACATGTCAAATTAAAGAAAGCAGATCTTAAAAAAATAGAAGAAATACTTTCGAAAGATTCTTTGAAATCAAGAGAATACAAACGAGCAACAGGCTTGAAAGCTTTGCATAATGGTCAAACCTATCAGGAAGTATCAGATCTCTTAGGAATTAGCTACCAAACAGCATCTACCTGGGCTAAAAAATATAAATCTGAAGGTTTAAATTTTTTAGAAGATAAACCAAGATCAGGTCGTCCATTAGAGATAGATGCTTTACAGAAAGCTAAAGTTACTGCATTAGCTTGTAGCGAACCTCCAGAGGGGCATGCTAAATGGACACTTCGATTATTGGCCGATAAATTAGTAGAACTTGAGTATTGTGATCATATTTCCCACAATCAAGTAGGTCTAATTTTAAAAAAAATGAACTTAAGCCTCACTTAAAGTGCTACTGGTGTATCGGCAAAATAACAGCTGGTTTTCTAGCTCAGATGGAACAAATTTTATGGCTTTACAGCCTAGAGTATGATCCACTATATCCAGTTATTTGCTTTGATGAACGCCCTTGTTTCCTGATTGAGAATACAAAACAACCAATAGCAATGAGGTCAGGAAAAATCACTAAAGAGCATTATGCTTATAAGAAAAACGGTTCCTGTTCTTTACTTGCAGCTATTGAACCTTTGACGGGCAAAAGAATAGCTAAAGTTTATGATCGTCGCACAAAGAAAGATTATGCCGACTTTTTGGATTTTGTAGCACAGCAATATCCCAATGCTATAAAACTAAGAACAGTTCAAGATAATTTGAATACACATAAGGCCAGTTCATTTTATGAAAACTTTTGTGTACAAAAAGCATTTGAGCTGACTCAAAAATTTGATTTTTATTATACGCCTCTATCTGCATCTTGGCTCAATATGATAGAAATTGAATTTTCAGCTTTAGCTAGGCAATGTTTAAATCAAAGAATTCCTACCAAGGAATTGCTCGAAAAAAAAGTATTAACTCTTGTCAAAGAACGTAGTGATAAAAAAATTAAAATCAACTGGCAGTTTTCACTAAATAATGCCAGATTAAAAATGGAGCGACATTATAAAAACGTCAACCCTAAAATATTATGAAACTTAAATTACAAAGTAATTAGTGCTTTGTAATAAAAGTTTTCTAAATTTTTATAATTTTCCAAAAATTGGAAAAGATGCAAAAACAACATTTAAAATTAAGCGACTCAGATTATAAATATTTATCCAATCTGATAGCCAAAGGTTCATTGAAAGCAAGACTCTTTAAACGAGCAACGGGTTTATTGGAACTCCATCGCGGAAAAACCTTTAAGGAGGTAGCCACCATAATAGGAGTTGTTCAACAAACGGTATCCACTTGGTGTCAAAATTATCATTCAGAAGGTTTGAGCTTTTTAAAAGATAAACCCCGAAGTGGTCGTCCTTTGGAAATAGATGCTTTGCAAAAAGCAAAAATTACTGCTCTAGCTTGTTCTGAACCACCAGATGGTCGCAAAAGATGGACTTTAAGATTATTATCTGATAAAATCATTGAACTCAATTATTGCGAACATATATCGCATAATCAGGTAGGTTTAATTTTAAAAAAAATGAACTTAAGCCTCACTTAAAATGCTATTGGTGTATTGGTACTATCAACGCGGCATTCCTAGCTCGCATGGAACGTATTTTATGGCTTTATGCTCTACCATATGACCCATGCTATCCAGTTGTTTGCTTTGATGAACGACCCTGTTTTCTAATTGGAGATAAAATTGAGCCTATTCCAATGAAAAAAGGCAAAATTGCCAAACAAGGCTACGCTTATGAAAAAAATGGCTCCTGTTCTTTACTAGCTGCAATTGAACCCCTGACAGGTAAAAGAGTAGCCAAAGTCTATGAATATAGAACAAAAAAGGAGTATGCTCTATTCATGAAAAAACTAGCAGCTGCTTTTCCTCTGGCTAAGAAAATTCGGTTGATTCAGGATAATCTTAATACTCATAACGACAGTTCCTTTTATGAGAATTTTCCTGCGGATGAAGCATTTGCTTTAGCCCAACGATTTGAGTGGAACTATACGCCAAAGTCTGCTTCTTGGCTCAATATGATTGAAATTGAGTTTTCGGCTTTAGCAAGACAATGTTTGAATGATAGAATTCCAACTCAAGAATTGCTCGAAAAAAGAGTTTTAACACTTATCAATGAACGTCAAAAAAATAATATTAAAATTAAATGGCAATTTACCATTGATACGGTCAGAGTTAAAATGAATCGCCATTATCAAAAGGTCTTAGCTATTAATTCTAACTTCAAAGAAGTTTAATAAACTTTTATTACAAAGTATTAGTGCTTTGTAATAAAAGTTTTCTAAATTTTTATAATTTTCCAAAAATTGGAAAAGATGCAAAAACAACATTTAAAATTAAGCGACTCAGATTATAAATATTTATCCAATCTGATAGCCAAAGGTTCATTGAAAGCAAGACTCTTTAAACGAGCAACGGGTTTATTGGAACTCCATCGCGGAAAAACCTTTAAGGAGGTAGCCACCATAATAGGAGTTGTTCAACAAACGGTATCCACTTGGTGTCAAAATTATCATTCAGAAGGTTTGAGCTTTTTAAAAGATAAACCCCGAAGTGGTCGTCCTTTGGAAATAGATGCTTTGCAAAAAGCAAAAATTACTGCTCTAGCTTGTTCTGAACCACCAGATGGTCGCAAAAGATGGACTTTAAGATTATTATCTGATAAAATCATTGAACTCAATTATTGCGAACATATATCGCATAATCAGGTAGGTTTAATTTTAAAAAAAATGAACTTAAGCCTCACTTAAAATGCTATTGGTGTATTGGTACTATCAACGCGGCATTCCTAGCTCGCATGGAACGTATTTTATGGCTTTATGCTCTACCATATGACCCATGCTATCCAGTTGTTTGCTTTGATGAACGACCCTGTTTTCTAATTGGAGATAAAATTGAGCCTATTCCAATGAAAAAAGGCAAAATTGCCAAACAAGGCTACGCTTATGAAAAAAATGGCTCCTGTTCTTTACTAGCTGCAATTGAACCCCTGACAGGTAAAAGAGTAGCCAAAGTCTATGAATATAGAACAAAAAAGGAGTATGCTCTATTCATGAAAAAACTAGCAGCTGCTTTTCCTCTGGCTAAGAAAATTCGGTTGATTCAGGATAATCTTAATACTCATAACGACAGTTCCTTTTATGAGAATTTTCCTGCGGATGAAGCATTTGCTTTAGCCCAACGATTTGAGTGGAACTATACGCCAAAGTCTGCTTCTTGGCTCAATATGATTGAAATTGAGTTTTCGGCTTTAGCAAGACAATGTTTGAATGATAGAATTCCAACTCAAGAATTGCTCGAAAAAAGAGTTTTAACACTTATCAATGAACGTCAAAAAAATAATATTAAAATTAAATGGCAATTTACCATTGATACGGTCAGAGTTAAAATGAATCGCCATTATCAAAAGGTCTTAGCTATTAATTCTAACTTCAAAGAAGTTTAATAAACTTTTATTACAAAGTAATTAGTTTGAAAAACCATCTCTTCGAACAACATAAAGTCGCAATTAGAGCCTGTCTAAAACTCCATTAATTTGACTACAATTGGCAAGTTTTATTCTCTCTGCCTCGCTAATTCCGCTTAGGCGGAACGGCAGAATGCTAGTATACCCGCGTTTTTGTCTCCGACGCTTGGGATGCCCCCTTTCCCTCAGTCCTGAAAATTTAGACAGACTCCTATGATTGACTACCCTTTTCTAAAAATCTGGCTAAAAATATTCATGCCTATCCTGGCCATATCATCTACAGAACTGCCATCGCCATCTTGATCCAAAAGTCCGGAAATTAGACTAGTCACCAGTCCACCGCTTTGTCGTTGTGCGCCGGCTGCGTTGGCCAAAATAGAGGCGAGCCCACCCGTATCCAGATTTTGTTGTCGTTTTTGCTTTCCGAGCATGCCCATCACAATGGGAGCCAATATTGCCATTAAATTACCTGCTTTACCGGAATTCAAGCCGCTTATCTGGCTAATCATGTCAATGGCACTGCCTTGCTTTCCACCAAGAATGTGTTTGAGAATACCCCCGCCATTAGCAGTTCGTGGGTTAATCGTCGAAGGCACTCTATTTTGATTTTGTCCTTCAATTAGATCGTTTAAATTATCTAAAAGACTGCCGTCGTGATCTCTTTCTAAAGCATTGTTGAGGGCAGCAGCCCCTTTCGGGTTAGCTGCGTTTTTTGCCAAGCCGCCGATCAAGGTAGAGAGAATGCTATCCGCCGCAGTGCGCGTTTGCTGCCTATTTGCGCCAATTTGATTACTTAGCTGGCCAATCAATCCATCGGTCAATTGACTCTGTAGTAAATCTATTAAATTTGCCATAAAAAAAATTAGTTAGATGATAATTGCTTATCGTTTGAAAATAAAATAGCTTTTTTAAAAGGTGGTTTTTAGCCAAAAATTACTTGGACAAACATTTTTTATCGCATGCTAACAACAAAAATTCCATTTTATACCAAAAAATTGGCATTAAAACCGACATTAAATGTAATTTGTGCGTAATATATGAAAGCAAATGGATATACAGCTATTTATCCGTAGCTCTTTTTGAAAAAAAAAGAAATTTCTACATATAAGTTAAAGTCTATTTTTATAGACGATGTTCTGTTTCAAAAGTATCATTTATAAAGTTAATTCTATTCGTATAAATGACCATTCAATCCAAAGAATTTGCCTTGCCTAGGGGAATTTTAGCAAAAGCTGAAATGGCGGTTTTTGATTTGTTCAAAGACCAGTCGAATACTCGATTATTGTACCATAATTACGGATTTGCAGCTAAATTAGTGGAATACATCGAGGAGATAGCAGCAGATCATTCGATCTCTGAACAAGGGCTTGAGATAACGCTTTTGGCAGGTTGGTTTTACGCCACCGGATTTGCATCCAATTATGCTAATCCCACCGAGGGCAGCCTTGAAAAGGCAATGCGATTTCTTCAATCTCAGGAGTATTCTTTAGCCAAAACAGAAAAAATCAAAGACCTTATTCGCTTAATAGAAGCGAAAAAGACTCCTGTTACCCTAGAGCAGGAATTATTCCACGATGCCGTTTATGCTTTAAAGTATGGCCCCGACTTTTTGGAAAAGACCGCTTTATGGCACCTCGAACAAGAATTATTTCAAAAAATAAGCCTACCCAAAGATCAATGGACGCAACTTCAATTGCAGCACTTGCTGAACACCAAGTTTTATACCCCCTATGGGAAATTAAACTTTGAACCCGCCTTAGCTAAAAATATCTTAGCCCTAAAGGAACTGATCCAGAAAAGAAAGCGCAAACGAAATAGTTTTGTAGAAGAGAATCAGAATATCTTTCAGAATATAGGCGATAGAATACCCGATCGAGGTATTCAGACTTTTTTTAGGACGAACTACCGTAATCACATCAATCTAAGTGCCATTGCCGATAATAAAGCTAACATTATGATTAGTGTCAATGCGATTTTACTATCGGTGCTTATCTCTTTATTGACTTACAAGAATATTACGGAAACCAACCCAATGATTCTGATGTCGGTGATCATTTTTTTTATTACTGGCTTGACCTCTTTGGTGTTTGCGATCTTGTCCGCTCGACCAAAAGTGACTACCCTGAATAAAGAAGTAAAAGATCAAGTACATATTCAGAAAAACATCGTTTTTTTCGGCAATTTTGTCCACCTAGACTTGGACCAATATGAAGAAGCCCTGGACGCTGTGTTCAGGGACGGAGAATTACTCTATGGCAACATGGCCAGAGATTTGTATTATTTGGGGAAAGTTTTAGACAAAAAATATCGCTACCTCTCTATTTCCTATAATATTTTTATGGTAGGGTTTGTCGCTACAGCTATTACTTTATTGATTGCTTTATTATTGTAAAAATGCCTGTCTTTTGATAGAAAAACAGGCATTTTCCCTTATTTCTTTACCCAATTGCTGTGTGATCTCTGGATAAAGAATGAGCATACATCAATGCCCCACCTGCCAGCGCCACATTCTTTAAGATATTACCCATTTCCATATTTTCAGGTGTCACATTGGGCGCATGGACGATAAAAGCAAAAAGGAGCAACATCACCGCTAATAAAACAGCGGCCAATTTGTCCAGTTTTCCAATTAGCATGCTAATTCCCGCAGCAATGAGGGCCGCTCCTGTAAAATAAACCATACCTACTCCCCCTGGTGCCATTCCCGCCATTGCATCTGCACCCATAAAGTGAAATAGTCCAAAGCCAATAAATGGAAGGGCGAAAAGGTATTTGCCTAAGCCAGTAATTGCGTTCATAATGAGAAAATTTTTTAGTTAATAAAAAAAATTTTGTTTGATATAGATGTTAAATGTAAGTGTTTATTTCTTTTTTTGATAAAATTCAAAATTAATCGTTATAAAAAGGTATCTGGACAGACAATTATTTAAGATTTAAACGGTCCTTGAAAAAGGAATAGTTTTAAAATTACCTTAACTAAAAGGCTTGTATCCTTTGGCTCTAAAAAATCGTTATCTAATTGGGAAAAGATTAATTTTGGCTTAATTCCCTTTTTTACAAAAAATTATAACCCAATGAGTTTTTTAAAATTTACCCTTTCCTTATTACTATTCATCTTTTTTATAAAAACAGCCGGTATTGCTCAAGTTAAAGCCTTTGGACAAGCCGATTTTCAAGGGCCAGAAATTATTTTGAAAGAAGGAAAGTATTTTCATACGCAATTGCAAAAACGAGGGCTAAAAGACTTGGGCTCCCTTAGAGTTCCCAAAGGTTGTAGCGTGAAGGTATATGCTAGCGACAATTTGCAGGGAAGTGCGAAAAGATACTCCAAAAATGAGGCAAACATAACAGATGAAGCAGCCAAGTATTCTTTGAAAGTTTTGTGCGGAAGCGTCGGGGCGCAGCCGGGTTTTGCCATTGGTGCTTCTGACGAAGTGGGAAGAAAGGGTGACTTGATTTTTGTGGATGTCAATATAAGTGATTTTAACAAAGTGGTTTCTATGCAGTATAGCATGAATTGGGATCCTAAGGTACTTCGATTTGAAAAAGTTACCAATTTCAACTTGAAAGATTTAAGCAAAGAAAATTTTGGCTTAAAACAAGTGACAAAAGGCAATTTATTACTAGCTTGGTATGACACTTCTGTTCAGGGGGTTAATTTGCCAAGTGGGACAAATATATATCAAGTTGTTTTTCGAGTAATCGGGGAAGATGCATCAAAGTCAAAAATCAAATTTTCTGGCAGTCCGCTGGCTACCGAAATTATGCGCGCAGACGGTACCCCCATTTATTTTAATAACCTAAATGGCTCTTTTACGCTTAGATAAGGTCGGGCAGCATCTAATTAAGGAGCAATCGAGCCCCACTCAATTGCTCCTTAATTATTTTGCTTGGGGAGTTCTTTTTTGCTGGTCGAGTAGTAGTATCGCCCAAAATTTGACAAAAGAAAAACATCTAGAACTAGCTTTTGGATATGCGATCATCAAAGAAAAATTGCCGGAAGGCTACTCTTATAGCCCTCTTTTTTTGACTGCCCGATTGCCAATTCTTCAATTTTCAAGTAAAAAAAAAGCTGCTTTTCAACTCTTCGTAGAACCTCAATTTGCACTGGATTATCCCGCCCAGCCTTTTAAAAAGGCAATTGAGTTTGGGCTTAATCCAGGTTTACAATATTTTTTCCCTTTTTCAAGTAAAAGCGGAGTTGCTGCTTCTGTTGGGATAGGGCCGCACTATTTATCTTTAGCAACCGAGCTGCAAGCAAAAGGCTTTATTTTTTCGGATAATTTTGAAATAGGCTATTATCAACAACTGGGAGAAAGACTGGGGTTCAGTATAAAATCCAGATTTCGGCATCTCTCCAATGCCGGATTAAAGGAGCCGAATATTGGGATTGATAATTTCTTTTTGATGCTGGGTATTTTTTGGAGAAATCGCAAAATAGATTGACCGTTCATTTTGACTAAATAGAGCAAAGACTCAGGTTAATTGAATAATTCATCTACTTTGTCCGTCTCCACCAATGGTTTTTTAATAGACAGAGTCCAGCCGGCATTTTCTACCATAAACTGTATCATGTCCAATGTCTGATTACCTTGTTTTTTAGCGGATTCCAACAGGTCGCTTTCCTGTGCCTTTTCTAGGATAAACTGCCTAGCATTGGTATTTAGCTTAGTGTAGTCGGCTGCAGTAAAAGCATTAAAAGTGCCTTCGGTAATGTCGTAATAGTCGAGTTCGTGGTCAATGGAAAGGATGGTTGGGTCGGGGAGTTCGCTGAGGACAATACGCTTTTTTTCGGGCAAGGCTTCGATGCTCATTTTTTCCAAATCATAGCCAACCGATACTTTAGCTTTTACCCGAATCAGTGCTTTTTTTCTAAATGGGCTAAAATCATAGCCCCAATAATCTTCGTAATTATATACTTCAGAAAAATGCCCTTCTATGGTCACCAATTTGCAGACGGACTTTATTTTTTCCAATAGGACTTGTGATTGCTCGGCTACTTTTTTTTCTGTAGCGGTATAGTATTTGCGCGTTAGCCAAATTCCGGCTATAAAAAATAGTAAGAGTGCAGTGATTAGCAATATTTTTTTTATCATAGGTGAACAGCCTTTATTGTTAAAACGAAAAGGAATAGCGTTTTAGTGAGCAATAAAATGGTTTATTATTCTTTTGCTTTTGTAAGTACTCGAATTATATAGGGGATGGATCGCAAAAAGAGCATTTTTAGGATTTTAGGAATAATTCCTTCAATTCTCGTACGATTTAAAAACTTTGTTCAATATTTTCTTGTATCACTTTGAAATATCGAATTTCATTTGCATTTTATCGCATTGAACAAGTCTAATACCACAGAAAAAATATATGAGTAATAAACCTTTGATCAACAGGGTAGCAGCCAGCGGATTAATCACTTTAAATCTGGAAGATTTTTTTCCAAAAGAAGCACTAGCATTTTTTGATTTAAAAGATTATCTTTACAAGGAACTGATTTTGAAAGAAAAGGACTTTCGGGCTGCTTTAAAGACGCATGACTGGCTGCAATATAAAAGAAAGCACTTGCTGATTTTTTGCTCTTCAAATGCCATTATTCCGGTTTGGGCCTATATGCTAGTCACCACCTATGCAGTGCCTTTTGCCGAAAATATTTTTCAGGGAACGAAAGAGGAGTTTTATAAAAAATCATTTTTAGAAGCCTTGAACCAATTAGACCTCGACCAGTATGAAGGGCAACGAATTGTCATTAAAGGATGCAGCGACAAACCAGTCCCCCCTGCTGCTTATGTAGAACTCACTCGTTTGCTGCGACCCATCGCTCGCAGTATTATGTACGGAGAACCCTGTTCTACTGTCCCTATTTTTAAAAAATAAATTTTGATGTTTTGGTACTGGGTGTTGGACAAGTATTTGTAGGCGTATAAGCGTATATGAATTTAAAACAGAAGAAATATGAAATCAATCTCTTACTATTCTGTAGCAGTCGCTGCTTTTTTGACCTTTGCTTTATTCGTTTCTTATAAAAATGCACCCGAAAAACCGCCAACGCTGGGTGATTTCTCCGCTGTTTCCAAATTACCACAAGTCATCAAGCCAGTGAATCTAAATAAATCCTTTGATTTTGCTGGCGAGCCTATTCCTATGGATAATTTTGATGCCAGAGAACGACTGGATAGAGAATTAATTGTCAATTCTTATCGCCACGGCAGCACCATTTTGAATTTGAAAAAGGCCTATCGTTTTTTTCCGCTTATTGAAAGCATACTAGCAGAGCATGGCGTACCGAATGACTTCAAGTTCGTAGCCGTCGCGGAAAGCGATTTAAGTAATGCGACTTCTCCAGCCGGCGCAAAGGGCTTCTGGCAATTTATGCGGGGGACTGCTAGAGATTACGGTTTGGAGATTAGTACAACGGTTGACGAACGTTATCACCTGGAAAAAGCGACCCATGCAGCTTGTAAACATATTTTAAAATTAAAAGAACAATTTGGCAGTTGGACTTTAGCTGCTGCTGCCTATAATTTTGGTCAAACCAGATTGAAAAAGGAAGTGCAGACCCAACGCGCCAACAATTTTTACGAATTAAACCTTAATCAGGAAACATCCCGCTACTTGTTTCGCCTAGTCGCCTTTAAAGAAATAATGAACTATCCGCAAGAATATGGCTTTAACTTAGGGGAAGAGGTTTATCAACCATTAAGTGATTTTGCCGTGCTAGAAGTCAATACGCCTATAGACAATCTGGGAGATTTTGCCAACAAATATGGCACTTCTTATAGAATGTTGAAGTTGTATAATCCCTGGCTACTGAAAGATTATCTGGCGAATAATTCTAAAAAAACTTATTGGATTAAGATACCAGGGAATTAAATATAATAGGACTTGCCCACCTCCTATGCTAAACTTATAGCCTGTATATGCTCAACGAATCACCGCAGCAGGCATGCTGCGGTCGAAATTTCCTTTCATAACAGGAGATTGTCTGCTACCTGTATAGCTCCGCACATGGTGATAGGTAAAATCGAATAACTCCTGTACCGTCACAATTTTATCAAAATTGGTATCTGCTTCTCCCTTCAATCCCCTAATCAAAAAATGGCTAAAAACGCCTTGCCGCAATCCGGAGGACTCCAAGGAGGTTTCTGTCGATTTAGAGGATAAAATAAGGGCAGCACCCGGGCTGGCCTGTGCCAGCGCTTCATAATACTTTAATAAAGCGTTTTGAGCTTCATTGCCCTTCATAGCAAAAAGCCCACCGGAATGACAAGCATCTGCAATGCATAATTTATATTTGGCAGGGCTTCGATCCAGTATGTCCCTTATTTCCTCATGCGAAATTTTGCGACCATAGCCATCAAAATCACTGGGCAAAAATGCGCCCGGCAAGCCATGACCAGAAAAATACAACAAGACCAAATCATTGCGCCCAGCCTTTGTAAATACTTCATTCAATGTCTGAAGTATCCGATCCTTAGTTGCATCTTCATCAATCAAAATCTGAACATAATCGTCCGGCAAAGCACCCCCTTCTGGGCTTTTCAAAAAAGCATACATTCGATAGGCATCATCGTCTGTAAATCTCAATGTAGGCATATGATTATAAGCAGAAATGCCAATAATAACCGCCCAAACTTTCATTCCCTCATGGGCATCTTGACTCTGAATAACATTGGGTTCGGGCTGGAAAGGGTTGCTATCTCCAACATGCACTCCGTCCTTCCAAAAGCCGGATATCTGACTACCATCATTTAAAATTAGGACCCCTTTTCCTTCAAAATTACCATTAATCCAATCTCCCGTGTATTTATCTCCATTCGCATAATAAATCGTCCCTTTTCCGTGGGGCAGCTCTCCTTGAAAAGTCCCTTCATATCGAGCACTTTGATTCTTGTAAATATAAATACCCTCGCCATCTATGCAATCTCCAGCCACACAACCTTCTGGATTAGCTGACTTAGCAAGTAAGTCATCGGATGCCACCCCGCTCCTTTTATTTAAAATGGCAATTATATCTACTTTATTTCCAAAATGGTCAATTGGATGTCCTTTATTCCACCATCCAGTCCACTCCCTTTCATCAGGCAAGACTTTCGTTCCTTTTCCATTCGGATAGCCCCCCTGCCACTCCCCCTTGTACTGACTACCATCAGAATAGTAGCAGATGCCACGTCCATTCATTCGACTATTTTGAAATTCGCCGACGTATTTTGCCCCGCTAGGATACAAGTAAGTACCCATTCCATTGATACAGTTGCCAGAAACACATTGGGCATAGACAAAAAGGGGCGTGAAACACAAAAAGAGAAAGCTAAGAGTAGGCTTAAATAAATAGTTTTTTTGCATAAACGTTATTAGGGATTATAGCATTAGTGTGTTCAATAGGAACGAAATATTTCACAAATAGTCTATTTTAAAGCAATAATTTTTAAACTTTTTTCTAAATTTTAGCAAAAATCATTCCCAGCCAAACTACTTTGCAAAAGTAGGCGAAAAAATCACGGAGAATACGCACCTTTTTTCTTAATTTTAAAATCCTTTATTTTGAAGAATTAATTTCTTAAAAACCTGAATTATGGCTTTATTGAGAATGTTTAAAACACCCAAAAATCAAAAATACGACTATAAACCGAGGTATTGGGACCCTAAGAAGGAAGAAATGGAAGAGCGACTGGGCAAGTACAAATCCGCCAAAGAAGGCGATGTCGAAGCGGTAAAGACCCGGCTATCCAAAGGGTTTAGAAGGGGTGGTGGCAGCTATAAGGTGAGCGGTGAAATGCGTTCTAAACAACTTTTTCGCTCCAATATGATCTTGCTGGCGGTCATTGCCTTACTGATCTTTTTAGCTTATGTAGCGTTTAAGGTATATGTCCCAGGAATTGTCAATATGATGGAACAGTAGGGAAATCTTTTAAACTTTAACCAAAAAAGACAGAATTTTATGGCTGATGTCATTCAGCTTTTACCGGATTCTATTGCCAATCAAATCGCTGCGGGCGAGGTGATCCAACGCCCTGCTTCTATTGTCAAAGAATTATTGGAAAATGCTATTGATGCAGGAAGTACTAATATTAAATTAATCGTCAAGGAAGCAGGCAAAACGTTAGTACAAGTCATTGATAATGGCTGCGGTATGTCCGAAATGGACGCTCGAATGAGTTTTGAGCGACATGCCACCTCCAAAATCAAGCGATCGGAAGACCTATTTGCCATACAAACGATGGGGTTTCGAGGAGAAGCACTCGCTTCTATTGCAGCGATTGCTCAAGTGGAATTAAGGAGTCGCCGACAAACGGATGAACTGGGTACAAAAATAATCATTGAAGGCTCGGAACTGAAAAGCCAAGAAGCCTGCCAGTGTATGGCCGGTACTAATGTATCCATTAAAAATTTGTTTTTCAATGTCCCGGCCCGCCGGAAGTTTTTGAAGTCAAATACCGTTGAAATGCGGCATATTATTGATGAATTTCAAAGAATTGCTATTGCCAATTCGGATGTCTTTTTTTCTCTGCACCATAATAATGCCGAAATTTTTCATTTACCTGCCGGAAATCTGCGACAACGACTGGTGGGCATCTGGGGATCGAATGTCAACAAAAAGCTGGTACCCCTTTCAGAAGAAACAGATATTTTAAAATTATATGGCTACATTGGGAAGCCCGAATATGCCAAAAGAACCAGAGGAGAACAATTATTTTTTGTGAACAATCGCTTCATAAAAAGCGGTTATTTAAATCATGCTGTTCTGGCAGCTTATGAGGATTTGCTCCAGCCAAATACTTATCCGCTCTATGCTATTTTTATCGAAATGGATCCTGCTAATATTGACATTAATGTCCATCCAACCAAGCAGGAAATAAAATTTGACGACGAACGGCTAGTATATAACTACCTGAAAGTAGCTACTCGCCATGCACTTGGGCAAAATAGCATTACGCCTGTGCTGGACTTTGAGCAAGAAGTCAGCTTTTCTCCAGCAACTATGGCTTCTGCTCCTCAACGAAAAGCCAAAAATGGCGCAGACAAAACGCCTTCTGCAAAGGAAAACAATCTGGATGCTTCTAATCTTAAAAATTGGCGGAAATTATATGACGGAATTGAGTTATTTGATGAAGATCCAATCGCTTCTACTTCTAAAGGCGAAGCCCCCTCCTCCGAAGCCATTACTATTCAGAGCAAATGGTCCGCCCCAGAGCTTGAAGATGAAGGGCAAACCTTCTCCTCCAGCCAAAAGACGCCCTACCAAATTCACTCCAGTTACATTGTTAGCCCTATTAAATCCGGATTCTTACTCATTGATCAACAGGCTGCCCACGAAAGGATTTTATTTGAACATTATTTGTCTTTGTTGAAGGATAAACGACCTTCGACACAACAAGAATTATTTCCAAAAACCATCCATATTGCCCCAAAAGATGTACCTGTGCTTAAAGAAATATTGCCCCAGATCAATTTACTTGGCATTGATATTCAAGAGTTTGGAAAAGATAGCTTTGTCATTCACGGTTTGCCGGCGAATTGGCAAGGGATAAAGGATGAACAAAAATTGGTCGAAACTTTATTGGAACAATACCAATCCAACCTAAAGCTGGACTTGGGCATTAGCGAGAATATTGCTAAAGCAATGACCAGAAGTGCTGCTATCAAAAGAGGACAGTCCTTAACAGAGGAAGAAATGAAGGAACTAATTGACCAGCTATTTGCTTGTAAAACCCCTTTTAAGAGCCCTTTTGGTAGAAATTGTTTTATCAGCTATCATTTAAATGAACTGGACAAGCAGTTTTCGAGTTAGAGGTAAGGACGTACCAAAAACTTTAGCCTATTGAAGCTATCTGGCAACAGGCTGAAATTGTACTAAAAATTGATAAAAGATGCTTAGACTCACACCGGTTGTAAAATATTTATTAATCATAAATGTTTTGCTATTTATAGCTTCCCAAACCATGAACCTAGACGCCTTAGCACTTTATTATCCAGATTCTGATTATTTCCGGCCTTTTCAGATCATTACTCACTTTTTTATGCATGGAGGTGTGGCACATCTTTTCTTCAATATGTTCGCCTTAGTAATGTTTGGAAGTGTATTAGAGTCTTTATGGGGAGCAAAGCGTTTTTTGTTTTTTTACATATTTTGTGCATTAGGAGCTGCTGCCTTGCATGTTATGGTCAATTTTTATGAAGTCAATGCCTTTAATAAAGCCGTAGCCATCTATCAAACCAACCCCTCCCACCAGGAATACTTCAACTTTTTTGACAAGTATGAAAATGCCAAAAGGCTGCTAACCGCCCAAGGAGAGGAACAATTTAAGCAAATAGCTATTGACCTTAAAAATAAAACCCCCAATTCAAAGGAAATAAGTGCCGGCTTTATTAGAGAGATAGGCGAGGCTTATGTGCCTTATATAACGCCAAGGATAGTCGGTGCATCCGGCGCAATTTTTTGGACTTTTGCTAGCCTTCGGAATGTTATTTCCCAATATGGAACTCATGCTGATATTTTTACCCATTCCTATAAAAGCAAAATATTTTATCCCAATCCTGATGGCAATAGAGCTATTTCTCGGAGTCAACCAATTTTCTTGGGATAATATTGCCCATTTTGCCCACTTAGGGGGTGCTTTGTTTGGATTTATTTTAATTTGGTATTGGCGAAAAAACGGGGGTTGGTCTTAGATAAAGAAAGTTTACTCATCCCCAGTTTTTGCTTCCTTCACTCTATAATGAGGATAAGCGAGAAAGTTATTTAATCGAATTTTTTAGAAGTCATTTCCGAATAATCGGAGCCTTTTTTCCTTAAAACTTGAAAAAACGAATCTTAAGTTTTTTACTTTTGAAGAGTCAAAAGCCTGGTTTTGCGCCTTTATTACAAAACGTTTTAGTAATCATGAAAAATAAGTAGGTTATTTGGCTTTAGTTTTCTTTTGACAAACAACTTTGAGCACCTAATTAGAAAAATTAAATGTAAAACGGATTAAACGATGGTAGAGTCAATATGGAAAGACCTAAAAAAAGAATTCTCTTACGGGAACATGGTGACCCGCATCATCATCGTCAATGTAGCTGTCTTTATCCTCGTCAATATTATAAAATTATTGCTGACTGTATCTGCAGGGTTTGAAAATTCTCCCGCCTTTGACAATTTTTACAAATATTTGGCCTTGTCAGGGGACCTTTGGTTTGACCTTACTCATCCCTGGGTATTCCTTACGCATATGTTTTTGCATCAGGGCTTTTTCCATATTCTATGGAATATGCTGTTTTTGTACTGGTTTGGGCAGATTGTAGGAGATTTTATTGGCAATCAAAGAATTTTGCCCCTGTATCTACTAGGCGGACTAGCCGGTGCTATTGCTTATTTAGTCTTTGCCAATATTGCTTATAATGGTGGTGGCTATGCCTATGGTGCCTCCGGTGCTGTCAATGCTATCATAGTAGCAGCGGCAGTCATTTCGCCAGACTATATCATTCGCCTGCTTTTTTTAGGGAATGTGAAATTGAAATACATTGCGGCAGTAGTGGTCTTATTGAGCATTATTGGCATTGCGGACCTCAATAACACGGGGGGAAATATCGCCCATTTGGGAGGAGCTTTATTTGGCTGGTTTTTTATTTTAAAATTAAGAGAAGGCTCGGATATGGCTGTTCCTATCAACCGCTTTTTGAGTAAAATAGCCAATTTCTTTAAAAATATCCCAGCAACAAGTAAATCCAGCTCTAAAAAAGGACCTCGCGTGGTTTATAAAAACACTTCCAAAAAACAGCGCAAGGCCGTTTCTGATCAAAAAGAACTTTCACACCAAGAGCGAATTGATGCCATTTTGGATAAAATGCGAGAAACGGGCTTTGAAGGACTTAGTAAAGAGGAAAAAGATTATTTATTCAATGCCAGTGATAAAAAACAATAATAAAAAAGGCATCTATTCTTTCATCTAACACAGATGTATGGAAAAAACATTGCGCTGGCTCAACCTGATCTTGATTTGCATCACGCTCACCAGTTATTTATCTCCCTTTGTTGATCCCAGTGTATTTTGGCCATTCTCCTTTTTTGGCATGGCTTATCCCTGGTTATTATTATTCAATGTATTGTTTGCTATCACTTGGATCATCTTAAAAAACTGGTATTTTTTATTTTCTGCCACCTGCATTTTGTTGGGTTGGAATCACTTACAAAGTTTTATTGGATTTCATGCGGCGACGGTTCCCGATAAAAAAGACCTTATGGTCATGACTTTTAATAGTGCAGGCTATCAGCAGGTTCATGGAAAGAGAGAAAAAGCTTTTGCCGCGTTACTACAAAAAGAAAGACCGGATATTATTTGCATTCAAGAGGCATTTACCGACTTGAATCTTATTGATAAAAAAACTTTTCCCTATTCCTATCAGCCCAAAAACAAATATCTCATCATCCATTCCAAATTTCCATTTGTTCATCAGGAAAATATGAATATTGGCAATACCGCTAACGGTTGCATTTTTGCGGATATAAAAATAAAAGAAAAGGTCATCAGGGTATATAATGTGCATCTCCAATCAAACAAAGTCACCCAAGATGCTTCCAAATTGAGCAAAGAGGGGGACCTACAAGAAAAAGAAACCTGGCTCGGTATCAAGGGAATGTTGGGTAAAGTAAAGCGAGCTGCCCAAATTCGATCCCACCAGGCAAAGCTTATCAACCGACACATTGCTCAAAGCCAAGTGCCCACCGTTGTGTGCGGAGATTTGAACGATACCCCGCTCTCTTTTACCTATCAGTTATTTTCAAAAAATCTAAGGGACGGGTTCAAAGAAAGAGCTAGTGGGCTGGGAACGACCTACGGCGGAAAAATACCTGCCCTTCGTATAGACTACATTTTTACCAGCCCCGAAATTGCCGTCCACAGCCATCAAATAATCAAAGAAAAATTTTCTGATCATTATCCTGTTTTTAGCAGAATTCATCTATGATAATAGTCCATAAAAGCTTTTAATTGGCTTTAGTAAAGGATTGAATAGGGTCACGCAAAATTTCTCCATTAATTTATATCTCCAATTAAAATATTGTATCCTTGTCTATTTTGCTTTCCCTTTTTTGTTCTTAATTTCGCTATTTATTTGTAAATTCCTCTATTCTAATGGACACCGAAAAGTTGTTATATGTATAAAATTGAATAGTAGTCTTCTGCCTGGAATTGCCGTACGGAACACCTTTGTTTTGGTGGCGGCTGCCTGTCAAATCCCGCGGAGCGATTGGATGTTTGACTTGATTTTTTGTTTCTTTTTCATCTAAGGAAAAAGAAAATATGGTTTAATTAGGTCCTCTCAGCTTCAAAATAATTTGGTTTTCAATTTGATATACATTAGAATAAATTATTGGTCAGTAGAATAGAATTCCTCTAATTAATTTAAATCCATTCAACTATGAATACGAATTTATTGAAGTTTATTAGCCTAATGCTAATTTTTTCTTTGTTCCATTCTACCCCCTGTGAGGCACAGAAGAAAAAGAAAAAAAACCAGACAGAAGAAAAAGCAACCGAAAAGAAACACCCACTAGATGAGTTAAGCCTCTCCGGCTTAAAATTTCGCTCGGTAGGGCCGGCACTCACTTCGGGAAGAATTGCTGATATCGCTTTCCACCCCGAAACGCCCTTTACCTACTATGTGGCTACGGCATCGGGAGGGGTCTGGAAAACCAATAATTGGGGCAATACCTTTAAACCCATCTTTGACAGTCAAGGCTCCTACTCCATTGGTTGTGTAACGGTTGATCCGAATAATCCCAATGTAGTTTGGGTAGGCACCGGCGAAAATAACAACCAGCGCAGTGTTGCCTACGGCGACGGTTTATATAAATCAACCGACGGCGGAGCAAGTTGGAAAAATGTCGGGCTAAAAAATTCTGAACACATCGGAAAAATCATTGTGCATCCCGAAAATTCAGACATCGTATATGTAGCAGCGATTGGACCGCTTTGGAGCAAAGGAGGCGACAGAGGGGTCTATAAAACCACAGATGGTGGCAAGACCTGGGAGACAGTTTTAACAATTGATGATTATACAGGTGTAACAGATTTGATTATGGATCCGCGCAACCCCGATGTACTATACGCTGCTGCTTTTCAGCGAGCGAGACACGTTTTTACTTATTTAGGTGGCGGACCAGGTTCGGGTATGTATAAAACAAATGACGGTGGTGAAAATTGGAAAAAAATTAATACGGGCTTGCCAAAAGTGGACATCGGTAGAATCGGTCTGGCAATTTCTCCTGCTGATCCCAAAATCATTTATGCGATTGTAGAAGCCGCTCAGGGAAAGAGCGGTTTTTATAGAACGACCAACCGGGGAGCAAGTTGGCACAAACGAGGTAGTTATGTCACCAGTGGAAATTATTATCAGGAAATCATCGCAGACCCGATAGAGCCCAATACCGTTTATGCAATGGATACCTGGATGAAAGTAAGCAGAGACGGAGGTAAAACTTTTAAAAATGTAGGAGAAGACTACAAACACGTGGACAATCATAGTATGTGGATCAATCCCCAAAACAATAAGCACTGGGTCGTTGGTTGTGACGGGGGTATTTACGAAACCTGGGATGCAGCTAAAAACTGGGATTTCAAAGCCAATTTGCCCGTCACTCAATTTTATAAAGTGGCAGTTGATAACGATGCCCCTTTTTATAATATTTATGGGGGTACGCAAGATAACTTTAGCATTGGTGGCCCTTCCAGAACCGTTACCAGCCACGGGATTATGAATCAGGACTGGTTTATTACTCATGGCGGCGATGGCTTTGAGTCTCAAATTGACCCCTATAATCCCGACATTGTTTATGCACAATCTCAACATGGCGTATTGGTGCGCTACGATCGAAAAAGCGGCGAAGAAGTAGGTATTCAGCCCAAGGAACGCAAAGGCGAAAACCAATATCGCTGGAATTGGGATGCCCCCCTAGCAGTTAGCATACATACAGAAGGAAGGCTTTATTTTGCAGCCAATAAACTATTCCGAAGCGATGATTATGGAAATAGCTGGGAAGTGTTGAGCGATGACCTAACCAGGCAAATTGATCGAAATAAACTAAAAATTATGGACAAGGTTTGGAGTATTGATGCGGTCGCTAAAAATCGCTCCACTTCCCTGTACGGTACAATCGTTGCTTTTTCTGAATCGCCTATTAACGAAAATTTATTGATCGTAGGGACAGACGATGGGTTGATTCAGATTACAGAAGACGGAGGGCAAAACTGGCGGAAAGTAGATAATATCATTGGGGTACCATCGCGTACTTATGTCAATGCGGTCTATGCTTCACAGCATGACGAAAACGTGATTTATGCCGCCTTTAACCACCACAAATACGGCGACTTTAAACCCTATATTTTCAAAAGTAATAATAAGGGAGTCAATTGGACAAAAATAAGCAATAATCTACCCAAAAGAGGCAGCGTTTATGCCATCGAAGAGGATCATGTAGATAAGGATTTAATCTTTTGCGGCACAGAATTTGGGGTCTTCTTTTCGCCCAATAGCGGTGGACGATGGAAGCAATTAAAGGCAGGCGTGCCAACGATTGCCGTAAGGGATTTGGCAGTACAACGACGGGAAAATGACCTAGTTTTAGGTACTTTTGGCAGAGGTTTCTACGTATTGGATGATTACTCCAGCTTGCGCTCTATTGACACTAACCCACTACCGGAGACTCCACAAGTTTTTGCTGTTCGAGATGCTTTAATGTTTGAAAAAAGCACGCCACTGGGGCTGCCAGGAAAGTCTTTTCAAGGGGATAATTTTTACATGGGCGATAATTTAGGGGCGGTCGCTTTAATCACCTATTATTTTAATGAAGATTTGAAATCAGCCAAAGACCAACGACGAAAAGCAGAAAAAAAAGCAGCAAAAAATAATGGCGACAATGCTTACCCTAGTTATGAAGAATTATTGGCAGAAACAGACGAGATTAAACCAGAGTTGGTTTTTACTATTAAAAATAATGAGAATGAGGTGGTTCGAAAAATCACTAAATCGCCCTCCAAAGGCTTACAGCGCATCAAATGGGATTTGCGCTATGCCTCCAAAGAAGCTATTAGTCTAAGCAAACCGAGTTTTTACAATCCATTTGCTGGAAAATCGGAAGGAACGCTGGTTGCTCCGGGTACTTATTCGGTCACATTAGCTACCTTTGTCAACGGAGAAGAAAAGGCAACTAGTGAACCCGTTTCCTTTGAAGTAAAAGCCTTAAACAATACCGTTTTACCTGCTGAAGATCGAGTAGCTAAAGTGGCTTTTCAGCGAGAAGTCTATGAACTCAACCGCTCGATTGAAGGTGCCCAAAGAACCATTAGCGAAGTGGATAATAAACTAAAGCATATCCGACAGGCAATAAAAATGGTAGAGCAACCCATGGCTGCACTAATAGCTGATGCGAACGCCATTGACAAAAAACTGACAACTATCAAACGTCAACTCTATGGCGATCGGGTCAAATCAAGGTTGGATATTGACCAACCGCCCACCCCTGCTACCCGTCTCGGATGGATTGATTACGAGCAAAAGTATTCTACAGCTGCTCCTACCAAAACACACAGGGAAAGTTTTGCAATTGCCAAAGAAGAATTTGCCCCAATCCTGAAAATGATTCGCCAATTGGTAGAAAAAGATTTGAATCAGCTAGAGCAAAAACTAGAAGATGCTGATGCCCCTTATACCCCTGGAAGGGCAATCAAAATGCTCTATAAAAACTAATAAAGTGCTATAAACAAGGTCCGTCCTGCGGACTTTTATGAAAAAGCTCGCAGGACGGATTCTATTTGTAATAAAAATCTCCAAATAATCCTACCTGCTCTATTTATTCCAAATGCATCATTTTTTGAATTTTTGCTCCAAACGCTGTTTCTAGCCGATAATAAAAAACGCCTTGGGGGAAATCGGAAAAATTTAGATTGATTTCATTATACCCTTTTGGATATTGCTTTTGGCTGGTTTGTACTACCCTACCCTGGGTGTCCAAAACCGTTAATTTTGCAATAGTCGCTCGAGGTAAAGTAAAGCCAACTAGGGTTTCTTTTGAAAATGGATTGGGACGATTTTGAAGCAAATCAAATCCCGATGAGGCTGGTTCAAATTGCAACTGCACATCCAAGATTTCTAATTTCGAATTATAAGCCTCGGCGGGTGTTATCGCAGAACTAATAGCAAGCACTTTACTCAATAACCCATTTTGATCAGCTTTAAATCGAAGCGTAAACCATGGACTATTTCTTTTTTGGGGCGATAATGTTTCCCAACTTGTGGTCAGCATGCTCCGATCTTTGTAGTTTTGTCCAAAATGGTGTTTTTGGGCAACCCCTTCCTTAATAGCTAGTAATTCCAACCCCTCAAAATTTAAAGTGAATTGATAACCTGCCACTTTGCCGGCGTCCAATAATTGAAAAGGAATTTCATACGTTTGCCCTTTCACCAATTGTAAATCTTTGATTTGAAAAATAACCACTTCCTCTCGTTTTCTAGGTTCGGCAGTTGGAAAACCAGATGCATCCATTGCCAAATCAACATCTCCGCTAGGGTCCCCGACTTTTACTGCTATAAAATTTTGATTTTCTAAATGCCCCGTTTGTATAGGAATATTAATACGCTCTGGAAAGTTTTCTATTCGCGCATTCAAAGAGTTTTGAAAAATGTAGTCCGCATCTACAAAACGCCAACTAACATTATTGGGAAATGTTTGGCTGATGCCCAAAATCAATTTCCGAATAGTAGAGAGGTCAAATGAAGTGACCGTATAGGACTTATTAACATCTGCAGCTATTAATTGGAAAGGAGAAGTAAAGTCTTCCAAATGCAAAATATGTCGGTTCGTGAGCAGGATATCATAGGTAGTAATGCCATTTTCCAAATTGGTATTTCTTCGAGGAATGATTTGATAAGCTCGATCCGTTTTTAGAGTAAATTCGTACCTACCATTGACATCGGTAGTCGTCGGAAAAGGAATGACACCTTCACTACTAACTCTGACTTCGACATTTTGAAGTGGTTCCCCTTCTGGAGTCCTAATATAACCAGAAACAGTTCTATCTCCACAACTTGTAAAAAAATCGGAAATATCAACGGTTGTTGGACAGTAACTAACTTCCGTAAAACCATCTGTCACATAAATATCTATTTCCTGAGTGCCCCGATCATCGCAATCAAAAGTAAGACTCCCAGGCAAACTAGCCAAATCCAATACATCTGTTGGACTAGGAATACCCAACTCTTCGATCCACATTTTAAAAATATAATTACCATCTACGCCACAAGTATCCGCCGGGTCTGGGTCACTGGCAAGAACAACTACATTTGCAGTATTTTGGCCTAGATTGCGAAAAATGGTATCTAGACAAAAGCGACTACACAATGGGTTGTCTCCGTCACGATCAATGATAGGAGCTTTAAATACGGTGACAAGCATCGTGTCAAATGCTGAAGGGCAGACTTCGTTTTCTAATTCTCCACGATAAACGATGGTATCGATTCTACTGGTCGCCGTTCCCAGTTCATTTGGCGCATAGGTAGCTACATCGGTGCTGCTAAATGAAAACAAACCATTTTTTGAAAACCAAATGCTAGTTTCTACAGGTCTGGAAAGGTTTACCCTAATATCTAAGGTAGTCCGTCCTAATATAGTGGTATCTGGATCGAGCATGGCAACGGGAGGGGACTGAATTGTGACAATTATTGTATCTGCACCCTTGACACAATCGGCGACTATTCCTGGCGGTGGATTTATGGTCAAAATTAAAGTATCTCTTCTACTGATTGTGAGTAAGGGACTTGGTGTATAAATAGCATTAAGGCGATTGACATTATTAAAGATGCCCCGGGCACTTAGCACGGACCAAGTAGCCGATAGGGTATCAACCCCTAAAGAACCACTTAGTCTTAGGAGTTGGTTTTTACAAATGGTGGTATCTGGGCCGGCATTAATCGTCACTGGTCCAAATAACCGAGCCAAACTGGCATGTTGAACCATAGTGCAATGTCCAGTAGTATCTCTTGCTATTAGAGTCAAAGTATCTACAGCTGAACTGGTGGTTATGGTAGGTGAAATATAAATAGTTTCCGATGAATCTGCATCTGTGAAAGTGCCAAGAGTAGCAGACCAACTTAGCTGCTGGAAAGTTCCCGAAAGCTGAATCATTAGCTCCAATGAATCTCCCGCACATAGGCTGGTATCTGGACTGGCTGATTGTATTTCAATTTGGGGATAAACCGAAAAGACTACGGTATCCCTAAGTGGTATTTGAGTGCCAATGCCCAGCCCCGTAGTATCTTCCTCAATTACCAAAGTATCCAGACGCTTTGCGTTGATATTGCCAGTGGGGACATAAAAACTCGCCGTGTCTGTCGCATCATCCACCGTTCCTTTCCCGCCCAAAACAATCCACGTGATTTTAGTAATCCCCATGCCGAATGAACCGTCCAATTGCACCGTATCCCCTTCACAAAGGCCTTGGTCTGCTCCGGCATCAATGCCAGGCATCAAAAAGTTGGTATTTGTTGGGCCTAGGGAATTCAGGCTAAACCCTTTATGCCCTAAGCCCCAAAAAATGAAAAATGCAATAAATCTTAGAAATAGTAGCCCTCTTTTCTCCCACAATTCTTGCAGAGAAAAGAATTGGAAAAGGTAAGCAGTTTTTACCTTTTGTGGGAAAGTTTTAAAAATGTTTCTTTGAAGAATGTAAGTATGCTTTTTCATCAGCTATTTTTATAAGTGCTTGAGCATATAAAATCCGTTAGCTAAATGCCTTTAGTGTACAAAAGAAGAAAGGCTGAAAGACAATTCTTCATTAAGCGCGTAAATAGCTAACTCAAGTCGGTTGTTTGTACCCCGAATGGGTGCATTAAATCGGCTGTGGAAAATTTTTCTAGGTGAAGGGTAAAAACATCAGACTGCAATGGGGATTATTGCTTCGAGCTATAAAAGAAAATCCAAATCAGCTAAAATCTGATTAATGCATGATTTGGCCGTAATACAGGTGTTCTAAAATAGCGATAGGAATCACCGCTTTCTTGTAGGTTGTAAAAGGTAGATATTGCTTTTTAAACCAATTTCTAAAGATAAAAATAACCTTTTTCCAGAATAAAAAATAGAGGGGGAATGAAAAAAATGATTTTTTTTAAAGAAATTTAGTTTGTTTTTTGTAAAATGCAAAGAGAAATAACCTTAGAATCTACTATGAAAAAACAATGTCTGGAGTGTAAGGAAACCTTCATTGGAAGAGCAGATAAGAAGTTTTGCTCCGACAATTGCCGTAGCAGTTATAATAACCGACTCAATAGCGATGCTACCAATTTTATTCGAAATATCAATAATATTCTCCGAAAAAACCGGCGCATACTGGTGGAGTTAAACCCAAATGGAAAAACCAGGGTCCATAGAGATAGATTAACGGAAAAGGGCTTCAAATTCAATTACTTTACCAATATTTATCAAACCAAAAAGGGAAATACCTACTATTTCTGCTATGATTACGGCTATCTGGCTTTGGAGCGAAATTATTTTACTTTGGTCCAACGGCAAAGCTATGTTGAATAGCCAAGGAGGGCTTTTTTCTACTTCTTTTCCAATAATTTTTATTTTTGCTTTTTTAAGAATACAAATGCTTCCTATAAGCGCATCTTTCACATTAAAAAACCAACATAATGAGGATTGTTTTCCTATCCCTATTTGCTGTACTGTTTCTATTGAGTTGTAAAAGCGAGCCTAAAAAAAATACTGCGACCGAAACCGTCAAATCTCCACCAACCCAATACGTGTTGACTCCGTTTGCTCCTTCCCAAGCCTTTCCCAATGCCAAAATCGAGTCCATGTTTTACAAAGACGGCAAATTCAATTTTGATATTAGCGGCGATTATGAATTGGGTGTACAAACCCCGGATGCAGCTAGTAAAATGTGTGCCAATTCAGCAAAAGGGCAGCATATCCATTTAATCATAGATACTTCACCC
>CBDCUO010000041.1:27500-75747 GCA_965222705.1 Saprospiraceae bacterium | reverse complement strand
GGATATGGAAATGTTTGGCGTATCATTGGGTTATCATTGGCAGTTACCCAATAAGCAATGGCGGCTCCTAATCAATTTTTCCACTTCCTCAAAAACAGCAACATTGGTTTTGATAAAAGTGGCTTTCTCGCCCATTGCCTTAATCTTGGCGACCGTCTCCAAACCGCCTTTTTCATTAATGTCAAAAGCAATCACAAAACCACCCGCTTCTGCAAAAGCCATTGCAGCAGCGCGACCAATTCCTGATGCTGCGCCTGTGATGAGGACTATTTTATTTTTGAAATTCATGTTTTTTTTAGATGTCAGGCGTCAGGGGCGAGGAGCCTGAACATCAGACTCTGACACCCGACTCCTTCCCCCTGACACCTAAAGTCTATTGCAATATCGCCTCCTTTACCAAATTTCTTCCCAACTGATACATATGTACCTCATCAGGTCCGTCCGCAATTCTTACAATACGACCATATAACCAAAAACCAGCTAAAGGTGTATCTTGACAAACGCCCATTCCGCCGTGAGCCTGGATAGCTCTATCCACCACATCACAAGTCATTTGCGGAACAGCAATTTTTATCATGGCAATTAATTTCTTAGCTCCTTTGGCACCGAATTTATCAATTTTATCAGCGCAAGCTAGAGTCAATAAGCGTGCTTGTTCAATCTCACAAGCTGATTTAGCAATGTCTTGCTAAAGTCTTTGATTTTTCTACCAAATGCCTCTCGTTCAGCTACCCGTTGGCACATCAAATCCAAAGCGGCTTGTGCTGCACCAATCAAACGCATACAATGATGAACTCGTCCAGGACCTAAGCGACCCTGTGCAATTTCAAACCCTCTTCCTTCCCCTAAAAGTAGATTGGAAGCAGGCACTCGGACATTCGTTAATTTAATTTCCGCATGCCCTTCCGGTGAATCCCAAGTTCCGTAAACAGATAATGGGCGGACGATTTTAACTCCGGGAGTGTCCCTCGGAACTATAATCATACTTTGTTGAGCGTGACGTTGTGCGGTCGGGTCAGTTTTTCCCATGACGATAAAAACTTTGCAATGGGGGTTCATCGCTCCTGATGACCACCACTTGCGACCATTGATGACGTATTCATCGCCTTCGCGTTTTATTGAAGTTTGAATGTTTGTGGCATCCGAAGAAGCGACATCGGGTTCAGTCATCAAGAACGCGGAACGGATTTTCCCATTCATTAATGGTTTGAGCCATTTTTCTTGTTGCGCTGGTGTGCCATATTTTGCAAAAACCTCCATGTTACCCGTATCGGGAGCAGAACAGTTAAACACTTCATCAGCACCTCGGGAACGACCCATGATTTCCGCTAAAGGTGCATATTCTAAATTCGTTAAACCCGGACTTAACGCCCCATAACTTTTCGGCAAAAACAAATTCCACAATCCTGCTGCTTTGGCAGCCTCTTTCCATTCTTCCAATTTTGGATAATCCTGCCACCAATTTTCAGGTTTTTGAGTAAATCGCTGTCGGTCTTTATCATTTGGATAAATGTGCTGCTCCATAAAATGCTTTAGCTGTTCTTGAAGGGCAAGTGATTTTTCTGTGTATTCGAAATTCATATTTTTGTTTTGAGTTCAGAATTCTATTATTAATACAAAATTAGGTTTCTAAAAAATAAACTTTAATTCTACTTCTTTTGATTTTCCTACCCTTTAACACCTCATTTGTACTAGCCAAACAAAGGAGCATGCAACAATCCGCCATCATTAACAATAGTGGAACCCGTCATATAAGAACTGGCATCGGAAGCTAAAAAGACTGCCAAACCTGCCAGCCATTTCATCAGGTGTAGAATACCTGCCTAATGCACAATTTTTTTCAAAACTTTTCACCAGTTCTTCATTGGATAAAAGTGCCTCACTTAATTTGGTTTTAACATAACCCGGGCAAATGGTATTCACTCGAATATTGTGTCTTCCCCAAGGCACGTCCACCATAAGGAATGGATAAAGCCATCACTGCTTTGACCTTTTCTGGGTACAGGAGGCAAACTTGCCAGGTCAAAGAAGCACCTAAGTCATGACCGACCAAAATGGCTTGTTCATGCCCCAATGCTTCTATCAAACCAGCGATGTCTTTCGCCATTTCGTCTTGACTATATCGCTCGATTTCCATTGGCGCATCCGTCTCTCCACAACCCTCAAGCAAAACGACCGTCTGCCGTTAACCGTTTAATTGGTCCAATAAGCATATTCATCTTCTTTCGTAAATCCTTCCTTCAAATGCTTATCCATTGGAATAGGTGATTTCATAGCGCCATTCCAAATTGGTTGAATTTGCTCTGCGAGCAGTTCTTGTCTTAGTTTCGATAATTCTGCTAACTTTTCTGTTTCGGTAGCGGCTAAATTATTTTGTTCGGTTGGGTCAGTGTTTAAGTCGAATAGCCATTTTTTGTTTTGCTGTTCATCAACTTGTAGTTTCCAACCATTTTTAATAACAAAGGAATAACCACCACTTTTACAGAATAAAGGTCGGTCGGGTTCGCCTTCTTGTTCGCCCGAAAGGAATGGAAGAATGTTCGTACCATCAATTTTTCTATCAGTTGGCAAAGTCGCACCTGCCAAAGTCCCAACGGTCGAAAAAATATCTAAACTCGAAACTCGTCCGTCATACGTTTGCCCTGCTGCAATGCCTTTTGGATAACTGACAATGTAAGGCAAATGAACACCTCCTTCAAAATAAGACAACTTCCAACCACGATAAGGTTTGTTCAAATCAGGCAAACCAACATAGTGTGGCGCACCATTATCACTTGTAAAAATGATAATTGTATTGTCATCAATACCATGGTCTTTGAGGGCTTGACGAACTTTTCCAACACCTCTATCTACAGCTAGAACCATTGCTGCTTGTACTCGTTCAGCATGGTCTTCGATGAAATCAAGTTTGTTATAATCCGATTTTAAGGCTTGAAGCGGTGTGTGCACTGCCCAATACGCTAAGTATAAGAAAAACGGCTGATTTTTATTTTTTTCAATGACCTTGACCGCTTCATTAGTCAAATAGTCTGTCAAGAAACCATCAGGATTAAAACGACCACTATCATTAAATCGAACATTATGCGTTAGATTGCCCCAAAGAAATTTGTCTATTGGGTCAAAAGGCAATTTGGCATTAACCACATTTGGGTCATCTTCGGGTAAGAACATACTTCCTGTTTCTATCCAAAGACTTTCATCAAAGCCGTGTTTATTAGGCTGGAATTCTTCAGCAGCCCCTAAATGCCATTTCCCAACAAGAGCAGAATGGTAGCCTTGTGGCTTAAGCATTTCTGGAATAGTGATTTCAGAAGCAGGTAAGCCCATTTCTTCAACAGAAGGGAGCTGATTATCTATCTCGGCATTATAAATCGGTGGAACTTCTCTATCACTCAACATATTAGAGATTAGCTTTCCAAATCCCTTTGCAGTTGGTGTAAATTCATAACCTGCTCGCGTTGGAAATCTTCCCGTCAATAAGGCAGCTCTTGATGGAGAACATACCGCTGTAGCAGAATAACCATTGGTACACAAGACACCGTCTGCAGCTAATTGGTCAATATTAGGTGTTTTAACTTTGCCATTGCCCATACCGCCACCATAGGTGCTCACTTCATTAAATCCTAAGTCATCTACTAAAATGACTATAACATTTGGTTTTTCGGAAGTACGAGAAGTTGGACCATCTTGCCATTCTATAGCTCGATTTTTAGCGGTTGGGTTTTTCCAACTGGAAATAATACCTGGCATTTTGTACCAATTATACTTGAACCAAATGCCACCTGCTAAGGCTAGTAAAACAATAACTCCTAAAGTAGTGAGTAATCTTTTTTTGAGCTTTGTCATAACTTGGAAATTGGAAGATGCTCATCATTTTTAAGTGATGAGCAAATGATTGTAGAAAAAGTACTTTTAAAAATAAATATTTAATCCGAGTTGCGGGTTATTGATTATTTCCACCAAAGTCATAGGTTAAAGTAAGCATAGTTCTTCTTCCAATTTTTGGCATTCCAGGGAATGCTCTATATTCATTATTAAAAATATTTTGACCTGAAGCATTGATGGTCAAACCGAAATCAAATTTATACCCTATTCCTAAATCCACTACATTTTTTTCATCTGTTCTTCCAGAAAATAATCCACTAAAAGAATCAAAAGAATCATCATGTTGAAAAGAAAGGTTCGCTCTCCAACCTAATTCAGGTCCATAGTTTGCCCCAAATCGAAACTTATTTTTAGGGATAGATAAAGCATTAGTTCCCATAACCCCTTCTGAATCTTTTATTTCTGTTTCAAAAACATTTTCAGAAATGTAAGAGTAATTTCCAAAGAAAGATAAATCAGCATTTACATAGTATTCCAAGCTGACATCTAGTCCTGTATAACTATAGGCTTCAAAGGTTTTATAACCTGCGGGAACATGTACCACCCCATTATCAGGAGTGTTTTCTGCTTGTATCGTTGCCAAAATAAAGTTGTTAGCTAAAAGTGAAATACCTTGCGCAAAACCATTTCCACCTTGAGTATATCCAGCAGCATAAGCTCCTGCAATTTGTGCTGCCGCAGCCTCTGGGTTGGGGTTTCCAGCTTGGGTCAAAAGACCCACTAAAAAAGGAGTCAATTGTGCTGCTACTCCTACTCCTAAGTCAGCTCCCATGGCATCAATTCCTATCAAACCATAAGAAGGGGCTAAAGCACTAACGGCAAGGTCGCCATCTATCTTACGGTTATAAATATCAAATGAAACTTTCAATTTATCAGCAATCAAACCTACATATCCAAACTCCCAAGTATCTTCTTTAATCAAAGAAGCTTTAGGTCCATTGGTAAAAGAACTAAGTGGCTCTTGTGTAAATAAATCAACACCTGCAAAGGTTCCCGTTGTCCCTGTTGCAAAATTCGCAGGGTCAGTCAGGAAAGCATTGATAGTGGGAATCAATGGAGCTATTGCAGGGTTTGCCATAGTCAATTGGGTTGCCACACCTTCCAAAATTTGTTGACCTGCCGATTGGGTTACTGCTCCCTGAACTAAATTTAAAGGCATCCCAGACGTTCCAAATGGAAGGTTCGGAAATGGCAAAGCTCCATTAAAGCTAAGCATTGGATTTTCTCCAAATGTTACTTCATTCTTATTTCCAACCAACCAAATATCATAAGCACTAGGAACCAAAGTGGCGAGCGGAAAATCAATATTAAGATTCAGTTGAGAAGGAGTACGAATCGCTCGATTATAACTCGCTCGGAAAGTATGGGTAGGAGATGCTTTAAAAACTAAAGCCGCTCGAGGAGAAAATCCAGTTTCATCCAAAGAGTTAAATCTATCTCCTCTTGCTGCTAAAACCAAATCCAATTTTTTAGCTAAAGCAAATTTTCCTTGAACATATAATCCGGCAATACTATAATCATCATCGTCTTCATTTCGTCCATATAATGTATTTTCTGTTTCATTGATAGACTGTCTATAATCAAACCCTGCTGTCCAATTTGAATTTAAAATGGTAGGCAAATCAAAATTATATTGAATCTGTCCTTCAAATTGTTTTCTGTCATTTAATGTTCTATTTCCTGTACGATATAAAAAAGTAGGTTTGTCAGCTTTACTGGAATTACTTAAAAAAATGCTTGAGCAAATAATCCGCCTTTTTGCATTCTAGCTTGTCCCCAAGTATCTGAAGCTTGAGCCAAACCTTCTCCTTGGTCATTATAAAAAACTCCAGAGACAGTATTGAATCCTCCGGAAACATTAATAGAAAAATCATCTTGTGGTCTGAATTCCAATGTTCCTGTGACGGCTGCACTTGTATAATAATTTTGTAATGGATTTCCATCACCATCTTCGTCCGTATCATTTACATCCAATAACAGTTCGCCACGCTGAGTTGGGTCAACTACTCCATCCCTAATTACTGGTTGGTAAATTGAATCTTGAAGCGCAGCAATTGAAGCCGCATCGCCTGGGTCATCAGGGTCTAAATTAAATTCATCTCCTCTGGTATAATTAGCATTGATTTTAAACCCAAACTTATCAGATACCTTTGTAGCATGCCGAATAGAACCTCCAAAAGTAGATAACTCTCCTCCTCTTAATTGGACAGTTGTACCTGGATGGTCAATTGGAGATTTACTCAAAAAGTGTACAACACCTGCTGTGACTCCAGGGCCATACAACGCAGAACCAGGTCCTCGTACTACTTCAATTCTTTGAATATCAATATTATTTAATGGCGTGTTTAAGGCATCAAAAGTTCCAGTACCCGCACCTACCAATGGGCGATAATCTAACATTGGAAATGAGGCAGAACCAAACAATCCGCCATCTCCACGTAACTGAATATTAATTCTTCCAGCTGATTGTTGCTGAATATTTACCCCAGGTGCACTTATTAAATTTCTAACTGGATTATCATTTGGAGAGGCTTCTAATTTTCTTGTATTATAAACAGATATAGAGGCAGGTGCTTCTTGTACTTTCTCTCTCCTTCGAGATGCGGAGACCACCACTTCTTGACCAATCAAGGCACCTTCTACCAAGCTTACATTAACAGGAGAATCAGAAGTCACTTCTATCTCTTGTGTAGAAAATCCAGTATAAGAAAAAACTAAAGTCAATGGAAAATTTTGGGAAGTGGTTAGACTATAATTTCCGTCTAAGTCAGAAACATTTCCATCAGATGTTCCTTTAACAATCACATTGGCTCCCACCAAAGGTTCACCTGAATTTGAATCTGTGATAGTCCCTCTTATGGTCGTTTGAGCTTGAATGCTCCCTATGGCAAAAGCTAAAAATGCCATTGTTAAGATGATTATTCGTTTCATAATTGATGAGTTTTATTTATTCAAATCCTATATTATTTTCAAATTTAGGCTTTAAAGCCTAAATTTGAAAATAATATAGGATTTGATTTGTATTTTTAACGAAATAGGTTGGATTTAATTTTGAAAATCAGATTTTGCAGCAATAAAGATTTGGAGGTGGGAAAGGTCAAGAGGGTGGAGACAGCCCCTCACTTCTATTCACAACATTTGCGAAAACAATTCTCCAAGATGAAAAAGACAAAAAAGAAAATCATTCTCAATGCCATTGAGCTATTCAATAAAAATGGATACAATAGTGTTCGCCTAGAGGATATTGCCATCAAAGCCGAAATGAGCAAAGGCAATCTTCACTATCATTTTCCTACAAAAAAAGAAATTTTGGAAGGGGTCTTGGATTATTTGCAAAAAGAACGAGTAAGACTATTGCAAACTTCACAAGATGCTTTGGCAATGGACTTTAATATGGTAAATATTATCCAACGTTATCTACACTTTCAGTTTACTTATCGCTTTTTTTATCGAGACATTTTTGAAATTGTCAAAATCATTCCTGATGCCAAGACCATTTACGAAGAACGAACCAACCGTAGTGATAACTTTACTAAAAACTTTATATATCTTTCTGTTGGTCGTAGTATCTTAAAACCTGAACCACATGACGGTCATTATGAGATTTTTTCCAAATTCGGCTCAGCGATTCTTCTTGCATGGGTAGAAAGACGAGAATTGCTTGGAACTAAAAAATATCCAATTCGGAATATTATGGAATCTGTTTTGGAATTGATTTACCCCCACTTGACGGCGAAAGGATTGGAGTGGTATGAGGAGATGAATAGAAAAATTGAAGGACTAAAAGAGGAAGAGTTATTAACAGAATTGATAAGGGAATAAATAGAGTTTGTGTTCATGCAAAATGTCCTATCTGCCATTAAGGCAAATAGGGCATTTTGTTTTTGTGGGTTGAGTAGCTTATTTTCAACTCTTTGAATTGAGTAGGTCAGAGACATACAAAATGTTTTTCACTAACCCACAAGGTTAGCGCAAGCGGGTAATTTATTTAACTTATTGGCTACTTTGACATGACTAAGGGCTTGGTCAAAATACCTTCCTCGCCACTTAAACGAATGGTATAAGCACCATCAGGCAAATGTCCTACATTGAATTCCACTTTATGATTGCCTGATTGATGAACGGCTCGGCTTATAACGGTATTGACAAGTGTTCCTTTTATATCAAAAAGCTCAATACTGATATTTTGTCTTTTGTCCGAATAATAGTTTAAAGTAACAGCATCGCTTGTAGGATTGGGAAATGGTGAATAAAGGTACATTCCTGTATTTGATAATACCTCTTCAATCCCAGTAGTGGTATCTTCGCCTATGATGATATCTTCATCTCCTGCTTGATATGGTACCCAGTTCAAGCCGACAATAAACATTTCGTCATATGTGGTTTCGCCCCAGGATACCGTTTGTGGCGGATTACTTGGGTTGTAAGGATTGTTAAGTGTATTGTCGTAAGTGGCATTGAAATGAATGGTCGAATTAGCAGGGATTTTTTTCATTCTGTCAAATACGTATGCACCTTGCCAATTAAAATCCCATTCGTCAATTTTTATGATGTTAATCGTGTCATTCGAAGGGCTAACAGCGAATACGTCCCAATCTTTTCCAAGATAATGACAATGCGGATAAATCGAAACGAGACTAATGTCTTCAGTGAAGGTTTTGGTTCCATGGAAAGATTTTACCTCATCAGGAGGCATAACAAAAGAGAGCCATCCACCATCTAAATCAAAAGGCCAAATACGTGTCAGCTGTACGGGTCTAGTAATTGGGTCATCAGGTTCCTTGAAAAAGATATTCACATGAGACCGGTCTGTTTCGTCTGTCGGCAAGGGCGCATAATGAACCTGAATTAAAAAATCGGACTCGGTTGTTAAAACTTTGCCAATTTCTTGTGGATATCGAATACTTTTAATGCCTGGAGTATAGGCAATGAACATGCCATCGTCGGGCACGCCAAAACTCCCAAAAGATTCATATCCATATTCTGGCGTTTGGGCATCAAGTGCAGCAGCTGCACCATTTGTCTCAAAGCCCATTATTACGTGGTGAACAGCCCGACCGTTTCCAGGACGAAATTCAACAGCTGCGATTTCTTTATCTTCAGTTAAGCCAGTTGGTAAAACAAAAACTCGGTAATCATCCTGATTGTTCCCTTCTATAAAATAATCCTCTGCCATTTCCAGCACCAAATCAGGAGTACCCAATTGAGAGCCTGTTGGGAAATTTGGCAAAGGTGGTTCGAGGTCAGGATTACCTTGTGGAACACCTGCATCAACCCAGTCAGCAATCAGTTGGATTTCGTCATCTGTTAGCCCTCGTTCGCCCACAAAATTGCTATAATTTTTATCGGGTTTCCAAGGCGGCATATAGCGTATTTCCGTTACGTATTGGATCATGCCTGCCCAATCTGCAACTTCCTGATAATTAGTTGATACTTTTTTTTGAACTCTTCTATCTTATCTGGTTTGGAAGAGAAGTTAGGGAACAAGCCTATGAACTGGACATTTTCATTGGCATATTCCTCATGTAACTCCTTTAATGGCAAGGTGTAATATTGACTGATTATACAAGATTCATGTAAAAAAATATAGACGATGATTGTGTCTTTTGATTCTGTTGGATTTGCTTTTGAAGGTAATATTACTACGCCCAAAACAATTAGCATTAAAAATATTTTCAACTTCATTTTATTGATTTGATAATTTATTTTAAAAATTTAATTTCTTGCTTTTCGGAGATTTGTTCTTTTCTACCAAAAGCCTTTTTCAAATATTGAAATAATGGTAGGAACAATATTTTAAATGGATTATGCCCAACAAACCCTGTGGTGACCCCATAATCTACCTTTTCAGTTTCAGGAACATAAGTGCCAAAAATGCGGTCGAAAATGATAAGCATGCCACCATAGTTTTTATCTATGTACTTTTTATTAGAAGCATGATGTACTCGATGGGCAGAGGGGGTATTGAAAAATAAACCTTCAAAGAATCCAATTTTTCCTATCATTTCTGTATGCAAGAAAATTTGATAAATCAGGCTGATTGCCAAAACTCCCGTAATCAATAAAGGGGAAAAACCCACCATGACCAAAGGGATATAAAAAACAGGGCTGGTAAATTTCCCTAACCAATTGAGCCTGCCTGCTGTAAAAAAGTTCATCCAAGGACTGGAATGATGGGTATGATGGATTGTCCAAAGAATTGGAATTTCATGACTTAGGCGGTGATACCAATAATATACAAACTCTACTACAAGAGCTGTCAACAAAATGGTGTACCAGTTGAATGGTAATTCCGCAATTTTATACTGACTTGCCCAGGTAAATAAATAATAGCCCCATGCTAAAGTGAGTGGTTTGATAACTTTTGCACCAATGATAATAAAGGCATTGGCTAAGGATTCTCTGAAATTATAAACTTGCTTTTTCTTAAAATATGACCACGCCAATTCAATGGCAATCGCTCCGAAGAAAACGACTAAAAACGCTATTTGTATCTTTTTACCCATGAGGTATATTATTTGAAATTGATTTACTCTTCGTTCCTTACAAATTTAGGTTTGTACAGAGTGGAAGGCGGAAATATTAAAGTGAAGCGACCTGAGAGGTGGGTGAAGCTGAATTTTTGGAGCTTGAATATTTTTTTATTGCACAAAAAATAACCACGGCTTATGCGTGGCGGGTTTCTCGATTTATACACACAATTGATTTATCTAACTTACTCTCCCTCTGGGAGATTTGGTCAAATAAATCAATTGCAAATCGGGAAGTTAATTTTTCGTTGATACTTACCTCAAATTAAATTTTATTCACCTCCAAATACAAAGTATCGCTACTTACCCCTGTAAATATTCCCAAGCCATTTATAATGTTAGAAGGTGGTTCTTCTAAGGAAAGCGTTGAATTGCCTGAGCTTTCATAGAGCGCAGCATACTCTGGATTAACTCTAAAAACAATGATTTGATAAGTTCCATATTGTGTCAATTCTTGCCGAGTGCGGATGGCATAAAAATCAGATATTTGAGGCTCTGTAATAAATAGAAACTGTTCATCCAATTGGGCAATGTTTTCGTTCACGTACTCTGGGTCAGTTTCTATATTTTTGATAAGTACATAATAATAATCCCCATCTTCATTATTCCAACTCACTTCAACTGGGTCAGGGATATTAATACCACCAGTAGGAAAAACTCCAGCTTCGATTTGTTCCAACTTAACTTCTGTAGTGGAAATGCTGGTTACATTATTTTCAGGAACATAAGTTTCCGCCGAAATAATTTCTCCGTCCCTTTCAAATTCCAATTGATAGCTTTTACCTGCTTCAATAATTAGGTTTGAATTTTGATAGAAACCGTTTCCAATCGACGTTAATTCAAATTGATTATTATCGTCAGTAATCGTAATATTCAAATCATCAATAGTAATAATCTCCTCTTCCACCTGTCCATAAGAAAAACTTTGTGTTACTTTCAAACTGTCTATAGGATTTCCAGCATATAAATAGCCCTCTACAATAGTTGTTTTTGTTTCTGTCTGTTCTATATTTTCCTGATTACAACTAACTATCAAAAAAGAATTTATTATTAGAAAAATAGTCATCATAACGTAAGGCGTTTTTATCACTTATTTCAAAAAAGTCAGTAGTTGAGCCATCTAATAATACCAATGGGTAATAACCAGTAGGTGCTGTGTAAGGTTTTCCCGTTGCGTAAATGAATGTAGCTCCGAGCGAGAAATTACCCAGCTTATAATTTCCTACCAACTTTAGTTCATGGGTTACGTCCTGATTAGCATAGAAGGGTTCATCTCCAAATGCTTCAAAATCATACTTAACTTCTCCTAATGTATAACCTGCCCATCCTGTAAATTTTCCTACTTTTCTTTGAACTAAAAATTCAATACCTTTCGCTATTCCTGTACCTGTATGGAAAAACTCCTCGTAATTTAACGCTCGGTCTCTGCCTACTCCTTGAGGAACAAAGCGAGTCGAGTATTCGGAAAGACCATCTAGATTTTTATAATAAGTTTCTATATCAAACAACCAATTTTTCGTTTCGTAACTTACTCCTACAATATGGTGAATAGCCGAACTTATAGGTACATTTTCATCATCAGCTAATAACCAAAAATCACGACTTCCTTGCTGAATATCTTCTCGAACAATGCGGTTAGCAAATTGATAATATTTTCCCCAGGCTGCTTTCAATTTTATTTTATCGGTCATTAGATAATTTAGGGAAGCTCTGGGTTCAAAATACAATTGATTGTTTACACTATAATGGGAAGTTCTCAAGCCGCCATTCAAAATTAATTTGTTTCCAAAAGTGTGTCTGTCCTGCAAATAAAAAGTAGTAGTTAGTCCGTCATCTAAGCGATTTAAGATGCTTGTCGTATCGTTTTGCGTGAAATTATATTTGATATTATTCCAGGTGGCATGCAAGCCAAAACCCAGTTGATTATTTTGAGCTATCTTATATTCATTATCAATTTTTAAACTAATGTCTTTTAGGTCGTTTTCTTCGTAAGAACCATTATTCTGAACTACGGTCGTATCTGCTCTTGTAATGGTTAACTCATTGCTTCTATCTCTTTCACTAAAATAATTGGAGTATGATAAGTTTGTATTTGAATAAAAGCGGTCGCCCCATTTTCGAGACCATTTGGCACTTGCTCCCCAATTGCCCCAAGCCGTCAAATCAGTACTTTGTTGGTCAAAGGAAAAATTGAGGTCAGCAAATCTATTCCCAAATGCCGACTGGTCGGTATTTCTCGAATTATCAAGATTATCCTTTCCGCTGTAAAAGCTGAGGCTAAAAACGTCCTTGTCATTTGGACGGTAAGTTGTTTTAGCATTTAAGTCATAGAAAAAAGTGTTAGGCTGTACTTCCTGCCGCCCAAAGCGTCCTCCAATCGTTTGTCCATCATTCGCGGCTTGGTTACTGTCTGTATAAGCATCAAAAATATTATTATAAAAATCACTTTGAAAAGAACGCCGTCCCGCCACTAAAAAAGAGCCTTTACCATTACTCCACAAAACCGTTTACACTCAATAGACTTAAGCCTATGCCCATATTAAATTCCTTCGTATTTCCTTCCTTACCAGTCAATTCCACCACACTCGATAATCTTCCACCATATTTGGCATCAAAACCACCTTTGTACAATTGAACATCCTTTACCGCATTGGTATTAAAAGCACTAAAAAAGCCAAATAAGTGGTCAACGTGATAGACCGTAAAACCATCAAACAAGACCAAGTTTTGGTCAGGCGTTCCGCCTCTTACATACAAACCCGATGAACTTTCATTCGAGCCACTTATACCAGGAAGTAGTTGCAATGACCTAAATATGTCTTTCTCTCCATAGCTCGGTAGTTTTGCTAATGCAGCAGGAGCAATTCCAATTCGGCTAACGCCTGTGGAGGCACTCAACATTTGTTCTTCCTTCGTTGCTTTTACCGTAATTTCTTCTAATTCCTTTTTGAATGGCTTGTTTTACTGCTGCAAAATTTGGGAATTCAAAAATAGCAGCATGGGTCCAAAAATCAGTTCCTTCTCCAATAAAGGTATATTCACAATGCAACCAATGCAAACATTTTGCTTGATGTTTGGCAAATTCTTGGCGAATGTCTGCTCCCTCGTTATCCGATTTTTTTAATTTAAAAAAATAGAAAAAGAGCGTCTTATTTTCAATAGTCGAAACGACATCTGCATTAGGTAAGAGTTGTTGCATAATAAGTTGTTGGCTGCGGTATTTTCAAAATTTTAGACATTTACTCCTGCAAATTCCTTCACCACATCTGCTACCGACTTTACTGATTTAATATTCCCAACTCCTTTACCTGCCTGCCAAAATTGAACATTATCATCAAAAGCTGTTTTACTATAATTTTTAATTCCACGATTCATCAAATACATCCGAGCATATTTTTTCAACTTTCGTTTTTTGAGCATATAACTTATAATCGGACCAGTCCGCAGACCACCTCGCATGATGTCTGGGGTTTTAATTACAGAAGAATTGTTTCCTGCAATTTTATTAGTCCACACAATGTCTTCTTCTGTGGAATCCACGATTGCTTGTTTGTAACTATTGGTCACTTTACATTCATGGGTTGCCAAAAATCGAGTACCTAATTGAACTCCTGCATAACCCATATCTAATGCCTTTTGAAAATCATCTGCATTTCCGATTCCGCCTGCACAAACCAATGGAATTCCGATGTCATGTAGTTCTTCCATAAATTGTTCTGCAGATTGAATACCAGTCTGCCCACCACCTCGCCAATTGATACAATTCAAACCATCCACCTCTGCATCTCGCATGGCTAATGCTACTTTCTTATTCGGCACATCATGGTAAACTTTGATGTTGTGCTGCTTGGCTATTTTGACAATTGCATGAGGCTTTCCCAAAGAAGTCAGAAAGAATTTCACTCCTTCTTCAATGGAAATTTCCATCCACTTTTTCATCTGCTCATGGTACTTTTTATTCGCACCGCCGAAAATGGTAAAATTGACTCCAAAGGGTTTGTCGGTCAATTTTTTTATCAATTGCAGCCCCTCCCGAAAATCATGACCATATAGAGAAGTTAAAGCGACAGGTTGAACGACTCCAAAACCACCCGCATCCGAGACAGCAGCAATTAATTCGGGATTGGAACCTGGGTACATTGGACCGCATACGATTGGCACTTGTGCGCCAGTGTCTTTTAAGAATTGTTGAGTTGAGTTCTTCATTATGTTGATTTTAAATAAGCTCACTAAACTAATTATAAAGCAAATTTAGGTTTTAAAACCTAAAAAATAAATTATTCGCTATTCCTTTTGTAAAAAAGCCATGAATTATGTGTATTTAGATAGTTTTTTGACATAAAAAAACAGACAGATGAATAGCTCTCTGTCTGTCAATATCACTTGTTTTTTATTGGGGTAAATTTTACATTTCAGCTATATCCCTTACCGTTTGAAAGTCAAAATCTTGAGTAGTGAAACCATGAGTACAATGATAAATCTGAACATCTATGCCTTCCGAATCCACGAAATCAACAATATCTTTTGCTAAATCAATTATTCTTTACTGATCTACAGGAGGAAATTGGTCAAATACAAATATAAATCCAGGGTTTACCAAGTCATTGAAATAAATCTGATTATAACGGATTACAGGTGTACAAAATATATGTATTTAATTCATTACTAATAGATTATGAATTGTTAATTGCCGAATAATTAATCTTTGTCCGTTTTAGATAAAAATATATTTAAAGATTAAATTTATAAACTCCTCTATTCTATATAGTTTCGTAGTTTTTTAATAGAAACGAAACTCATGAATCGAAAAGGGTTAAAGACGATAATTATACCAATAGGAGAAGAAGACTACCATAAGATAATTGACCGAGCAGGCTGTTTCAAAGACTACTTAGACAGTCAGGTGGACTGCTATCCAGAAATATTCCCTATCAGCTTAATCAAAAGGGGGTATACTTTAGCTGGTTTTAGTGCTTCTACACAGAAAGTATCAATTAAGCGAAGAATAATACAAGTAAAGCATGAACGCTACTTAGTACACCCATGCTTTATGATGCCCTATTTACGAGGTACTACTGAATGCGTATCAAAAGGCTTGGAATTACGCCGATACACTCACCTAACAACAAACTCATCCCCATCATTCGAAAAGTGAATTTCCCCATCATAGCCTGATAGTTCTTTTTTATATAAATTTTTTACGACTTGAAAATCAGGTGGAGGTGCAAAATGATGCAAGACTAATTTTTTGACATTGGCTTTGGCGGCTATTTCTGCAACTTCGGCAGGTGGGGTGTGATAATCCTGAATGTCATGAACAATTTTTCTATTTCTTGTCATTCCAAATTGTTTCAATCTGGGTTCCATTTGCTTCAGGAGAGAATTTAGAATAACTTCATGCAATAATAAATCGGTAGTGATTTAGAATGTATGATTTGAGAAAAAACTCAATGAGGACGAACTTTGATGAATGCAAAAAATAAAAGTCAAAGTCCAATGTCCTCATTGCGAAAGCCCTAATGTCGTTAAAAATGGCATAAAAAGCACAGGTAAACAAAATTTTCTGTGCAAGGACTGTCGCAAACAATTTCAATTCGTCTATCAGAATAATGGAGCCAATCCAGTTATTCAAAAACAAATTATTAGTTCTTTAATTCATGGTAGTGGTATCCGAGATTGTTCTACTGTATTTAAAGTGAGTCAAAGTAGCGTACTTCATCGAATAAAAACAGTAGGGGAATCTATCAAAATAAAACCTTCGAAAAAGCATTATCATAAGGTTTTAATTGACGAAATGTATTCATTTGTCCACCATAGAGGCAAGAAGGTCTGGATTTTCTATGCTTATGCACCAGAAACTAAAGAAATCCTAGCTTTTACGATGGGTAAAAGAACGATTCGCCAAGTTCGATTTTTACTGCTAAAAATCAAGCACCTTAACATCAAAATAGATTATTGGTGTACGGATGCTTTTGAAGGATTTAAAACTGTTCTCAAATGGTATAAGCACCTTATTGGAAAACAGTATACCAAAGCTATTGAAGGGAGAAATACTTGCATTAGGGCAAGAATAGCTCGATTTCAAAGGCGTTCTACCAAATTTTCAAAGAAACTATTTTTCCAATGGAATTTATTTATGATTTTCGTCCATTGGTTAAATTCTCAACCATCATACATTTAAATGCACAACCAATAAATCTGCATTTTGAGCCATTTCTAACACTAAATCATTCTTCTTTGTATCGCCGCTGATGACTACTTTTTTTCCATTGTATTCGATGGCGTAACCCACCGCAGGTTCTATTGGTGCGTGGTCAACATCAAACGCAGTAATCGTAATTCCATCTTGTTGATAGATGACTTCTTTCCCTCCTTGAACATTTTTAAATTCATGCGCAATGGCTCTCGCTTTTGAAATATCCATTGTCTCATGACCATGATGGTCTAAGCGATGTCGATTTTCAATATGTAAATATTGATTAATGGCTTGATTTAGGGTATCTGTTCCATCTGGTCCGTAAAGATGCAAATCATTGGTCCGTCCCAACAACCAAGAACGACTAATCAAACTCGGCAAATCCATCATGTGGTCAGAATGCCAATGAGTGATAAAAATGCCATCCAACCGATTGAGTGGCAGTCCCATATTTTCCGCTTTTTGAACGACGCCATCACCAACATCAAACATGAAAAAATGACCATTGACAATAACCGCAGTTCCTGTTTGAACTCGTTCGCCAGGCATGGGGGATGCTGTTCCCACCGTATATACTCGAATACTTTCCTTGTCTTTTAATATTTCATTATTCTTTTCAACCAATGCCATTTGCCGCTGCAACTGTTGATTAAGCATAAAAGGCACTAATTTTTCAGGAAAAAAAGTGGTCACTATAAAACCTATGATTAACAAAATAGCTGCAAGCCCAAGAATACCGTAGAGTATTTTTTTCATAATTGTATTTTTACGGTGGACGGCAAGGTGTGTTCCAAACCGTCAACCGTCTTAAATCCCTTTCATACGAGCCAATCTATCCAAATGATAATTAGCATCACCCAACATTCGTTGTACTACTCTCGCTCGTTTGATAAAAAAACCAATTTCTTCATCATCCGTCATACCGATTCCGCCGAACATTTGGATGCCCTCATTGCTCACTAACTGATAGGTTTGTCCCAATTTTGCTTTGGCCAAACTTGCCAGTTTTGCCAAATCCTCACTACCTTCATCAATCGCTTTCAATGCTTTGATAACGATGGATTTACACAATTCAATTTCGCAAAACATTTGGGCCGCTCGATGTTGTAAGGCTTGAAAAGAGCCGATTTTCACACCAAATTGTTCTCTTTCCTTTAGGTAAGCAACTGTGGCGGTCAAATGCTTCCTGAATACCACCCAACATCTCCGCTGCCAAACCTATTCGTCCAATATCTAATGTTTTTTCTAAAAGAGCAGCTCCGCTTTCGTATTCTGCCAGCTTTGCACTTTCTGGAATGAATACATTGTCAAATTGGATATTGGCATAATTTCGACTATCCATCGAAATAATTCTTTCTGTTGTGATGCCTGCTGTTTTCGCATCCACTAAAAACAATTCGACTCCATCATTCGTCTTTGCTGCCACAATTAATTTATCTGCGACATGCCCATCCATCACCGCTACTTTTTACCATTCAAGGAATAGCCCCCTTTTTTACTGGAAGCAATGGTCGAAATATTGGTTGGATGATGATGGTTACCTTCTTCTAATGCAAAAGCAATAATTAAGTCTCCTGCTGCTATATCGGATAAAAGATCATTTTTTTGTATTGAGTTACCTCCTAAATTAATGGCGGTTGCACTTAGTAAAACCGTAGAAATTAAGGGAGAAGCCGTTAAAGTCCGACCAGTTTCTTCCAAAACTTGACCAAGTCCAGTATATCCGAAATCCAAGCCGCCATAGTCAACGGGAATATTTAAAGCCACCCAGCCCATATTCGCCATTTCTGTCCAAAGTGCTTTATCATAGCCATTATTATCATTGGTGTCTCGTAGAAAACGGAGTTTAGAGACAGGACTATTTTCTGTTAAAAACTCCTTTGCGGAGCTTTTGAGCATTTGCTGCTCTTCATTTATAACTAATGCCATATTTTAATTGGTTGACGGCAGACGGTGGACGGTCCGCTTCGCTTGACGGTATAAACGATAGGGAGAAATATTCCCAAAAGGAGCCAACTCATTATCTTTAATTTGTCGTTTCCTCCTCTCGCTTTTATCAACTTTTCAGGGAAGCACGAACCTTCTCTGCCTGATTTTCACATTTTTCAAAAGTTTGTTTGTCAAGATACCCGATTCGATAAGCAATATTTAATTGAGTAATCACTTCTGCGCATGAGCCTTTTGCAATATTGAAAAAATGAACTGATTCTCTGTTTGTTCCTCTTTCATCGCCCTCGGCAATGTTTGAGGCTATTGAAACGGCTGCTCTTTGAATTTGATTACAAAGCCCATAGTGGCGTAAAGCCTAAATTCGTACCACCTTTAGATTGAATCTAGTTAATTGATTTTCAATATATTGAAATAATATTAAAGGGGGTGTTTGTTTAGATTTTACACCAATAGTCTTTTGAAAATTCTGGTTTTCGAGTGATTTTATAAATACCTTCTGCTAAATCCATAGCATCTTGCCAAACTCTTAATTCTTTTAAATTTTCCCATAATATTATCGGTGGACGGTCGCTTCGCTTGACGGTGGACGGTACGGCCGCATCTAACCAAAGTTTGTGTAAAATATGGGAGAAGGTAAAACTATTTATATCAACTATCAAATTTTCACCAACCTACCGTCAAGTGTAACAACCGTTCACCGTCTACCGTTATCTGGACGGTAGTCCAAGAATCCTCTTCGAAATAATATTCAACATTACTTCCGAAGTTCCTCCTTCGATTGTATTTGCTTTGGTTCTTAAGAATTCACGAGGTAATGCTCCATTTTTTGAGGTTTCACTTTCCCATTCTAATCCGCCAAAGCCCTCCATTTCCATCTTTAACTCATAACGCATTTTATTTTGTTCGGTCGCCACGTATTTGAATAGAGAAGAAAAGAGCACCTGCATCATTACCTGCTTTTGCTTCGTCGATGGCACGCTCAATAGTCATTTCGAGGATCGATTCGTTCATTTCAAAATTCATGATTTTTGAACGAAGCAGGGTATCTGATAGGATACCATTGGTCAAACCCACTTTTCGGCAGCAGTTTGCGTTAATGGGTCGGTTTATGTGCCCCACCTACTCCACCAATCATTTGTCGTTCATGGGTTAACAGGTATTTGGCAATAGTCCAACCTGCCCCTTCTGGTTCCTACCAAATTCTCTTTAGGCACTTTTACATTATCAAAAAAGTTTCTGTAAACACCGATGCACCACTTATCAATTTAATCGGTCTGGTAGAGACTCCTTCCGTTGCCATGTCAATCAATAAAAAGCTGATTCCGTGATGTTTCGGACGGTCAGGATGGGTACGAACCAATGCGAAAATCCAATCTCCTTTATCACCAAAGGAAGTCCAGATTTTTTGTCCATTGACCAAATAATGGTCGCCTTTGATCTTCTGCCGAAAAAGTGTTACTGTAGCCCTGCCAAATCACTTCCCGCTCCAGGCTCACTATATCCCTGCGCCCACCGAATCTTTCCACTTGTAATTTCATTGAGATATTTCATCTTTTGTTCTTCGGAACCAAATTTCAACAAGGCTGGTCCGAGCATAGAAACGCCAAAGCTTTCCAAAGGGGATCTCGCTCCCATTTTTGACATTTCTTCTGAGATAATGGCTGAGTGTTTTAAGGTCAATCCTCCTCCTCCATATTTCTTATCCCAATGTGGTACAATCCAACCTTTTTCATAACAACGGTTAAACCAAATTTTTAGGTCATCTGCTACATCTTCTTGGTTTCGACCACCCCAAAAAAGGTCATTATAACTTGTAATGGGCTGTCGCAAACTGGTAGGATAATTCTCCTCCAACCATGCGGTCACTTCTTTTCGAAAAGTTTTTAAATCTGTTTTTGCTACTATCATTTTTATTTTTTTGAGAAGCCAGGGGTGAGGTGTCAGGTGTCAGAGATTACAAGTTTTCTGACTCTTGACAACTGGACTGACTCCTTATTTTATATAAGCTATTCCAATCCATTCTGCCACGCAAGCAGGCTTTTCCTGCTCTTCCAATTCCATGACTAATTTCAATTTATATTTTCCGCCACCTTTTTTGGGTTCATACTCCATTAGCGAAATTCGACCACGAATTTTAGCTCCGACAGGTGTGGCATTCGTAAATCGAACTTTGTCCAGTCCGTAATTGACTCCCATTCCCACATCCTTAAAAGCAATGCATTCATAAGAAAAATGAGCGGCTAATGAGAGGATAAAGAAACCGTGTGCAATTGTGGTTTTGTACGGCGAATGTTTAGCTGATTTTTCGACATCAATATGAATCCATTGTTCATCTTTGGTCAGTGTAGCAAAAGTATTGACGGATTCTTGGTCTATCGTCAACCAATCACTTAATCCGATTTCTTTGCCGATATAATCTTGCATATCGGTCAGGTGGTTGAAGGTTGTTTTGTATGGTGTATCTGTCATTGTTGTTGATTGTTGAATTGTCAATGGCTTGATTGTTCAAATAATACATAGACAATCTAACAATCAAGCCATTAAACAATCTATCTAAATCGGATAAACGCCTCCATTTGCATGAAGGGTAATTCCATTGATAAATTCGGCTTCCAATTCCGATAACCTTGATCCATGTATTTCCGCTCTAATGCACCTGGACGAGCCACTTTTGAAAAAAATCGATTCTCTAACTTCATTATTTCTACTGGACTGTCTTCTATTGCATCTGGTGAGCGGCGAAAATATGCTACATCATGAGCCGCACGTCCAATGCCCACTCTTGAAAAGCCATTTGGTAGTAAAAGAGATTTAAACTCTTGGTGAGTAATAGGCTGTTGGCAAAGCCAGACCTCTCCTGTTTGGTCATTTCGGATTTCACCATAATATTCTAAACCACCTAATATCCAGTTATGCGTCCATTCAGTATTTCCTATTTTTGTTAAAGTAGATATGCTAGTAGAGGTCATTTGTCTAAAATTGATTCAAAAACTAAATTAAAAACAAAAATAGGAATTAAATCCTAATTATTAAAATAAATACATCTGCCTAAATCGTAATAGGGCTGCAACTTTGACATATTTTCATCAAACTATCTAAGATATAAATGACTCCCCGCTATAGGTGATAAAGTTGTAGTTTGTTTTTATATGAGTGCGAAATCGTTCGTTTTTTGTTAGTCGAAATTTAATAGTGTTACACCTCAAAAGGGTAGGAGTGGGAAGCATAAAAAATACCAAACTACGTAATACCTTTTTGAAAACTTCTCTTTTTTAGCTACGGGCAAACAACCCTACAATAAAAATAGTAACTTTATAGAGACTATACCTTTTGATCAAAATAGCTATATGAGAGCAATGCACTTTTACCTTTTGGGACTTATTTTTTCTGCACTCTTTCTTTATCAATGCACCTCTACCCAAAATTTATCAATTTCTGACACACAAAGTAACCAAAACAAGTATGCTAAGGCAAGAGGGTATGAAATAGAATTTTTGAAATACTTTAGCAATGGACTCCGACCTGCGAAAAAGATAAGGCTGAGAATTTGTTGAATAAACAAAAAGAATGGAATGACACACCATCTTCACTTCCAATAGAAATTTTGAAGATTGGCAACAAATCTTTGGTAGGTCTTAGCTGGGGCTATTATCTTATTTGCTTGGTATTAGATTGTTACCTCGAATGAGGGGTATCAAAGGTAAAGAAATAATTCAAATGCTTAGTTTTTACCTATAATTGATATTATGTTAAGTATAGGTTATGCCCCCTTGTCTTATCCTGAAAAAGGTTGATTGATAAAGATGATCTTATGAGCGAAAAATTATTCTAATCGAAATTTAACAGGTAAGTTAAATCGAGTAATTACTGTTTCCCCTTCATGTTGCCCTGGTGTCCAAAGAGGCATAGAATTAACAATTCTAAGACACTCTGCACCGCACCCTGCACCAATTTCTCTACTTCAGCTTGCTCTATTTCTCCTTTTTTATTCACTAGGAAAGAAACAACAACCGTCCCTTCCACTCCTGACCGATGAGCTTCAGTCGGGTATTGAATTTGTGTGTAAATGTATTGGAGCATTTTTTTGTCAGAACAATCCTTCCATTCTTTTTCATCCGCTACTTTGGGACATCCTGGAAACTTAGGCATTACATCAGGAGTTAGAAAAGCAGGGGTATTGTCAAAATCTTCGTAATCAAAACCAACCGTTCCCCATTTCCCATTTTTCTTGAAAACATAATTGCCTTTGTACCCTCCATTATAATCTTCATAAATAAATGGAATCACCTCTTTAGCAACAGAATCAATAATTCCATACAAGCCATTTTTTTGATCGATAAAATGTCTATAATCATTGAAAAGAGTATCATATACCCATTCAGTGATCAAGTTGCCTTCCATATCTATGATTGCATATTTTTCTCCATTACTTACATAAGCATTGCGCGTAAGGAAATTACCTGCATCTGCAAAAGTATATGGAATAACCACTCTTTCTGCTCGGTTAATATATCCCCACTTACTTATGCCAAGGAGCATTATCTAAAAACTAACAATATCAATCTGAATGAAAGTGACGGGTTCATAGCAATGACTCTGTTCTGGTTAAGAAGTTGTTTAAAAAAGATTTTTGTTAAAATTCAAAAAAGGCAAAAAAAAAGTTGCAAAAATATTAAGTTGTGGATGCTAATTTCCTAACAAAAATTTTTGCAACGATGTACGTAAAATTAACGAAAAAATTCATTACAGAAAATTTATTGCCTTATTTGAGCCAAACCCATTTGGGCAGAAAAACAAAAGTTCCCTTATGGCGAATTGTCAAAGCCATAATTTATCGGCTTAAAACAGGGACGCAATGGAGAGAATTACCCATTGCCCAATTTGGTAGCCGAATACTAATGAATTGGCAATCAGTTTATTACCATTTCAATAAGTGGTCTAAAGATGGCAGTTGGAAAAATTTATGGACAAATCTTTTAAGAAAATATAAATCTTTTTTAGACATGTCTAGCGTCCAACTTGATGGCAGCCATACACCAGCCAAACGAGGCGGTCAAGCGGTAGATTATCAGAAAAGAAAAAGCTGTAAGACCACAAATATGCTTTTTTTGACTGATAAATCTGGAATGCCCTTGGCAATTTCTGACCCCGTTTCTGGTAATCATCATGACCTGTTTGAGATAGAAAAACAGCTGTCAAAAATAGTAGCAGATATTGAGGCAGCTACTATTTCTTGCAACGGATTGTTTTTAAATGCTGATGCAGGTTTTGATGCAATCAGTTTAAGAGAATTTTTTGAATCAATATTTATTATAGCAAACATTGATATAAATAAACGTAATTCAAAAAATACTGATTATGACTACTTATTGGATGAAGAACTTTACAAAGAACGTTTTTCAGTAGAAAGAACAAATGCTTGGATTGATGCCTTTAAAGCGATTTTGGTTCGATTTGAAACCTTAAAACGCAATTTTAAAAGCCTTCATTACCTAGTATTTTCTTTAATCTTAATGCGCAGGGTCAAACCCAATTATTTTTAAAACAAAACATTTTTAAACAACTTCTAAACTAGAATTTGTCCTATCTAAAATTAAAATGTTAAAATTTGGCGGATTTTACATGATTAGTTGCCAGACCTCAAAATGCATTCCGAGTTTTCATCCAGAAAATCAATTCAAGGTTCCCTACCCCAAGAGCTATCATTTTTGTGCAAATCAAACAAATTGGCTAAGTACCCTACCCTATTTCGACACTTCTACTAGAGCAAGAAATACAAAATTTTTCGAGCCTACTTGCTTTTCCGTTTTAGCTGATTATGGCCAAACGATTGTAGAGGAAAGATAAAGCCAGACTATCGTCGCCGATCAATCTTTTCCGGTTTATTATTAATATAATTTACTTGAACATCTGCCCTATCAAATTCTAGGATTTTTATTTCTGTTCTTCGATTGTATTGATGTTCTTCTTCAGAGCAATCTATCCCGTCGGCACAATTATTTCTCAATCGGGCTTCTCCATAACCCTTTGAGTATAAACGCCAAGCATCAATGCCTCGATTGGCAATATATTGTGCAGCAGATTTTGCTCGTTTTCTGGAAAGCCATTGATTGTAATTTCGAGTACCTCGAGAGTCGGTATGAGCTGATAATTCGATAATTAAGCTCGGATATTTTTCCATGAGTCGGATCACTTCTTCTAGTGATTCCTGTGCGCCTTCTCGAATGTAATATTTATCAAAATCGTAATATATTTTCTTTAATTCTATGATCTGTCCAACTTTTAATTCGAAATCGGAAATGCCATTTTCTCTCGTGTCAGGTTGGTCCGGTTGAATTTGTTCCGGTATATCCTGCCCTGGAATCATCAGTAAATTTGCATTTAAAATGCTTCCATCTGAGCAATCAGCATTTAGTGAAGAAGCTGTTTGGAAAGCGGTCTGGAAATGCATTTTTTGCCCTTTGATTTCATAATCGCAATGACATTTTATACAGGAAAAAACATAGTTTCCCCTTGCATCCGTCCGAGTTTCTAATTCTGATCCATCACATAAGTTGATTAAGGTTACTTTTACATCTGGCACGAGGGTTTCATACTTTTGATTAATCGCCTTTCCCCTTAAAGTGAGACAAGTTCTTTTTTCTAAAGGAATACATAACTCGAGCTGTGAAGCATTTTCTTGCTTACTAAACCAAGGATATTCTATGGGCAGATAGCCATCCTTTTGAACCGCAAAATAATAATGTTGGTTGGCAAAAACTTCTAGGGTGAATTCCCCATTTGTGTCTGTTCTTTTTTCCAGGTCTTCCCTACTATTCAGCAAAGCCCCCTCTTTAGCTAATTTAATGATATATTCATTTTCAACTGTCGTTTCTAATAGACGCATACTTAGGTCTTCTACTTCTCTATTTTTATCTATTTGCTCTTGGCTAATCACGACTTTTGCATTGCTAATGCGCGCCTTATTTGCTTTGTCATATACACAAATTACAGCTTTCACCTTTCTTCCCAACTGATTCTTATCTACAATTTTAAAACTGTAAATGTCATCTTTCCCCGCTCCTCCTTCTCGGGCAGAAGATAAATAGCCCTCTGTACCCGTAGTATTCAAAATAAAACCAAAATCATCTTTAGAAGAATTAAATGGCGTACCTATATTGATGGGTTCTTCCTCATAAACATTGTCTTGTCCAACAGAAGAAAAAATATCCAAGCCCCCGAAACCACCCCAACCATCGGATGCAAAATAAAGGGTGCCGTCATCATGAATAAAAGGAAAAAGTTCGTTTCCGGGGGTATTTATTTTATCTCCTATATTGACAGGTTCGCTCCATTGCCCTCCTTTAAAATCAGTGCGATAAATATCCATACCGCCCAGTCCACCAGGCCGGTTGGAAGCAAAATAAAGGCTCGTTCCATCAGCAGATAAAGTTGGATGCACTTCGTCATGCTCCTCTGTATTCCAGGATAGCTCTCTAATATTTATCCAATCGTCCCCTGCTTTTACAGCAGCATACACGTTCATTTTTAAAATACCTTTTTTATCTGTCCGTTTTTTGCCGTTATTATAATGATTCCGGCTAAAAAAAATTCTATCACCTGATTTGTCAAAAGTAACAGGCCCTTCGTGGTATTTAGTGGAAATATTGCTCGAAAATAGTTCTGGTTTACCTAGTGTATTATCTTCTTTTTTGGCCGCATAATAAAGTGTCATAAAATGGTCGTTCATCCACAAGTCCAGTTCTTCCTGACCTTCTTTTGGCTTTCCCTCTTTTCCTGCAGAGTTTTGGGTAGAAACAAAGACAATTCCGTTTTTATAAAAAGCCGGGCTAAATTCCAGTTTTTCTGAATTGATAGCAGACTCATTTCTTATTTCCAGTTGGGTATGCTTGAGTTCCAGCATTCGGTCAATGGCATTGGCTAAATTAGCTCCTCTTTTATCCTGATTAGCTCCCATTCTTTCATCATACAATTGGTAGTATTCTTTTGCTAAAGCATACTTTTTATTACTATGCAATGCTTGCGCATAATACAATAAATGAATTGGTTCTTTACTTTCTTGTACGACTTGCGAGTACCATAATTCTGCATTATTTACATCGTGATTTAAACGATAACTAGTCGCTATTTTTACCATGTCCTCTAAAGACAATTTATTTTTGCTTTCAAAAAAAGGAATAGCTGCTTTATATCCAAGTTCTTTGTATATTTTCTCTCCTTTTTTGTGTTGGCCAAAACAGTAGAGCGCAATAGTACTTAGAATAATAATGATACCTATTTTTTTCATATCTCATGGAATTTACTAATTAATCAAAGCATTTTGAGAAATTTAGAAAAATCGCGGATTAGTCGCCCCTCTTCGCTTTGAAACCAAGCAATATTCTAACATTATTTCGTAAGAACCAGATTGGAAGTCCCGTACCTTAGAGAGCGTATAATCATAGGCTAGCCCCAATTTTATTCGAGGCGTAAATACTGTTTGCAACACAAAGTCAATAGATTCGCCTGCGCTTTTTCTAATACCTCCAACCCTATAAGTTACGCCTATATGCAAGCGGTCATAAAAAATAGTTCCAATGTGCAAGTCAATATCCAAAGGAGCATTTGCCGCATATTTTATTAAAGCAGCTGGTTTAAACTTCATAACATTATTAAGGGACAAAACAAATCCGGTCATTAAAAAAACATGCCGCTCTTCTTTAGAATAATTCGTATTCTGTAAGTTGTTTTCATAATTAAATGTTAAATCTCCGTTTAGCAATCGAGGCATGGATAAACCTGCATAAAAGAAATCATTTTGAAAATAGGCACCAATTCCAAAATTGGGTATTAACTTACTTTCTGCCTCTGTGCCATAGAGTACATCGCCAGAATGAATAGCCGTTATATCATTCCAATCCACCCGATAATCCCGAATCAGTCCTTGCACGCCAAAAGATAAGTTGCCGTTTTTCATTTTAATTCGATAGGCATACATCATGCTGTAATACCAAGAGTGAGTTGGTCCAATTTTATCGTGATGTAAATTCAACCCAAGGCCAACCCTGTTGTCAAAGAGGGAAGTATGAAAACTAAAATTTTGGCTGATGGGTGCGCCTTCTAAATGAATCCATTGTGTACGATACAACCCTGTAAAACAGGGCGCATTATGGTTGCCCGCGTAAGCAGGATTGAAGGCAATTTTGTTGAACATAAACTGGGTATATTGCGCATCCTGCTGCCCACATACTTGGGAGGAAATCCATAAACCAAATAGCAGCGGTATAAATTTTCTCATATTTTTCTTTTTTCTATTGTAAAACAAAAGGTATTTTCAAAATGCTCTACCACTCGACCCGACAAAAAATAAAAATCGTCATATGAAGAAGAAAAAATTACTGGATAATGGGAAATTATCCAGTAATAGCGTTCCGTATTATCCAGTAATTTCCCATTACTGGATAATTTTAGTTGCGAAAAAATAGACTCCTATTAGAAAAAGTATTTTTTGTCGGGTCGAGTGATGCTCTATCCAAGCCTGTCAAATGAATTTGATGACTACCGTTGAATAAATAAGTACCCATTTAAAGCTGTTTTCAAGCCATCGTTAATATTTAAAGTATAATAATAAGTTCCTGTTGGAAGGGGTGCATTCTGGTAGGTTCCATACCAATCATTTTGATAATTATCGCTGTGATAGACCTCATCGCCCCATCTGTTAAAAACAGTAAATGAACTCCCTTCATAATTTACTAAACAAGGGACGATAAAGGAGTCATTAAATCCATCATTATTAGGCGTTACTAAGTGGGAAGCGAAGCATTCGACATCTTCGCCAATCCGAATAACTACTGTGGCTTCTGAACACAAATCAGGACATTCCTTATTGCATATTTTATAAGTAAAAATTTCTGTACCCACTGCATTTTCACTGGGGATATAGGTAAATTGTGATAAGGTATCCAGGCTATTGGCAAAATCTATATTCCCCTGATTTCTAATAGCCCTTCCTAATATTAGGTCTGATAATAAATAGATATTCGCATCTGAAGTCCAGTGTTCGTCATTAGCTAGAAGTTGTAGGCTTAATACATCGTTGATTCCAATACTAAATGTATCGTTATTCGCAATGGGAGAAGTGCCGCGTTCTACTAGTAAAGTATCCGTAGAGGTAATCCCGCATACACCGCTTTCAATAGACCAAACAAAGATGTTTTGCCCTACTTGTAAGTTTTCTATTGGTGTAGCTGCATTATTAGGAGAAATAATTGCAATTGAATTAGTATTATCTAATACGGACCAAAAACCATTTGCTAATTGTGGTTCTTTTGCAAATAGGTTGATTGCTGCTTCACAGGTGTAAAGTATATTCTCTTCAATATAAGCCACCTCTTTTGCTGGATGTTCTACTATAACATCTGTAAATGCCTCTACCATTTCACTCGTTCCTTCTTCTATTGTAGTAGCGCAAGCCCCCTCAGAAGCAAGCACATAATAGCTGCCTGCATCTCTTATGTCAACATTTTCTAATACCAGCGATGCTCCTGTGCCTATAAATTCATTTCCAATTGTTTTAAACCATTCATACGTTATGGTTTCTACCGGTCTAGAAACACTTAACACCAAGTTGTCATTAATGCAAACTGGGCTACTATTTGAAGCAATAGGCAAATCCGGAGTTGCCTGGATATCCACTTCAATAATTGCCGAAGGAGAAAAACAATCCTCTACTTGCATACTTAACATGTAACTACCTGCCTGATTAAGTGAAACATTAGGAATAAAAACGTTAGGTAAATTGGAACTAAACCCATTTGGACCAACCCAATGATAAGTTGCGCCCTGTTGGGGGCTGGTTTGCAACTGTAAGGTTTGCCCTTCGCAAAGAGGAGATGCTATCGTACCATTGGCAGAGATCTCAGGCTTGTCAGGTGATGCCTTAACCTGCAAAAACATCGGCGAAGAAGGTAAAGAAGAACAGCCTTCAACCCTGATACTTAAAGTATAGTTTCCACTATTAGCAAAGCTTAAGCTTTCTATAAGAGGAGTGGGTGAATTGGAGCTAAATCCGTTTGGCCCAGTCCACTTATAATGAATATTATTGCTATTGGGTAAGTTGGATGCTTTTAATTGAAAATTTGTTCCTTCACAAACAGGAGGGCTATTAAATAGCACGGGTGCTTCTGGTACGGGATTAATGGTAATCCTACTGGGAGGCGAAATATCTGAAATACATCCATTTGTATCAATTGATCGTACGCTCCACGCTCCTGATTCGTAATATTCAGGAAATGCGGATTTTCTTATAATGGTTTTTCCCTTATCTGTCCAAAGCACCGTATCTGTCATTTTATCAGGAAACTGACCTATACTTAAAGAAGGGGGAATCCATTGATAAGTATTGCCAGTAATTGAATTGGATACTGATAATTGAATATCTTCACCAAAACAAAGCGCCTCTTTTGTTACAAGTATGGGTTGGGCAGGTTTTTCAAGTACCCGGACTTCAGCACTATTTGGAGCGGACTCACAGCCATTATTGGACACCCTTAAGACGTAAATGCCGGCATTTTGACTACTTACATTTTCTATGATCTTTGGCTGCTGAATAGTCGCTACGAATCCATTTGGCCCAGTCCATTGATAATTATCCGCTATAGCGTTGGTAGAAAGCCTAAGAGAAGTACCTTCACATATTGCTTCCGTTACATCCAAGTCTGGCTGTTTCGGTAGGGGATAAATAATCAATTGTTCTGCTTTTGACGCTTGAGAAGTGCAACCAGCTATGTCCACCACTACTTCTACAAAACCTGCTTGAGAAGCTGTTAATTTTTCCAAGTATAGGGAAGGTGTAGTCGTTATATAAGTTTCTGTTGAATCGCTACCGATGCTCCAGTAATACTTGGCCTCCTCTTTCTGGTAATCTGTCGCTTGCAAAAACAAGTTTTCTCCTTCGCAAATTTCGTTAGTGCTTAAAGAAAGAACGGGTATTTCAGATATAGAAATATCTAAAACAATTGAGAGGGTCTGCTCACACCCATTGCTATTCGTTGCTGTCAATGTATAGGTGCCAGAATAATTGTTTCTAACATTAGGCAAAATAGGGTTTTGATTAGTTGAGAGAAAACCATTGGGGCCGACCCATTTATAACTTAAATTGCTATTACTATTGGAAGGTATAGCAAACAATTGAATATCCTCAAATGGCTTTACGCATGCTGTTCCACTATTAGATAGTTGAATAGATGGAGTAGCACTAACTTCTACTGGAAAGGCGGCTGACATAACGGTTTGGCACTCACCCACAATTACTTGAACTTGATAATCCCCATTATTCAAAGTTGTTACATTGTCAATTTTTAAAATCGGGCTATTTAAATAATCTCCATTAGTTGTAGAAGTGTTATTAGGTCCTATCCATTCATAAACTACATTGGGTCCACTAACTTGCACAGTAGATAGCACTAAGTGCTCCCCTTGACAAAGCATATTTTCTCCATAGATAAAAGGTTGGTTCAAATTCGCGCTAATCAAAGACACTTCTGTAGTAGCCATATTGGAGGTACAGCCATTTTCGTTAGTAATTATTAAAGAGTAACTTCCTTCATTCCTGAAGTCCGGGTTTTCAATTATAGGGTTTTTGTCATTAGATAAAAACCCATTTGGCCCGGCCCATTGATAAAGATAATTATCATTATTTGAAAAAGCAGGATTGGCAAATAGCTCTAGATTGGCACCACAGATGCCCCCATTATTGGTTGGTGTTGCCTTTGCTTTCTCATATACAACAATCTCTACAGAATTCGCTTGAGCAGAACATCCATCAACCGTCACTTTTAAATTGTAATTGCCGCTATCTTCTAAACTGGCCGAATTAATAACTATACTAGGAGCATTAGGAAAATCGCCATTGGTCGTGCTTTTGCTATTAGGTCCTGTCCATTCATAAGAAACCCTATTGCCGATGAGGACTTCGGTTGAAAAAATTATGGCTTCCCCTTCACATACAGTCCCATTAGTTGTAATATTGGGCTGACTCAATCCAGGTTTTACATCTATTTCAATCGAATTTTCGCTTGTACAATTATTAAAATCTGTAATGGTAACGGCGTAAGTACCCGATGAACTACTATTTAGATTTACTAAAGTAGGTGATAGTGAGTTAGTATGGAAATCATTTGGGCCTTCCCAATTATAATTAAAAGGACCAGTTCCTCTAATTGGGGTCGCATTGATTGTCAATTCTTCAAAACCACTCGCACAAGGAATAGAATCAATTGGACTAATTGCTATTTGTGGCGGCTGGTATATTTCAAGGTTAAAAACATCCGATGTATTGGTACAACCATCTACTTCTACAAAAACCTGATATGTACCAATATCAGTAGCGTCAGCAGGAAAAATTGCCCATCCATTATTAGCTACTTTCCCCAGTATTTGTCCATTTTTGCGCCATTCATAGCTAACCTTAGTTCCTTGATACTCTTGAGTTATTAATTGAATTTCTTCCCCTTCACAAGCAGGGTACTTGATGTTATTATTGGTTCTTGAATACCCTCTGTAATATCAATCTCTATGGTGAAAGGGTCTGGAGAACAACCATGCATATTGGTGGCAAATACGGTATAAGAGCCATCCATTGTTTCATTAAGATTAATCAGCACAGGGTCTTCGTTGACTGAATAAAATTCATTTGGCCCAATCCATTCGTATTGAAACGCGCCTAATCCACCTACTACAATAGCATCTAATCGCAAATCTTCCTGTCCAGTTACACAAGTAATCGGAGGTACTGGTGCAACCGATAAAACCGGTTTTTCAAAAACCTCTAATGATTGCATTGGGCTAGTCAAGGTACAACGATCCACTCTAATTGTTACTTCATAATTCCCTGCATCGGCTATATTTGCTGTATCCAAAACCAACTTAAATGCATTGCTATTAGGAATAGAAACGCCATCTTTTGTCCAGTTATAAACTACATCCATGTCCGGATATTGAGTTGCCTCTAATTCCACAAATTCTTGCTCACAAACAGATGCTGAAATCAGAGAAATAAACGGTGCATTCGGGCAAGTATCAACTGGCGGGGGTATAGTGACCACTATTATAGTTGTATCGCATACTTCAATACCCAATAAAGTATCGCACATTAGAATGCTGGCTGTATCCAGTCCAAAATAAGTTGGGTCAGTCAATAGGACACGGACGCACGTATCAGTGAGGGATAAGCTAATGTTTGTACTTGCTTGAAGCACTTCTGACCGTTTTACATCCAATAATTCATAGACATTAGCATCCAAACAAGTATCCCCTAGCAGAGCAAATATGGTATCAGGAAAAGCACAATAACCAGTCAAACAGGACACGGCGCCATCAGAGGTATCTAAATCATCATAAAAATCTCCACTAGCAGCCTGGGTATTATTAGAGGTTGTCCATTCTGAAACTTGAACAAAAGAAGTAGCGTACTCGTTTGTCAAACCTTCTCTTGCCCAAACTGCCTCCAAGCAAACATCTGGGCTATCCAACAAAGAGGAACTAACTGTAAAACAAAGCTGGGAAGTAGTCAGCCAATCACCATTGGCGGGAAGATTTATTCCTCCATTTATAATGTCATTCAAATCCATTGTATAATTCAAAAAACTCAGTGAGGATTCAAATGACAAAACGCCATTGGTAGCAGAGGCATCTACATTTTGAATATCTTGAACTAAAGTAAAACCTTGATACGTATTTGGAAGTAAAGAGTAACCGGATTGAAAAGAAGCTAAACTGCCATCATAATACAGTCGATAATTTTGTCCGGCTACGTTCCAACTTTGCCCACTAGAACTCCTCAATTGAACCGCATAACATACCTGTAACTCTACGCAATTTACACTATCTAAGTGAAGCCTAACATCGAATTTGTTTTGAGAATGTGAGAGAAGTGCAAAATGAAAAAGCGAGTAGATAGTGATGAAAAAAGGCTTATTTAGTCCCACCATAATAAAAAAATTAGCACACTATGGGGGGAATCATGCAATTTGAAGATTTTTTCGCTAGTTTTATATACGTTTAAAATTCATCGATTTGAGTTGAAAATTTGAATTTTCAAATGGTCAAAAAAAAATTGTTAGGAGAGTGTGTTTCCTTTATTTAATTAAACTACTGCGTTGATATAAATAAGTAACGCCTTTCGTTCTCTGTCTTGTAACAAATCAAAAACCAAGCCAATTGAAAATGCATCTTAAACAAGGTTGCCTAACAAAAACCGCATTAGCCTTTCTTCTTCTTTTGTTTCGATAATTTAATATAGAAATTCTTATACTGACTTAGCTTAGAATGCAGGCTTGGTATTTAGATCTTGTCGAAAATTAGTTGCCGGTTTGTATAAAGAATCAATTTTATTTAGTTTTGAAAGAGGTACTTCTTTACTATGCTTCATTAAAGCTTGACTTTAGCCATTTAAGCAGCTCTGGTAGCCATAAAAAATAAATGGTCAAGCCAATGTTGATTTAATTTATGAATGTCAGGTTTATCCCTAGACATTGAAAAATAATTATTTCGCCAAATTAGCAATCTAACAGAGGCGATAGCATCCGAAAAAGTCGGATGTGATTTTTGATACCATGCTGTCGTTTTTACTACTAATAAATTTTGTTGGTGTAGCTTATCGGTCATAATGGTGATGATGCTAAATAACGCCATCAAAATTGGAGTTGTTCTAGCTATTGCTTTATCAGACCATTGTCTTTGAGTTTCTACTCCTAAATGAGTTCTGACTTCTTCAAAAGTGACTTGAACCGTCCATCTTCGGATAAAGAAGTTAATAATCTCAAGAATAGGTAAGTCTAATTTAGTACATAATAAGGCACTTGTTTTAATAACTCCATTAGGGTCCTTAATCAAACCCCATCGAATAGGTAAAGGCCTCATTCCTGAATGATACCAAATGGCAGTTCCTGTAGCAATTAATAATTCTACTTGTCCATGATTGTACCATTTAGGAATAGTCAGTTTTACCCATTGAGTGGTTGGGTCATCAGCTAGTTGTTCTAGATTTTTTAATCGCTGACCCTTTTTACGATTTCGTCCAGGACGCCCTTTAGGTCTTTGAGGAACAAAATCATAAAGTGCAGCATCTAGACGCAACCGAGTGATGACACAAACATGATTACGCACAGCTGCTAGTAGTTCAATGACCGCATAAGAAGAGTCTGCCACAATGATAATCAAGCGATTAGGCAACCAACGACTTAGTTGCAACATCATCTGGCGAGCCCAATCGGTTATTTTCTTATGCTGTTTGCCATTTTGCTCATTGTACCGTTCAGAAGGAGCCAGTACCGTCAGAAATGGTAATGCCCATACTCGGTTAGCCCAACTGATGGGTGTTAGAAGCATCATACTAATCCATCTTAGACCGCTACACTTGACAAAGTGACTTTTGGAAGATCGCACTGGGTCTCTATAAATGCCTTTTGTCTTTATTGCTTTTCCTCGTCTTCTTTCTATTGTTTCATCTATGCCAAAAATTAATGGCTCAGACGATAGGGAAAAATGTTTGACAAGTTGAAGTAATAAAATATGGGCTGATTTATAGCACGACCACTTGGCTCTACTTAGGACTCGATGGTATTTATGAAAACGTTTTTCGTTACTAAGTCCAACTGCTCTTAAGGCACTACAGACTGTACGACGACCGACTACTAAAATACTACCTAGTAGTAAAAATTTTGCATGTTCAAAGACCTTGTGGCTAAATATCGGAGCAAATACCGATATTTGCTGCAAGAATTCTTTTGGAAGAGTAAACATTTTTTATTGATTTTGGCGAATCAAATTTACTCATCTTTAAGAATTCTCTTTTTATTTTCAAATGGCTAAAGTCGAGTTAAGATATTATTGCTTAATAATTTTCTTTTGGTCTAATATACCCTTCTCTCCTTATTTTTATGCAATTTTAATTTAAATACTCTTATACCCTCAACTTCTAGAATGGTCTTTTCCACATATTGTAAAATTTCTTCGTTTGAATTAATTTTATCTGAATCCGAATACATGTAATTAACCCCATAATTTTTAATTATATCTTTCACCCACCCAGCGGGTAAGTAATCTCCTCTAAATATATGCCCCATTTTGTCAATTTTGTAACTAAATACACAATCAGCTAAATTTTCCGCTATGTACAATAATACATTGTTCTTCAGAGGGTACTGCATTTTTAAGAATTTCATAGTTCAGAAAGAAATTTTTATCAGAACCATGCCAATTGATTCCCCAATAATGAGCCATTCTCTGAGGCGTGTGAATTGCACTAGCAATAATGAAAGGTAAAATTAAAATATACACATACCGGTGTAATTTTATAATTTGATAAACACCTAATCCTACTAATATATAAAGCCATGGCAAAAAAGGAAACATGTAATAATCATGGATATTAGCAATAATGTTAAATTCGAGTAACAAAAAAAGAAAAGTTATTCCTATGTAACCATACATCCATTGTAGTTTAGACTCTTTTGACTTTTTTATAAATAAAATCAATCCTATTATTATAAATAGCCATACAGGAGGGTGCAAAAGTAATCTTGGAAACATGTGGTTAATTTGATAGTCTAAAATTAAACCATTTCTTTTTGTGAATAATCCTTCTGAGAATATACCAGTAAGTACTCCACTATGCCCCCAAGTTGGCATAACCCTATAGCTGGAATAATTCCAATTAGCTGAAAAATGGCAGGATATAAACTTCGTTTATCAAAACCCAATTGACGAATATCTTTTATGAAAAAAGAAATACTTATTATTGAAAGCATTAAATATGGTAGTTTAGCTAAAGTGGCTAAACAAAGAAATATACTTGCAGATAATAGGTATTTACTCTCCCTTTTGAAAAGATAATATTGTATAATAAAAAATATATACCAAACGGAAGAACAGAAAGCAAAAGCATCAGGTAGAGGATTAATAGTATAATAGTAGAATACTGGAGAATACTGAAAGAAGATTGCTGTTAATAAGCCCGTTCGCCAATCTCCTGTTATGAAGTTAACAATAAAAAATATACCTAATATGGTGAATATACCAATGAGAAAAACAAAGACTCTAACTACTTCTATCTTTTCCCCTAAAATCCTTTGTGCCAATCCAATTCCCCATTGCATTATAAGAAATTTTGCTAGACATGATGCAAATATTCTTATATTCCACATTGTAGCTGATTGTCTCCAAGCGTGTATTCCTTGAATATCTAATGATAAAAATTCTGAATGTTGGAAAAAACTAAGTGCTAAAAAGGGCAGTAATAAAAAAATACGTTTTGTTTTTGGGTACATTTATTAGGTTGCCAAAGTTTTTGGAAGTCGGTATGAGTTCTAAAAACGATGAAAAATTATTGAAAGATGACCATTTTTTTCTAAATAAGGGCGTCTTTCTCCCACCTTATATCCACTGAGCATTTCTAACTCATAAAAATTATCTATGAAATCATTTGTACAAACCTGCCAAACTATCATATCAGGTTGGATAACATCTATAAACTTGTCAAAAACTAAGTACTCTTGTAAGGTTCCATAACCTGCCTGCCCATAAGCAAAAACTTCAACATTCAAGCTATCTCCTATTAGATTGAAATAGGATTTTTTATTAGAGACTTCAATACAAGAAGTGTAAGAATCCCCAATAAAGAAAACTTTTGGTTTTTTAGCATAAATATTGCCAAAGGCTTTAAATCCATTCTGGTCATATTCAAGATGAACGGGATAAGTCTGGTATTCGCTATCTTTCATCAACCCGTTAAAAGTGTAATTTGGTTTCATTTTCCATCCAAGTAACTCATCCTTTATTGCATTGTCATAAGGAGGGATTAGAACATGTTTCTTATTAAATGAAAAAAGAATTCTCGTGATTATTTCACCACTTAAAAAAAACACAAGAATCAATAATAAATAGGCAAGAGCTTTTACTTTGAAAGTATAATGTTTATTTGGCATTTGCTTTAGTTAAATATGCAATATAGGTGAATTAAGGGTAAAAATGTTGGTTGAAAAATTAGAAAAATAAATAATAATAAAGTGATCTCAGATAATAAACTTTCTTTTCCAATTATTTTTTTGGCAAGCAGGCTAGATTAATTACAACATATTGCTATCTTGCCGATTTTAAGAAATTTAGTCTTCCACTTTATGCAAGCATACAAATCATTTCTTGGAAATTCGCCAAGATGGTACAAAATGGCAGTTATTGGATTCTTGATCTTGAACCCAATTTTATTGTTTACAGCAGGAGCGACCGTTACGGGTTGGGTGATTATTGGCGAATTTATCCTAACACTGGCTATGGCTCTCAAATGTTACCCATTACAAGCGGGAGGAATATTAGCCTTCGAAGTTGTTTTATTAGGACTGACAAGCCCTGAAACTGTTTACCATGAAATAAGCAACAACTTAGAGGTGATTTTATTATTGGTATTTATGGTGGCAGGTATCTATTTTATGAAGCCCTTGCTGATGTTCATTTTTGGTAAAATATTTATTAAGATACGATCAAAAGTACTGCTATCCTTCCTTTTCTGTTTCCTTGCAGCTTTTTTAAGTGCGTTTTTGGATGCCCTTACGGTTACGGCGGTTTTGATAAGCGTTTTTGTGGGTTTCTACCAGGTTTATCACAAAGTTCATTCGAGCAATTCCGATTATGATGAAAGTGGAGTAGTTGATAGAGCAGAACTCGGAGGAGAAACCCTAGAGCAATTTAGAAGCTTTTTGCAAAGCCTGGTTATGCACGGTGCAGTTGGAACGGCATTAGGAGGGGTTTGTACTATAGTAGGAGAACCACAGAATTTGTTAATAGGGGAAAAAATGGGCTGGCATTTCATGGAGTTTTTCCACATTATGTCCCCAATAACTATGCCCACCCTGGTTGCTGGTTTGCTCACTTGTATATTACTTGAAAAGCTGGGCTGGTTTGGTTTTGGGCAAAAACTACCGGATCATGTTAGGCAGATCATTCATGGCTATGTACATGAACAGGATAGCAAAAGAAGTAAGAAAGAAAAATACGCTCTCAAAGTACAAGCCCTATCGGCCTTGTTTTTAATAGTCGCACTGGCTTTTCACTGGGCTCCAGTAGGATTGATTGGCTTGGCGATTATTGTGCTACAAACCGCCTTCACAGGCATTACGGACGAACACAGCATTGGGCATGCTTTTGAAGAAGCTCTGCCCTTTACTGCGCTGCTCGCGGTATTCTTTGTGATCGTAGGAATGATCCACGACCTGCACCTTTTTACGCCGATTATTACGGCTGTCCTTGAAATGGAAAAATCCATTCAACCAGCCATGTTCTATGTAGCAAATGGTGTCCTATCAATGATTAGCGATAACGTTTTTGTCGCTACGGTATATATCAATGAAGTAAAAGCAGCCTTTGAAAATGGGCAAATTTCAAGAACGGAGTTTGAAAATTTGGCCGTTGCAATCAATACAGGTACCAATTTGCCAAGTGTCGCCACTCCAAATGGTCAAGCAGCTTTTCTGTTCCTATTAACTTCTGCACTTGCCCCTGCTATTCGACTTTCTTATTTGAAAATGGTTTGGATGGCACTTCCCTACACAATTGTATTAGGAGGGGTCGGGTTAGCGGGCGTAATGCTCTTTTTATAAGAGCTTGTTGGGATTTTGTTTTTATAGAAATGTACCAATTTTCGTCTTAAATGAGGGATAGGCATAAGTAAAAAATGCCTTTGCCCTTCAGTATTGTTAGGTTAATAGGATTGATTTATAAGCATTTTGCCAACTAACGCTGAAACTTAACAGACCACATAAAGTAGAACGACACACCCTAAATTACCTCCTTTGCCACCCGTTCCCCTGACCGAATCGCTCCGTCGATATATCCATTCCAACGAGTGGCTGTTTCTGTTCCAGCCCAATGAATATACCCACAGGGTTTCCTAAGTGCATCAGTATAGCTCGTGCAGACACCGGGAGGCATAATGCCTCCATAGCAGCCTCGACTCCACTCCTCATCTGCCCAGCTTTTGTCTAAGTATTGTATTGATTTTGCTGCCTTTGGTCCAAAAAATTTAACCAGTTCTTTAAGAAACAATTGTCCCCTTGCGGTTTCAGTTAAGCCCATTAGCTTTCTGGCGCGATTGGCCAAAGTAAAGCCCGTTAGAATACCAATCTTTCCATTATTTGGCGAATTATCTACAATCATTTGAAAGGGGCTGTTTTCATCGGTCAACACCAGGCCATTTTTTCCGACCTTTCGCCAAAAGGGTGTTTCGTAAATAGCATAGCATTTAATCACTGATCCCATGGGCATTCGTTGGGTGAACTGGTCTCTCCGCGCAGGCAGGATTGGATCATATTGAATTCTGGAGGCTAAGGCAGGAGGAATAGCCACGACCACTTTTTTAGCTTTATAAGAGAAATTTTTGCCTATGACTGTTACGCTCGCCTTATTTTGTTCTATTCGATCTACTGGAACATTTAGATGCAATTCATCTTTTAATAATTCACCCAGTTTATTGGCTATGGATTGTGCGCCTCCCACAATTCTGTCTTGTTGTGCTCCGTCTTTAAAGCCCATAATATTTTCCAGACTGGTTCCTGATTTTATATAAAAAAGTGCAACTAAGAGGGATATTTCCGATAAGCCGTGTGCGTAAACAGTCTCCAATGCGCTTTCCAAAAAGAGTCTTCCTTTGCTAAATTTGAATTGTTTTTGTAACCAAAAACCTAGCGTAATGGAATCCAGAAAAGCGGCATTTGGCGTTTGCCAGGGGCGTTCTAAGTCAACTTTTTCGGCAGCTTTTTCCAATTTATGTAGCACGCGGCCCAGTTCCAAAAGAGGAAATAAACCAATTTTTGGGTTCAATCCGTGAAATGTCTTAATTCTTTTGTTGAGATAAAGAGTGCTTTTTCCGGCATCGTAAGTAGGAAAGGTTTCAATGCCAAATTCTTCAATGAGTTCGTAAATTTTATCTTGCGTCGGACCAACCCATTGCCCACCCAGGTCCAGGCAGGTATGCTCATCCAAGTACTTAGTTTCTACCCTGCCCCCTACCCTGTTGCGGGCTTCCAGTAATAGGATAGATTTGCCTGCTTCTTTGAGTTTTCTGGCAGCAGTTAGTCCGGCAAAACCAGCACCTACGATAATTATATCGTACATGATATTTGATTTGAATAACCAATAAGCTTATTACTTCTTTTGTAGCTTTGCCCAAGTATCTTTTAGAGTCACTGTTCTATTGAACACCTTTTTTTCTGCCGTAGAATCGGGATCTACACAAAAATACCCCAAGCGTATAAACTGAAAATGCTCCCCTGCTTCAGCATCCATTAAACTTGGTTCGACTATCGCAGGGATTATTTTTAGAGAATTATGGTTAAAAAAATCCATGAAATCCTTATCCTCATGTCCTGTTGGTGATTCATCGGTAAATAAGCGATTATATAGACGCACTTGCACTTCTTTAGCATGTGGGACTGATACCCAATGCAAAACGCCCCTGGCTTTTATACCAGAAGTATCTTCTCCGCTTCTGCTATCAGGAAAATAGGTTGCATGGATCTCTATAATTTTTCCATTCTCATCTTTTATACAACGCTCCCCTCGAATGATATAAGCCCCCTTGAGGCGGACGTTCCGCTCAGGGCCAAGCCGGTAAAATTTCTTCGGCGAAGGCGGGTCTTCTCTAAAATCAGCCCGTTCTATATAAATTTCTCTAGAAAAGGGAATACATCGGCTGCCTTGGCTTTGATTCTCGGGATTGTTGATAATTTCCATTTCCTCCACTTGGTCTTTGGGATAATTGATAATCACAACTTTTACCGGATCCAATACTCCCATAACCCGCAAAGCTGTTTTATTTAACTCCGCCCGTACACAAAATTCTAACAAACCTATATCAATTAAGTTTTCTCGCTTAGCCACGCCAGCTTTATCACAAAATGTCCGAAGTGCCATTGGCGGATACCCCCTCCGGCGCATTCCGGAAAGCGTAGGCATCCGGGGGTCGTCCCAGCCACTGACCATTCCTTCATTTACCAATTGTAATAATTTTCGTTTACTGGTAATCATATAGCTTACATTCATTCTCGCAAACTCAATCTGGCGCGAAGGAAAAATCTCTAATTTTTCAATAAACCAATCGTATAAAGGTCGATGATGGATAAACTCTAAAGAACAAAGCGAATGAGTAATCTCTTCGATTGAGTCTGATTGTCCATGCGTGAAATCATACATCGGGTAAATGACCCAATCTGTGCCAGTACGATGATGTGCCTCGTGCTTAATTCTGTATAAAATGGGGTCTCGCAAGAGCATATTTGAGGAAGTCATGTCTATTTTCGCTCGCAAAGTTCGCGCACCATCCGGGAATTCTCCATTTTTCATCCTAACAAATAAATCTAGATTTTCTTCAATGCTGCGGTTTCTAAATGGGCTATCGATTCCTGGTTTGGTAGGCGTACCTTTTTGCTCCGCAATTTCTTCTGCACTCAAGTCATCCACATAGGCCAAGCCTTTTTTGATCAAGTCAATAGCAAATTCATAAAGTTGTTGAAAATAATCTGAGGCATAACGCACTTCCCCGTCCCATTGGAACCCCAACCAGTTAATATCCTTTTTTATAGCATTAACATACTCTGTTTCTTCCGTGGTTGGGTTGGTGTCATCAAAACGGAGATTGGTTTTACCACCATATTTTGCTGCGATTTCAAAATTAATACAAATAGCTTTGGCATGTCCAATGTGCAAATAGCCATTGGGTTCAGGAGGAAAGCGGGTGTGAATCCGGCCTCCGTGCTTTCCATTTTCAATATCTTCTTCTATAATCTGCTCAATAAAATTAAGCGATGTTTTTTCTTTAGATTCAGTATTCATTCTTTCCTTTAATTTTTATTAATTCTTAGCTTAGCTAAACGGTTAAATAAAAGTTCAAATCTAATCATATCTCAACAAACAATGGAGCCATTCTATGACTGGTTTCTAATAATTGTTCAAAAAATAACCCTATTTAAAGCGAATTTTTGATAACAACTAATTTAAAAGCTACCAAAGTTCCCATTTTTCCGGTTATTGGGATGTTCGTTCTATTTAAGAACTACTTTTTGTCTAATAAGTTAGTGGTTTTGCCTTTCCTTTTTTTATTTTCGTCCATAAGCAATAATTTTGTGCCAATCGGCTATTAGATTAGAATAAGAAGGTGAAACAATCTTTGCTATATTTAGCTATATGGTATTTAACGAAGGGTTTAATTTTTTTTAATAATTATAAATAATTGATTACTAGATGCTTGTACACTTATTTTGAGCGAGTATCCAGTGCTAATTATTCAATCATATAAATCCTTAGTTGTATTTTTTTATTGTAAATTAGCGAATTATTTTCTTCGTGTTTAAATATTTAATAAACCAGTAAAGCACCATGCAAAAAAAATTAGATGATTTATTTGGAAGCCATCATGGACTGGATAAAAAAAGTGTGGAGTTTTTAATCAATGCACTAGAGAAGAACAACTTGCCAGGCTTTGACTACATCGAATTCAAACAATCCATAGGTGCTTTATCTAAAATGGATATGAACGAAGAAATGTCCATTCGTTCTGCTTTTGCGACGGCCGCTACCGTTGGTTTAACAAAAACAAAATTAGTAGAATCTGCAGCTCATTATGCTAAGGTTATTGCAAAAGAGAAAGATAAATTCGATGCAGCTTTGCTAAAGCGAATGGAGCAAAAAGTGGGCGGGAAAATGAAAGAAGTGGAAAAACTTAAAGCTCAAATTATTAAACACCAGGAAAAAATTAAGCAGTTGGAAGAACAAATTGCCAAATTCCAACATACTGTTGATACAGCAGATGAAAAAATCAATGCAGAAAAAGCAAAAATAGGAGACACCCAATCTAATTTTGAACGCACGCATCAAAGCATACTTAATCAAATTCAAACAGATATCGAAAACTTTAAAAAACATTTATAATGGCAGATATTGCTCCATTCCAGCCACAAGGCGTAAAAAAATCATTTTGGCAAAAGCCAGAAGGAGTCACTGGTGCAATTTTTCTTTTGGGATTATTGGCAGGCGGTGGCTATTTAATTGCTAGTAATTTGGCACTTATCGGTGCAATTTTATCTAATGTGATTTATTTGAGTATTACATTAATGGTTTTAGCGGCAATTATTTATATGGTGCTTGATCCAAAGATGCGGACCTTAATTGGTTATATGTACAAAAGCGTCATGCGTACTATTACGGGATGGTTTGTAACAATTGACCCTATTGGCATTTTAAAAAATTATATAGAAGACTTACAGGATAATTTGGTGAAAATGAGCAAACAGATTGGGAGTCTGCGGGGACAAATGCGAAAGTTGAGCGATATTATGACCAAAAACTCTAAAGACATTGAATTGAATCTAAAACTGGCAAGTCGAGCGCAAAATCAGGGCAATCAAAAACAGATGCTATTATCCACCCGAAAAGCGGCACGCCTGAAAGAAAGCAATGCTAAGTACAATAAATTGCACTCCCGAATGGAAGTCATGTATCGTATACTAACCAAAATGTACCAAAACTCAGAAATTTTATTAGAAGATACCAAGGATCAGGTACAACTAAAAGAACAAGAATACAAAGCTATCAAAGCCTCTCACTCTGCAATGCGGTCTGCCATGAGCGTTATCTCTGGCGACCCCGATAAACGAGCCATGTTTGATGCGGCTATGGAAAACATCGCAGATGATGTTGCCAATAAAGTAGGAGAAATGGAGCAGTTTATGGATATGTCCTCCAATTTTATGAATTCTATTGACTTGCAAAATGGAATTTTTGAAGAAGAAGGTATGAATATGTTGGAAGAATGGGAAAAAAAGAGCACCCTGCTACTTATGGGTGGAGAGAAAACAGATACTTTAGATTTAAACAATCAGCCCACTGCCCAACCAGCACCACGCAAAGCAAGCGATAGTTCCTATGATAGTTTATTTAATTAAATTCGGGTGCGTGCAAAATTAGCAAACATGGGGTTTTAAAAAAAAAGAGGCAGCGACCTACTCTCCCACCCTAGAGGCAGTACCATCAGCGCAGAAGGGCTTAACTTCTCTGTTCGGAATGGTTAGAGGTGATCCCCTTCGCTATAGCCACCTTCAGCTTTTTCAAGTCCTTTTACAGACTCTATTCTTTAGCTTCTATTTGGTCTTTGACCCATTGACCCAGGGAAGAGTTCAAAAACAAAAATTATTGCATGTGTACACTTAGTGCGTCTTAAAAACAGACCCACTAAGTATAAATAAAGGAAGCATTCGGGTAATTAGTATGACTCGGCTTCATACATCACTGCACTTCCACCTGTCACCTATCTACGTGGTCTTCTTCCACGACCCTTCTTCCGACTAATCGGAATGGAATACTCATCTCGGAGTTGGCTTCGCGCTTAGATGCTTTCAGCGCTTATCCATGCCGAACATAGCTACTCAGCAATGCACCTGGCGGCACAACTGATACACTAGCGGTTCGTTCATTTCGGTCCTCTCGTACTAGAAACAACGCTCCTCAGTATTCCTACGCCCGCAACAGATAGGGACCGAACTGTCTTGCGACGTTCTGAACCCAGCTCGCGTGCCACTTTAATGGGCGAACAGCCCAACCCTTGGGACCTTCTCCAGCCCCAGGATGTGACGAGCCGACATCGAGGTGCCAAACCCTACCGTCGATATGAGCTCTTGGGTAGGATCAGCCTGTTATCCCCGGAGTACCTTTTATCCTTTGAGCGACAGCCCTTCCATACAGAACTGCCGGATCACTTAAGCCTGCTTTCGCACCTGGTCGAGGCGTCCCTCTCTCAGTCAAGCACCCTTCTACTCATACGCTCTTCGTACCGTTACCAACGGTACTGAGGGTACCTTTGCGAGCCTCCGTTACATTTTAGGAGGCGACCACCCCAGTCAAACTACCCACCACACACGGTCTCCCGCATAAGCGGGATTAGAACCTAACTATAAGAAGGGTGGTATTTCAAGGTCGATTCATGCACACCTGGCGGCGCACAATCCTTATCTCCCACCTATCCTACACATCTTATAGTCAAGCTCAATGTGAAGCTGTAGTAAAGGTTCACGGGGTCTTTCCGTCCCGTTGCGGGTAATCGGCATCTTCACCGATACTTCAATTTCACCGAGCTCATGGTTGAGACAGTGCCCAGATCGTTGCACCATTCGTGCAGGTCGGAACTTACCCGACAAGGAATTTCGCTACCTTAGGACCGTTATAGTTACGGCCGCCGTTTACTGGGGCTTCAGTCAATAGCTTCGCCCGAAGACTAACTACCTTCCTTAACCTTCCAGCACCGGGCAGGTGTCAGACCTTATACTTCGTCTTGCGACTTGGCAAAGTCCTGTGTTTTTGCTAAACAGTCGCCTGGGCCTTTTCACTGCGGCTCCAATTTTTGTACTGAAGCGCCCCTTCTCCCGAAGTTACGGGGCTATTTTGCCTAGTTCCTTAACCATGAATCACTCGAGCGCCTTAGGATACTCTCCTCGACTACCTGTGTCGGTTTGCGGTACGGGTTGCATACTTCGGCTTTTCTTGGACGCTAATTCGCCAACTCGGTTCTAGCCTTGGCTTTCCCCTCGGCGTACTTTTCCGTCTGTACGCGCTGACTCCTTCGCGCCGTCCCCTTTTTAGTGTATGCAAGTTCAGGAATATTAACCTGATGCCCATCGACTTCGCCCATCGGCTACGCCTTAGGTCCCGACTAACCCTGTTCTGATTAACATCGTACTAGGAATCCTTAGTCTTACGGCGATACCGTTTCTCACGGTATTTATCGTTACTCATGCCTACATTTGCTTTTGTAGTTAGTCCAATACTCCTCACAGAGTACCTTCTACCCCACTACAATGCTCCCCTACCACGTTACAGCCGTTATATTATAACGACTCAACATCCATAGCTTCGGTGTATTACTTGATGCCCGATTATTTTCCGCGCAGGAACGCTCGACTAGTGAGCTGTTACGCACTCTTTAAATGAATGGCTGCTTCCAAGCCAACATCCTAGCTGTCTGGGCTTTCCCACCTCGTTCGATCAACTTAGTAATTACTTGGGGACCTTAGCTGATGGTCTGGGTTGTTCCCCTCTCGGCTATGGACCTTCGCACCCATAGCCTCACTGCTAATTAGCATTTACCGGCATTCGGAGTTCGTCAGGGGGTGGTAGGCGGTGAAGCCCCCTAGCCCTATCGGTAGCTCTACCTCCGGTAAACTCCTTAATTAACGCTGCACCTAAATGCATTTCGGGGAGTACGAGCTATCTCCAGGTTTGATTAGCCTTTCACCCCTACCCACAGGTCATCCCAACACTTTTCAACGTGTACGGGTGCGGACCTCCATTCCGGGACTACCGGAATCTCATCCTGCCCATGGGTAGATCACCTGGTTTCGCGTCTACCCCCAATAGCTTAGTCGCCCTATTCAGACTCGCTTTCGCTCCGCCTACGCAGCTTAACTGCTTAAACTCGCTATTGAGGAGTAACTCGTAGGCTCATTATGCAAAAGGCACGCCGTCATCCCGCCTCTGATTATTTTCAAAAACGAAACTCCGACCGATTGTAGGCGTACGGTTTCAGGGGCTTTTCACTCCCTTACTTAGGGTTCTTTTCACCTTTCCCTCACGGTACTTGTGCGCTATCGGTCTCTCAGTAGTATTTAGCCTTGGATGATGGTCCACCCATCTTCAGACAGGATTTCACGTGTCCCGCCCTACTCGATTCATCTCTATACAAATTTCGTGTACAAGACTTTCACTTTCTTTGGTGTAGCTTTCCAGATACTTCCACTATTTGTATAAAAACTTTGGGGCTAATCCGCGTTCGCTCGCCACTACTAACGGAATCTCTATTGATTTCTGTTCCTCCGGCTACTTAGATGTTTCAGTTCGCCGGGTTACTCTTTCGAGCATGCTCGAAAGGCTGATTCTTCAAACCAGCAGGTTGACCCATTCGGACATCTGCGGATCAAGGGTCATTTGCACCTCCCCGCAGCTTTTCGCAGCTTATCACGTCCTTCGTCATCTCTGAGAGCCTAGGCATTCCCCGTACGCCCTTAGTCGCTTCCTTCTCTTTTTGCTCTTTTCTATCGGTCCACTATGGCAACGATTAACCATAGCCCGACCGATCTATTACAATACATTTTTGCTCTTCTTATTACTCTTCCCTAGTTGTCAATGAACTTCTTTTGGACGCTTTATGCCACTGAATCTCAAAAAAAACAGATCCAATAGCCCAGAGGTCCTATCTATAACTTTACTTAAAAGTTTAAGAAAGTAGTGGAGGATATCGGAGTCGAACCGATGACCTCCTGCGTGCAAGGCAGGCGCTCTAGCCAGCTGAGCTAATCCCCCTAGTCTTTAGTCCTCCGAGCTCAAATCGCCCAGAAAACCCTAGTAGTCTCGGGCGGACTTGAACCGCCGACCCCTACATTATCAGTGTAGTGCTCTAACCTGCTGAGCTACGAGACTCTTTCAAAACGCATGAAGCTTATCCCGTACTCCGCCTTCCTATTCCCGCTTTACAAAACAAAAGTTATCAAAGTTCAATACACCTTAATAACTCTTTCTTTTGTATCCTTGAATATGGAAAGAAGAAAATAAGTAGTCGCACTAAGTAGTCAATGCTCGTAAAAGGAGGTATTCCAGCCACACCTTCCGGTAC
>CBDCUO010000041.1:0-25000 GCA_965222705.1 Saprospiraceae bacterium | reverse complement strand
TTGTCCATGATGGATTCACAAAATTAATGAAGGTTGCAAAGTAAAACTTTTTTATTTAAAACGGGCAATTGAAATCTCTTCACTTTCTCTACAAACTTTTTATATTTACGCCTGTTTTTAAAACAGAATACCTAAAATTCTTACTTTACTAACCATAAAAAATTACAGAATATGGCATTTGAACTCCCTGCTTTACCCTATGCACACAACGCACTAGAACCTTATATTGATGCACGTACTATGGAAATTCATCACGGAAAGCACCATAATGGTTATACAAATAAATTAAATGCAGCGATTGAAGGAACAGAGCTAGTAAATAAAAGTATTCAAACAATCTTAGCCAATGTTTCTCAATATTCTGCGGGAGTTAGGAATAACGGCGGTGGTTTTTATAATCATAGTTTATTTTGGACTAGCATGTCGCCTGATGGTGGTGGCGAACCTTCTGACCGGATGAATATAAAAAAAGCCATTGATAGGGATTTTGGCTCTTTTGAAAATTTTAAAAAGGAGTTTGCTGCTACTGCTGCTGGTCGTTTTGGTTCCGGCTGGGCTTGGTTATGTGTGGACAATAATGATGAGTTATTTATTTGCTCTACTCCAAATCAGGATAATCCCCTAATGGATGTTGTGCCAGAAGATGGTACCCCCATTTTAGGCTTGGATGTTTGGGAGCATGCTTATTATTTAAACTATCAAAATCGAAGAGGAGATTATGTCCAGGCATTTTTTAATGTAATTGATTGGGCGACCGTTTCCGAACGGTATAATAACGCCAACCCCGGAGCTTCTAAATTTTCTTAAAAAAGTATAGTTGCCATTTATTTAAAAAGCTAATCATAAATGGTTGTAAATCAGTTGTTTATACCTTAATAATTCAATAAGGTTAGCCCAATGTTAAAGGGTTGCAGTTCTGGCCCTTGTCCGTCTTTAAACAGATCGTTTAGTGCCAATTGGGCATACAGAGCGACCGGGCCAAAGCCGATCTTTCCAACCAATCCGTATCGAAATTTATTTAAATTAAAATCATCTCTAATTTTGATTTTGTTGCCTTCTTCTGTTTTTAATTTTTGTTTGGCGCCTAATAAGACCCCTCCATAAACGCCAGCACTCATATTAAAAGATTTCCGTTTGCCAGGAATTAGGGTAAACATCAGCGGAACCTCCAAAAAAGTAGTCTTTAATTTATTCTTTTTGTAACGAGTGCCATCGTCGATTATTGAGAAGGGGATTGTATCTTCAATTATCTGAAAATCATTTGCAAATTTGTAACTCATCCAGGAAACGGATAAGCCATACTCTAATCGAACATCATCCCCTATTATTCGAACTCGATGTCGAATAATGTGTAGATTAAAATGTAAAGATCCTCCGTACAATAAATCAAACTGGTCCAAGTCAGCTGGATAATTTAGAGAACCCTTATATAAATAGGTGCTAAATCCCACATCTAGCAAACCAACGCGAACATTGTCCCAGTAATCATTCCCCCAACTATTACCAAAATGGATTCCAAAATTGTGATAGTGATAATTATTGCTCTGTTTTGCCCAGCGTTCTTCGAAATCTTTATCATTTTTAATATCCTGTGAAAAAGCCAAAGGGGCTGTTCCTAATAAAAAGAAACACGAGAATAAGGTGCGAATTAAAATTATTTTTGCAGTCATATTGGGTAATTTATATATTATTAGTTAAATTATTTGAGCAAAGGCATCTTTCCTAAGAGAATAGCTGCAGGTTCTACTTAGCTTTTACCTTTGGTTGCGGATATTATTGTCCGGCAGCATCATTTCGATAGAATGTTGGAATAAAAGAAGTTTTAATTCCTTCCAGTGGAAATTTTCCGAATAAATCTCTTATTTTCCTTTTCTTTCTGGAGCTAGCAACTAATATTTCTTTCGAAACTTCAAGAGAACCGCTTAGTTCTTTTTCCAGTGTCGGAAGGGTATCATTTATGCTATAAACCAAGGCAAGAGAAATGGGTTTTAAAGGTAAAGAAGAAATTTGGGAAACCGATTTTATAGTGACAAGTTCGTTTTTTGAAATTATGGTAATTGGCGTATTATCAATTAGTTGGGTGATTTCTGGCTTTTCAATAAAAGCAAATTCATTTAAGCGGTTTCTTACTTTTTCTCCTTTAACTTTAGCTGGGACATCGTTTATTTTTGGATTTTCAATAAGAGCATTGGGCCGGCTAGTTTTCGCTATCTTTTTAGGGGGTTTTACAGGAGGAGGAAGTATTTTTTTAATAATTTTTTCAGGCTGAGTTATTTCTGTTTTTGCAATCGGCTGACTATTGTTTTTTAAGCCTGTTTTATAACCCCAAAAGTAAACTATTATCAATAGGGAGAAGCTGGCTGCCAGAGCTAGTGCCCTATACCAACCTTTTAAAAGAACTATCTTTTCTGAAGTTTTTAATAAAGCAACTTTGGATTCAAACACGATATTTAAATCGGGTTGTAGTGGCTCAAAATTGGCTATAGCTAATAACTCTGCTTCAATATCAGGATATATTTTTAAAAAACTTTCCATTTCTCTGGTCATCTCTTCGGAAAGTTTTCCTTCCAAATAATCCAATGCATAAGCTTCGTAATTGAATTTGTTGATTATCATCGTAATTTTTTATGCATCAATCCAAATCTTTTTAAATAGCCTTATTTAGTTGGTTAATTGCTTGCTGTAATTTTTTTCTTCCTCTAAATAAATATACCTTCACCTGAGCAATGGATAGTTCTGTGATATCTGCTATCTCTTGATAAGAATAGCCTTCATAATCCCTGAGTAAAATCAAAGATTTTTGAATCGAACTCAATCGGCCTAAACCTTTATCTATCAACTCTCTAAGTTCTATTTGTTCTCGAAAATCTTTTTCTCGTTTTTCTGGAATAGTCTGAAAAGCATTTACAAACTTTTGTCTTCTAGTCAAATCAACCAAATCGTGATAAGCTACAGTAAAGGCATAAGATTTGGCTTTATTTGCCTCTACCTTTTCTCTATTTTTCCATAGTTTTTCAAAAGTATTTTGTACAATGTCTGCCGCATCCTCTCTATTCGCTAGGTTTTTCAACACAAAGCGAAAAATGCCATCAGCATGCCTTTTTACACAATCATTGTATTCATTTACAGTCACGCGGTCGGGTTTTAAGGTATCGAATCAATGCGTTTGGTTAATATATTAAATGCTCTTTTTTAGAATCGGCAATAAAACGACTGGAGGTAGGAAAAAGTTACAAGCCCAAAAAATCTTTTCTTCGCCCCTTTAGGGAAAATGGTTGGTTATTCTAATATTTAAATTTTTTTCAAGGTAAAGCCAAAGGTAGAGCCCATATTTTTTGAACTGCGCACATTTACGGTTTGTTTATGAGCCTCTATAATATGCTTGGCAATCGAGAGACCTAGGCCCGAGCCGCCAATATCTCTGGAACGACTTTTGTCTACCCGATAAAAGCGATCAAAGACATGGTTTAAATGTTCGGGAGCGATGCCAATGCCGCTGTCTGCAATTTCTATTAGGATACGGGAATCCATATCATAGAAACCGACTTTGGTTTTTCCATTTTCGTTTCCATATTTGATGGAGTTTTCAATTAAATTGGTTAAGACCTGTCTAATACCTTCTCGGTCTGCCAATACTTTAAAGTTTTGGTCTGCCCCCTCTTTATACATTAGGGTTATTCCTCTTTTTTTCGCTTTAATCTCTAAATCATCAAATACTTCCTCTACCAAATCCTTCAAATTAACTGCTTGAAAATCCATTAATAACTGGCCAGACTCCAATTTATTGATAGATTCCAGGTCTTCCACAATAGTATTTAATCGCTCCACATTTTTGGCAGCTCTTTTGAGATAAGTCATATTAATAGCAGGATCATAAATCCCGCCTTCCATTAAAGTGTGAATAAATCCTTGTATGTTAAAAATGGGCGTTTTTAATTCGTGAGAAACATTCCCTAAATACTGCCTTCGATAAGTTTCCATTTCTTTTAAGGTATTGATCTCTGCTTGCTGTTCTTGTGCCCACTCGGCTACTTCTTTTTCTACTTCCTGAATAATATCGCTATCTACGTTTAAGTCTTTTTTCTTTTCTTCAGGTTTCAACTTAAAGCTATGAATATTTTTGTAAATCAATTTGATTTTTCTATAAATATATTTTTTTACATAATACAAAATACAAAAATAAGCTGTAAGCCCTATAAAGCCTACTAACAGAAATAAGGACCAGGAAAAAGGAAGAAACTTCAATAGAATAAGAAGGATCACTGCCGCTCCATTCAGAGCAACTATAAATAGAGAGGAATAAATCGCTATTTGTCGGGGTGTAAAATTTTTAAACAAAGCGGAATTAATAATTGGTTGAGTGGTGAGCATCATTAAAAAAAGGTAAAGGGACTTCATCTAAAATTCAAATTTGTACCCGATCCCCTTTATGGTTTTGATATAATTGCTGCCAATTTTTTCGCGGAGCTTTCGGATATGTACGTCAATGGTTCGGTTGCCTACTATGACATCTGTTCCCCATATTTTATTAAAAATTTCTTCTCTGGTAAATACCTTTCCCGGCTTGGAGGCGAGCAAGTAGAGTAATTCAAATTCTTTTTTGGCTAGTTCGATACTGTTTTCTCCCCTTTCGACAATGACTCTTTCTTTATCAATCAGTAGATCCCCAACTTGGATGACATTTGCAGTAGGCACTTCTGAGTTTCTCTCCGACCTTCTCAGTAAGGCATTAACTCTACTAATTAATACCCTAGGGCGAATTGGCTTGGTTATGTAGTCATCTCCCCCTACATCTAATGCCGCAATTTGGGAATAGTCCTCATCTCGGGCAGTTAAAAAGGCAATAATTGTTTTATCAAATGTTTTTTCTGCTCGAAGTTGACGGCAAACTTCGACTCCGTCCATTTCAGGCATCATAATATCCAATATGATCAAGTCGGGTTTTATCTTACGAGCTTCTTGGATGGCTTCTTTCCCATTTCCCGCAGTACTTACTCGAAAGCCTTCTTTTTGCAAATTATACTTTACAAATTCCAAAATATCTAATTCATCATCTACTACTAGTACTTGAGGATTGTCATTCATTCTTAAATCAATAGTTTTCTCTTCGTAAATTTTTCGCAAAGTTACTGGTATTTAAAATTGAATGTTTTATTGACATATTAATTTATCGTTAAGAATAAGGCTATTGGACGAAAGATCAATCGCTCAACCATAAATAAACTCGTAAACGGCTTGAGCAATCTGCTTGACTTCCTTGCTTTCTGCAATGACTTCTCCTAACATATAGATACTATAGGTATAAGAGCCGCTTTTTGCCAATACGTTTTGTCCAATAACCCAGTCCGAAAAATCATCTAAGTTATAATAAATGCCCAGTTGATATTGTTGCTTTACCAGGTCAAAGACTGCAAATAATTCAAAATGTCGAAACTTGCTAGAATAAATCTTCAAATACATGGGGTGCTTTAACAGGTCTTCTAAAAACGGGTCCACTCCTGCCGATTCATAGGGAGGGAAGTAAAAAATTTCACTTTTTATTGGATATTTTTCTAGATAGTATCGAAGAATACTTAGCTTTCCACTAAGCAAATGAGAGGGAATTTCTCTAATATTTAGCTTATTATAGGGTTGCCATTGCTGCTCGTAAAAGTTATAATAATCTACATTTCCAATTCGAGCTTTATAGTCGAATCGAGGATTGCCCGGCACGACATAACCTGGATAATAATACCGCTTGCCTTGCTCCAAAGCGTATTGCATTTCCAGCAACATAGTATAAAAACCAAGGCTGTATTGGTCGTAATAGGGGTCGAAAATGCCATTAATGCTGGCTATGCTCTTTTTTCCAATATCAAAAAAGCTAGCCGCAATTAATTGCCCTTCCAAATAAACTTCTATTTGTTGGGTATCGTAAATGGAGAAGTTGGCACCCCCCATTAGCGATTGATATAGGGTTCGATGTACACCTGCCTTAAAACGAATCCGATGCCTCTGAAATAGTATTTCTTTTTTAGAGTCTATTTTGGCAGGGCCAATTTTATAAGTAAATAACCGGCCATTCCGATTAAGCAGTTTTCTAGCTCGTTTTTTAAATTTGAAATCTCTCAAATCTTGCCTTATCCATATTGCCGAAAAAAATCCCTTTTCCATAAATAAAAACCAACAGGTAAAGATCGTTTGCCCCATACGAAACCATCCTTTCGCTAGGTATTCGTCCAACGATTCTGGAGGGATTTTATGTACTGGATAGTGAATTTCAGTGTACATGTTCTCGGTTAAGGTTTTTCTACGCCTTTAAAAATCAATGAATTATAGGTCCACCAGCAAATACGTTCAATTAATAAGCCCACAATCGAAGTCCAAGCATACCATATTGGGCAAAATAAATGCTTAGAGATACCAAACTAATAGCGACTAATAATAAATAATATTTAAGAAAATTGCTATTGATTGAGCGACTTTTTTTGAGGAGTAAAAATGTGCCAATAAATGCTCCCAATCCAAAGAGTAAAGTGCCTACAAAAATCATTAAATTAATTGGGCTAATTTTGGCAGCATTTGGCAAATTGCCTCCAATCATTCCTAGTCCAATTAAGGTCGCAACTCCACCTAGGGAGCTTAAGAAAAAACTGGTCACTGCCCCTGTTGCACCCGATTTTTTCTTATCAAAAATTCTTATCAATAACCAGATAAGACCAAAAAGGGAAAAAGTAAAGGCGAAGATTACACTAGCAAAAAACCAAATGCGTTTAGCCCAAAAACTAAAAGCATTTTCCTTTTCAAAATAGCCTCTAGCGATGTAGGTTTTTGTCCCCTCTTCATTTTCTGTCAAAATATGGGTGGCAGAATTGGAGTCTTTTCTCCTGAACAAGTTTCCTTCGACTGGAATGAGTGGATTGGGTTTGCCACCAAATAGACCTTTTGAAAAAACGGTATCCCGCTCCAGCATTAATTTAAACCCCTCTCCAAATTGCTGAAAAGGGTAATTGATTTGGTTGCGTGGACTTTTAAAATGATAATATCCTAAAAATGGCTCGACGAGGGCTTTATCTAAATCGCCCGTTACGGGTTTAGGCGGTGTAAAGTGCTGGGTCAAATACTCAATAATCAGTTGCTCGATACCCGACATATCCCTGTTGGCGGAATTGGAAAGTGCAAAACCTACCTGCAATTCTGTGTTGTAATTGTAAACTGAAGAAAAGCCGTCAATCCCTCCGTTATGTCCTCGAAAGGGAAAACGCTGGTCGTATTGGCTATCATAATTTGCCAGCCCATAGCCTGTTTTTCGACCTTTTTTGGCTGCTAAAGTGCTTACCGGTTTTTCCATTCGCTTAATCCAAAGAGCAGGAATGACTATATTGCTATCAACCATACCCCTATTCAGAAAAAATTGCAGAAATTTTGCCATATCTGCTCCGCAAGAATTCAGGGTGCCAGCAATACCGCCTTGTATGGCATAAAAGGGCACTTCTTCAAAGATTTTATCTTGATATTTATAGCCCTGTACATATTTTGATTTGTCTTCTGGAAAGGATGCCAGGTTGGAATGGTTCATCCCAATCGGGTCAAACAGGTGCTTCTTTACATAGTCGTGATAAGATTGCCCACTAAATTTTTCTATTAAATAACCAGCAACGACATAGCCTGGATTGCAATAGGACATTCGGGTTCCTGGTTTCCAACGGCTTTCGAGGGATTCTTTGTGTAAGTTGACCATATCAAGGGTTGGCAACTCTTTGTCCTCTTTATTGTAAATTGCCTTTAAGTGCATATCGTCGAAACCAGTAGTGTGCTCCAATAGATGGATAATTTTAACGGGATGCGTGGTTGCCCATTTATTTTTGAAAGGCACTTCTGGCGCAATGTCTTTGAGGTTATCGCTTAGGGAAAAATGTCCTGCCGCTTCGAGTTTTAATAAAGCCAATGCTGCAAAGGTTTTAGTGATAGATCCCATTCTGAATAATTGGGTGGCATCTACTTTACGTTCCTCCTTAATATGCGCCATTCCCAAGCCACTGTCATATAGTATGGAGTCTTTTGTCACCATCGTCAGCAATAAGCCTGGAATATGTTTTTTCTCCATTATTTTTTTAATGCTGTCCAGTACGGTGGCCAGTTGTAAAGTGTCCTTTGCCTTTACTCCCTGAAACAAAAAAAGCAAGCTGAGGAGGAGGATTATTTTTTTCATAGAAAAATGTTTAGTTTTTAGGCTTTAAAATTAACAGAAATTCAATAGTTTTTAAGTTTTTGAGTATGAAAATAAGATTGGCAAACAAAGAGGATGCAAAAGAAGTCCTCGATATTTACGCTTTTTATATTCAGCATACGGCCACCAGCTTTGAAACTAAAGTCCCTACTGTATCTGAATTTGCTGATAGAATGATGCATTATATTTCAGCATCACCCTGGTTGGTGGCAGAAGAATCTGAAAAAATTATTGGCTACGCCTATGCCAGTCCACATAGAGGAAGAATTGCTTATCAATGGAATCGGGAAGTTTCGGTCTATGTGCAAAGAGACTTTCACCGCAGGGGAGTTGCGACTACTTTGTATGCTAGACTCTTTGACTTATTGCGGCTACAGGGCTATGCCAATGCACTGGCAGGCATCACTTTACCGAATCCTAAAAGCGTTGCTTTTCACAAAAACAGGGGATTCAGGTTAGTGGGAACCTATCGCAAAATAGGTTTTAAAGATAGCCAATGGTGGGATGTCAATTGGTACGAATTATTTTTGCAAAAAGAAGGGTTTATTCCTCAAAAAATAATGTCCATGAAAAAACTTCTCGCAAGTGCAAGCTTTAAAAATATAATGGGATAAAATAATTAAGCCCATTCGTTCCTAATTCTTGCAATGGCAATTTTGGATCTGTGAGGTTTAAAAGAAGGAAAAAATAAAAAGTCTTCTACTAAATTAGCTGGCTTAAAAGGAATCCATTCTTCTGAAGAATACTGTAATCGGTCTGCTATAATTTTTAACACTGCTGGGTTGATCCCCAAACCAATGTGGCTTCCTCTTACTTGAATGTTCTGATGCCATTCATCTTCCACTGCCTCCAGACAAGTTTCCCACGCAACGATACCGTCTTCTTTTGAGTAAATAGCAGTCGTGGGCACGGGAGCTGGTTTTGGCAAATCTGCCAGTAATTCGGGATCGAGATCAACCACTCTTTTCCCTTCGGAAATCAAATTATAAAGCCAAGAAGCATTATTGGGAGCCTGAATGCCTCCAAAAGGGGAGCCAAGTGTTATCACTTGGCGAATCAAATCGGGACTGGCTTTGGCAATTTGCCTCGCATAAACGCCCCCTAAACTCCAGCCAATTAGACTTACTTTCCGTCCACATTTTTGATAAATTTTTTCTACTTTATCAATCAAAATCTCTAGTGTCTCCACCTCAGCTTTGTTTCTACCAAGGTTCCATCCAATGGCTTTATAGCCGAGTTTATTGACAAATTTTCTCAATGGGCCAGTAGAAAGATCACTCGCCATAAAACCAGGCAAGACCAGTACAGGATGATTATCCCCTTTATTTTTGTTTCGAAAAAAAACGCTGAAGGGAAAGAAAGCACTCGCTTCTGTGGCTGCTCGGCCAACTTCCGTCAATAGCCAAAAAAAAGAAGGTCTCTTAATATCGGAAGTACGTTGATTGTCAAGTCTGTTCATATTGCATCTATTACTTGAGTTGTATCTTTTTTAAATTGCAAACCTCAAGCCAGTAATTTTTATTATGCTTATTTTGGGTCGAAATCTGGCACAATATAATTGAAAAATGTTACGAATTGTAAAAAGGTTTATTTAATTTTTCGATTGATATTTGTTTCACCTGATTGATTAAACCATTTTATTCTATACTCTTGTCAGCTCTAAATAGTTTTTTTTAACTATTTGGAATAAAATCCGAATTCCTTTATTATATTGGATTTTTTAACTAACCGGCCTAGAAAATGGAAAAAATCTTACAGGATTCCAAATTCCAGAAAAATTAGCAAACATCGCTCAACAAAAAGGCGATTCGATTGAGCAGGCAAATGCCGAAGCAGCCATTTATTTGAAAGAACTTTTTACTGCTCATCAACCCTTTGCCAATCTTATGGCCGTACAAGGTGCCCAATATATTCTCTCTAGGGGATATAATCGAACCATTGATGTCAATCCAACTGAAATCAAGCAATTGGCAAAGTTGGTGCGTCGGCATCCAGTAGCCTTTGTAATGACCCATAAAACCTATATTGATATGCTGGTTTTGGGTGTAGTGTTGGCTCGGCATGGGCTTCCCCTACCCTACACTTTTGCGGGGATTAATATGGATTTTCTGGGTCTGGGGCAATTTGGTAGACAAAGTGGTGCCATCTTCATCCGACGTTCTTTTAAGGATAATCTCATTTATAAGGCTACTTTGCGGCATTTTATCGCCTGGCTATTAGATGAAAGGGCCCACTTTATGTGGGCGATCGAAGGCACGCGTTCTCGCACAGGGAAGCTAGTTTGGCCCAAAATGGGTATTTTAAAATATATTAGAGAAGCCGAAGAAGATGCTCGTCACGAAGTCAAATATGTACCTGTATCCATTGTGTATGACTTGATTCCAGATGTAAAAGAAATGGCTCGAGAAATGAGGGGAAAAGCTAAAAGCCCGGAAAGCCTGGGCTGGTTTTTAGAATATATCCAAAAACTGGGTGGGAAATTTGGGCAAATTTCTATCCGATTTGGCGAACCAGTAAAAGCGGATGGCAATCATACCGTACCTATTCCAACAAATGGGAAAGCTCCCTATACGAAAGATACGCTCCCTCGTTTTGCATTTGAATTGGTGCATCGAATCAATCAAATTACACCGATTACAACCACTTCTTTTATTTGTGTTGCTTTACTGAGCAAATTCGCCCTGACCAAGCGCGCATTGGAAAGCGACTTGGTGGATTTAATGCAATTGATCGAAAGTCATAAATCGGATGCGCTGGTAGATAGAGGAAAACCCATAGGCGAAAGCGTACAAGCAGCCATAAATCTATTGAGCCAAGCCAATCTCTTAACCCTAAAGGGAGAGCATGTTTCTTTAAAATATACCATCGTCCCCGAAAATTATTTGCAAGCGACCTATTATGCCAACATGGCCGTACACCATTTGTATCATAGGGCATTTATTGAATTGGCACTGCTCAAAATTACCAACACCTCCAAAAAGGATAGAATGTTGGCTTTTTGGTCAGAGATAATGGAATTGAGAGATTTGTTCAAATTTGAATTTTTTTATTCTAATAAAGCACAATTTACCGATGAAATTGAAGCCAACTTAGTGTACCTAGATAAAAACTGGGAGCAAATCATCGAAAACAAGCGAACAAATATTCTGGGCTTGCTGGAAAGCCAAAAAGTATTAATTAGTCCAGTTGTTCTAGCTACTTACATTGAAGCCTATCGAGTGGTCGCTTATGGATTGCAAAACTGGGATGCTTCAAAAACCTTTACAGAAGAAAATTTTCTTAAATCCTGTATGCTTTTAGGGGAAGAAATGCATTGGCAAGGTCGCATTCAGCGCATAGAGTCCGTTTCTAAGCCATTTTTACTGAACGGTATCCGTCTGGCAAAAAATAACCAATTAATCCCTAATACAAGTAATTTCTCCAAAGAAAACTTGCAGCAATTTATCGAGCAACTAGACGAAGTTGCTGCCCGCCTCAATACTTTGCAGGGAATAACCCTTGCTAAACCAGCAGAAATATTTCCAACTGTCCCCATTAGTAGAACCATCGTTCCCGGTTCAAAAACGGAACGCATTACCGAAGAAATTGTACATGGAGAAATGGGTGCGCATATCGGGGCCTTCTTCGATTTGGATAGAACACTTATTAAAGGATTTTCTGCCAAGGAATTCTTCCAATCCAGGTTACTAAGTGGTAAGATCACTGCGAAAGAACTGGTAGCTCAATTTGCAGGCGTATTGGTCTATGCAACGGGAGACGGTAATTTCGCTGGCTTAGCTGCGATTGGTGCAAAAGGAATTAAAGGTATCGATGAACAGGTATTCATCGAAATGGGAGAAGAGGTATATCTTAAGCATTTAGCAGAAGCTATTTATCCGGAATCCAGAGCATTGGTAGAAGCTCATATCGCTAAAGGGCATACTGTAGCCATCATTTCTGCTGCTACACCTTACCAAGTTGACCCTATAGCGCGTGATTTATCTATTCAGCACGTAATGTGTACCCGAATGGAAGTGAAAAAAGGAAAATTTACCGGAAACATCATCGAGCCTGCTTGCTGGGGAGAAGGAAAAGCCCATGCTGCTAGGAAGTTGACCAAACAATTTGATCTTGATTTAAGCAAAAGCTATTTCTACACAGATAGCGCAGAAGATTTACCTTTGTTGGAAATCGTTGGCAATCCGCGACCGCTTAACCCAGACACCAAACTATCTGCGTTAGCCTTTGAAAACGGCTGGCCTGTTTATCGCTTTAATGACGATCAACGCTACAATTTATCCAACATTTTCCGTACAACCTTAGCATTGGGTAGTTTGATTCCCGCAGTTTTATCGGGGATTACTTCTGGAACCCTAACTATGTCCTGGAGGGAAGGAGTGAACTCAATGATGGCTTCTGTGGGCGACTTGGTGACCAAAATGGCAGGAATTCGACTGGTAATAAAAGGAGAAGAGAATTTATGGCTGCGCCGACCGGCTGTTTTTATACTCAATCATCAGAGTAGCGTAGATATGTTTATTGCTGCCAAACTGATAAGAAAAGATGCCGTGGGAATAGCCAAAAAAGAACTTCAAAACATGCCAATCATCGGTCAACTAATGATGGCATCCGGCGTAATTTTCCTCGATCGAAAGAACAGAGATAAGGCTATTGAAGCTTTAAAACCAGCAGTAGATGCATTAAAAAATGGAACCTCCATAATTATCTTTCCAGAAGGTACTCGTAGCTATAATTACACTTTGGGGCAATTTAAAAAAGGGGGCTTCCACTTGGCAATGCAGGCAAATGTTCCACTCATACCAATTGTGATTAGAAACGCGCATGATGCTATGCCAAGAGGTTCCAGTGTGTTTCAACCCACAGCTATCGAAGTAAAAGTATTGGCACCAATATCCACAGCGGATTGGGATGTAGCCGATTTGGATGAAAATATTGCCTGGGTTCGAGGCTTATTTTTAAAGGAATTAGGTCAGCAGGCGGAAAAAGTAATTGTCTAGGTTATTTTTTTTCCAATAGACGCTTTTTTTGTAAACTAAATTCTTCTTCCGTCAAAAAACCTTTATCTCTTAATTCTCCCAGACTGGCAATTTTTTCTAAAATATCTTTTTCCAATAAAGGAGCAGGTGTGCTTAGTATATCTTCTTTGGGAGCTTCCAGTTTGGCAACCATTCGGTACTTGTTTTCTACAAAATCATCAAAATCATCTGTAGTTCGAACAAATGCTAGAGCATCATGGCTGTGAATCCGGTCAAAATCTTCGAATCCATATTCCACCGCTTTGTCTAAATGGAAAAAAGATTGTTCCGTCTGTTCATTAATAGAATAACAGCAGGCTAGGTTAAAGTGTACAGCAGGGTCTTTATAGTTAATCCCTAAGGCCTTTTGAAAATCCTCAATTGCCCCTTCATAATCATAATCTTTGTACTTAGTTAACCCACTGACTTTGAACGGGTTAGGGTATTTTACAGCAGAGGCTTCCCGTCTGGGCATCTTGCGGTAATTTTGTCTTTCTTTTCTTCTTTCTCTTCGCTGCTCCCAATATGATTTCTTCCGATTATAATTGTATCGTTCGTCAAAATCCTCTTTTGGCATTACATAAAACAAAATGGCATCAATAAAAGCAATCAATGCTGGAACCATCACGAAAGGGGCATTTTCCTCCACTGTGGCGACAAACATCACAAAAAACAATGCAATCATCATGACACCTTTTCCTCGTTGCCCCAAATAAAAACGATGGACACCAAATATCCCAAATAATAAAGCCAGTGTACCTGCTACATTTTTGTTTTTCATGAATGAAAAAGTTTACTCAAAAGAAGTAATTTCCCTTCAAACTTCATAATATACTAGATAAAACGGAATTTTTAAAGGATTAATGTCGTAAAACTTTTCAAATAGCCCAGGGACGGTCTCTACTTTTTAAGGATACATGCAAATGATCCCCTGTGCCGCCATGCCGAAGCGTATTAAAGCCCATTGCTCTAAAATAAAATCGCAATAAGATATTTCGAACAAAACTTCTGTTTTTGGTACGGACATCGAAGGCATGGACATAGCCATCACTCTGTCGATAGTGCAAAGAGTGTTTTTTTGATTTCAATCCCATTTTTTTGTAATCTTCTGGCAAGCGATTGGCATCGGTCAAGATCAAGTCCTTATCCAGATAAATAATCGTACTAATGCTAAGCCTTAAAATGGGATGCAAGCTAGTAAATTCCTTCTGTACGTCCTTGTGCTTAACGTTGGCATCTGATAAAAAAAATAACGCATGCACGCCATAACCCAGTACCAAAATAAGGGCAAGAACCAATTTCCTTTTGAAGCTGCCCACTTCTCCGGTCAAGCGCCCATAAAAAAAAATCATATATATCAACAATAAAAAAACGGCGAACATTCCACCTCCAAGTAGCGCCGGCCAGGAGTCATAATTCTGGTATTCATACAAATAAACCGCTCCTCTAATAAAACAGATAAAAGGCAGAGAAAGAAGCAAAAATATTTTAAAGATAAAGTAGAAAAATGTCCACATGGTCTTAATATCTACTCTATTATAAAATGCCTATTTGTTGTATTAAACTATGTTTTTTCATATTCTATGATTTCAACAATCCTCTCTCTACTTTGTTTACTCTTTTCCTCTCAGGCTTGCATCAATCAGGCTCTGATTATTATCTGAAACAATGGGTAACCTAACCTGAGATGGATAAGCAGCAGAATGATGGACTTTATTATGCGCTATGATACCTTCTTTTTCATCAAAATTATTGCCCCCTGTATTCAGATTTCGGGTAAAACGAGGAAAGTTGCTACTAGAAATTTCTATTCGAATCTGGTGTCCTTCTTCAAAGTAATTACTGGTGGCCATTGGAGTCAAATCCACTTTGTACACTTTGTCTTTTTCCATAAATACTTCCTTGTCATATCCTTCTCTATATCGCACCCGTTGGATCGTTTCATCCAGATTATAAGCTCGACCATCGGGATATACATCAATTAGCTTTATAGTGAAATCTGTATCTTTTACGTCAGAGGAAACGTAAAGCGTTGATTCGATAAATCCGGTGATTTCTATACCCTCTTCTAGCGGATCGGTAGAATAAACCAAAATATCATGACGCGTTTCCATTGCTTGTTGGTCAAAAGCACCCCCTTCGACTGCATTACCCGTACAGCAAACATTACCGCCATGGGATGGCACGGGATTCATCGGGTTATAAGTAAATCCATCCGGTTGGTTTTCTTCGCCTGGTTGGGTTGTACTTAATTTTCCATCGCCGTATAGACTATTAGCTCTTCCTCCACTACTTAGGTAAAAAGTTGTCATTTTAGCCGTTTTTGGAGGCCAATTCTCAGCAGATTGCCACTTATTACTACCCATCGTATAGTATTGAACTCTAGGTGTTTTCTCTTTAAAATCATTCTCCTCTCCTTTTAACCAAAGGTCAAACCAAGCATAAATTTGTTCACTGTAGTTTAGGCGCGCATCGCCTACGCTGCGTTCCCCCACGATAGTGTTTTCGGTAGCTCTGGTGTACCGGCAATGTAAAGTAGGAGCAATGACCATATATTGATTCTCTCTAATTTTGGGATCTTTGGCATTTTTCCGAACATGGTTAAATAAAGCCAAATTGGGACTAATTGAAACATCATACCAGGAAGCAAACCAAAAGCTCGGCACGCCAAAATCCATATCATCGTGATATAGACCGCCCTCGTACCAATCGGGGTCACTGGGCTTTCGCAAAATCATTTTATCATAGATTTCTGACTTTCCATTTACATTTTTTAAAATATCTGTAACAGGCAAATGCCTCAATGCCTTCGACATATCAACCTGTGGATTCTCTGGTGCTAGGTCGTAGAAACGAGAGACGCGTATTAGGTCTTTTTGAGTAGCACCCGCTGGAATTCGCGGCTTGAATTTATCGTGTTCTACTCCATACAACCAAGCAGTAAATAGCATTTGCTGCGCGCCGCCACGATACCAGTTGCCCTGCTCATAATAATCCCCTACTCTGCCCACGCCTGCACCATAGCCCTGCGGTACCATTGCCGCATGGGAAGGGTGATCTAAGGCAGCTACTGCCATTTGCCATTCGGCAGTAGAAGAACAACCAAAAGTGCCCACTTTTCCATTCGACCAAGGCTGGTTTTTCATCCAGGTAAAGGCATCATAGCCATCTGTTGTCGGTACGCCTAAAATATCCCATTCTCCCTCTGAAAAGTAGCGGCCACGCTCATTTTGCACGACATAAGCATAGCCTCTTTTAACTGCTTCGTAGGCTCTTTGGACAGTACGAGTTTGGCGTTCTCCATCCCCCCAAGAATTAAAGTTATAAGGTGTTTTAGAAAAAATGATAGGTACCTTTTCTTCTGTCTTTGGGCGATAAATATCCGTTGCCAGTCGAATACCATCGCGCATAGGCATCATTATTTTTTGTTCAATAATGGCAATTGCTTCCAGTTTTTGAAAAATTTCATCCGCTTGAGCGAACGAATGATCATTGTTATAAATCAAACAGATAAGCAATAAAAAATAAGCGATTCTCTTTTTCATTATTAATGGTTTTGTTGAAAAGTCACATAAGACAGCATGCCTCTCCCTCGATCCTTAAAGGTAGGAAAACTAAAGGGATTTAGAAAAAAATCAATTTCATCTTTTTTATAAAACAGTGCAAGAGGAATAAAAACCCTGGTTTCTATAGAACAAACGGTACAAATATACCACATAACAAAATGTTGGAATATTTCTTGGTTTTAAATCGCTTTATTCTATCCAGTTTGTCAAAGGAGGCAATTTTTAAACCCTGGGAGCGACAGGAATCAGTACCTCTGGATTCAAAATCCATTGGGGGTCCAATTCTCGTTTAATAGATCGCAATGCTTTGCCAAATACCTTGGATTGCTGTCGTGCATAATAAGGTTGATGGTCTTTTCCAACTGCATGGTGGTGTGTAATCGTTCCGCCATTTTCAATGATAGCGGTAGAAGCAGCTATTTTAATAGCCTCCCACTGCGCCAATTGTTTACCTGATTCGCCCTTAGCAATGACCGTATAATAGGGAGCTGGGCCATCGGGATATAGATGAGTGAAACGGCAGGTTACCGTTCCAGGTCCACAATGCTTATTGACCGCTTCTTGAGTAGCTTTTTTTACTTTTTTATGAAAAATGGAAAATTGATCCCAGGTAATAGCAGTTTCAAAAGTTTCTAAAATAAACCCAGACTTCATCAATTCATCCCGCAAATAAGGGGCTTTTAGAAAAGCATTTTTCCAAGCATCTGCTTTTTCACTTCTACTATTTTCAGTTTTTCTTTCCTCCCATTGTCCTCCTTGTTCTTTACAGATTTCCAAGGCTAATTTCATCCAATGGTTAACGGGGTGATGGTGCGATTCAAAGCCCACGATGACCATGGTAGAAGTACCATCGCCCAGTCCATTAGAAACCGCTTCCATAGGATCCACCAGACGGGCGTTGGAAGGATTCAATCCGCTTTGCGCTAATAACCTGGTCGCTTCAACAGCCTCGCTAAATCGAGCAAATTTTACAGCTTTGGTCAATTTAAATTTCGGAATATCCTGTAAGCGCATCCAGGCCGAGGTAATAATCCCCAAAATGCCTTCTGAGCCAGTCACTAGTCGCTCTTCACTCGGCCCTGCGCCATGGCCTGGAAGCCGGCGACTCTCCATAATGCCTTGTGGCGTAACCATTCTTATGCCTTGCACAAATTCGTCAATATGGGTATAAAGGGTAGCAAAATGCCCTCCCGAACGAGTTGCAATCCAGCCGCCCAGTGTTGAAAATTCAAAACTTTGTGGAAAATGACGAAGGGTCAATCCATGTTTTTTCAAACCCGATTCCAGGGCTGGTCCAAAGATTCCTGATTGAATATGTGCTGCACGAGAAATTTTGTCAATCGTTAATATTTTATTAAAATATTTCATATTAACAGTTACAACACCCTGATAATCAGTTGATTTTGTTGGCTCCACACCACCCGTGACACTACTCCCTCCGCCAAAAGGAATCAAAGAAATACCCTCAGTACTGGCAAAATCCATTAAGTTTTGTATTTCTTTTTCCGTTTTGGGAAAAGCAACATAGTCCGGGGGGTTATCAAAATAACCATGCAAGCCCCGCCACACGTCCCGAAAAGATTTACCATAGCTGTGGGCTGCTCGATCGGCGTTGGTGTTGGAGCAATAACGATGAAAAGAAATAGGCAATTGAAACCTAGAAGGTCTTATCGTTAGTTTTTCTAAAGGAATTGGTTGGATATTTTCCAATTTTTTAACTTGAAACAGTGTTTGTAGCATAGCTCTAGTCTGTGCTATAATTGCGGCATCAATATTTGCTGACTCATAGCCCCAACCCCAGTATTTTCGTCTTGTCTGCATAATTTTGTTTTTTATCGTAAGTAAAAATTAGAGAATCAACAGCCTCTCTGCAGTTCACAGACTGCCAGCCAAGCCATCAAACCAATACTTAGCTCCAAAGCATCCTCATCTATGTCAAAAGTGGGCGTATGCACATTGGAAGTAATGCCCCGTTTTTTATTCCCAGTACCTAGTCTATAAAAACAAGCGGGAATTTCTTGTGAATAATAGGAAAAATCTTCGGCGGTCATCCGAATGGGCAAGTCAACGACATTTTCCTTTCCGAGATAGGCTTGTGCAACGGCTTTGGCTCTTAGTGTTAGGGCTTCATTATTGACCAAAAAGGGATAGCCTTTTCGGACTTCAAAGTCGCATCTTCCGCCCATTGCTTCCGCTATGCCTTCCGCCATTCTAATCATCTTTTTGTGTGCTTCTTTCCGCCATTCTTCGTTCATGGTTCGAAAAGTACCCATCATTTTTACTTCGTCAGGAATGACATTGGTCGTCCCACCTGTAGAATTTATTTTTCCAAAAGTAAGTACAGTAGGGATTGTCGGATCAGCATGACGACTCACCAGTTGCTGCAAGGCAATAATAATACTGGAGGCGATCAAAATAGGATCAATGCAAGTCTGCGGCAAAGCTCCATGGCCGCCGCTACCGACAATGGTCACAAAAATTTCATCTGCAGAAGCCATATACATTCCAGGTTTAAAACCTATCTTTCCTGTTTCTAAAGGCGGATGTACATGTTGCCCAAAAATACTCGCTGGAGTCGGATTTTTCAGCACTCCTTCTTTAATCATCATCGAAGCCCCTCCGGGCAGCCTTTCTTCGCCAGGTTGAAAAATTAGCTTTATGGTTCCTTCAAATTGGTCCTTTAGCTGGTTTAAAATTTTGGCGGTTCCCAGTAGCGAGGCAGTATGTACATCGTGCCCACAAGCGTGCATAATGCCCTCTTTTTTAGACTTATAAGGAATATTATTTTCTTCCTTTATGGGTAAGGCATCCATATCCCCACGTAAGGCAAGTACTCTATTGCTGGGGTTTTTGCCTTTAATCAAGCCAACTACTCCATTGCCCGCCACGCCATGTTCGTGTGAAATGCCAAAATTCTCTAATTTTTGAGCAATAAATCTGCTTGTTTCTATTTCTTCAAATGACAATTCTGGGTATTGGTGCAGATGTCGCCTGATTTGTACGATTTCTTTATAGTATTCTTTAGCGAGGCACTTGATTTTGTCTATTAGCATCATTCACGATTTATAGTTCAAAGTTTTCCAGAAAATGCCTTCCATCTCGTTTGTACATTTTCTCCTAAATTCATATAAAATAAGGCATAATCAAACAAGTGCAAATTCCCGCCGGGTAAGAGCATATTCTTAAAGGCCCAATGCTTGGGACTAGATACATATAAAAAACCATCTTTGCCGAGCCTTGCCGAACATTCCGCCTTGTAAGGCTTGGACAACCCTATACAATTAATGCCTAAAGTTTCTTCTGATAAAAAGCCCGCCCAGTCTGGCTTTTTATCGGCATCCAGCGTTAAATGAACAGCTCCCAAATGAGCGCTTTCATCAATCACGCCTAAGGCTCTATTCCAACTTAAAGGGTTAATTCCCAGAGGTTTCTTTTTACTTCGTCGCACCCATTTCGCCCGCCCATTTCCACCATAGACGACTTCTGCCCGATCCAATAATCTGATTGGACCGCCACCTTCAAAGAAGGTATCCCAAGCAATGATACAATTAGTATCACTAGCTGATTCAGCAGGCTTGATTGTCTTTAAAGTAGTGCCAAATTTATCTTCTGGAAACCAAAATCCTATCGGATAGGCCGCTACCATTTTTCGAGCAAGTTCAGTCCCTTCAATGCGTTCATCTATCAAACGCATAATATGCAATGCCCCCTGACTATGTCCAGCTAAAAAGAAAGGGCGGCCTTGATTAAAATTTTTCAAATAATAGTCAAATGCCTGCAAACAATCCTCAAAGGCTAATTCTAACGCTTTTCTACCATTATTTCCCGCTCCTAAAAAGGAATAAAAAGTCGCTTGCCGGTATTTGGGTGAAAAAATGCGACAGCAAGTATTATAAACGGAGGCCTGTCCAGTCATAATCATCTCACTAACCAACTCATTGGTACTGGCATGGTCCAAAGGTGCATTCCAATACAACTTGCTAAAATTTAGCGTTGGATAAATAAAAAAACATCCACCTCTCCTGCTTTCCAGGCATCAGCCCCTTCAACTCCTTCAGGAGTAAAATGCACTTTTGACTCAATTTGTGGATGAGCAAACCAATTGAACAAATTAGAATAATCTGGCTTGGAAGGAGAAGCTTTCGCTGCAAAATCATGCATTGGTCTTACACCTTTTACAAAACGATTCCATTCGGTCATTTGCTGGATCTGTTTCTTTATTTTATTAAAAAATTGCATAGCTGTTTCTTATGATAAAATATTGTACTACATCGCTTTTTTCCTCCTCGCAATAAAAGAGGTATAGTGCTTGTCCAACAAATAATAAATGACAAATTCATTATAAAGTTGTTGGTTCTTAAAAAGACGATTAAGGTGCATATGCAATAAGCTAGGTAAAATCAAGTCAAAACCAAGTTTTCTATTCTTTTCATCTTTGACATCAAAATAATTCAACCACTTCTTTAGGGTGGAATCCAGTTTTTTTTGCCTTTCTTGCAAAATTGGTAAAATCTGAATACGAATTGGATGTTTAGACTCGAAGAGTTGATTTATTTCATTTCGATGAGAACGGTATTTGCGGTTCAACATTTTTTGGTAAGGTTTATTAGTTAAACCAAATTGTTCTTCTAAACGTCTTTTCATAAAAGCGGCAAATTGTTGCTTTTCTTGCATAGAAAACCCAAAATTGTCCAGATAATAATCTATAGAAAGCAAGGCGAATTGCCACCTAATGTCATCATTTTTTTCTTTCTGAATTGTTTTAATAATTTTTAGAACAATCAGACTGTCATAATAAAAAAAGTCTTCCGCTAGCTCAATGGTTTCGAACCCATACCGCTCCAGCTCTCTTTGATAGGTGTCCGTTTGGATTTTCCAGATCAGTTTTTCCTCTAAAGGGCTTTGTAAGACATTTGTTAATTCTATTAAAAAAGCACCTAAATAAGAAAGTTCCTTGAAATGAAGCCCTAAGTCTAAGGTGAAAATCAGGGTCGCTATATCTAATAAAAAACCATTTATCTAGCACTCCCAATTGTTGATTTTTTTGTAGGACAGTGCCAATATGATTACTTAACAACGTGTCGGCAAATTCTACTCCGCAATAGATTTTATAATATAGCCATTCCGAGCCGAAATTAAATTCTCTTATGATTTTTGAATGGGGCAATGTAGGTCTAAAAAACAGTCGCTCTCGATTAGCTTTGGGCTTATCTTCATTAAGTATGATGGCAACAAATTCATTCGTATAAGCCTTTCCATGTACGTCTCGAATAGGACAGGTCTTTGGATCAAAAATAAACTCTTTTAAGGTTATCTTTTTTTTATTTTTAATTAATTTCAAAAACCCCTTTTTAGATAATGTGTTTTTAAAATCTATCAGCATTTCATTGTCTCTTTCTGCCAATAAAAACTGGTCGGGCAATCTCCATTTATCTTTCCATGTTTCCAGTTGTTGTAGTTGGTTCAATTTTTCAAAATCAGGCTTATTTAAATGCCAGGTAGCTCTGGAAATGATCATATTTTTATAATAAATCCTTGGAAAGACTTGATAAAAGTGCTTGAGTGGGCCCCAATCAAATTGTACCCTATCCTGATAATGTTGGAACTGTAAAGCAGCTAAGAATCCATAAATAGGGTGCGCACTTATTTTATAATTATGAACGTTGCTTAATATTGGGACAATCTCCTTTTGAAGTTTTCTCGATCTCAAAATTAGGCGATTTTCTGAAAGACTCACAGAAACCAATAGATCATCTAGTTTTATTTGGTTTGTTGGAAGCAAATTTGATTTTGCTAAATAAGGTATTTCATAGTTGCGCAAATTTGGCCGGGCAAGCAAGTTACCAGATAAAATATCGGGTATATGGATGATTTCGGCAAGAATTTTATCCTTGCCTATTTGTTCTTGCTCATAATCCGTTACTTCCTTTAGCCATTTAGCAATTTCCGGGTCAAAACTTGCCAAATCTGGTAAAAAGATTAACCCCTGAAGATCCCCCGGCAAAGTGAAATACAATTTCGGGGTGTTCATTTTTCATACCGATAATACTGAATACAGCATCAAAAGAAGCGGGAAACGGCTTATTATTATAAACTGTGAAATCCTGGAAATTAGCTTCTTCAAATAGATCAATTTTATCAACCTGTTTAGAATGGTACTTATTGAGTAGTTGAAACAATTTTTTTGTCAGGGAATCCCATTGAATTTCTCTTTTATTGGGTGCATTTTCAAGAAAGGAAATATCTTTCAAGAAAGAGTTGGCGACAACTCCCTCCCCAATAGGATAACCCAACCCGCGCTCAGGGTCTAAGGCCTCCAGTATTGGGACTTCCCGAGTTTCATATCGTTGATAAAATTTTTCAAGAAAAGTATTCAATGCTTCATTTTTCCGACCAGGGTAAATTTTTTCAAGGAATTGAATGCAATCAATCAATTCCTGCTGAATATTGTCATCCAGTACCAATTTAGAAGTACTTAATTTTTCAATATGTGCAATAAAAACTTTATTGGGATCAACCCCTTTAATTATAGCCTTTAATTGGGCAGTAATTTGATCATAGGTTTTTGAATTCTCTTTGCTTAAAGAAGCTAGGTCTGCTCTGATTTTTTTTAAGATACCCACAATGGGGAGAGTTACTTTGTTATTACAACTAATTTTTTCGAGGGTTGCTATTATTCGATCAAGATAGCGGCCTCCTGTTATGTTAGGTTCCAGTTCGCTAATCAGAATTTGGGCATTAATTATTTCCTCTAAATATTCCATTACATCATCCTCTCCCAAGTCCTTATCAAAATCCAGTAGGGATTGAATTAGTTCGGCTAATGTTATTCCTGTACTCGCTTTTTCCAATACAAACCTCAAAGGTTTACTTAGCGGAGCATGGTTCAAAACAGGCAATTTGTCCAATGCTCGATATTCTTGAAAAATGTAAGTAATTCGCTCTTTTTTCCAGCTAATGCTGGAATTTGGATAATATCGTAATTTAAATCTAATTGCTGGTTTCTTTTCTAATTGACGCACTACTTTGTGCAATAGCCTGGAATGCAAAAAGACCGTTTCTTTAAGCTTACCAATTCCAAAATTGAGCATAGTCGCTTTCCCCCATGCTGCCTTTGAAAAACCGGCAAACTTGCCAAAGGGCGTTGGCCGATTCATCATTCTTATTAGATAACTATAATAGGCTCTGACTAACCTATCTTGGTCCTTTAAAACCTCGTCGTTGATATAGGGTTGGATTTGAGTACATAAATAAGGAGACGCTAAAAAAATTGCTTCTGAAACCTCCGGTCGCTGTAAATAATCCTTCAATTCTTTTTCTGTAAGCCCATTTTTTTGAGCCAATAAAGGGGTTCTTAATAATAAATTTTTATGGAATTTTAAATGCAAATGATCCATTAAGAGAAACTGTTTTTCGAGATTTGAATGACAGCATAAAAAATAAGTAAGCCTAAAAGTAAATAATTATTTCAAAATAAAAATTATCAGAATTAATGAGTACCCTTGGTTGAAAGATGTTACATTCTATTTCACTGAAAACCTCTGAATGATGAAAAACCAAGCCTTTTTATTAGTCTCAGCTTTATTACTCCTTTTTTTTTTCCTTTTAAAATGTACAAAAAATCCAACGATTAAACAGTCTGATCAAGCAGAACAAACTTACCAACCTTTCCCTTCCGGCTTCGACTATCCAGAGAAAAAAAGTGCAATTAATAATTGGGTCGAAACAACGATAATGCAGCTATAAGGAGCCACGGTTGGAGCTTATTTGCCGGTTTAAACCAGCCGACAGAAGGGTGGAAAAGAATTTGGCAGACCTGGTATCCAATTGGAAAGGTCTTACCCACTAAAGATACCATTATAAAAAATCCAATCATGCCCGTGCTAGGCTCGGAAAAGCCCCCCTATCCGTCTCCCTTTCCTAAAAGTGAATGCTTTGAAAATGGAAATATGTTCTTTTACACTGCGTTACTGTTGATTCCCAGTACCTTTTACAATAAAGAAGCTGCTGACTGGATTTTGGGGAAGAGATTAGGGCATATGCCAGCCCTAGACAGTTTGTATAAAACAGGAAGAAAAAACATCCCAGTGGCTCCTTCAAAAGCGATGATTACGAAAAATATTTACTGGCCTGTGAGTAAATACCCAACAGATTATGCTCCACTTCCCCTTTGGGATGGACCAGCCGACAGGGACCCCTTGGTTTATAAT
>CBDCUO010000040.1:0-130797 GCA_965222705.1 Saprospiraceae bacterium | reverse complement strand
GTATTTTTCAAAGGTACTTTAAATTCATCTTATTCTTCTTCTTCCAAATCACACACACTCAGTTGTTATCTTTTTAGGTAGTTTTATCCCTATACACTTCATTTTTTCCAAAAACCACATTGTTTTTTATAAGGGCTAATCTTTGGATTAAGTTTCGTGATCGCTTGTACAATAGTTTTAGACCTGTTGAAAGCAGGATTGCGTTACAAGTCTTCTCCATTCAAGGTGAAAATATCGCATCTGATAATTACTTGTCTGCTTGTATTTTCATAATTTATTGAAAAAAATAATACGTTGGCTTGATTTTTGATTTTGATAAATGAAATATCCAGAATTGTAAATTGAAAGTTTTTGTATTAAAAAGAGGCATTTTACCCAGTGTTAGCCCAAGAGGTATTAAATGCTGGCACTTTTTATTGGCCACATCCACTATGCTGAACCAATAAAGGTGGAGAATAAAACGGACTACATAGCACTATTTGAACGACCAATTACAACAAACTTTTAACTTATTTCAACAAATTTCCCGATGAAGCAAATCGACCCTCTCGATTCACTAACGCATCTCAATTTCCCTAATTCTAAAACAAAGGAAAGACGGGAAAAAATCGGCTCCTTTTTACTCATTTTCTTTAGTCTCTTTGGGTTTATCGTGATGAGTAATCCTTTTTTTCAGTACGCTAAATCTTCTCCGGTAGAAAACAAGCAGGTGAATAAATTTTGGCTAACGCCTTCTTCTTTAAATGCAGAAAAAACGGCATTTGATACGATGCAATCTACTGATAACCAACTGATTGAAAATGCTAATGCCACTGCCTCAGAAACTTTTTAAAACAACTTTGTAATACGGAATTAACAAGCTAACAGTCCTCATAGGATGAATGCACGTGGAGGATTAAAAGAATCCTTTCATTGAGAAACGAACAAAAAAACATGGATCATATCCCTTCGAATGCCCATGCTTTTGAGAACACGAAAGTTTAGAACAAAGCTTCTCTAACAATTAAGAAGCAAAGATTAAACATTACCCCCTACACACGGGAACACTATTGTACAATCTGTGACCCATTGCTTTTACCAGGCAGGTGGGTTACTTTTTTGCCGTAAACTATCAACAAAATTTAAATTTCATATCCGCATTTTACAAAGAGTAACAAGGTCTATTTATATACAATCTATTTAATAACTACGGTATTCATCTGTGCAGCCATTTCATTTCGGATCGCCAATAATTTTTGCTGTTTTTTAATCAATTTCATCAATTTATTGGAATGGCCTTTTTTTTGCAATTCGCCTATTTGTCGTTGATTCTCTTCACACATTTTGATAATTTTTTTGAATTTAAAGCGAAGAAGGGAATAAATGCTGTCTTTCGTAAAGTTTTCCTCGGGGATTTTTTGGGTTTGTAGCGGATGGTCATAGCGTTCTTTCCAACCCGAACTGTATTCGTAGGGAGAAGATAGCGAATCCGTAGCAATCTGGCGGATTTTTTCGTCTTTATGGGTCAGAAAATATTTGGTGTCAATTTTCTTCTTTTTGAGCAGATTTTGATGATATTCTTTGGCAATTGCGCCATAGGTAGAATCATCGAAATTGTCCAGTACGTCTTCGATATTGCTCAAAATGTATTCTGCCACGCTGATTCCTTCTTCCTTGTCAAAAATTTTTGAGCCAGCACTAATCAAAATGCGAATGATGTCTTTTTCCTGAAATTCATCGCCTTCAATGGGATGGCGCTTTTTTCGCCTGGAATAGTGATTTCAGGCATGGGTTGTCCAGAGTCGGAAAACGGAGCGGGGTTATTGCTTTGATTAAAAAAGGCTTTTTGCTGCTTTTTTTTAATGACTTGTGCGATAATTTTATTGGATTCTGCAATCAGAATGTCCTCTTCTACTTCCATTAATTGAGCGCATTGCTTGATATACAGGGAGCGTTTAATGGGATCGGGAATCTTGGAAATGCTCTGGACAATATCGCGGATCAATTCCGTTTTTTTAACGGGATCAACTGCTGCCTCTTTTAATAATAAGTCTGTCTTAAATAAAATAAAATCCTTTGCCTCCTGTTTGGTATAGGCTTCAAACGCTGTAGCCCCTATCTTTTGCATATAGGAATCAGGGTCTTCTCCGTCCGGTAGCGAGCAGATTTTTACATTCATATCCTGTTCTAAAACCAAATCTAGCCCCCTTAAAGCTGCTTTGATGCCTGCCGCATCGCCGTCGTACAAAATTTTAATGTTGGGAGTATAGCGTTTAATCAAAGCGATTTGACCTTCTGTAAGTGACAGTGCCCGAAGAGGCAACGACATTTTCGATGCCCGATTGGTGTAAGTGATAGAACATCGGTATAGCCCTCCACCAAAATGCATTCGTCTTTTTCTCGAATAGCTTTTTTGGCAAAAAAAGCTCCATAGAGCACCTTGTTTTTAACATAAATTTCCGTCTCGGGAGAATTGATGTATTTGGCCGTTTTGGCGTTTTGTTTTAAGGTGCGTCCGGCAAAAGCAATGACCTTCCCTGTCAAGTTGTGGATGGTAAACATTGCCCGATCTCGGAAAAAATCGCCATCGTACTGGTTGGTGAGCTTTAGCTTTCTGAGCAGTTCGATGTTATAACCTGCCGTTACTGCGGCACTTGTGAAAGTGTCTTTGGCATTAGGCGCAAAACCCAGTCCAAATTTTTTAATGGTTGCTTCCCTAAAGCCTCTACCTTTGAAATAAGACAGGCCAATACTTTTTCCGGCATCTGTTTCAAATAATTGTTTTTGATAAAATTCTTTGGCGTATTGGTTTACCAAATACAAACTCTCATAGAGCTGTCTTTCTTCGATGGCTTCTTGAGACAGTTCTTTTTCTTCTATTTGGATGCCGTTACTTTTTGGCCAAATAGCGCAAAGCTTCGAAGAAGGTGAACCCTTCGTGCTCTTGCAAGAACTGAGCGGGAGTACCCCCCTTTACCACAGGCCGAAGCATTTACAAATATTTTTGCTGGGAGAAACCGTAAAGGAGGGCGTTTTTTCATGGTGAAAAGGGCATAGCCCGATATAGTTGACTCCCCTCCGTTTGAGGTTGACAAAGTCTTCGACGACCTCTTCGATTTTTGCCCTTTCTAGTATCTCCTGTACACTTGTTTTGTGCAATCATTTTTAAGCTACCTACGGGTTTAAAATATGATTTAATATCTTTTGAGTAATCAAATAAGTGGGTTTTACCCCGTCGAGCCCCAAGCTGCCGGAGGCCAAGGTTTTGCCGGTTTCTAGGGGATTGTCAGAAGCGTAATAGGCATAGCGTAGGGTAATATTTTTATTAATGCTGTTTCTGATTTTAGAGGCTGCTTGTATGGCTTTCTGATAATGTGCGCCTTCCATTTCTAGCCCAATGGCTTTCCAGGAAGATCGCAAAAAGTAACCGCAAAACGTCTTTGTTTTGCAAGGAAGTTCCCAATACCGTTATCATTGCCCCAGTGACGATATTTAGGCCAAAACCTTTAAATTCCTCCTTTGAGAATTCATTTTTAAAGGGGTAATTATCTGCGCTTCCTTCAAAGATATGCGCATTGGGAATCATTATATCGCCTTTTTGTCCTCCTAAGATGCCGGCTTTCCCCATAATAGAAATAGAGGCGATATTCAAGCTGATTTTTTGTTCTTCAAAATCGTAAGGTTTAAGTAACTCATCCATAGTTTCATAGGCCTGTTCGCCAAAGGCATAATCCATGACTAGAATGATTGGCTGGACTTTCTTAATATAGGTTTCATTGAATTGAATTTCAGATGCCAGCGCAGCGGGATTTATTCCTTTAGCATCGAAAATCTGGACAGAAATATTCGTGCCGCTGGTGTCGTCTAATTGGTACATTCCATTTCTCAGGGCGTATTGTTTGACCTTACTACGCAATCCTTCATTCTGGATATTACTCAACTCTCCAGCTATGGTAGTGATAGAATTTCCCTTCTTTTTTGGGTTGAGTGCCGCCATGCCATACAAAGAATTCATAACGCTGTGCAAATTAGCACTTATGATGTGAATAGGGCGATCCAGTAATTGTTGCTTTTGTAAAAAACGCTTAATGTTTTGCGCCCATAATTCACCATATATATGATGTCCGATTTTTTCCCTTAAAGCGGAGGAAAAAGAAATTTCCCGATCATTTTTTTCAGCCTCCTCCTCCATAGACAATTTACTGAGCCAGTAGGTGATATGGAAAATGCTATTGACTTTAGGGGCTTACCGAAAATCGCTCACAAGCGGCTACGGTATCTTTATAGGTTCTTCCTAATAAAGTGCTTAAATAGGTGTAAGCTACCTTTCTGTTAGAGGGTTCATCTGCATTTTCCTCCTGGACAATTTTTTTCCAGCATTATCCATTCTCTTCTTTTTTTCCCCTCGATGATTTAGGCTATTTTTTCTAATTTTTTCTGCCTCTATGTACAGAAAAGTGAGATGGCTGAGGATGTCATAAATATCACTGCGCCCTCGGGTCATTTCTACATACATTTGTTCCTGGTCTATCCGATAGCAATTTCGCCTTCTTTTGGCGGGAATGATGGGCTCAAAATCAGTATCTTCGAAACCTTCTCTGGAAATTAGTTTGATGTAACGACATTCTTCAATTCCCTGAGGTAAGCGTTCAAAAACATAAAATAAGCCATCCAGTTCGATTTGTTCAGGATCGTTAATGGAGCCATAAATTTCCGGTTCCAAAGCCTGTAAAGCCTCAATCATTGCTTCGCCTGAAACGCCCAAAGGCTTATAATTGCCTCGGATAAAGAGATGGCGCATAGCGATATATAGTCGCTGAATAGCGGCCCTCGATTCCTGTGCTCTTGTTCGCTTAAGCTGCTGCATTTATACTTTCTATTATTAATTAAATGCCTATTTGGCTTGTGCTTCTAGGCTTATGAGCTTGTATGCTGTTTCTTTTTCGGATAGCTGTTTCCAATAAAGTTGCTTGGAAGCAGTTATTTTCTGTTGCCCGTCTTTTGCTGATTTAGCATTTGAAGCCATTGGGCAGCCGCAGTCTGTACTTTTACAACCAACCAGGAAAAGCGAAATGGCCAAATAAAATTTTATATTTTTAAAAAATACCATTTTTTCAGCATAATTTTTCTTATTTTAGAAAAAAGTTATTGTTGAAGCATTGTTTTATACCTAACCCTAGAACAAGTGTTTACGTAATTTGATTATTAGTAGTATTCGGTTTTTTTTATTATAAAAAGCAAAGTCATTATGAAAGTGCATTGGACGTTCGTGTTACTCCTTTTTTTAGTTTGCAAAATTAATGGCCAGGAAGTTACCATTTCGGACGAATTAGCCATTCGGTCTGACCAAAGTTATTCAATAATTGGAAAATTTCAGGGTAAATTACTCTTATATCGGGATAAAAGCACAGAATTTGAAGTTCAGGCTTACAATGAGTTGCTTGGCTTAAGCTGGAAAAAAGACCTGACTCTAGACAAGAAGCGACCAGAAGTGCTGAAAGTAATTGGTCTTGAGGAGCATTTTTATGTCATATATAAATTTAAAAAGAAAGGGCATTCCTTCTTAAAAGCACATAAATATAATGCGGCCGCCAATTTGGTTGATTCTACTTTGATTGTGGATTTCGGAAAACGTTTTTATTCTCCTGCACCAGAAATTGTGCTTTCTGAAAGCAAAAAAAATATTCTTGTTTATCATACGGAATATTACACCAATATAGAGGTTATTTCTTTTAGCTTGGATAAAATGAAAGTATTATGGGAAGAAACGTATAGCCCGCCCAGCCTGGAATATGGTCGAGAATTTCACCAAATTTTGGTGGATAATGAAGGGGGAATGCACATGATTCTCATTCGAGAAAACGACCGCTTGAAAAAAAACAAGCCCCATTATTTTGAAATGCTCTACCGCAATGCAAATGTTGAAGTAACGCGGACAAGCAAGGTAGAGCTGAGAGGCAAACTGTCCTATGATGCTTATTTTAGAATAGATAACCTCAATAAAGCCTTGGTGGCTGGAGGGATGTATTCGGATAAAAACAAAGCGAGGACGCAAGGGTATTACTATATCAAAATTCCGATTTTCGATACTGATAATTATGTGGTGAGTTTTCATGAATATCAACAAGATTTCAAGGAGCAATTAGTGGATAAGAAAGCGAAGGTAGATAAAGGGTTGTTTGATGTGAGTATTCAGGACATCGTTTTGAGGAGAGACGGGGGCATATTATTGATTTGTGAGCAGCGCAAAGAATACGAAAGGCAATCGTCAAGTTATCCTCGGTCTTATTATATTCGAGAAAGCGGCCGGCATGTGGTGGATCATTATTATGAAGATTTATTCATTTTCGCCGTGCATCCTGATGGCACTTTTCACTGGGAAACCATTTTGCACAAAAAGCAGTTTTCACAAGACGATGATGCTGCCTATTCGTCCTTTTTTCTGGCAAAAACGCCTCAAAAACTTCGCTTGATTTATAATGATGAAATTCGCAATGAAAACACGGTGAGCGAGTACGTCATCGAAGGAAATGGCTATTTCGATAGAAATAGTATTCTGAATACAGCCAATCAAGGATTAAAACTGCGGTTCAAGGAAAGCCAGCAAGTAGCGGCTAATGAAATTATTGTTCCAAGTGAACGAAAAAACAGACTAAAATTGGTCAGGGTGTTGTTTTAATTATACCAGTTGCTGGCTGACGATTCTTCAACTCAAAACGTCCAATGCAGGGACAATCCGCTAGGACTGCTATAGACACTTAGATTTTTGCTTTCCTTTTTATGCAGATGAGGGATTAAGTATCCGGTCGTTGCCCCCACAATATAGCCTGCAATGGTGTCCGTAGGGTAGTGTTTGCCCGCCCGAGTTCTTAAAAAACCAGTTATGGCAGGGATAATCGCCGCGCCTGTCCAAATTATTGGCTTCCAATTACTTTCTGGATAATAATCGGAAAAAACTTTGGCGGCAAAAAAACAATTGGCAGCAGTCATAGAAGTATGTCCTGAAATAAAAGAAGACCTGGCATTCTTTGTTCTTTTTTTCTCTGCGGGAACATCGGGGTTATAGACGAATGGGCGAGTCCGGCGAAAGGTGTTTTTGGTTAAGACAGTAATGCCCGTATTGACAAAAAAAACTTCTCCGTATAAAGCAGCAAGGGTTGCAAAATCATCTCTACTTGCTCTATTTGCTAAAAAAAGGAAGGGCAAGACATGGGTACTTCCCCAGAAATAATCACTAGCTCTGTCGGCTGATTTGAGGTAATGATCCGTTGCAAGGCGGTCAAAGGCATTAATATCATTAGGATTCAAAACTTCTAACTCTGCTGCTGTATAGATAGGTAAGGTAGAACGAAAATACCCTCCAAGCCCTATCGTAACTCCTCCAAGTATTAGATAAGCCCCTTCCTGTTTCCAGTTGAGTTGATAAGGGGATTGACCAAAACTGTGGTTCAATAAACTAAAAAACACGATAAGCCTCCAAAAATTAGAATAACCCATTGACTGATTTTGATTTTCTTTTGATAAGATAGTAAAGAAGCAGCATACTTCCAGTTTAAACCCCTTTTTTTCTTGTACTATTGCATGGCTTAAATAGTTACTCTTAAAAATTAGGAAAAAAACTTGATAGGCGGTCTATTTTTTCAATAGCCGAAAAACAAGCACGATTTTTGCTGCATTTTTATAGTAAAAAAATGCCCTTCTCTATTTTTATTCCCTCTTTGAGCCCCTTACCTCCTTTTTGTTTTTTTTTGATTTAATAAATCATTGATAATCAATTAATTACTATTTGTTTAGTTAGCCCTCTGCCTGTTTTTGTTGGAGAAAATTGCGCCTGTTTTCTTTTTTAAAGGCCTGCTCTTCCAACGCAAAAAGTGCCCTCCAACAATTTTTTATAAAAAAAAACCTATAACAAACGCCACTTATGTACAAATTACTTTACATGAAAACCCTGTTTTTCACTTTGCTAGTTTTTTTAATAAATAGTGAAGTAAAAGCCACGAACCCTTCCTTTTCTGTTCATTTTTTTGCCGCCCAAATCCAACTCTTAAAGGCAAGCATCGTTCATAATTCCAACTATACCGTTGTCGGGCAAGCGGGCGTTCTAACCTGCAATGAGTCCATTTTATATGCTGCCGGAGACAATGCAAGAATTTATGAAGTCAATCTAAGCACGGGCGTTTCAAGTATTGCGACTACCTCGCCTTATACCACTGGAAACCTAAATGCTTTAGCTGCCAATCCCGATGCGGGCATCGTTTATTATGGTATTAATAAAACGATCTATTATTGGAATCCAATTACGGATGTTCATGGAACTTTAATTAACCTTTCCGGACAGGTCAATGCCAATGAATCTATCACTAGCGGTGGCGGAGCTTATTATAACGGCTATTTGTATATGGGATTTGAAGATGCTACCTATTTGGATTATCCTAATGTCTATCGAATTCCGCTAACTGCTGACGGCCTTTCTACTAGTGGTAGTGCAGTAGATTTAAATGTTCCGATTTTTTGGAATACTTCCTGGGGAGATATGATTGTAAGCCCAGATGGTGGTAATACGGCTATTTACGGAGGGGTTGCCTATAACGGTTCCGGTACGACAAGCCTTTATTTTAAATATGTTATTGAAACGGGTTCTTATACAGAAATAAATACCAATATGCCGCTTGAGCTACAAATTGGGGCAGACATAAGTAGTAATTTATGGGGAGCAGGTCTGGCAATTGGGATTATTCAGCAATTTGATAAAGCGACAGGCAATTTTTTTGGAAACAGTATTGATATTGGTGCTAATATCTGGGATTTGACAGGGCCGATTAATTGCCCACAGCTTGGGCAGAGTTTGGACCCTGATGTTTGCTATATAATTTCTGATGGTATTGGCGGTGGCGACATGCTGGACACTTTTTACACGATCAACCATCAGACCGGCTTAGTTACGGCTGTTGGTCCTTTGGGTACTTTCAATGTGGAAACTATGGCATTGAATCCTGCGAGCGGAACTATTTATGTTGCCGAGCGGGATTCTTTTGGAACTATTGATGTAAATACGGGGGCATTTTCCCTTATTAATGGAGATATGGGCAATATAGATGGTGCAGAAGGGGTAGAAAATATCAATGATATAGATGGTATGACCTATGATAGCATTAATAATATTATTTGGGTGACTGAAAGAAAGTCTGGCGAAAATGGCGATTCCTACTTACCAGATGATATATTATTTCAGATCAACCCTGCTACCGGATTGCCTATACAAGATGCTTTTGGAGCAGGCATTGATTATCTGACTATTTTTACAGATGAAGATGACATAGATGATATTGCTATTGCTCCGGATGGCACTTTGTACGCCATTTCTAATCGAGGAGGAACGGGGAACCAAAAGCTAGGCATTATTAATAAAACAACGGGTGTTTTTAGTGCCATTGGAGATTATGGGGTAGATGATGTCGAAGGTTTGACCTTTACCAGTGCAGGTCAATTAATTGCAACAACAGGGAAGTCAGGCGATCATAGAAACCAATTTTACTCCATTGATCCTATTACTGGCGAAGCGATATTTATCAGCGATTTGCAAATTGCCTTTGATGTAGAGGCATGCGCTTGCCGACATAGCAATTTTGCCAATTCTTTAATTGGGGATTTTGTTTGGTCAGATGTTGACCAAGATGGTTTGCAGGATGTAGGGGAACCAGGTGTAGAAGGCGTAGTCATTAATTTACTGGATAGCGGAGGAAGCGCTATTATGAGGGATGGCAATCCTTTAAGTACTACCACAGATGCCAATGGATATTATCAATTTGCGGGCTTGCCCATTGGGGACTACATAGTGGAATTTCTAGCTCCTTCAGGCAGTTCTTTTACGGATCAAGGTATAGGGGGCGTTGATAGCTTGGATAGCGATGCTAATTTAGCAACAGGGCGTTCTGGTATTATTTCTATTACCTATGTTGGGCAATTTGAAAAAACCGTAGATGCTGGCCTAAAGAATGTAACTTGCCCTACGATTGCCACTACTGACGAACTAAATATTAATATTTGTGACGGTAGTGATGTGACTTTCAATGTAGTAACAGATGCCAGCAATCCGCCTTATAGCTATATAGAGTTTTATCGTTTTGAAATACAACAAACCAACCCTTATACTTCGTCCGACCCCAAAGTTTGGCTGGATGAATTCCCAAATGATACGGGTAGTGGTTCTATTACCAGCAATGATTTTCCACTCAATGGCAATGCTTCTATGACCTATTATGTCTATGGCTGTGTAAAACCGGAACCTACTGACCCGACTACCTGTTTCCCCCTTATTGAATATATTGTGACTGTGACGGGTTGCAACGAAATCTGTGACGATGGCATAGATAATGACGGCGATGGAAGAGCAGATGCGCTGGACTTGGATTGTAGTGGTTACTGTGGTGCCAATGGCACTTTCTTATCTTACGGGATGCACGAGCTTAGAAATACAACCCCTGGTTCCGGTTTTTATTCGGAGCATTTTGATTTGACCTTTGATTTGGCAGGTAGCACTTATTTGTACTGGCTAAGCGGAGATACCTTTTATATAAAGGGAAACGTCATTGCTTATAGCCCAACGGGTTATGTAGGGCAATATAAATTGTATTATGAAGCGACAGGAGCTACGTATGCTACTTTTGAAGGAGATAATATCTTGGGAGCAACAGGCGGCTCAGGCATTTTAGTAAGTAGAGAGCCAGCCTTGACTCAATATGATAACATCACAATGGGCGCCATACCAAATGCTGCCGGCTGGTCTTTAATGGTCCGGGAAAATAGTGCAAACGATATAAGCCTGGAAGGCAATTGGGGGCAAGTAGGCTGGATGGGTTTGAGCCTTTGGGATGTTTCTGTATTAGTAGAAAATTGTGAAGAACCCAAAGAAATTTGCGGCAACGGAGAAGATGACGATAATGATGGCATACCAGATTGTATAGACCCTGATTGTACGAACCCCTCAGATCCCGGAACCATCATGGGCGATGAAACCAATTGTGGCACCTATAATCCTATGGAAATAACGATTAATATAGCTCCGACTGGGGGAGGAAATGGTCTTTTAGAATATCAATGGGAGCAGAGCAGCGATAATAGCAATTGGACAGAAGTTTCCGGAGCTATTCAGGCAACCTTTGATCCAACTAATATTAGCCAAACTACTTACTATCGAAGGAAGACAAGACGGGGAGATTGTAATCTCTGGCTTTATACCAATGTTATAACTAAAACGGTTACACCGCCGCCATTCATAGCGGAAATCGCTACGGCCCCAATGGGGGCAAATGGCTATCTATGTGAGGGAGAGAGCTATCTTTTTGAGGCAGCCGATGCAGGAGCCAGTGCTTTTTACTCCTGGAATTTTGGACCTTATGCCAGCCCTCCTACTGCGGAAGGGATTGGACCACATAGCGTTGTTTTCACTCCCCTTACAGATAGCTTACCCATTTATCCTGAAGTAGTCCTAAGCGTTATAGAAGGACTTTGTGTGGATGTGGATAGTGCTAGTTTTAGTTTGCATCCATTAGGGGTTATCACAGATGTAAATGCCTCTGATCCAACAACTTGTGGTGCGAGTGATGGCTCCCTATCTATAACGGCAAAAGGAGAAAAGGGACTTTGTGTGGCGGTAAGCCTGGATGGGGGCGCGACCTATCAGCCAGATGGTCAATTGGATTTTATGGGCCTTTCAGCTGGTAGCTACGAATTGGTGATTCGTTATTGTAATAATGACTGTCCTAATGTATATGGGAATGTTAGTTTATCTGACCCGTCGGGGGTTTCTTTATTAAATGATGATTTCGTTAATATATGCCCAGGTTTCGACTATACTTCCAATGTGTTTTTTAATGATGATATTTCCTCTACCACCACCACTTTAAGCGTTGTTGCTGACCCACTTTATGGCACTGTAGCGCTGGGAAATGATGGCGAATTCACCTATTCTCCTAGTACACCTACTTGTGATATAGATCAGTTTTCTTATCAAGTTTGCGATAACACGACCAATTGTTGTGCAACGGCAGTGGTTACGTTGGATTTCGAGGATAACTCCGCACCGGATTTATTGAATGTGCCAGATGATTTGACCATAAACTGTGATGAAGAAATTCCCTTGCCGCCTTTGGTTTCTGCTTTTGATAATTGCCCGGCTATTTCTATTGATAAGCAGGAAAAAAGTACTCAGGGAGAGGATGGCTGTTCGCTTTATGACTATAGCATTACTTATACCTGGACAGCGAGCGATTTTTGTGGTAACCAATCCGTTGATAGCCAGTTGGTGGATATTGTGGATATAACTGCACCGGATATTTATCGGGTTTATACTTTACCCAATGGTAAAAAATTGGTAGGAGGCGTAATGGAAAATGTGACCCATCGCTGGAAAACTATTAACCTACCTGTAGAGTTTAAAAACCTCCCAGTCATTTTTAGTCAGGTGGCCACTACGAATCAAACTGCGCCGATCGTTGTGCGATTGCGAAATATTTCAGTAAACCAATTTGAACTAAAGTTGCAAGAAGAAGATGCCAATGACGGTGAAGTAGCCGGCGAAAGCGTAGCCTGGTTTGCTATGGAAACAGGAACACAATCCATTGACTATCAATGGGAAGCTGCTATTTATCAAGTAGGTGACGCAATTAAAAACATCGCTTTTCAACAGGCTTTTTCTCAAACGCCTGCCTTCTTTTGCAATATGCAAACAATTATGGATAGCGATCCTGCTTCTCCTAGATATGACGGTTTGAATTCTAATGGAGTGAACGTAAAAATAGAAGAAGAAGCCTCTGTGGAAGCAGATTTAAGCCATATAAACGAGCAGTTGGCTTGCCTGGCTATTGATGCCCCTGTTTTGACCGATGATAAAGGGGCTGTTTTTGGAGAAACAGGTACTTTATCCATTGATAATAATTGGACAACGGTGAATCTTTTCAATGCTTATGCTAATCCGGTCGTCATTGCCAATTCTCTGAGTCAAAATGATGCCGACCCAGCAATCATACAGGTTAGAAATGCCACCCCGTCCAGCTTTGAGGTTCGAGTAAAAGAATGGGATTATCTGGACGGAAGCCATTCCAACGAGCAGGTTTCTTATTTGGTAATTGAAGGAAGTATTCCTTTAGACGGTTCCAAAATTTGTGATTTTGGCACAGATAGCCTGGTATTTGGTGTAGATATAGTTGCAGTAGATAATTGTGATCAAAATGTGATTTTAAACTATTCCGAAATAGAAGCCTATCAGGGTGCCAGAAAAATTATTACCAGAACTTGGTCGGCGACGGACGAATGCGGCAATACGGAAACTTATAGCCGAGAGGTCATTTGTGAGGGGGTTTTATTGCGATTAAAAGGAATATTGCAAGGAGCCATGATCAATAGTCAGGAAGACCATTTAATGCGGGATGATTTGAGAAAAAAGGGACTTCTTCCATTAACGGAGCCTTATTCCGATAATCTTAATTTTAAGCATTTTGGACAAGGAGGAGGAGAAACGATGGATGTTTCCATGATGAGTAAAACAGGTTCGGATGCATGTGTGGACTGGGTTTTCATAGAGTTGAGAGCCGCCAATAATGCGGACAGTGTAGTGGCTACTTGTGCCGGACTTATTCAGAGAGATGGCGATGTGATGACCGCTAGCGGAGATACTTTGATTCATTTTGGGAATGTATTGCCGGGGGACTACTTCGTTTCCCTAAAGCACCGGAATCACTTGCAGTTAGTAAGCCTGAATGCCTATACTTTCACGCCTAATACCATTCCCTTTGTAGATTTTACTTACAATTTTACTCCTGTTCAAGGGAATTACCCTTCTATTGATATGGAGGGGACAAAAGCCATGTGGGCGGGAGATATTAATGTAGATAATAGAGTTATTTATCAAGGACCTCAAAACGATGTGTTTTTTATGTTCTTACACATTATTATTGATGATAAAAACACAAATTATTTGACCAACTACATCAGCTCCGGTTATACAGACAATGACTTCAATATGGACGGTACAGTTATTTTTCAAGGACCTAATAATGATAAATCTGTACTACTATTTAATACGACTTTAAAACATCCCGATAATCATGGAAATTTTTCCAATTTTATTATAATGACAAATAATCAATAACTTGGAAAGGAACCAGTTTAAGCCTCTAGTAAAGATTCTAATTTAACCCCCCTAGATCCTTTTAATAGAAAGGAGGTATGGTCAAAATTTTGTTGATAAAACCACTTTTTTAAAGCGGCAGTATCTTTGAATTTCTGCTTGGAAAAGCCATTAATTTTATAAAATTCCTGTCCAACGGTGATTGTTTCTAAACGCAATTTTTGAGCTAAAGTTAAAATTCTCTTATGCACTTCCTGGCTATAAGCCCCCATTTCGAGCATATCTCCGAGGATGGCGATCTTTTTGGGGGCTGCCTGCTGGGCAAAATGCTCAAGGGCTTTAGCCATACTGGATGGGTTGGCATTATAAGCGTCTAAGAGAAATTTGTTAGTGCCAATTTCCACTATTTGAGAGCGATTATTTTTAGGCTCATAGCTTTCGATTGCTCGTTTTATTTTTTGGGGAGGCACTTTAAAATACCTTCCCAAAGCAATGGCTGTCATTATATTATCAAAATTATACAGCCCAGTTAACTGACTTTTTATGACCTGCAATAGGTTGGTTTTAGACAAATAACCTACCTCAATAAAGGGGTTGATAGAGAGCAATTTTGTTTCAAAAACGGCTGCTTTGGGATTGGGGGTTTCACTTTTGGTGTAAAAAATTTTAGCCAACTGCTCTCCTGCCATTTCCAACAAAAACGGCTCCTCCAAATTGACAAAAGCAATACCTGAATGATTTTCTAAGTATCTATACAATTCTCCTTTTGCTTTTTTTACGCCTTCAAAACTGCCAAATCCCTCCAGATGCGCTTCGCCTACATTGGTAATCAAACCATGCGTAGGTGTAGCTATTTGGCACAAAAAATCAATCTCTTCAATATGGTTAGCCCCCATTTCTATAATGGCTATTTCTGTATTGTTGGGCATGTTTAGGAGGGTCAGCGGAACTCCAATATGATTATTAAAATTGCCTTTCGTGAAATGAGTTATATAGTGGCTGCTTAAAACGGCAGCGGCCAGTTCTTTAGTAGTCGTTTTTCCATTTGTTCCAGTAATGCCAATAATGGGGATTTCAAATTGTTTCCTATGATAATTGGCTAATTTTTGTAAAGTGGCCAGAACATCCTTTACTACAATCAATTGCTCCATTCCGCCAATAGTTGCATCATCAATTATCGCATAAGCCGCTCCCTGTTCGATTGCTTGTCGGGCAAAACGATTTCCGTCAAAATTGTTTCCCCTTAAAGCGAAAAATAAACCGCCTCGCTCGATTTTGCGGCTATCTGTATTTATTATTCGGTGGTTTAAAAATATTTTGTAGAGGGTTTCAATATTCATTTCTCAATATTTAAAGCACCAAAATAAAAAAGCCTTTGTGTAAATCCTACACAAAGGCTTTTTTTTCAATAGAATGGCGATTATTTGTATCGTCTTTTTTGTTTCTTTTTCTTGGTTTTAAACTTCTTACCTGCGGTATCTTCATTTCCGGTCGGGCCGCCGTTGCGGGTCATCGCACAACGGAAGCCAATCGTGCGATCCCCTTTATCTTCTTCCTTAAACCGCCTCGCTCCAGGAGATAGCCAATAGGCTCTATCTGCCCAAGACCCCCCTTTGACCACTCTGGCCTTATCACTGATCAAGGTAGATTTGCCATAAGCATAGAAAACTTCGGACTCTTTGTCGCCGTCCATATAATTATATACTTGACCCCTTTTATAGTTTTCTCTGGTTGCTACTTCATCATCTTCTTCGTATCGGTATCGGAGTCGGCCCAAACTATCTTTTTCAACGGGAGCGCCATTTTCATCTACTACCAAAGTTTTAAACCTGTTCCCTCTAAAAGGATTCAAGTCGTGATTATCGGCGTCCCTTAATGACTGGGGCAGTCATTGGGCGATAAACATCCAGACACCACTCGCTCACATTGCCTGCCATGTTATATAGACCAAAATCATTCGGGAAGTATTGTCTAACAGGAGAAGGCGTGGAAGCTTCATCATTCAAATTACCTGCAATCCCCATATAATCTCCACCACTTCTTTTGAAGTTAGCCAGGATTTCTCCTTGATATTTATTTCTTTTTTGATAGCGAACCGTGTTGCCATCCCAGGGGTAAATCCTTCTATCTGTGATTCGCTCATCCTTTTCAGATGCCATATTGCCCTTTAGTGCTAATGCGGCATATTCCCACTCCGCTTCTGTCGGCAGTCGGTAAGAAGGCAATAAAATGCCATCTTCGTAGCGAACGGGTCTTTCTCCACCCGTTTTTAAGTCTTTCAAATTTTTTCGAACATCTCCCTGATACTGTTCTGCCAAATAAGCTCCAGTGTCAAAACTATCCTCGTCTTTTTGCTCAGGATTGGTATTCAGGATTCCTTTTTTATTTAAAATCATTTCATTGACCCGATTGGTTCGCCAGTAGCAATAATCATTTGCTTGAATCCAGGTGACCCCTACCACAGGATATTCATCATAAGAAGGATGTCGAAAATAATTTTCGACTAAAGGTTCATTATAAGAAAGTTCATCTCTCCATACCAATTCATCCGGACTAGCGTTTTTTACGACTTCCGGATAAGATTCGCCATACACTCTGTCCAGCCAATAGAGGTATTCTCGATAGTCAATATTAGCTACCTCCGTTTCATCCATGTAGAAGGAATTCACAGTAATTCTTCTCGCGACATTATTCCATTCATAGGTAACATCTTGCTCAGTCAGCCCCATCGTAAAGGTGCCACCCTCTACCAAAACCAAGTTTGGCCCAGTCACCTGCCCTTCGTAGTTTAGTTTTTTCAAATCCGCCCCATTTCTGGTCATTATAATTCCAACCGGTCGTATCGGATTGCTCTTTTTTACCGCATGCAGCCATTAATGCAGCACCAACCAGTAGTGTAACGCTCAATTTTAGCAGCCTATTCATCGATGTTTTTTTATTTTTATTAATTATTATGAAAATACTTTTCCAACTAATTTCATCTACTCAAAAGGGTAAACGCAATAGAAGAAATTTTCTTATGCAATCGGTGCTAATTTTTGTAAAACAGTTTGCAAAAGTATTGATAAAATTCAAATTGGAAAATGCTCCGAACTTATTAAAGGGGTGGTTAAGAAAAATTATATTTAAGCTTATTTGAAGACCTGTTTCATTGATTTTGACTATCTAAACATTTCAAAACAATCGTTATAATTTGTTCGTCGGGGCCGGTTTTGGTCTAAATTAATTATCAAAGAAAATTCGTGGGTACTCCCAACAGCTCCCGCCAAGCCAGAAATCGTAAAGTCATAGCTATACCCTATTTTGAGTATTCCTTTTTGAAATCCCGCCAGGCCAATAATCGAATCCCCATTTGACGAAGCCTGCCTATACCATCCTCCTGCAAAAAACGCACCAAAGCTCAAATAAGCCCCCGCATTAATCTGGCTAAAATCGCCTTGCTTGACATACATCATATTTGGGGATATAAACGCCCCGGCTGTTCGCTTATTGCCCGCCCTCAATTCAATTTGGGCCCCTCCATGAATGGACAAACGCGTAGGTAGCCCGTTGTTAATATTGCCATTAATTCCCAAGATACTTTCATCGGGTGTATTCATATGTTTAACCGTCAATCCACCATAGAATTGTTTGCTATAAACCAAAATGCCTGTAGATAAATCAAAATAATTTTTGGTCAGGTTTTCCGGTCGTACTTCCTGGGAAGAAGCGTTTGTTTCGCCTGTGGGGTCCACTTGGTCTGGGAAGATCAATTTGTCCCAATCCAGGCGATTCTGAATAGCGGCTGCTTCTACCCCAAATTTTACGACTAACTCATCATTAACTTGAATTTTGTAACTATAGACAGCGCTAATTCGATTATTTTTATAAATCCCGTCTCCGGCATCGTCTGCTTGCACCATTAAGCCGAGTCCACTATTCATGCCTTCTATAAATTGGCTAAAAGAAGCAGCATAGGTAACATAGGTTTTAAAATTATTAAAGCCAGTCCATTGATTGCGGTAATTAATCGTTACAAAAGGTGCATAAGTATTGCCAGCAAATGCGGGATTCAATTGTAAAGGAGCGGCATAAAACTGACTAAATATTGGATCCTGTCCTTTTATTTGATTTAAAAATAAAAAGCAAAACAGCAAGGTGATGAAAAATAGTTGCCTCAACATGAACTATTGGTTAGTAATCATTAGACTGGTTCGCAAATAACAGTCTATTAATGGGTAAATATAACGATAAGACTACCAATTTTTATCTAAAGATAGGGATTGAAAAATAAAAATGTATAGGATTTTGCATAAAAGCCGGATGGACTGCTAATTTGGTATCATCCATTGAAGCATCCAATTCCTCCTTCTAAGCTGTGATTTCTTTGCTTTCTATATCTTGTCTAGTGAATGTCTTCCACTCTTTTAAGAACCAAATCGTTGCCAAAAGTAACAGACCCGTCGTTATTATAGACCCTTCCAAGCCAAACTCTCCACCTGTCAGCCAATCGGTGCCCTTCATTTCCAAGCTCAAAAGGCTTTCTACTTCGTGACCGCTTACGCCAAACCCTAGTATATTCCCCTGATAATAATTCCAGGTCCAGTGCAAACCGAGCGGAGCGTATAAATTTTTAAACCTTATAAACAAAATGCCCATTAATACTCCGCCCAAAAAAATATTCATAAAACCAACCCAGGTAAAATTGGCGTTGGGAATATGTACTAGCGCAAAAGCCAAAGAAGAAATCAATACCGCTGGCACAAAATGAAAGCTTTCGATCATTAAGGAGGTCATATACCCTCTAAAAATTAGTTCTTCTACCAAAGCGGCGATTAGGAAAAATAGCAAAAACCCTAATAAGTCTGCCCACTCAAACTGTAAATCTGTAACGGAAATGGCGCCGATTAAATGGAGAATGGCAAAGGAAATGGTCAGTATTCCCAATGCCCAGACAATACCAAGTAGCAACTTCATTCCCATTTTTTCTGTGTCCATCCCAACTGTACCAAATGATTTTCGATCCACTATTCTTCTAAAAAACAAAGTGGTCAAAAAAGTGCCTGCCAGCAAAGCCGCATATAGGGTAGTCATTGATTTCCAGTCGCTTATGGTATCTGCTTGCATACCCTCCATAGATAAATCAGGTGCTAGAAAAGTAGCTAGAGAAATAAAAATGCCACAGCTTATGATGAGCATTAAAGTATAAGCAACTAACTTTGCCAGGATGATTATTCCTTTTAAAAAAAGCGATTTTCCTTCTGGACTTGCTGGAACTGGGTTTGCGATTTCTTCCATTTTATAGATTGGTTGCGAAGAAAACTAAGTGCCGGACAAATATAGAAATTAGGTGACAACAATTAACTTTACCTTGGCGTTTTTCTAGATATGCAACATTTCAACCACTCTGACCACTATCTATATGGCAAATCAAAGATTGAGGTAAGAATTTCAAGTGCTGATTTGCATTATTAAAATCACAATTAGGAAACGAGAAAATTAAATCCAATATGCCAAAGCAAATTTTACTTTTTTTACTCTCTGTTATGTTCCTGACGAGTGCTTGCACCTACGTCCAAAAAATAAAAGACGGTACAACCGCTTTTGAACGCAAACAATACAAAGTCGCCATTCCAATGCTCAAACGAGAGCATAAGCGCGCCAAAAGTCGGGTAGAACAAGGAAAGCTAGCCTTCTTGATTGGCGAATCCTATAAATTGACCAATCAGTCTGACGAGGCGATTCAATGGTATTTGACCGCTTATGATAACGCTTACGGGGTGGATGCTTTGCGAGAGTATGCCTATGCTTTAAAGCGAACGCAGCAATATACCGATGCAATTCGTGCCTTCAAAGACCTGGGCAATGAAATCGGCAGCCCCTATGAATATCGCCGAGAAATACAGGGCTGCGAAATTGCCCTGAAATGGCTAGAGGAAGGAGCTTACGAAGAATACACAATTGATCGGGTGGGTTTTAATACCAGAGCATCGGATTATTCGCCTTCTATTTATTTAGGCAATGCCTTAGTTTTTACCTCTGACCGACCAGAAAGCATGGGAGAAGAAGCATACAACTGGACGGGAAAAGACTTTATGGATTTATTCATAGTGGATCTAAACACCAATGATGTCACGCCTTTTGAAGCCCCTATTAATACGCCCAATAATGAGGGGTCGGTGACTTTTAGCCGAGATTTTAATGAAATGTATTTCACCCGTTGTTTCGGTGATGAAAATAATGCGGCATATTGCAAATTAATGATGAGCAAAAAAGATGGCAATAGCTGGACCGTACCGCAAGTTTTATCCTTCATTGAACCAGGCGTTAATTATATGCACCCCGCGCTGTCAGCGGACGCTACTACGCTATATTTTGCAGCTTTGCATCCAGACGGTTGGGGAGGCTATGATATTTACACCAGCACGCGTACACTGGAGGGTTGGGATGTGCCCAAATTGATGAGTCGGACGGTTAATACGATTGGCAATGAGGTTTTCCCTTTTATTGACGGGGATACGCTTTATTTTTCTTCTGACTTTCACAATGGCATGGGGGGGTTGGATATTTTTAGAACCTATAAATTTAAAAACGGAGACTGGACGCCCGTATTTAACTTAAAAGCACCGATTAATTCAGGTGCGGATGATTTTGGATATATCGTAGATTATCGGGCGCCCATTATAGATCCAAAAGTCATCCATAAAGGCTACTTCACTTCTACCCGCGATGATAGTAAAGGATTGGATGACATTTATCAGTTTGAGCGCCGAGTACCTCCGCCGCCCCCGCTGCCTGATCCAACTAAAGAAGAAGCCCCTATTGTTTACAAAATGATCTTGAATGGCTATGTTTTAGAAAAAATATACGAGGATCCAAACAATCCAAACAGCAAGATTTTGGGTAGAAAGCCTTTAAATGGAGCCAATGTGCAAATTTATATCGGCGATAAAAAAGAGGAAATTCAAGTAGGAGAAGACGGCTTGTTCAAGCTAGAATTAATGGAAGAAACCGATTATCAGTTTTTCGCTACCCGAGAAGGCTATCTGAATAATGATGAAAAATTTTCTACTAAAGGCATTGCCAAAGACCCCGATAATCCTACACTTAATTTTGAATTGGAGGTCGTTTTGGATAAAATTTTCAAAGACAAAGAGATTGTTTTGGAAAATATTTACTACGACTTGGATGAATTTTTCATTAGAAATGATGCCAAACCTACGCTTAATGAACTGGCAGACATTTTAGTCCAAAACCCCACAATAAAAATCGAACTGGGGTCTCATACTGATTGTAGGGGCAATGCTCGCTACAATCAGGATTTATCCCAAAAAAGAGCCCAAGCAGCGGTGGATTACTTGATTGATACTGGTGTGGACCCAAGCCGGCTCAATGCAAAAGGCTATGGTAAAAGTGCCTATGCGATCGATTGCGTCTGTTCCCGCTGTACAGAGGAAGAGCATCAAGCTAATCGACGGACGACTTTTAAGATTGTGAATTGATCTTGCTCGTTTCCAAAAAAAGGAAAAACATAAGACGGGTTGTCAACCCGTTCTGTTCAAGTGGAATTGCCAACCCACTGTATGATCACAATTAAGAGAGGTGATTAATCTTTTTTTACCAAATACTGTTGTTAAGGAGTAAAGAAGGTTATCTTTGTGCTGGTGAAAGAATAAGTGGATCATTTTGTAAGTATAATTTTAAAATCTTTTGTTAGCAAGAGTACTACATATTATCCTGTCCTTGCTGGTTTTTGTTAGTTCTTCCGGCTTTATTATCAATAGCCATTATTGCCAAAATGAACTAAAAAGCCAAGCACTTTTTGTGCAACCAATCACCTGTCACGAAGCGGCAAAAATGCCTACCCATTGTCCAAAACACCAAAAATGGGTAAGCTGCAAAAAGAAGCATAAGAAAGGAGAACAAGAGGACAAAAATTGTTGCAAAACGAATGCTGAATATTTTCACCTAGAGCAAGATCAGCAAGTACAAGTTATTGAATTTCAGGAATTTAATAACTTTGTGCTGATAGCGACTGTTTTTACTTTTCTCCATATTGACTTGCCAGTTGTAGATACCACCACGCCTCAATATCTCAACTATAAACCGCCCCTAATTGTCTGCAATTTTCAGACGGCCCTGCAGACGTTTCTTCTTTAGAAATATCTTTTTTGGAAATCATTTGAAGCGGATAGCCCTGTATCGCTATGCGTAAAAATGTACTTTTTCTATCCAACTCATTTTCCCAAAAAAGATTCTAAAGAAAAATCATGCTCAATAGTATTATTCGTTTTTTCCTCGAAAACAAACTAGTCGCCTGGCTTCTGTTGGCACTTTTTGTTGGCTGGGGCTTAATGACGGCTCCCTTTGATTTTGACATAAAAAACCTGCCGCGCGATCCGGTTGCGGTGGATGCCATTCCTGATATCGGCGAAAATCAACAAATCGTCTTTACCCGTTGGATGGGACGTTCGCCGCAGGATGTAGAAGACCAGATTACTTATCCATTGACGACTTCTCTATTGGGAATTCCAGGCGTAAAGAGTATTCGCAGCAATTCCATGTTTGGCTTTTCTAGCATTTACGTCATTTTTGATGATGGTATAGAATTTTATTGGAGCAGAAGCCGCATTTTGGAAAAGCTCAATTCCCTCCCTTCCAATTTATTACCCGAAGGCGTACAGCCTGCCCTCGGTCCCGACGCGACTGCCCTTGGCCAAATTTACTGGTACACGCTTGAAGGACAGGATGAAGAAGGCAACCCAACTGGCGGTTGGGACCCACATGAATTGCGCTCTATTCAGGATTTTTATGTACGCTTTGGACTGTCAGCGGCAGCAGGTGTATCGGAAGTAGCTTCTATTGGTGGATATGTGCAGGAATACCAAATCGATGTGGACCCGGAAGCCATGAAGTCTTATGGCATTACTTTAAATCAAGTGATGCAGGCAGTTAAGAACAGCAATATTGACATCGGAGCGCAAACCATTGAAATCAATCTGGCAGAGTACTTTGTCCGCGGACTAGGCTATATCAAAAAGCTGGAAGACATAGAGCAAAGTGTCGTCAAGGTCAATAATAATGTACCCATTCTAATAAAAAACATCGCTAAAGTAAATATCGGCCCCGCCACTCGTCGAGGGGCTTTGGACAAATCGGGTGCCGAAGCAGTGGGCGGTGCGGTAGTAGCTCGCTATGGCTCTAATCCTCTACAAGTCATCAAAAATGTAAAAGCAAAAATTAAGGAATTAGAGCCAGGCTTGCCGAGAAAAGAACTGGCCGATGGAACAGTTTCTCAAGTAAAAATTGTGCCTTTTTATGACCGGACGCAATTGATTAATGAAACAATTGGGACTTTGCAGGAAGCACTTACATTGGAGATTCTGATTACGATTATTGTCGTGATTTTGATGCTATTGAATCTGAAAGCCTCCTTACTGGTTTCTGGTACATTGCCTGTTGCTGTACTGATGTGCTTTATTGCCATGCGCTACTTTGGAATAGATGCCAATATTGTGGCTTTATCGGGTATTGCGATTGCGATTGGGACCATGGTGGACATGGGCATTGTGCTGACGGAAAGCATGGTGAATGCAGTGCAAAAAGGACAAGGAATAACACAGGATGAACAATCTTTATTACAAAAAATATATGTAGCGACCACGGATGTCGCTGGAGCAGTTATTACCGCAGTAGCCACTACCGTTGTCAGTTTTTTACCTGTTTTTACAATGGAAGCGGCAGAAGGAAAGCTATTTAAGCCCTTGGCTTTTACTAAAACCTTCGCACTAATCGCTTCGATTATTGTAGCTATTACCATTATTCCGCCCCTAGCCCATTCGTTTTTCAGTTTAAAAATAAAAAAAGGTACAATACGCTACCTTAGCAATGTACTGCTCCTATTGATAGCCCTATTCGTTGCTTGGTTTTATTACCCGCTTATTGGGACAATACTAGCGGTAGTAGCAGGCACTGGTCTGTTGATTAGCTTTGTAAATGACTTTGCTTCCAAACGGATAGCGACCATTTTTGAATGGTTAAAAAATATCATTTATGCCGGCATGGTCACTTGGTTTTTAGCCAAAATCTGGATGCCTTTGGGCGTAAGCCAAAGCGTTTTAAGCAACTTTTTATTTGTGGCAATGATCGCTGCCGTACTGATTGGCTGCTTTCACTTGATTATTTATTTTTACGAACCCATTCTTCGCTTTTTACTAAAAATAAAATTTTTATTCCTCTTACTGATAGCTGGGCTAATTTACTGGGGCTTTACTATTTTTCAAAATACTGGGGAAGAATTTATGCCGTCGCTGGATGAGGGGGCCTTTCTTTTGATGCCTACCTCTATGCCTCATTCTGGCATGGAAGAAAATATTAAAAACTTGCGCCTGCTGGATATGGCAGTTACCGCTATTCCCGAAGTAGAATCGGTAGTTGGAAAATTGGGACGGGTAGAAAGCCCGCTTGATCCCGCACCCATTAATATGTACGAAAATGTAATCTTGTATAAATCGGAATACAAAACGGATAAAAATGGACGCCGCTTGCGTTACAAAGTCAATCCACAAGGAGAATATGAAACCGATAAAAAGGGGCATTTGATCCCCGATAAAAATGGACAGTATTTTCGACAATGGCGGGATGAAATCCGAAGCCCTGATGATATTTGGAATGAAGTTGTGAAGGTGACAAAATTTCCAGGCGTAACTTCCGCACCCAAATTACAACCTATCGAAACCCGACTGGTCATGCTACAAACGGGCATGCGCGCACCCATGGGCATTAAAGTTAAAGGCTCGAATTTAAGGGAAATAGAAGCTTTTGGTTTGAAATTGGAACAACACCTTCGGGCCGTAGAAGGTGTAAAAGCCCCCGCGGTTTTTGCAGAGCGCGTTGTAGGGAAACCCTATATGCTCATTGAGATTGACCGAGTGGCCATTGCTCGGCATGGGCTGAGTGTTGGCACAATACAAACCCAAATCCAGGCGGCAATTGGCGGTATGAAAATGACCGAAACCGTAGAAGGTAGAGAACGCTATGCCATTCGCATTCGCTATCCCAGGGAGTTGCGCAATGATCCCGATATTTTAAAGCGCATCTATTTGCCAACCAAGGTAGGAGAGCAAATTCCGCTGGGCGATTTGGTAAAAATTAAGTACGAGCAAGGCCCACAAGCCATTAAAAGCGAAGACGGGTTTTTGGTGAGTTATGTCTTGTTCGACAAAGATAAAACTTATGCAGAAGTAGAGGTAGTGAATAATGCCAAAGCTCATTTACAAACTTTAATTGAAGACGGTGATTTGGTTGTTCCAGCAGGTATCAATTATCAGTTTGCAGGCAATTATGAACAGCAGGTGCGGGCGAGCAACCGGTTGGCATTGGTTATTCCAGTTGCCTTGGCCATTATCTTTTTGATATTATATTTCCAGTTTCGATCTGTTGTTATCTCCTTGATGGTGTTCAGTGGCGTATTTGTTGCTTTTGCAGGTGGGTTCGTGATGATTTGGTTGTATGGACAAGATTGGTTTTTAAATTTTGACTGGTTTGGACGCAATATGCGGGACTTGTTTCAGGTGCAAAATATTAATCTGAGTGTGGCTGTTTGGGTGGGCTTTTTAGCACTATTTGGCATTGCAACGGATGACGGCGTGTTAGTCGCTACTTTTCTAAAAGATAGTTTTAAAAAAAATGCACCCAAAACGATTGGTGAAATTCGAAATGCCGTGGTCGAAGGCGGTAAGCGGCGCGTCCGTCCAGCCATGATGACAACAGCAACGACCATTTTAGCCTTATTGCCCATTCTCACTTCTACAGGGCGGGGAGCAGATATCATGGTGCCTATGGCCATTCCTTCTTTTGGAGGAATGACGATACAAGTAATTACCATGTTCACGGTACCTGTATTATTTGCTTTATGGAAGGAATGGGGACAACGAGGAAAGAAGTGGTTGACTGGTCGGCAATATTCTAAAACAAATAAACCGCAAGTAAGATGAATCGAAGTATAAAAAAAATCTGGAATTTATATAGAATTTTTTGTTTGTGTTGCTTCGCTTTCACAAGCAAAGGGCAATCCATGGAAGCATTATTGAAAATCGCAGAGGACAATAATCTCGAACTAAAAACTCTCGAACAAAACTATTTCTCCGAATTAGAAAAAGCAGGGCAAGTTACGGATTTGCCTGATCCCGAAGTAGGGATTGGTTGGTTTGCTTTACCCGTTGAAACCCGTTTGGGATCACAAATATTGCGGGTAGGGGCTACGCAGATGTTTCCACAAAAGGGCATTTTAAAAGCCAAAGAAGCTGCCATTTTAGCTAAGGCGAAAGCTCAATATGAACGCATTGCTGCCACGCAACTCAATCTGAACTTTCAAATCAAACAAGCCTATTTTCAGGCCTATGAAATCGAAAAAAGTCAAGCAATTGTGCAACGCAATATTCGCATTTTTGAGGCTATGGAGCGGTTGACTTTGACAAAAGTAGAAAGTGGCAAGGGGAGTGCTGCAGACGTTTTGCGGGTTCAATTGAAAATTCGGGAATTGCAACAAGAACTGGCTATTTTAGAGAATAAAAAAAAGAAACCTTTAGCTGCTTTAAATCAATTACTAAATCGCCCTTTGAATACGACCGTTACCATTGCAGATAGCTTGGAACTAGCGGATATTTCCTATTCGGTGGACAGTTTGCAGGTAAATATTTGGGATCGTCATCCTATGATTCAAATGTTTGCCTTACAGCAAGAGGCAGCTAGCAAATCACTGATAGTCAATGATTTGAGCAGTATGCCAACCTTTGGGGTAGGGCTGGATTATATTTGGGTTAATAAAATTCCCAATACAGAATTTAAAAATAATGGCCGAGATGTAATTATGCCTAAAGCGAGCGTCAAAATCCCTTTATATAAAAATAAGTACAATGCCAGACAGCGAGAGAAAGAACTAAAAATTGCCGCTTTGGAAACCCAAAAAGAAGACTTGAAAAATCGTTTTTTAGCAAAAATTGACCAGGCGCTTACAGACTATCAGGAGGTATTATTACAACTGGATTTATACCGAGAACAAATTCGAATGACAAAAGGAATTGCCCGTGTTTTACAAACACAATATAGTACAGAGGGCAAGGGCTTTGACGAATTATTGCAAATACAAACGGACTTAGTAAAATACGATTTATGGATATTAAAAGCGATTGTCAGAAGTCATTTGGCAAAAGCAGAGATTGAGCGTTATTTAAATTAATTACCAGACTTATGAAAAATAAAAAAATTATCCTAATTGCCCTGACTGCTGCAATTATTGGGTTAGGAGCGGGCTATTTGCTTTTTCACAAGGGCCATGCTATAATAACTGTCCCGGAAGAACATGGACACGAACAGCCATCAGCCACCAATCACCAATCAGCAGAAACGGAATATACCTGCTCTATGCACCCACAAATCCGTCAAAATGAGCCAGGCATTTGTCCCATTTGTGAGATGGACTTAATTCCCGTTGAAGACAACACTTCAGGCAATGATGATCCAACCATTCTAGAAATGACCCAGGAAGCAGTTAAATTAGCTAATATTCAAACAACAACGATTGGCACAACAAGCGACCAACCCATAAAAATGCTGACCCTTAATGGAAAAATACAAAAAGATGAGCGCAGGGCGGCCAGTCAGACGGCGCATATTCCAGGCCGGATTGAGCAATTATTCGTGTCCTTTACAGGAGAGCGGGTACAGAAAGGACAAAAATTGGCGACGATTTATTCTCCCGAATTAATTACTGCCCAACGAGAATTGTTGGAAGCTAAAAAATTTCAGGATGTATCTACTGAACTGCTAGAAGCGGCTAGAAATAAGCTGCGTTTTTGGAAAATTTCCGATGCGACCATTCAGCGAATTGAAGGGCGTGAACAAATAAAAGAAACCTTTACTCTTTATGCCGAAAACTCCGGTATTGTTACCAATCGGCGGATAGCAGTCGGAGATTATGTCAAGCAGGGGCAAATTTTGTTTGATATTATTAACCTAAGTCGCCTTTGGGTTTTGTTTGATGTCTATGAGGAAGATTTGGCAAATATTCAAGTAGGAAATACCATTACATTTACTACGCCAGCTATTCCCAATAAAAGTTTTACCACTAAAATCACCTATATTGACCCGCTCATCAATCCGGTGACGAGGGCAGCTTCTATTAGAGGAGAGGTCAGCAATTTAGGAAGGCAATTAAAACCCGAGATGTTTGTAAAAGGTACTCTAAAAGCACCCTCAAAAGGTAGCAGGAAAAACCAACTGACCATTCCAAAGACAGCTGTCATGTGGACGGGAAAACGCTCGGTGGTCTATGTAAAAATGCCCGATATAGAAATTCCTTCCTTTCAATTTAGGGAGATAGAACTAGGAGATGTTGTCGAAAGTAACTACCTGATAGCCAATGGATTAAGTAGAGGAGAAATAGTGGTAACCAATGGTGCCTTTTCCATTGATGCCGCCGCTCAGCTAAACAACCAGCGCAGCATGATGAACCAAGAGGTGCGCATCAAAAAAGAAGCCCGAGTTGGTAGTCCGAATTTTCAGGGAGAGACTCCACTTGCGTTCAAGGAGCAACTAGGCGCATTGACTGAAAAATATATAGCTTTAAAAGATGCTTTTGTTAACACAAATAATACGGCGGCAAAAATAGCAGCAGCAACTCTCCATAAGGAATTAAAAAGGGTAAATAGTACCTTGATTGAAGGCGAAGCGCACTTATACTGGATGGACAAGCTAAACGGTTTAGAAAAACATAGCGAAAAAATTACTCAATTAGAGGATATAGAAAAACAGCGTAAGCAATTTGAAGGCATTTCTGACTTAATGATTCCGGTTTTAAAGGCTTTTGGAGTGGAAGGAATGACTATTTACGTTCAGCATTGCCCAATGGCTTTTAATAATAAAGGGGGAGATTGGTTGAGTACCGAAGAACGAATTCGCAATCCCTATTTTGGAGATAAGATGATGAAATGCGGAAGCGTAACCGGAACCATTGCAATAAGCAAAAAAGAGGTAAAGGTGCAATAGGCTTCGGCCTCTTGGTGTATAATTCTTAAATCTACTGTACAAAATATTTCTATTTTATTAATATAATTTTTATCATGAAAGCTTTCAAATCACTGATTATCAGTAGTTTATTATTATTTAGTGGATTGGCAATTACCTCCTGTGGAGGCAATAAAGCCGCCGATACAATGGGCAAGGAATACACCTCTGCCTATGTCTGTCCTATGCACTGTACGGGCAGTGGTGCTGAATCAATGGGCAAATGCCCCGTTTGTGGCATGGATTATGTCGCCAAAGCAACGCATGAAAAGGACGGGCATAAGCACTAATGTTGACTCAAAAAAGAAATGAGGGGTGGTTGATGGAGTAGGAGAAGCGGATTCTTTCAGAGCATCTCCTTCTTTTTCTTCAATTAAAGGAGAAAAATTTCCCAGAAGAATCTCCTTGCACCACCCTTCAATTCATGTTTGTCCGAACACTAGTTAGCAATTCGCTTTACCTCGCCTGTATGGGATGAGCAAATTTCAACAATATTTGTGCTTCATTAAAAAAAAATCATGAAACATACCTATTCTATAAGTGGAATGACTTGCAGCGGTTGTCGTGCAAAAGTAGAAAAAACGCTAAATTCAGTTGAGGGTATTACTTCGGCAGTAGTTACTTTAAAGCCTCCTGAAGCAACTATTCTAATGGAGGATCCCCTTGCGATTGAAAAAATAGAAGAAGCGCTGTCCGCCGTTGGTCATTATACCATAGACCGCCCTGGTGAGAAGGTAACGACAGCTACTTGTTGTACTAATTCGGATGAATCTTATTTCGCTAAGAAAAATGCTCCACTAGCAGATGGGGTCGGCTCGGGGAAGTACTACTGCCCGATGCACTGCGAAGGAGAAAAAATGTACGGTGAGGCTGGCGATTGCCCAATCTGTGGAATGCATTTGGTAGAAGAAATTAATTTTCTATCAAAAACGGCAACTTATACCTGCCCCATGCACCCGAAAGTAGTAAAGGACGCCCCTGGTGCTTGTCCAATTTGTGGAATGAACCTAGTAGCTCGAGAACCAGTCAACGAAGAAGATGCAATCTATAAAAAATTGCTCAAAAAGATGAAGGTCGCAGCAGCTTTTACTATTCCTGTCTTCATTATCGCCATGTCAGAAATGATTCCTGGCAATCCATTACTAAAATTATTTTCTCAAAATATATGGAATTGGATCCAATTTGCCCTGTCCCTTCCAGTCGTTTTTTATGCGACTTGGATGTTTTTTCAAAGAGCTTGGAACTCTATTAGAACTTGGAATTTGAATATGTTTACACTAATTGGTATTGGAGCAGGGACCGCTTTCGTTTTTAGTATTTTTGCGCTATTATTTCCAAGTATTTTCCCCGAGCAATTTAAGACGCCCAATGGGACCGTATTCGTTTATTTTGAGGCAGTTACGGTTATTCTGACCCTGGTTTTATTAGGGCAATTACTTGAAGCAAGGGCACATAGTCAGACCAATAGCGCAATAAAAGAGTTATTGAAATTAGCTCCCACCGAAGCGACTATTTTGATAAATGGCATGGAAAAAATTATTGCTATCAATGATATTAAAAAAGGGGATTTGTTACGGGTGAAACCTGGTGAAAAAATTCCTGTGGATGGTAAAATAATAGAAGGGTATAGCAGCGTTGATGAATCTATGATTTCGGGAGAACCTATACCTGTTGATAAAATCCCAAATGATAAAGTGAGTGCTGGTACGATCAATGGTACTAAATCATTCGTGATGCAAGCGGAAAAAATAGGCGCAGAAACCTTGCTTTCACAAATTATCGAAATGGTTAATAGTGCCAGTAGGTCAAAAGCACCGATACAAAAATTGGCAGATCGCATTTCCAAATATTTTGTCCCTATTGTCATTTTTATTGCAATTATTACTTTTATTATTTGGGCAAATTTTGGCCCCGCCCCTGCGCTTGTTTATGCCTTTGTCAATGCGATCGCCGTTTTGATTATTGCCTGCCCTTGCGCTTTGGGGCTAGCTACCCCAATGTCTGTAATGGTGGGGGTAGGCAAAGGCGCACAATCCGGCGTATTAATTAAAAATGCTGAAGCACTGGAGAAAATGAATAAGGTAAACATCTTGATTACGGATAAGACTGGAACGATCACAGAGGGAAAACCGTCCGTGGAGAAGGTTTGGGCAAGTGAAGGGTATGATGAAGCTAATTTATTATCAAAAATTGCCTCTTTAAATCAATATAGCGAACATCCTTTGGCAGAAGCAATCGTCCAATATGGCAAAATGCAAAAGGTTCATTTGGAAACGGTAAAAGACTTTGAAGCCATAACTGGAAAAGGGGTACTTGGAAGGATAAACAATAAACTAATAGCACTGGGGAATCAAAAATTAATGCAGCAAATAAAGGCAAATATTACTGGAAAATTAAGTCAGCATGTAGAAGCAGAACAGGTACGGGGAAAGACCGTTTCTTATATCGCAGTGGACGGAATAGCGCAGGGTTATGTTGCCATTATGGATGCAGTAAAAAAGACCAGTAAAAAAGCAATCCAATCGCTAGTGAAAGAGGGTGTCGAGGTAATCATGCTGACGGGAGATAACCACAATACTGCCCAGGCAGTAGCCGAAGAGCTAAACCTGACCAGTTTTAAAGCAGAATGTTTGCCAGAAGATAAATTAAAGGAAATCAAGCGTTTACAAGCTAATGGGAACATAGTGGCAATGGCTGGCGATGGCATCAACGATGCTCCCGCACTCGCCCAAGCAGATGTAGGAATTGCTATGGGAACCGGCACGGACGTCGCTATTGAAAGCGCTAAAATCACCTTGCTTAAAGGGGACTTACAAGGAATTGTCAAAGCTAAAAATCTCAGTCATGCCGTAGTGAAAAATATTCGGCAAAATCTGTTCTTCGCCTTCATTTATAATGTCTTGGGGGTGCCCATTGCAGCGGGTATCTTATTTCCCTTTTTTGGTATTTTATTGTCGCCCATGATTGCAGCAGCGGCGATGAGTTTTAGTTCTGTTTCCGTAATCGCTAATGCATTAAGATTGAAGACAATTCCAATTTGAATGTTAAAACCATAATTTTTGAACAATGGATTCTATCACTCAGGCGGTCTTAGGTGCTACAGTTGGCGAAGCTGTGTTAGGGAAAAAAACAGGTGCTAAAGCAGCCGGATTGGGTGCAATTATAGGCACTATTCCCGATTTGGATGTATTGGAAAGTACGATTTGACCTCTGGTATGCACCCCAAGGATTAATTGTCCCCTATTCATTCTTCTTTTGGAGAAGAGCGAATAATTTACTAAGAGCTGGCTGGTGTCAATCCCTTTAGTTGGAATCCCTACTAGCATGCTCATTTGCATGTTATTTTCACCTTTTTTGAATCGGAATCTTAGTGTTTTAATGTTTTATTTATTTATTTAAATTTTATTTACTTTAGAGTTTTGACAGAAAATGAGGTGGGCAAAAAAAAGGCAGAGTGCTTGCATTAGAAAAAGTGTGAAAAAGCAAAAAAAAATCTAAGCGAGCAATTCTGCCATGACATATTAGAGATGGACATAAATCGTTCCAAATCTCTAACAAACCTAATCATGGCTCTGTCCAGTTATCAGAAAGCTGATAGTTTAGTCCAAATAAGTGACAGTCCAGTATTTCATTATCAATTCTCTAGTATATTTAAACCAATACATCATTTGGCATATACAGAGAAAGGTTATGACTACCGAAAAGCGCAAATACTTGGACAATGTTTGAAATATGCAAAGCCGCAAAAACGAGTATTGTTACACACAGATGTTACCTCTTTGATAAAGGAACATTCCCCCACATTGGAAAATCGACAGCATGTCAAAAAATCCAATAATGTAATCAAGGGGAATAAACCTTTAGGAATAGGTTACCCATTATCAAGCATCAATTTATCGGCTGAATCTAAGTGGTCTTTACCCTTACAAAGAGGTAGAGTACCTTTAGAACATACCGAAAGTAGTTATGCGGTGGAACAGATTAAGGCACTTTTGCCTACTTTGCTGCTGAGCTTGCAATATGATTTAATCATCAACACCACAGACAGTAGTTATACTCATGCAGGCTATTTAAGTCCGCTTTATGAAGAAGATAACTTAGTCTGTATCAGTCGTTTTCGCTGTGGTTCAAAAGTTTTTACATCTGCTGCCGGGGATAATCCAAGAGGAACACCAAGAGTATATGAAGACTGTTTTTATTTGAGAAATCAGACCCGAATACATAAAGGTAAAGCTCCCAAAACAGGTGAAGTTTATGAAAAAGAGCAAGTCACTATTTACGATTTACCTTGCTCAGAAGAACAACACTTTGAAACAACTACTAAAAAAGGCAGACCGATAATTATCCAGCTTTATCGATGGAACGATTTAAAAATTCGTTCCAAAAATGGTCATTGTATGAAGCATAAACCATTTGATTTAGTAGGTGTCAAAGTAGTAGATGCCGATACAGGAGCACTCGTTTTTAAAAGAGAAATGTTCTTCGGTATTTTCGGAAAAAGAAAAACCGAAATCTCTTTAGGGCAATCTTACTGGGATTATCGGCATCGCTATGATATTGAACCGTCTTTTCGGTTCAATAAGCAAAAAATGTTCTTAGATAGTTATGATTGCGAGGATGTTCAGCATTTAGATAATTTTCTGCTGATTAATCAATTAGCCAATTGGTTACTTTATGTAGCATCAGATGAAGTCGAATTTATCCCCAGAAAATGGGAACGGAATAAGGCTAATCCACCACCGAAACCTGATAAATTATCTATTGCTAAAACTCGTCGCTCAGCCGAAGGACTTTTTTTAACTTTTGACAAAGCACCCTTTTTGCCAAAACCTTCAAAAAAAGGAAAAGGCAATATCAAAAAGGAGCGACCACACTTTAAAGTGGTCAAAAAAGTTAAGAAAAAGCCTCCTGATAAATGATCTTTGGCTTCTTTAAGCCAAGTCATATTAACTTTATTTTTAACAGCTCCCCACTGAAAGGAGAGGAAGTTGTCAAAACTCTAATATTTACTAAGGACTGAAAATTAATTTGTTACATATATTTTGTTAATTTAAAGAGTTTAATGCTATAAACTTAATGTCCCTTAGGCCTGACTTTTGTTTATTAAGCAATGAAATAATTAGTAGGTTTGCTTTTCATTTTTTTCGCCTAAAATCCCATTAAACTTTAAAAGCCTTCCATCTTATTTTTTGCTCGTTACTTAAAATAATTAATCCCTTTTCGAATAGGGGTCATTGTCTAATTTTACCGAACATTAATCGAAGAACCAATAGTTTTCTTATCTTTTATCCATACTTTACCTACTCAGTGATCGTTTTAAAGGTTAAATGGACTTTTTAAAGATGAAAAAATTGCTCGAAAAATATAAAAACCGCTTCTCCGAATTTAGATTTTGGATGAAGTTAAAAACCTATGCCCGACAAGCAGGTATTAAAACAGTCTATACCGCTTTGTTGCTCTTTTACGCCTATCAACGAAAAGAAACACCCTCTTGGGCAAAGAATATTATTATTGGGGTTATAGGCTATTTCATTGCGCCCATTGATATCATTCCCGACTTAACCCCGATCATTGGCTATACAGATGATATTGGCATGCTCAGCTTTGGTTTGGTTACTATTGCTTGCTATATTGACAAAGACGTAAAGCAAAACGCTAGGACCAAACTGACCAAATGGTTTGGAGAATATGATGAAAATGATTTGATAGAAATAGATGAACAGTTGTGAAAACCTCCTTGATTTTTGATTAAAAGCCTGAAAACGAATTATTTAGCAAAATCTTTCCTCATCCTCCTGCTTTATTCCTATATTTGATCTGGTGTTCAACCAAATAAGATTGACAAGCAGGCTATTGCGCTTAATCTACAACCTTGCTTTTCAAGCCCGTTGTACGAATATTCAAAAACTAAATTTTAACAGTTTCTAAAGCTATTGGGAAAACCCTTCATACACTATGCTAGAAAGGATTACCAACTTTTTTCGCACTTTTTTTGGACTGATATTTGGAGATTTACGAAAATTATTTTCACCAAAAAAAAGAAAAAAAATTGTTATTGTTGAGCCTGACCCAGAAGACCTGGAACCGCAGGACGGCGGAGATATTCCGCAAGATACGGTAGTCGTAGCGAATAAAAATTTGGATGACCTCATCGTAGCCCCGAAGCCAGCCGAACCTGACCCCGTGCCAGAGCCAATTGAAGAGTCCGTAATCATCCCTCCACAACCTGAACCGGAAGAAGGTGGATTCAAACCTCGTTATTTATGGTGCCTGGATAATGGTCATGGTAAACTTACTGCGGGTAAACGATCGCCCAAGCTTTCTAATGGAGATCGTTTTTATGAATATGAATTTAACCGGATTATTGTCAAAGGGATTATTAAAGAATTAAAAAAAAGAGGAGTTAAATATTATAATGTTGTCCCAGAGGCAAATGTAGATGATTTCCTGAAAGGCAGGGTTTTGCGCGCCAATAATGCCCCTTCCACACTTCCTAAAATTTATTTGTCTATTCATTCCAATGCCGGACCGGGCAATTGGACGAGCGCAAAGGGCTTGGAGACCTGGCACTATTATAGAAGCCGATCTGGTGCAAGGCTGGCGGCTGTTTTTCAAAAGAAATTGGTCGAAAAATTGGGCTGGTTTAATCGAGGAATAAAGTCTCAATCCACCAAACAATTTTTTGTGCTTCGCAAAACGAGTATGCCTGCAATTTTGACAGAAAGTGGATTTTATAATAACCGAAAAGAAGTATATTTGTTGTTAAAAGAAGAAACACAAGAAAGAATCATTAACGCCCATGTGGAGGCTATTATGTATTTTGAGCGGCACGGAATATAAATGGATATGCTCGTTCACAGAATAGGAAAAAGGGTATATTATTTTTTCGAGCACTTTCCCGATAGTTTGTATTCATTTATAAATCTATAAGAAGTCACTCCAAAAAATTGCTTGCTATTTAGCCATGCTTCCTACATTTGTCCCAATCAAAAAAAGATAAAGAATAAATTTAATTTTATAGGTCATTGTCTTTTGATCAGCGTTGTACCTATGAAAATGCGATCAAGCCCCCCGCTATGAATACTATTCTACTTTTTAAACATTGCTTTAAACTTGTGAACACTGCTGTAGAATATGAGAAATGAAAGCTGGTTTAGTGATTAATTTAAATGATTCCGTTAAAAGCTGACGGAATTCCAAACTTTACACTTGAATTACTAGTAAACAGCGGCCAGAGCTATAGCAAAATATAATTAACTTGATGATTATTTTGTTAAAGTTTTGGTCGCTTTTGGCAAAATAAAATAGCTTTAAAATACTCATAGTTTCTAATCAGGGGGTGGTGCTAAAGCGGTGTTTTATACAGGGCCTTTCTTTTATCTATAGAGCTTATCCACCACTTTCCTGTTTTTTTAATTTTACCTTATCAGGCTAGCAAGGGCTTGTTCTGCTTTTTCAAATTGAAAACTATTCCAAACTAGATCTCTTTTTTGTTGGATTTTGTCGCTGCAAAGATTGCCTAAACTTCCTTCGTGGCTATGTTTTACGGTAATGTTAGGTGTGAAACTTCCCATTTCAATCGCTTCACTTACTTTTTTATAGGCATCTCTAAATGGTAGCCCTTCCAATACCAACCGATTCACTTCTTCTACACTAAAGAGGTATTTATACTTGTCATCTTCTACAATATTCGTTTTAATTTGAATGTTTTGCAGCATATAATTCGCAATTTCAAGGCAATCTTTCAAATCCCAAATAGCAGGAAACAGGCACTCTTTTAATAATTGAAAATCCCGATGGTATCCAGTGGGTAGATTATTAGTGGTCATGCTGATTTCTGTTGGAAGGCTTTGTAGTTTATTACATTTTGCTCGAATCAGCTCAAAGACATCTGGATTCTTTTTATGGGGCATAATGCTCGAACCGGTGGTCAGTTCATCGGGAAAGCGAATAAAATCGTAGTTTTGATTGGTATATAAGCAAGCATCCATTGCAAATTTTCCCAACGTGCTGCCGATTGCTGCCAAAGCAAAACTCAGAAACAACTCCGATTTCCCTCTCCCCAATTGGGCATGAATTACATTATAGTTTAACCCGTCGAAGCCCAATAAATCGGCGGTCATGGTTCGATTGAGCGGGAAGGAAGAGCCATAACCGGCTGCCGAACCTAGCGGGTTTTGATTGATAATTTGATAAATGGATTGCAAGAGTCTTAAATCATCTATCAAAGACTCAGCATAAGCCCCAAACCATAGCCCAAACGAAGAAACCATAGCCACTTGTAGATGTGTGTAGCCGGGCATTAGCACCTCTTTGTGTCGCTCGCTTAATTGAATATAGGTGTCAAATAAGTTGTTGACAGCTATGGCCAATACCTTAATCTCTGCTCTAAAAAACAGGCGCAAATCCACCAAAACCTGATCATTTCGAGAACGTCCGCTATGGATTTTTTTGCCAATAGTCCCCAGTTTTTTAGTCAGCATGAGCTCTATCTGAGAGTGGACATCTTCGATACCATTTTCGATTACAAAATCACCCTTATCGGCTGCTTGATATAAAATTTTTAGCTCTTTTTGTAACTGAGCCAACTCTTCTTTTTTCAACAAACCAATACTTTCCAGCATTTCGATATGCGCCAAAGAGCCTAGAATATCGTATTTCGCCAAATACAAATCCAAGGTTCGATCTTTGCCAACGGTAAAATTTTCGATCCGCTTATTTATTCGGGTGCCTTTTTGCCAGAGTTTCATATAGTTTTTTCTATTATTTTATCAAATTCGCAGGTCATCCAATAATTTCAAATAAATCTCCATACCCATTTCGATTTCTTTTAAATAAATAAATTCATCTGCTGTATGTGAGCGTGCGGATTTGCCACAACCAATTTTTAAGGTTGTAAAAGGAAGCAAAGCTTGGTCCGAAAGGGTAGGGGAACCAAAATAATCCAAGCCCAAAGCGATTCCCTTTTTTACAATGGGATGGTCTAGTGTAATTTTAGAAGAATTTAAACGAAAAGAGCGGGCTTTCAGGTTAGATTGGATATTTTTTTGTAAAATATCGAAAACTTCTCGATTGGTATAGGCTTCATTGGTGCGAATATCAATGACGAATTGGCAACTGGCTGGCACGACATTATGCTGAGTGCCTGCCTGAATTTGGGAAACCGTCATTTTGGTTTTACCCAAAATACTGGATACTTTTTCAAAATCATAATTTTGTATCCATTCGATGTCCCTGAGCGCAATATAAATGGCATTGATGCCCTCTTCTCTGGCGGCGTGACCCGATCTTCCTATTGCTTTTGCATCAACCACCATTAGACCCTTTTCTGCTATGGCCATTCGCATTTGGGTTGGTTCTCCAATAATACCCAAGTCAACTGGCGCGATTTGGTCTTTAATGGCAGCGATGCCATTTGGACCAGAGATTTCTTCTTCCGCCGAGGCTACAAAAAGTAGATTATAAGGTAAATCTTTTGCTGCTTGCAAGTGCAAAAAAGTAGCGATCAAAGCCACTAAAGACCCTCCTGCATCATTGCTACCCAAGCCATATAATTTGCCTTTAGAAACTTCCGGGCTGAAGGGATTTTTGGTATAGCCACTTACTGGTTTTATGGTATCGTGGTGAGAATTTAGTAAAATAACGGGTTTGTCCGAAGACCAATACTTGGATCGAACGATCAAATTATTATAAACGCGCTCAACTTTAAGCCCTTGCTGCCGGAGAAAGTAATCGATTAAATCCGCCGTTTTGTCCTCCTGCCTGGAAAAGGATTCGGTCGCAATTAGTTTTTTTAATAAAACAATTACTTCGTCTTTTATGACTTTATTCACAAGCATAAATGCGTTCCTTTTCGCGAGTTTGTTTCGAGGACTTTTGTTCCAGCAATGATTACTTTTTTAGTGCCATTTCGTAGAGCAAAGAATGCACCTTCCATTTTGGGAATCATACCCGCCGAAATGATGCCTGACTGTTTATATGCCTGAAATTTTTGAAAATTAATCACAGGAATCACGGAATTATCATTTTCGGGGTCTTTTAAAACGCCCGCTTTCTCGAAGCATAAAATTAGTGTCACGTCATAAAAGGCACTCATTCCTACTGCGAGGTTAGCAGCAATACTATCGGCGTTGGTATTTAGTAATTGTTCCTTTTTATCGTGGGTAATAGCGCAAAAAACAGGCATAAAACCAGCATTTAGCAGTCTTGAAATATCGCTCCCATTGACTTTATCAATATCTCCTACGAAACCATAGTCAATTTCTTCTACGATTCTTTTATGCGACTGAATGGCGTTCAAATCCGCGCCCGTTAAGCCAATTGCATTGCAGCCAATCGCCTGCAAGTTTGCGACTATTTTTTTATTAATCAGCCCTGCATAGACCATGATGACGATTTCTAAAGTTTTTGCATCGGTTACTCTTCGACCCTCTATGAGTGTTGGCTGAAGGCCCATTTGGCGCATTAAAGTACTTGCCCGCTTTCCGCCGCCGTGCACCAGAATTTTGGGTTCCTTTAGATTGGAAAAGTCTTTTAAAACTTTAGCCAATAGAGCCTTATCATTAATAATATTTCCGCCAATTTTAAAAATTGTTAATGCCTTCCGATTCATTGCGGTTTTGAAGTTAAATGGTGACAGCATTCAATCGCTCGACTTCTAGTTCTACCAATCCACCTCCTAGCGGAAAATGCACAAAGCATCGAACATCCTTTCTTTTAAAAACCGCTTCCAATCCTTCCTTTGCCAGAAAAAACCAGGGACTTAGCTTTAAAGCCTTGTTTTTCCATTCTCTAGGAGCTTTTGCAAAGCCACTATTTTGGATAATAATTAGCCCAGTATTCGTTTCCAAAATTAAATCAATAATTTTATCAAATAAGCGATTTTTATAATGATAGCGAAGGGGGTATTTTTTATGAGTTTTAGCTGGTTGAAAAGTTTGTTCTAAAAAGGTTAGATAGGTCTTAGAATGAGCCACCAAACTGCGTGATTCGAGCATTTCCGCAATGCCAAAGCGATCAATAATCGCTTCTGCCAAATCAAATCGTTCTACTGTGGAGAGCTTTAAATTGTCCACTGTCAAAAAGGCTTTTATTGCTTTAGCTGCGGCGTATTGATTGCTTTCTTCTTTTAATAATAGCTTAGAGGCGTATTGAAAAGTATTTTTGATTTTGGCGGACATTTCCGTTTGAAAATATTCGCGATCAATATCAATAGGGTAAATCAAATGCTCGGCTTTCCCATTTCTTTTTTCTAAAAAAATAATTTTGCCCTCTACTGGTTCCATTGTCGTAAAGTCTTTTGGATAAGGGAATATTCTGGTATCCAGTTGTAAAATGTTTTTTTCCCAAACCCACGGCGAATCAGTCGTATAATGATCTAGAGTCGGTATCGTTTCATCGCCTTGGTGCCAGACCCGATTGAGCCACTTAGTGGGAGCATTTCTGCTGGGAAAAATCAGGTAGTCCCTTGCACGAGTAATGCCTACATAAAGTAAACGAGCTTCTTCCCGCAAAGCCTCTGTTCGTGCTATTTTTTTTTCTTCGCTCCCATTCAGTCGCTCCTCTAACAGGGTGTTTTTGATTTGATCTGCATAGGGATTAACCCAATAGCGCAACCAGCGATTACCCAGAATATTATCCAAATCTATTGCTTTGCTTTCTGGAATAACCTGAACCCCCCATATTCTATCTTGTAAGCTACCCTCTAAGCTGTGACAAATGACAATGGGCCACTCCAGTCCTTTGCTTTTGTGGTAGGTCAGTACATTGACTGCGTCTTTTCCCGCTCCCGAGCTTTGGTGGTCCATATTTTCTATACCCAAATTGGTGAGCCATAGTAGAAAGCCTCCTAATGTGGCTGCCGTATGCAAGCGATTGCAGTTTTCTTCATAAGATAAGGCCAAATGCCTCAATTCGTCCACATTGTCCAGCCGTTGCTCTACATTACCCCAACTGGCGAGAATGCGCCTTAAATCCAGTTCTTCCAGCACTAAATTAATGATCTCAGAGCTAGACAATTCTGTTACCTGTTCTCTTAAATCGCCCAGTTGTTTGATATAATTCGCCTCTAAAGCCCAGAGCCATTCAGGGATTTCTTCTACAATTGCTTTTTGCAAAAAATCCAGCCGGTTTTTAATAATTTCTTCTAGTTTTTGTCCGGATGCGAGCTTTAAAATTTCAGCGATGGATAGTGGATCATTTTTGCTAACAATAAATTTTAAACAAGCTAAAACCAATTTGGCCTCTGCTGTTTCCAGTAGCCCTGTGCGGGAGGTAGCGGCTTTGATGCCTGTGCGGTGGAGGGCCTCCGCCATTGTATCGCACAAGGCATTAGATCGGCATAAAATGGCAATATCTCCTGCTCGTGCCATTCGAGGCTTATTTTCTCCTTTTGGAAAAATCAGCTTGCCAGATTCGAGTAGTTCTTTGATAGAGGTGGCAATACAATTTTCCATCCAGGGTCGGCCAGGGAGGCGTTTACCACCATCTTCAAAATGAAAATGCCAATGGAGGAGTGCATGCCCCCAAAAATTTAGGTCAGCTTCATTACTTACTTCCTTTTTGAGTTTTTCTTCAGTCCGCTGAGGTTTTAAAACGACCTGTTCTGCTGGTAAATCATCAAAGGCTTTTGTGAATAGGGCATTAGTTGCATGAACGATAGCTGTCCTCGACCGCCAGGAAAAGACTTGAATATCTTCCTTTTTGACCCCACCTGTTTGCTTAATAATTTCTTTCATCAGTCTAGGATCGGCTCCTCTAAACCCGTAAATGGACTGCTTTGGATCGCCAACCCAAACGGAGTATTTAGCAAATTGGGATAGTTTTAAAAATATTTCCAACTGGATGGGGCTGGTGTCCTGAAATTCATCCACCATGAGCAAGTCCAACTCTTCTCGAAGCACATTTTGCACTTGTGGATTATTCAATAATCTTTTAACGTGCAACTCCATGTCAATATAATCAATCAATCCCCGTCGTTTTTTATAGTTTTCATATTCTTTAATGGCTTCAATAGCAATGTCAAAAATGCCGTAAATAAACTGCTGAATGTCCTCGTGAAAAGTAGGGTCGCTGTCATGTTTTAAAGCCAAGTCCACTAATGATTCTATCGTTTCCTTGCTTTTTGCGCCGACCTTTATTTTGCTGATTTTGACCCATTCATGCCACTCTAAAGCTCCTTTTAGCTTTATTTTTTGCAAGAACCCCTTGAGGGTTTCTACGGCTGAGTGGGTGACTTTTGTGCTATCTTCATTGTTTGCTAACTCTTCGATGATTGCTTCCGACAGCGTCTTTAGCTCATTGAGGAGGGTATTCGATTTTGGGTTGGGTTTTCCCAAAAAAGTTTTAAAGTTTTCAAAAGAAAGAATTTTACTTTTTTCTAATATTTTGATAGAGAAATCGTTAGCTCGGGCAATGTCTGTAACCTTTTTTACCTCTTTTCGCCAATCGTAATTGCCCCTTTTATCCAAGCCCAGTCGATTGCTGAAATACGCCATACGCTCCATTCGCTCCTGCGTCAAAACCGTAGAAAGCGACTGATTGAACATCAATTGGTGGTCTCCTTCGGCCATAATGTCCACCTGCGGCGAAACACCTGCTTCAAAAGCAAAGCGTTTTAATAATTTAACCCCTAAACCATGCACCGTACCGATCAAGGCATTAGCGAGTTGATCGGCTTCTTTTGTCAACTTTTTTTCTAGTAACTTGATCCGGACTCGTTCCTGTAATTCTGCGGCTGCTTTATTAGTAAAGGTGGTCGCAATAATGCCACTTGCTCTAACATCGCCTTGTAGCAAGGCTACCATTTCTTCGGTCAGGCGGTAGGTTTTTCCACTGCCTGCTCCGGCAGAGATGATTTTGATATTATGTAGTAGTTTTCCTGATTTCAAAAAAAGGCTATTTTGATTATGATGATATGGAAAAGGAATGCTAAAAGGGAGGTCTGGATAAAAAATAGATTATTTTGTGCTTTTATCCACAAGCAATCTTCCCCACTCTTCGTGCGTGGCGACCACCCTCAAATTCCGTAGCAAGAAAGGTATTAACCATTTTCAAAGCCAATGCTTCGGTAATAAAACGGACGGGTAGGCAAATCATATTGGCGTCATTATGCCGACGAGCAAGTGCAGCGATTTCATCTGTCCAGCATAGGGCAGCTCGAATGTGTTGATGCTTATTAGCAGTTATGGCCACGCCGTTGCCACTTCCGCATAGTAGGATGCCTAAATCTGCTTCGCCGCTTTCTATGCTATTTGCGGTAGGATGCACAAAATCGGGATAGTCAACCGAGTTGCTGGAGTGCGTGCCAAAATCGAGAACGGTATGATCTTGTTGGTCTAAAAGATTAATGATGCCATCTTTGTATGGATAGCCGGCGTGGTCGCAGCCAATAGCGATAGTCAAGGCCTTCATTTTTTTATCTTTACTAAGTCTATTTTTTTCAAAATATAAACAGGAGAACTAGTCCTAGAAGGGTTGATAATACTTACCAAGTAAGAAATCAACCCAATTATAGCTCCAAAGATAAAAGATAATTTATTGGATTTATGCCTTTCACTAAAAAAGGAATTATAAAAGGGATCCAAAGGTAGTCGCTTTTGGTCAATGACCTCAAAACCGGTTTGGTGTGCTAATCGGGCGATCGTTTTGGGTGAGAAGTGCCATAGATGGCGCGGAACATCATAGGCTGCCCAGTACTTTCCATAATATTGGGCATCGTAGGAGGTATGATTAGGTACGGCAATTAATAAAAAAGCCTCCTTTTTCATTTTCTTATGGATGCTGGTCATGTAGGCATTCATATCGTGTAGATGCTCTAGTACATGCCACATGGTCACGATGTCCACTTGACGAGTGGGTTCTTCGTTTAATAAAGCTGCAGGTTGTGCTACCTCTATTCCAAAATTATTTTTGGTGGCCCTTCGGGCATCTTCGTCAATTTCAATTCCCTCTACCTCATAGCCATGTTGGTACATATAGCCCAGAAAATATCCGATGCCACTTCCTACATCCAACAAGCGATTGCCCTTGGTTAGTTTTTGAATCAGCCTTTTTTTTCGGTTGAGCATTAAGGTGCGGGCATAGTGGTATATTTTATGGACAAGCCCTTCTTTGTTTTGATTATGAGAAATATAGGCATCGCTTTTATAGTAAGGCGTAATGGAGGCGGGCGAAGGAACATTTTGAGTGAAATGAAAACTACAATCTGCGCATTCATATATTTCAAAAGCCTCCTGAGAAATGGAGTAATCTTTTATCGCCAGATTTAACCCAATATTTTTTGATGCGCATAGTGGACAATGCTGATAGTGAATTATTTTTTCAACAATAAAACCTTTTACTGATTCCGTTTGTGGCATTTTCATTTTTCAATTAATCGCTAATCAATTCATGTTTGATCGAACTCTACTATATTTTTTTAAGAAGTCAAAGATTAATCGAACACCAACTCCCGTGCCATCTTTTGACCGATAGCCGTCAGATGCCCTTAAGTAGGCAGGCCCGGCAATATCGAAATGTAGCCAGGGGTAGTCCGTAAAATGCTCTAAAAACTTTCCGGCAGTAATCATTCCGGCGGTGGGTCCGCCGACATTTTTTAGGTCTGCAATACCAGATTTGAGTTGCTGCCCATATTCTTCCCAAAGCGGAAATTCTACCAATCTTTCAAAAACCGTTTCTCCGCTTTCCTCCAAATGTCTTTTTTATTTCTTTGGGAGCGGTTCCCATATAGCAAATGGCGTGCTGGCCCAGCGATCTTACCGCCGAGCCGGTCAAAGTCGCAAAATCAAGCACCAACTCAGGCTTATATTTTTTGGCATAGTGCAGCGCATCTGCTAAAATGAGCCGGCCTTCTGCATCGGTATTGAGTATTTCGACCGTTGTACCATCGTACATCGTGATTACATCGCCGGGAAGGTAGGCGTTATAACCAAGGCGATTGTCTGTGGCGGGAACTAGGGCTATAATATGCAGCGGAAGTTGTGCTTTTGAAATGGCTACTATTGCCCCAATCACGGTGGCCGCACCCGCCATATCGCATTTCCATGGTATCGAGGGATGCCTGAGTAGGCTTCAGGTTTATTCCCCCGGTATCGAATACAACCCCTTTCCCTACTAGCACAATGGGTTTTTCATTTTTGGCTTTTGGATGTTTCCATTCCAAAATACAAAACCTCGGAGGCGCAAAGCTCCCTTTGTTAACCGCCAGTAAGCCACCCATTTTCAAATGCTTGTATTTTTTGTTTATCCAGCGTTTCTACCGAAAAACCGTGTTGAAGGCCCAATGCTTCAATTTCTTCGCTCATTTTGGCCGCGGTCAAGTATGATTGAGGTTCATTGACCAAGTCTCGGGCTTTATAAGTAGCGTACAGCACGGCGTTCAAATCGGACAATGCTTCTTCTGAGAGCAATTTTTTTAGTACTCGAATCTTTTTAGCTCCTTTTATTGGCTCCTCTTGTTCACTAAAATATTTGGTAAAGCGATAGCTTCCCAAAACCATCCCCTCAGGTATTCGGCTGTAAAATCCTCGTTGGCTTTATTGACTAGTGTGATGGCATCCATTTTATAATGAGAAACCGTAGTGACGATATCATTACCCGCAAGGCGATACCATTCTCTTTGAGCATTGATTTCTTTGGTAGTTTCTAAAAACTGGATGATTAGACCTCGGTGTTCTTTTGGAAAAAACACGTAATTAATGTTACTTTTGGCGGCATGGGCCAAATAATTGCTTTCGGAAGCGGTTAAATATTCAACTGCCCAACTAATGTTTTCCTTATTGCTTAAAATCAATAAATTGTCATTTGGACAGGGTGCGTCAATCAGATTTATGCTAAAGCTCATTTCTCTATGCAAAATTTAGGTGTCACTCTATTTTTTTCAAAAACGGACAAAGGTACGAATTCTTTATCTTTACTTTAAAGTATTTTTTCACTAATTGTTTCTGGCAAACAGCTATTTATAGACATTTGAAAGCAAAGAAATCATACGGACAGCATTTTTTAAATAATGAAGAATTGGCAATGCGTATTGCCAATAGCCTAAAATTAACTAGTACTTATCAGAAAGTGCTAGAGGTGGGTCCCGGTAGGGGGATGCTCACTAAGTATTTAATTCGCCAAAGTTTTGAATTGATACTTATAGAAGCGGATAGAGATATGGTTTTTTATTTAAAAAAAAATTATCCCTCCCTCAAAGGCCAAATAATTGAGGAAGACTTTTTGAAAGTACCATTGGAATTATTTTTTAAAAATCAAGCCTTTGGGCTTATTGGCAATTTCCCCTATAATATTTCCACCCAAATTCTCTTTAAAATGCTAGAATATAAAGACCAAATACCTGAGATGGTCGGCATGTTTCAGAAAGAAGTGGCGGAGAGAGTTGTCGCAGGTCCTGGCAGCAAAACCTATGGGGTCATTAGCGTATTAATACAAGCACATTATAGTGGAGAGTTATTATTTGAAGTGGACAAAGAAAATTTTAATCCTCCGCCAAAGGTACAGTCTGCGGTCATTCAATTAATCCGAAAAGATGGCTATGAATTGGGTTGTAACGAACAATTATTCAAAAAGATAGTTAAGCAGACCTTTGGACAACGACGAAAAATGCTGCGCAATACGCTCAAAGCATTTTCAAAAAATGCAGCTTTTTTAGCTGATCCCTTCTTGAAAAAGCGACCAGAACAACTCTCTTTGGAAGAGTTCGTACGATTGACTAATTGGGTAGAGGCATATAGATGAAAAAGGGTTTTTTCGGCGCTACTAAATTTGCGCCGAACATTCCTGCTTTTCCCTTAACTTTGCTTTTCAAAAAATATCCTTCTTTGACAAATTGTGTGGAATAAAGCCATTTTTGCCGAAGAAACAAAAATATAAGATATGAGCTTGGAATCAAAAATTATGGCAGATCTAAAAACTGCGATGAAAGCCAAAGATCAGGCAGCTTTGAGGGCTATTCGAGCGATCAAGGCGCAAATTTTATTGGTAAAAACAGACGGTAGCGGAAAAGAATTAGATGACCAGGGCGAGATCAAATTGCTGCAAAAAATGGTCAAACAACGAAAGGACTCCTTGAGCATCTATGAAAAACAAGATAGAGCCGATTTAGCACAGGTAGAAAGGGAGGAAATCGCTGTAATTGAAAAATACTTGCCCCAACAAATAGAGGAAGCAGAACTGACCGTTTTTTGAAAGACCTCATTGAAAAAATGGGTGCTGCTTCTATGAAGGACATGGGCAAAGTAATGGGAATGGCCTCCAAGCAATTAGCTGGGAGGGCAGATGGTAAAACGATTTCTACCATTGTCAAACAATTGCTAAGTGCCTGATGTCCAACCAAATTTGCACATCTCGTCAAAGCGAACTAGCCTGTTAGAAAATAGGGCTACTATCCCGTTTTGGTAGGACGAAATACCTTTTAATTGCTCTATAATGACTACTACGACCACCTACACAATAAAGCTGGATCAGTTTGAAGGGCCATTTGACCTTCTGCTATTTTTTATCGAACGAGATGAACTGGACATCTACAATATTCCCATTGCCAAAATAACGGATGATTTTCTGGACTATATCCGCCAAATGGAAGCCTTGAATATTGACCTGGCGAGCGAATTTATTTTGGTGGCTGCTACTTTGATGCGTATCAAAGCCAAAATGCTTATTCCCAGAAAGCCGATAGATGAAGAAGGCAATGAAGTGGATCCCAGAGAAGAACTAGTCCAACGCTTATTGGAGTACAAACGCTATAAAAGCGTATTGGAAGAAATGCGAGCAATGGAAGAAAAGCGTTCTCAGCAAAACCAAAGGGGTAATATTTCTAGAGAGTTAAAGGCATTAGCAACAAAGGCACTGGTAGATGTAGAGTTGGAATCCTTAAACCTTTTCAAAATATTAAAGACTTTTGAAAAGGTAATGGAACGCTATGAAGATGCGAGCCGCAAGCAGCAAGTCCATACAATTATCAACTATAATTATACTATTCAAGAGCAGCAAGTATATGTGCTGTCAAAACTAAAAAAAGGGGAAAAGACTGGATTTGTAGGAATTTTTAATAATTGCCGAAACAGGCTACACGCTATTATTACCTTTTTGGCTATACTCGAATTGCTAAATTTGAAAAAAATGCAATTAATACAAGGAGAAGGAGTTAATAATTTTTGGCTGACCTTGTAGCTATTTATGCTCCTCCCTTTTTGCTAAGACGGACCGTTTTTAGGGTCTGGCTGTTTTTATCCATTAAGCGCACCAAATACATGCCCGTAGGCAGATCCGCCACATTATAGCGATTGCCATAATCGGCATCAAAAACTTTCACCGGACGGCCAACGATATTATAAATAATGATTTGCTTCACATATTCCGTATGACTTAATGCAATATAATGAGCAGTGGGGTTGGGATATATTTTAACGTCTGGCTTCTTAAAAGAAAAAGTGCTGGTAGGGTCTGCATTGAAAAAATACTTACCAGTTACGCTAATAGATTCGTCGGCTGCATCAAAGGCAGTCACTTCCACGATGGCTGCTCCTTCTGTCATATTTGGAAAAGCATAGACATCCAGATTGGAAGTTTCGCCGGCAGCAAGATCAAACTCTTGCTCCTCTATATCCGGCTGATAGCAGGTCGTTTTGTCACAAATGGAAATATCCCAAGTTTCGGTTACTTCTATGATATTGCGCTTCCATTTAATGATCCTATCCGTATCAGAGTCATTTTTGATGCTCGCTTTCGCTATGACGACCGCTTCGGAAGCAGGAACTTCAACCGAGGCAGGGTTGGGATCAATGCTAAGTGTTATATTCTGGGCAAAACCTTGAAAAGAAAAGAAAAAAAATAAAAAGAGTAAAGTTTGCTTCATGCAATGGGATTTATACTTGTTACTGATCGGTTTTAATATTTTTAATCAAAGTTATTGCCAAAATACATAAAAAGCCAATTTTTAACTATATAATCACCTGATTTAATACCTCTTTAACAGCAAGACGGTGGAGTGAAGCCCACATTCGTCTGGATAAGGACATTCTATCTTCATTTTAAGAATTCTCAGACCTGCCCCAACAACTTTCTTTATTTTTAAGCCATTTTAAAAATTGTTTTCTAATTTCGAACCAACTTTTCAAAGTTAAAAAAAGGACTAAAAACTTAGGTGAAAATTTTGACTTATGCACATTGCTATTATTGGAAATGGAATTAGCGGGGTCACGGCCGCCCGATTTATTCGCAAACGAAGCGATCATAAAATAACCTTGATCTCTGCCGAAACGGACCATTTTTTCTCTCGAACTGCCCTTATGTATGTCTATATGGGGCATATGCGGTTTGAAGACCTTAAACCCTATGAAGATTGGTTTTGGGATAAAAATCGAATTGGATTGAAGCGGGCTTTTGTTTCCAAAATTGATACTAGCCATAAGAAACTTATTTTTAGTAATCAAGAAGAATTGACTTATGACAAACTCGTAATTGCCTGCGGTTCAGCTCCTAATAAATTTGGTTGGCCCGGCCAGGATTTGAAATGCGTACAAGGCATGTACAGCTATCAGGATTTGGAAAGCATGGAAATTGCCAGTAAGGGATTGCAGCATGCAGTCATCGTAGGTGGCGGGCTTATTGGGATAGAAATGGCGGAAATGTTTCACTCCAGGCATATTCCGGTTACTTTTTTGGTGAGAGAAAAAAGTTGACTGGGATATGGTGATACCGAAGGAAGAATCTGCTATGGTCAATCGGCATATTCTGGAAAATGGCATTGACCTTAGACTGGAAACAGAACTCAAAGAAATCATTGATGACGGCACGGGAAAGGCGAGTGCAGTCACTACCAATAAAGGAGATAAAATTCATTGTCAGTTTGTAGGACTAACCGCCGGCGTGCACCCCAATATTGATTTTGTAAAAAACAGTGCGCCAGCTATCGAAACTCAAAAGGGCATTTTGGTAGATGACTATTTGCAGACGACTATTGAGGATGTTTACGCCATCGGCGATTGTGCCCAATTAAGAAAACCCAATGTAGGACGCCGCCTCATTGAGGCCGTTTGGTACACCGGAAAAATGATGGGCGAAACGGTCGCTCATACGCTTTGTGGACAAGCCACGAAATACGATCCGGGTATCTGGTTTAATTCTGCCAAATTTTTTGATATAGAATACCAGGTGTATGGCACCGTATTGGCAAATCCGCCTGAAAATCATACTTCAATCTATTGGGAACATCCGGAAGGCAGAAAAAGCATTCGAATTGTCTATGACAAGGCTACTTCGGAGGTGGTAGGATTTAACCTAATGGGGATTCGATATCGGCATGAAATCTGTGAAAAATGGCTCAGCGAAAAGACATCGGTTGAAAAGGTCTTGCAAAATTTGGGCTTGGCCAATTTTGATCCGGAATTTTATAAAGAATATGAAGCAGAGGTGGTTAAAATTTACAATCGCCAAACGGGCAGGAATCTGCAATTAAAACAAAGAAGAAACCTAACTGCCGCCCTTCAATTTTTAAGAAAAACGGTTAAAGCCTAGCATTCTATAATGTTTTCATAGTCATCAAATTTATTTGAGGAACTTTCAAGACAAAATGCTCAATAAACAATGAATATTATACAAAAAATTGGACTTGGATTATTTGTCCTTGCACTAGCCATTTTTACCCTTTCTCTAGGTTTGGGAAAATACCAATTGTCCATAGATAGCCTTCCTGTTTCCAAAGCTTACCACAAGCAGGAAATTTTAGCGAAAGCCAGAGAAAATGATTTATTGAACAAAACATATTCTTCTAATTTTGATTTTATCACGGACTTAAAAAAGACCTTGAAAGATGCTCAAGCAACATTGAGTGAAAAGGCTAAGAACGGCCTACCCGAAGGCGTATCCGAATGGGACTATAAATTGGGTGACTGGAACATTAAGGACTACACATTAGCTACGGTCAAGGCATCCAGCATTGGACCGATAGCCCAAAGCCCCTGGAAATGGTGGTGGCTGACGATTGGTTTGGCACTACTGGGGGGTGTGCTATTTGTCCTACCCCAATTCATCCCTTTGCCAGGCATTAAAAATAACCATATTTACCACAGTGGGATGACGCGTGGTTTAAAAGTAAATATTCGCAGTTTATTTCTTGTTCTAACCATTGCCGGAGTTATTGGCTATGGCGTTTTTTATATGAATCACAACTTTTTATGGCCGGCGATTACACTGGCAATAATTGGGCTAATTAGCTGGTTGGTTTTATATAAGGAAGAACAGAAAGAGAGAACACCCCCGAAATCTGCTTCGCCCGATTTTACTGCCTGGTTGGGTATCATTACCGGTATTTATCTGATTGGCTTCTACATTTTGTTATATTGGATGCCCGAATACATCACCAGTTGGATTTTGATAGCCGATCCGGTTAGTCGAGCAATTAGTGGAAATGCTGCCAGCCAATGGTTTTTATACGGGATGCTTTATACCCTGATCGTCTTGGTAATGGGCATACGGATGATTGCCAAGTACCGCCATAATCGGTACCAGATTATTCGGACTTCATCGGTGATGTTTTTTCAAACAGCCATTGCTTTTTTACTGCCTGAAATACTGGTTCGACTCAATCAGCCCTATTATGATTTTAAAAATATTTGGCCACTCAATTATACTTTCTTCTTTGACTGGAATTTGAATAACCTGATGAGTAGCGGGGCGATGGGCTTATTTATGCTCGTTTGGGGGATTGCCTTGATTCTAATTGCCGTTCCTGTGATTACTTATTTTTTGGGAAAAAGATGGTACTGCTCCTGGGTATGCGGCTGCGGGGGATTGGCGGAAACGCTGGGCGATCCCTATCGGCAATTATCTGATAAAAGTTTGCGCGCCTGGAAGTTTGAGCGCTGGATTATTCATGGGGTATTGGTATTTGCAATAGGGATGACTTTATTGGTTTTATATACGTATTTTACAGGTAGCCGCCAGGTATTATTTTTAAATAGCGATACGGTCCGCACCTGGTATGGCTTTTTGATCGGTTCTGCCTTTGCCGGAGTTGTAGGAACGGGTTTTTATCCTTTAATGGGCAATCGGGTCTGGTGTCGTTTTGGTTGCCCTCTGGCAGCCTATCTGGGTTTGGTACAACGGTTTAAATCCCGCTTCCGCATTACGACCAATGGTGGGCAGTGCATTTCTTGCGGCAATTGCTCCACTTATTGCGAAATGGGGATTGATGTGCGCCACTACGCCCAGAGAGGGCAGGACATTGTGCGTGCTTCCTGTGTGGGTTGCGGGGTTTGCGCCGCTGTTTGTCCAAGAGGAGTTTTAAGGCTGGAAAATAGTAAGCTTAAACAACTTGAACAATAAGATCTTTGCAAAATGCCTTTGCCTTGATTTACTTCCAATTCTCCACCACAAAACGCTTGGTGATAGAGCGATTACCCTTAGCTTCAATAGCTAAATAATACAAACCATTTTGGTAATCAGAAACGTTGAACCTTAATGGCTTATCCCCAGTAGTGTATGCCTTTTGAGTGATTTTTTGTCCGAGCACATTATAGATGCTGACCGTGCCGGATTGACCGCTAAACTCTCCCCAATCCACCCATAGCTCCGTTTTTGCCGGATTGGGATAAAGACTTATGGCTTTTTCAGCGTCCAGGTCTCCATTTCGATTAGCACTACTTGTTGTTATTACTACTAGCTCCTCCCGATAGCAAAAGCTGCCGTCAATGCCACCTTGATAGACTTTGACAGTATAGTCTCCAGCTAGTAGGTCAGGGATGATTTGGGTGTCCATGCAATTACCCTCACACACAAGAATCACCTGCCAATTCGTATTTCTACCAATAATCTCTACTTTATCATAAGTCGCCGTGAGTCCTGCTATGGTGATTTGTCCGTCCCCGCCGGTAAACACTAGCTTATTGCAATCGGCGGCTCCGCCTGTGCCACCTCCCCCCGATACACTTACCTGCTCCTCTCGATAGCAAAAAGTCCCGTCCTGACCAAAGAGTTGAACCTTTACAAAGTAATCCCCCGCCTGTAAGTCAGCAATGACCTGGCTTTCGGAGCAATTGCCTTCACAAACAGGCACAATCTGCCAGTCGGTATGTTGACCGATGAGTTCTATTTTGGAAGAAGGACTTAAACCAGAAACGGTGATTTGATTGGATTGGGAGGTGAATTGGAGGGTGGAGCAGTCGGCAGTGCCACCACTTATCGGAGTGCCAACACAAGTACAACCGTCTTCCCCCACCATATCATTGACGGTATTGGAATTGCTGTCGTCACAGGCCGTGCCTGGTGGTTGCGAAGCTCCAATGCTAGCATTGGTATCATCACAGTCTTCGCTATTGCAGATGCCGTCATTATCCAGGTCTTCTGAGCCTAGACCTGTTTCACAAAATTTAAAATAATCGCCTTGAAAAGGTAAATCTGGATTATCCTGAGTAAAAAGGTAAGTGGGTTCTGAGGTCCCAACACAATGAAACGTTTTTAAAAGAGGGGGATAACACCCCGATAGTTGATTATTTTCTATGTCAACAATAATTGAATCTACAAAGTCTCGTATTGCAAAACCTATACTACCAATTCCACTGGGAATAGGACCACTAAACTGATTATTGCTTAAATCAAGATTCGCCATCATTGCAAATCTCCATATTTCAGGCGGAATTTCCCCATTCATTTGATTATTACTTAAATCTAAACCTGTTAGTCCTATACCCAGGAAGCTTGTAGGAAGACTACCGGATATATGATTATTAGATAGGTCTAGTACTCTCATGTTTGACATTTCCCCGATGTCAAGAGGTAAGGTGCCAGACAAGTTATTATTGGAAAGTCCCAGCTTACTTACCCGACTGGCATCTGGGCTAAACCCATTACAAGTAATCCCATACCAACTGCATATATCACAATTGGTCGTATCCCATTTATTAATCCAATCCTCTCCATTGGTGGATTTGTAAAAGGAAACCAAAAAGGGATAATCCCTGTCTGCACAATCAAGCGATTGACCCGATACACTTACCTGCTCCTCTCGATAGCAAAAAGTCCCGTTCTGACCAAAGAGTTGAACCTTTACAAAGTAATCCCCCGCCTGTAAGTCAGCAATGACCTGGCTTTCGGAGCAATTGCCTTCACAAACAGGCACAATCTGCCAATCGGTATGTTGACCGATGAGTTCTATTTTGGAAGAAGGACTTAAGCCAGAAACGGTGATTTGATTGGATTGGGAGGTGAATTGGAGGGTGGAGCAGTCGGCAGTGCCACCACTTATCGGAGTGCCAACACAGGTACAACCGTCTTCCCCCACCATATCATTGACGGTATTGGGATTGCTGTCGTCACAGGCCGTGCCTGGTGGTTGCGAAGCTCCAATGCTAGCATTGGTATCATCGCAGTCTTCGCTATTGCAGATGCCGTCATTATCCAGGTCTTCTGAGCCTAGACCTGTTTCACAAAATTTTGAAAAATCGCCTTGAAAAGGTAAGTCCGGATTTCCTTCTGTTAAAAAATAAGTAGATTGTATGCCTTTGGGACAATGAAAATTTTTTAAAAATGTAGGATAACACCCCGATAATTGATTATTTTCTAAATTAATAATAACTGAGTCGACTAATTCCCTAACGCTACCATCAACTCCTGATATCTCAGGCGGTATTTCTCCACTAAATTGATTATTACTAAGATTGAGGGTACTAGTCCAAAAAAGCCTAATTGATTCAGGAATTTCCCCACTCATTTGATTATTACTTAAATCTAAACCTGTTAGTCCTATACCCAGGAAGCTTGTAGGAAGACTACCGGATATATGGTTATTAGATAGGTCTAGTACTCTCATGTTTATCATTTCCCCGATGTCAAGAGGTAAGGTGCCAGATAAGTTATTATTGGAAAGTCCCAACTTAGTTACTCCACGAACACCAGGTCTAAAAGTAGTGCAAGTAACCCCATACCAACTGCATATATCACAATTGGTCGTATCCCATTTATTAATCCAATCCTCTCCATTGGTGGATTTGTAAAAGGAGACTAAACGTGGGTAATCTCCTGCTGCACAATCAAGCGATTGACCCGATACACTTACCTGCTCCTCTCGATAGCAAAAAGTCCCGTTCTGACCAAAGAGTTGAACCTTTACAAAGTAATCCCCCGCCTGTAAGTCAGCAATGACCTGGCTTTCGGAGCAATTGCCTTCACAAACAGGTACAATCTGCCAATCGGTATGTTGACCGATGAGTTCTATTTTGGAAGAAGGACTTAAGCCAGAAACGGTGATTTGATTGGATTGGGAGGTGAATTGGAGGGTGGAGCAATTTACTTCATTACTACTAGAACAAAACCCTTCGTTGGAACTACAGGCTAAATTAAAATCACCCCCAAAAGATAAATCTGGATTATTTTCTACTAATAAATTTATATCTCGGTTATCGCGACAAAAAACTTCTAATTCTCTAGGGTAGCAACCTGATAATTGATTGGATCTTAGGTTAATGACTCCAGTAGCAAGTCCTAGAGAAACAGTTGATCCCGTTTGAGCGAGCTCTTTTGGTATGAAGCCTGTAAGATTATTACCTGTAAAATCTAAAAGAGTCATTTTGCTCAAATTACCTATTTCCGGTGGAATAGAACCAGATAGATCATTATTTGCTAAGTCTAACCCTGTTAAATTTATTAGCAAACCAATTTCATGCGGAATGATTCCCGTTAATTGATTATTTCTAAAATTTAGACTTGTTAACTTAATTAGCTTTCCAATTTCAAATGGGATATTTCCTGTAAGTTGGTTATTATTTAAATTTAGACTTGTTAACTTAATTAGCTTTCCAATTTCAAATGGGATATTTCCTGTAAGTTGGTTATTATTTAAATTTAGACTTGTTAACTTAATTAGCTTTCCAATTTCAAATGGGATATTTCCTGTAAGTTGGTTAGAACTAAAAATTAATATTTTTAGGTCTTGTAGCTTTGCAATTTCAGGGGGGATGTTTCCTGTTAAGTTTCCTTGCAAAATTAATGTATTTAATTGACTTAAATTGCCTATTTCTGGCGGGATTATCCCAACAAGTTGATCTCCAGTTGATAAAACAAGTTTTTTTAATTGACTTAAATTGCCTATTTCAGATGGAATAGTTCCAACCAATTCTACAAGTTCAAAAGACCTATCAATACTAGATACCCTATCCTGTTCATTACAAATAATCCCTTCCCAACTACAAACATCACAATCATTAATGTCCCAATTTAAGCCAGAGATCGAATGATTAAGAGCTACTAAAGCATCATAATCAGGATGGTCGCAGTTGTTGGTCTGAACAAAAGCGTAGGGAATAAAGGAGATTGAAAACAAGAAAAGTAATAAATATTTGATGTTATTCATTGTTTTTGTTTTTTAAGCTTGTTGAGCGAGTTTTATTCAATGGGATAGGAGGTATGAGCTAAGCATAAAGCTACAAATTAACTGTTTAGTAAACAAATGACTTGCAAATATAGAGTAGCCCTCCTTCAAAGCTATTTTGAATGAAGGATTGAATAGCCAATCTAGGGGGTTTACTTCCAATTCTCCACCACAAAACGCTTGGTGATAGAGCGATTACCCTTAGCTTCAATAGCTAAATAATACAAACCATTTTGGTAATCAGAAACGTTGAATCTTAGTGGCTTATCCCCAGTAGTGTATGCCTTTTGAGTGATTTTTTGTCCGAGCATATTATAGATGCTGACCGTGCCTGATTGACCGCTAAACTCTCCCCAATCCACCCATAGCTCCGTTTTTGCCGGATTGGGATAAAGACTTATGGCTTTTTCAGCGTCCAGGTCTCCATTTCGATTAGCACTACTTGTTGTTATTACTACTAGCTCCTCCCGATAGCAAAAGCTGCCGTCATTGCCACCTTGATAGACTTTGACGGTATAGTCCCCAGCTAGTAGGTCAGGGATGATTTGGGTGTCCATGCAATTGCCCTCACACACAAGAATCACCTGCCAATTCGTATTTCTACCAATAATCTCTACTTTGTCATAAGTGGCTGTTAGCCCTTCTACGGTGATTTGTCCGTCCCCACCGGTAAACACCAGCTTATTGCAATCGGCGGCTCCGCCTGTGCTGCCGCCACCGTCAGATACACTTACTGACTCCTCCCGATAGCAAAAGCTACCGTCATTGCCGCCTTGATTGACTTTGACGGTATAGTCTCCGGCTAACAGGTCAGGGATGATTTGCGGATTGGAGCAATTGCCTTCACAAATAGAGATGACCTGCCAGTCGGTGTTTCTGCCAATGATTTCTACTTTGTCATAAGTGGCTGTTAGCCCACTAACTGTAATTTGTCCGTCCCCGCCGGTAAACACTAGCTTATTGCAATCGGCGGCTCCGCCTGTGCCACCTTCCCCCGACACACTTACCTGCTCCTCTCGATAGCAAAAAGTCCCGTCCTGACCAAAGAGTTGAACCTTTACAAAGTAATCCCCCGCCTGTAAGTCAGCAATGACCTGGCTTTCGGAGCAATTGCCTTCACAAACAGGCACAATCTGCCAATCGGTATGTTGACCGATGAGTTCTATTTTGGAAGAAGGACTTAAGCCAGAAACGGTGATTTGATTGGATTGGGAGGTGAATTGGAGGGTGGAGCAATTTGCATTACTCCTACAATCTTCTATATCAGTAAATGTTTTTATAAGAGTATTATTATCGGGGTTTGAGTCTTTTACATTTATTAAATCACTCGTTAAAATCGAAAAACTGTAATTAACAAAGATGCCACTTGGAACTTTTAAAGGCTTCTCAAAAATAATAGAATCTTTAGGTAATAAATCTTGTTGCATAACTAAAAATGGAACCCCAGCTATGCACTCGAAGCCTGATAAATTGGGATTAAAAAAACCACAGGACGGGGTTGCTCTGACATAAATTGGCCCTCTAACCGTAACATTATCATTTAAATTTTTTAGACAAATATCTGTGCTCACCACATCATCACTATTTCTACAATCTTCAACATTGATAAAATTCAAGGCTAAATCAGTAACTGGGTTATTGATAGAAAAATTTAGGTTGACGGTATCACATTCATTTCCAAAAAATATCTCTGAACTGTCAGGAGACCTTATTATCATGGTGAATCTATTTAAATTACCATTGAAAAGGGTGTTTCGGTTAAATAGAGGGTCTGGCAGAGTTATTGTCAAGGGAATAGTTTTAGTAGCATTTGCATCTAAGTCTAGTGATACAGTCTCTCCTATTAAAGTGAGCCCAACATTAAGTGGACCATTAACATTAAGTATGTAAAGCCCTAAGGTTAAATCATCTGAACGAGCATCACTAATATTTTCTACTTTGATAGTACTTGTAACGGTTTCCCCAGGACTTACCTCTATAGGAAAATCTACTTCTAAAATTTCAATTGGACAATCTTGAGCTACTAATAAAGGGGCAAAAGAAAAAATAAAATAGTAAGAGAAAATTAAGTGTTTAAATTTGTTCATTGTTTTTGTTTTTTAAGCTTGTTGAGCGAGTTTTATTCAATGGGATAGGAGGTATGAGCTAAGCATAAAGCTACAAATTAACTGTTTAGTAAACAAATGACTTGCAAATATAAAGTAGCCCTCCTTCAAAGCTATTTTGAATGAAGGATTGAATAGCCAATCTAGGGGGTTTACTTCCAATTCTCCACCACAAACCGCTTGGTGATAGAGCGATTACCCTTAGCTTCAATAGCTAAATAATACAAACCATTTTGGTAATCAGAAACGTTGAACCTTAATGGCTTATCCCCAGTAGTGTATGCCTTTTGAGTGATTTTTTGTCCGAGCACATTATAGATGCTGACCGTGCCTGATTGACCGCTAAACTCTCCCCAATCCACCCATAGCTCCGTTTTTGCCGGATTGGGATAAAGACTTATGGCTTTTTCAGCGTCCAGGTCTCCATTTCGATTAGCACTACTTATTGTTATTATTACTTGCTCTTCTCGATAGCAAAAGCTGCCGTCATTGCCACCTTGATAGACTTTGACAGTATAGTCTCCAGCTAGTAGGTCAGGGATGATTTGGGTGTCCATGCAATTACCCTCACACACAAGAATCACCTGCCAATTCGTATTTCTACCAATAATCTCTACTTTGTCATAAGTGGCTGTTAGCCCTTCTACGGTGATTTGTCCGTCCCCGCCGGTAAACACCAGCTTATTGCAATCGGCGGCTCCGCCTGTGCTGCCGCCACCGTCAGATACACTTACTGACTCCTCCCGATAGCAAAAGCTGCCGTCATTGCCGCCTTGATTGACTTTGACGGTATAGTCTCCGGCTAACAGGTCAGGGATGATTTGCGGATTGGAGCAATTGCCTTCACAAATAGAGATGACCTGCCAGTCGGTGTTTCTGCCAATGATTTCTACTTTATCATAAGTGGCTGTTAGCCCACTAACTGTAATTTGTCCGTCTCCGCCGGTAAACACTAGCTTATTGCAATCGGCGGCTCCGCCTGTGCTGCCGCCACCGTCAGATACGCTTACTAGCTCTTCTCGATAGCAAAAAGTCCCGTTCTGACCAAAGAGTTGAACCTTTACAAAGTAATCCCCCGCCTGTAAGTCAGCAATGACCTGGCTTTCGGAGCAATTGCCTTCACAAACAGGCACAATCTGCCAGTCGGTATGTTGACCGATGAGTTCTATTTTGGAAGAAGGACTTAAGCCAGAAACGGTGATTTGATTGGATTGGGAGGTGAATTGGAGGGTGGAGCAGTCGGCAGTGCCGCCACTTATCGGAGTGCCAACACAAGTACAACCGTCTTCCCCCACCATATCATTGACGGTATTGGGATTGCCGTCGTCACAGGCCGTGCCTGGTGGTTGCGAAGCTCCAATGCTAGCATTGGTATCATCGCAGTCTTCGCTATTGCAGATGCCGTCATTATCCAGGTCTTCTGAGCCTAGACCTGTTTCACAAAATTTAAAATAATCGCCTTGAAAAGGTAAATCTGGATTATCCTGAGTAAAAAGGTAAGTGGGTTCTGAGGTCCCAACACAATGAAACGTTTTTAAAAGAGGGGGATAACACCCCGATAGTTGATTATTTTCTATGTCAACAATAATTGAATCTACAAAGTCTCGTATTGCAAAACCTATACTACCAATTCCACTGGGAATAGGACCACTAAACTGATTATTGCTTAAATCAAGATTCGCCATCATTGCAAATCTCCATATTTCAGGCGGAATTTCCCCATTCATTTGATTATTACTTAAATCTAAAACTGTTAGTCCTATACCCAGGAAGCTTGTAGGAAGACTACCGGATATATGATTATTAGATAGGTCTAGTACTCTCATGTTTGACATTTCCCCGATGTCAAGAGGTAAGGTGCCAGACAAGTTATTATTGGAAAGTTCCAGCTTACTTACCCGACTGGCATCTGGGCTAAACCCATTACAAGTAATCCCATACCAACTGCATATATCACAATTGGTCGTATCCCATTTATTAATCCAATCCTCTCCATTGGTGGATTTGTAAAAGGAAACCAAAAAGGGATAATCCCTGTCTGCACAATCAAGCGATTGACCCTGAGCAGCGAGAAAAAAGCCAAAGAAGAATAAAAAGAGCAAGCATTTGATGTTATTCATTGTTTTTGTTTTTTAAGCTTGTTGAGCGAGTTTTATTCAATGGGATAGGAGGTATGAGCTAAGCATAAAGCTACAAATTAACTGTTTAGTAAACAAATGACTTGCAAAGAAAAAAGGGCTTGCTTGCTTGTTGATACATTCCACCTTATTTTTTCTAAATAATTTTCTAGCATTCCTGCTTGCTAAGTCTAAGATAGTAAACACGCTACATATAACAAAAAATGCCCTTATTTTTATTTCTGAATACATCTTGTTAAATATGGCATAGTACTTGTACCCTTACTTACAGACATGCTCTTCTTAATAAATGCGCTAAGGCGTTCGCGGAACACTTAGTAGCAGTGCTATAAATTTTTCAAACACAGAATAAATCTGGTTGACCCTCCCTCTGGTGTTGATTAAACCCTGTACCGGTTAAAACGAAAACCCATTTTCATTAATGGCTTAGTCTTAGCAGAAAGATTACCGCCCAGCGACGGCTAATCAAGGGTTTGGCTATGCCTTTCTTTAACCATTGTAAAACACCTGCTTCTTATGAAAATTAGATTTTATGCTTCATTTTTTAGTTGTTGTTTATTTTTTTTGTTTTATACGCCTAGTTTTGGTCAATTAGCAGATTGGCAGAAAGCCCATCCAACTTTAAATCCAACTTATTTTGCAGCCGATAATGCCAAGCCCAATCCCACCCTTTTTAATGAACTGATTGGGACCGCCGGTGGAAAAGAAATTACGGAATTTGAAAATGATGCTAATACTGTCAATAATTTTAACGCAGAAGAGGTGATTTATAATTATAGAAGTTTTCATAAGATGCACGATGACTTGGGACAGAAATTTTATCCCAAGGATGTAGTTTTAGAGGTGGTTGATTGTGATTGTGGTGACCTTTATAAGCAAACCAATGGAATTTTTGATTGTAATTATGAATTCTGTGATGACAGTAGAATTGCAAATGGAAAAAGTCAATACGGTTTTTTCGACTATAAAACCCACTATTGTGCCTGGAGAAATGACCAGCATAAAATCCGAAGTGTTTATGCGGCATTAGAGACGGATTTAGTGATTAATGGGGTTATAAGTACGGTAGATGCCCAGGGTAATCCAATCCAGGTGGCCCCTTGTTCTAACTATCCCGGAGAATCCCGAAGCTATCCAAACAAGTGGTACACCCTGGAGGAGTGGGGCGGATTGAGTAATATTGAGGGAAATGCTTTTAATTATATAAAAAATTTTGCTGCCACCTTCTGCCCAAAAGATACAGATGCTAGTGGTAATTACACCAAAAAATGTGTGGTAAATGTCCTTGAAATAGGGAATGAACCTTGGGGAACGAATACGCCTGGTAAAGACGGCTATCATGCTATATTAAGAGGAGCCGTTCAGGCCTTAAAAAGCTATTATGGAAATAATAAAGAAGATTGGCGAATGAGGCTATCTGCTGCTGCCTTTGACGCCAGAGGGGCTTGTTCTGGTGCGCCGAATCAGTATGTTCACGATATGATTCCCAATGATCCAAATGTAAAAAACTATATTGATTATTTAAACGTGCATAATTACGCCTTTCCGATTGACCCCTGTAATGCTGGTAGTAATCTTCAAATCAAATTTACTCCTGAAAGTCCAAGTGGTGGATTTTTATCTTTAAAAAACATGGATGAGTGGCGGCGACAAAATGGTATGGGTCACGCTAGGGTAAATATGACCGAATTTGGTTGGAATAGCGATATAGAAGGATGTAACTTTGGGGTCGGTAAGGCCAATCAGGCAGCCTACACCGTAAGAGCTTACTTAGTAGGAGCAAGGTTTGGCATTCATAAAGCATTTTCTTATTGGCTTAAAGACCAAGTTGCGGAAGTGCCTTTTTTTTGCTCAACAGGACTAATTGATAGAAATGGAAATAAAAAGCCTGCATTTTTTGCTGTAAAGACTTTCGTCGAACGGCTTGGAGACAAGCGTTTTCTGGATGTTATAGACGAAGAATACAATCAGGAAGGAGAATTATTTTCTTTTATTCTTGGAGATACAAATGGGAAACCAGAATATTTAGTTGCCTGGAAAGCCAAAGACTTGGGCATTTCTTCTGGAAGCACTTACCCCACACCCGAATCAGCTACTACTGATATTTTATTGCCAAGTGGCATGTCTGCTGATATTTCCAAGCCTTATTTTTATTTGGGCTGGAGTGAAGAGGGGGTTATTCGAAATATAAATGACGGAACGATAACCGGAAGTAGTTCTTCAAATATAATTTCTGCTAAATTAAGTGGCTTGCCAGTAGTCATTCCTATTCATGCTAATGGGTGTACTTATGATAATAATGGTAATTTAAGTGGTTGTGGTTCAAGTGGTGGTGGCGGAACACAAACCACAGATTGTAATGGAAATGCTATTGAATATGGTAATGGAACTATCACATTAACTAATACAGTTGGTAATTCGCCCTACTTCCAAATTCAAGATATTAATTACAATGTAGTAGGAGAATGTGGATGGAATTGTGGTGGTAGCTTCACGCTTTCTAATCTTGGTGATGGTGATTATAGGGTTAACTTTAGAAACTCAAGTTATCAAACTATTTGTACTAAAACCATTACTTTATCTAGTAGTGGTGGAGGGGGTAATCCTTGTGATAATCAAGGAGGAGATAGTGACGGAGATGGAGTTTGTGATAATAACGATAATTGTCCAAATACTCCTAATAGTGACCAAGCAGACTCTAACGGTAATGGTGTAGGTGATGCTTGTGATAGTAGTGGAGGCGGTACACAAACCACAGATTGTAATGGAAATGCTATTGAATATGGTAATGGAACTATCACATTAACTAATACAGTTGGTAATTCGCCATACTTCCAAATTCAAGATATTAACTACAATGTAGTAGGAGAATGTGGATGGAATTGTGGTGGTAGTTTTACACTTTCTAATTTGAGTGACGGCGATTACATAGTTAATTTTAGAAACTCAAGCTATCAAACTATTTGTACTAAAACCATTACCTTATCTAGTGGTGGTGGTGGGAATCCTTGTGATAATCAAGGAGGAGATAGTGACGGGGATGGTGTTTGTGATAATAATGATAATTGCCCAAATACTCCTAATAGTGATCAAGCAGATTCAGACGGTGACGGTATAGGTGATGCTTGTGATAGTAGTGGCGGTACACAAACCACAGATTGCAATGGAAATGCCATTGAATATGGTAATGGTGCTATTACATTAACCAATACTACTGGCAATTCGCCTTACTTCCAAATTCAAGATATTAATTATAATGTAGTAGGAGAATGTGGGTGGAATTGTGGTGGTAGCTTCACCCTTTCTAATCTTGGTGATGGAGATTATAGAGTTAATTTTAGAAACTCAAGCTATCAAACTATTTGTACTAAAACCATTACTTTATCTAGTGGAGGAACAAACAGAGTAATTAATAATGATGGCATAGTTTTATCATCTAATACCTTAAAACAAGTTGTTCAATTAGAATGGATAGCTACTCAAACAGACGAAACAGAGAGTTTCACGATTGAAAAGTCACTAGATGGTATTCATTTTGAATCAATAAAAGTAGTTACAGAAAACTTAGAAGATTACTATTTTAAAAATCAAGATGAAAATCCTGATTTTGGCAATAATTATTACCGAATTAAACAACAATTTATTTCTGGGGAATTTCAATACTCCCCAATTCGTAAAGAAGCATTCCATTTAGATAAAAATACCATAACGCTTTATCCTAATCCAGCAAAAGAGGAATTATGGGTGAATTTAGGCAAGTTTTCTACAATAGATGGAAATGTCAGCATCTATAATATGCTCGGACAAAAAATCACTCAAAAGGCATACACTACTGGGGATAAGCCATTAAGGTTCAACGTTTCTGATTACCAAAATGGTTTGTATTATTTAGCTATTGAAGCTAAGGGTAATCGCTCTATCACCAAGCGTTTTGTGGTGGAGAATTGGAAATAATATACCTCTAATTTATAGATTATACTGCCCTCATCCAAACTTATTTTTGGATGAGGGTTTGTTTTTGTTAGAAAACAATACTCTATTTTGCTTCAAAGTAAATAATATTGTAGCTTTATGCACACATAATCCTCCCCCTTTTATTATATCCCATCGAATTTTGCCTCAAAAATCTTAAAAAACAAAAGAAATGAACAAATACTATTACACTTTCCTTTTATTTTTTGGGGCGATTACTTCTACTTTTGCTCAAAATAACAATTGTAACCATCCAGATTATGATGCTTTGGTGACTTTCAATCAAGCATTAAATGGAGATAATTGGTTCACAAAATGGGACTTAAATGATTGTGATGTATGCAATTGGTTTGGGGTCTTTTGTAATCAAGAAAATAGAGTTACAGATATAGGTTTCTCTGAAAATAATGGTTTAAAAGGACAAATTCCACCCGACATTCAAAATCTTACCGAACTGGAAGGATTAGTAATTATAAATAATAGTCTTCAAAGCGTTATTCCTATAGAGATTACGAATATAACAAAACTGCGTGTATTAAATCTTGCAAATAGCCAAATTATTGGTGTTCTCCCATCTGAAATCGGCAATCTCACAGGTTTAATAGCTTTACTTTTACAAAATAATTCACTAACTGGTTCAATTCCACCTGCGATAGGAAATTTAGGTGTCATCAACAATTTAAATCTTAGTGATAATCAGTTAACTGGTGTATTACCTGATGAATTAGCAGGAGTAGGAATAGGTATCACGCAATCAGTAGGAATAGACTTAAGTAATAACAATTTAGAAGGCTGCATTCCAAGTACTTTTGAATTGTTTTGTGATAGTCCAATCCCTAATAAGTTTTATGATGTAATACTATCAAATAATCCAAATTTAACAAATGATGATTTTATTCAATTTTGTTCAACACAAGCAGGTTTATGTCAAGAAAATAATACAGCTAATTGTAATGTCTTACAATTTTCAACTGAAAACAACCAAATCACAATTTCAGGCTTAACCCCCCAATCCACCATAGAAATCATCGGCAGAAACACAAACTGGCAAATTGTATCTATTTGCGACGGTGATTGCACAGAAACACAAGCTATTCCCGACCTAATGGCAGGAGAATATGCTGTAAAAGTTCAACTTTTCGGTCAAGATGGTTCTTATTGCTATCGAGAAGAAAAAATAACGGTTTCAGGAAATGGTGGAGGCAATCCAGGCGGTAAAGCCAATTGCGATAATTTAACATTTACAAGTGAGACTGGACAAATAAGCGTAACAGGGCTTACAGCCACTTATGACAAAGTAGAAATCATTGGCAGAAATACCAACTGGCAAGTCCTTACTATTTGTGATGGCAATTGTTCTGATACGCAAACTATTCCTGATTTAATGGCAGGAGAATATGCCGTAAAAATCAATCAAGCTGGCAATGACGGTTCTTATTGCTATCGAGAAGAAAAAGTGATGGTTTCTAATGGCGGAGGAGGGACACAAACAACTATATGCGGAGATATTACAATTGAATATGGCAATGGACAAATCAAAATGACAGGAACATCAGGAGTAAATTATGCCAAGTTTGAAGTTATTAATATCACTAATAATAGTTATCAGACTGTATTTTCTTGTGATAATGCCTGTGGGCATACCCAAACTGCAAGCGGTTTAGCCAATGGAGATTATTTAGTTAAGGTATTTAACCCTAACTGGAGCTTAAATTGTGACTTACCTTATGGTACACCCGTTTCTTTGACTGGAAGTACAAATAGAATAATAACAAATGTAGGAATTACCTTATCATCTAACGCCTTGAAACAAGTTGTTCAATTAGAATGGATAGCTACTCAAACAGATGAAACAGAAAGTTTCACTATTGAGAAATCAATGGATGGTATTCATTTTGAACCGTTTAAAGTAATCACTAATAACTTAGAAGATTATTACTTCAAAAACCAAGATGAAAACCCTAATTTTGGCAATAATTATTATCGAATTAAACAACAATTTATTTCTGGGGAATTTCAATACTCCCCAATTCGTAAAGAAGCATTCCATTTAGATAAAAATACCATAACGCTTTATCCTAATCCAGCAAAAGAGGAATTATGGGTGAATTTAGGCAAGTTTTCTACAATAGATGGAAATGTCAGCATCTATAATATGCTAGGGCAAAAAATGACCCATAAGGTGTTGAATGGTACCGATAAGCAGTTAAGATTTAATGTAGCTGATTACCAAAATGGTTTATATTATCTGACGATTGAAGCTAAAGGTAATCGTGCTATAACTAAACGATTTGTAGTAGAGAACTGGAAATAATATACCTCTAATTTATAGATTATACTGCCCTCATCCAAACTTATTTTTGGATGAGGGTTTGTTTTTGTTAGAAAACAATACTCTATTTTGCTTCAAAGTAAATAATATTGTAGCTTTATGCACACATAATCCTCCCCCTTTTATTATATCCCATCGAATTTTCCCTCAAAAATCTTAAAAAACAAAAGAAATGAACAAATACTATTACACTTTCCTTTTATTTTTTGGGGCGATTACTTCTACTTTTGCTCAAACAAATAACTGTAACCACCCAGACTATGATGCTATAGTAGCAATTAATAATTCTATATCTGGTTTAAACTGGAATATTACTGATTGTGATATATGCAGTTTACCAGGAGTTGGTTGTAATGATGAAAATAGAGTTGAATTAATCTTTATGATAGGGTCTGCTCTATCGGGGGTAATTCCACCCGAAATAGGAGATTTAGACAAATTATTTCGTTTAACGTTACAAGGAACTTCTTTAATAAAATCTTCAATTACAGGAGAAATTCCATCCGAAATTGGGAATTTAACGAATCTCATTACATTAGAGTTAGACGATAACCAATTAACTGGTAGTATTCCTTCTCAAATAGGAAATTTAGAAAACTTAAAAACTTTATCCTTATCTGGTAATCAATTAACTGGTAATATTCCTTCTGAATTAGGAAATCTTTCTAAGTTGGAAGGAGTTGATTTATCTAATAATCAGTTAATGGGAAATATTGCACCAGAATTAACTATGATTGGTTCAGAGGTAATATTTTCTAACATTTTCAATAATACTATATTCATCAATTTGAGTAATAACAACTTAGAAGGTTGCATACCTGCTAGTTTTGAATATTTTGCAATAGTCCAATTCCCAATAAGTTTTATGATGTGAATCTAACAAATAACCCAAATTTAACAAATGATGATTTTATTCAATTTTGTTCAACACAAGCAGGTTTATGTCAAGAAAATAATACAGCTAATTGTAATGTCTTACAATTTCCAACTGAAAACAACCAAATCACAATTTCAGGCTTAACCCCCCAATCCACCATAGAAATCATTGGCAGAAACACTAACTGGCAGATTGTGCCTATCTGTGAAGGTGACTGCTTAGAAACTCAAACTATCTCTAACCTAATGGCAGGAGAATACACCGTAAAAGTTCAACTTTTCGGTCAAGATGGTTCTTATTGCTATCGAGAAGAAAAAATAACGGTTTCAGGAAATGGTGGAGGCAATCCAGGCGGTAAAGCCAATTGCGATAATTTAACATTTACAAGTGAGACTGGACAAATAAGCGTAACAGGGCTTACAGCCACGTATAATAAAGTAGAAATCATTGGCAGAAATACCAACTGGCAAGTCCTTACTATTTGTGATGGCAATTGTTCTGATACGCAAATTATTCCTGATTTAATGGCAGGAGAATATGCTGTAAAAATCAACCAAGCTGGCAATGACGGTTCTTATTGCTATCGAGAAGAAAAAGTGATGGTTTCTAATGGCGGAGGAGGGACACAAACAACTATATGCGGAGATATTACAATTGAATATGGCAATGGACAAATCAAAATGACAGGAACATCAGGAGTAAATTATGCCAAGTTTGAAGTTATTAATATCACTAATAATAGTTATCAGACTGTATTTTCTTGTGATAATGCCTGTGGGCATATCCAAACTGCAAGCGGTTTAGCCAATGGAGATTATTTAGTTAAGGTATTGTGACTTTATCCTTATCAAATGGTAATCAATTAACTGGTAATATTCCTTCTGAATTAGGAAATCTTTCTAGAGTTGGAAGGAGTTGAATTTATCTAATAATCAGTTAATGGGAAATATTGCACCAGAATTAACTTATGATTGGTTCAGAGGTAATATTTTCTAACATTTTCAATCAATACTATATATCATCAATTTGAGTAATAACAACTTAGAAGGTTGCATACCAGGATGCTAGTTTTGAATTATTTTGCAATAGTCCAATTCCCAATAAGTTTTATGATGTGAATCTAACAAATAACCCAAATTTAACAAATGATGATTTTATTCAATTTTGTTCAACACAAGCAGGTTTATGTCAAGAAAATAATACAGCTAATTGTAATGTCTTACAATTTCCAACTGAAAACAACCAAATCACAATTTCAGGCTTAACCCCCCAATCCACCATAGAAATCATTGGCAGAAACACTAACTGGCAGATTGTGCCTATCTGTGAAGGTGACTGCTTAGAAACTCAAACTATCTCTAACCTAATGGCAGGAGAATACACCGTAAAAGTTCAACTTTTCGGTCAAGATGGTTCTTATTGCTATCGAGAAGAAAAAATAACGGTTTCAGGAAATGGTGGAGGCAATCCAGGCGGTAAAGCCAATTGCGATAATTTAACATTTACAAGTGAGACTGGACAAATAAGCGTAACAGGGCTTACAGCCACGTATAATAAAGTAGAAATCATTGGCAGAAATACCAACTGGCAAGTCCTTACTATTTGTGATGGCAATTGTTCTGATACGCAAATTATTCCTGATTTAATGGCAGGAGAATATGCTGTAAAAATCAACCAAGCTGGCAATGACGGTTCTTATTGCTATCGAGAAGAAAAAGTGATGGTTTCTGGTAATGGTGGAGGGAATACAGGTGGGAAAGTGGATTGCGATAACTTAACATTTACAAGTGAGAATGGGCAAATAAGCGTAGAAGGATTAACAGCCACCTACAATAAAGTAGAAATCATAGGAAGAAATACCAATTGGCAAATAGTCACTATTTGTGATGGCAATTGCGCTGACACGCAAATTATTCCCGATTTAGCAAATGGAGAATATACAGTAAAAGTGAATCAAGGAGGTGCTGACGGCAGCTTTTGCTATCGAGAAGAAAAAGTAAGTGTAACAAATAGTAGTTCCAATCGAAATGGAGACCTGGACGCTGAAAAAGCCATTAACCTTTACCCCAATCCGGCTAGGAATAATATTAATTTGAAATTTCAAAAATTGACGGGAAAAGAAGGTATGGTTCGAATATATAATGCTTTTGGACAAGTGGTTCAGTCTTTTCCCAAAACTCAATTCACGAATGATGCAGTTTCTATTGACCTAAATGGCTATGAAAATGGGATTTATTTACTCTCTTTACAACTAAACCAATCACCAAGTATTAGCAGGCGTTTTGTGGTAGAGCATTTGAGGTAAGGGTATATGAGTCATCCCGTAAGTAGTATGCTTACATTCTTGAATGATAAATTGGAAGGCTCAATGCCTTCCAATTTATATACAAAAATTCAGGACGATTCATGTTTTTTTCAACTATTTTTAAAGTCGCTGCCTCCAATCAATCTGCATTAAATACCTTTCCAGACCCTTTACTGGTAATTTTAATATCCGGGTCACCTTTGTAATAGACATCACCACTGCCGTCAATGCGGATTTCCAAAAAATCGGCTACATTTACTTGGGCATCCCCCGAACCTTCAATATCCACCTGTGCATCCTTTACTAAAAAGTCAAAGGCTTCTACATCTCCCGAGCCATCTATATTCAGGTCTAGAGTGGTAGCAACGCCTTCCAGTTCCAGTTTTCCGGAGCCAGTATTTCGAACATTGACAATGGTTGTTTCCATAGACAGTTGGACATCGCCGGAGCCATTGTTTTTAAGATCCAAATCAGGCGTTTTTAGCACATTATCGCTCCGTATCTTGCCGGAACCATTATTGGCGATATAATTGAGATTGGGGCTGGTGATATAAATTCTCAAGACATCGTGGTTTTCTACGCAGTCGTCAAATTCGATTTCCCAAATATCGTTTCGTACATTGGTTTCCAGTTCGCCGATGATATTATCCTGTCCTTTTACCAGCACCTCTTGTCTATCTCCCTGGGAAATATAGACCTGTGCATCTATGCTCAATTTAATGCCCGTAAAATCAGAAAGATTTAATTCTTCTGTGATGGTACTGCCAAAGCCTTCTTCACAGTTGATAAAGTTATCCCTATCGTCATCGTCAAAGTCGAAATAACAAGCGGGAAAAATAAAAGCCGTAATTGCCAGGGCAAATAAAAGCCGTGTGATCTGTTTCATGATTGCTTTATTTTTTTGGTTTGAAAAAATAGATTGGAAAGCTGTCATTCTGCAACAAATAGGCACCTTCCGAAAAGTCAAATAAATATTTTGATTCTTTTAATTTTGAGAAATCAATCAACCATTTCTGCCGGTTGAATGATGATCAGACAATAGGCTGTTGTAAAGGTTTAAATAAAATCTCCTTTTGATAAAAAAGCGCACTCCTGCCAGGAGCGGGAATGCGCCGCTCACTTATATAGATTGTTCTAAATGGTTGTGCTTATTTAAAACCGAACCCCTGCATTTAGCCCAAACCACATTTTCCAATTGGTATTTTTTTTTGTAATGTTCAATAAGGTATAATCTGGCAAGTTGGAGCCAATAACTTCCTGCGTTTCTGTATTTTTTATCTTGGAAGCGATCACATTCCAGCTAGGCCCTATAAAAAAACTCATTCGCTGGCTTACCTGCCAGTCGTAGTTGAATCGAAACTGGTTCAATAAATTGGGTGTTTTTGTCCAAACTTCCTTTTCGTTTATTTGAGAAAGGATATATTCAAGGTGGAAATGTTGTTTTTCTTTTAATAGAATACTCGTTCCTATTCCATAGCCTAAGCTCCAGATGTTCTTCGTAAAACGCGCACCCAGCTGGATGATATTATAAAATTTTCTAACGCCTAATTTGACACCAGCATTGACAAATAATGCTTCACTGACTCCCAACTCTATTTTGTTATATCCATTTTGAGCGATGCTTAACAGGCCGATGGGTGTGCCGTCTATTTTATCTGCGAAATTGAATAGCCCGATTTGCTTACCTTTTACATAATTAGCCGCATTTACAAGTCCAATTTGGGCAAAATCTACCTCGCTAGCCATATTGACACCTATAGAAACCTGGGTTTTAGCGTAGCCTTTGGAGTAATTAAACAGGCCAGCTGCCTGAATGCCCTCGGCCCGCTTTCTGGTATAATTGCCAATAATTGCTGCCTGAACACCCTGAAAACTTTCTTGTATTACATTGGTCAAGCCTGTAAACTGGATGACATTGGCGGTGTTGGCTACGTTCCACAAGCCCGCGAGTTGGACCCCCTTTGTATGGTTTTTATTATAGTTATAAATGAATGCCATTTGAATTCCCTGCGCATTGCCATCTACCTGGTTGCCAATTCCAGCCAGTTGGAAACCGCTCATATCATTCAAGATGGTATTTACAAAACCGCCTATTTCGATGCCATCCAGCCCGCCATTTCGCCCCCATAAAATATTAAAAGAAAAAGTGTTAGTCACTTTCTCTGCCTTTTCCTTATTGGTGCTAAGAGGAGGAATCAAAGTGACTTGCATTATTTCCTTTTCCCCAAATTCTTCCACTTTTTCTGGCACGGTTAATTCCGGCGGTGGCGGAATGGATTTCATTTGTTCCAAAACGCTCGTTGGTATTTTGTGTTCCCAGACCAAAATGGGATAGCGATATTTTTTTAAAGGAGCCAATTCTTCTGACTCAATTTCGTGCTGGCGCTGGATAGGCTCTTCAAAAATGGGAATGACCTCTTTTGACTCGTCAATTTTTAGCACAATGTGATTACCAATTACCGCATAGACAATTTTTGTAGGCTCAAACAATTTATTCAATCCATATTTCAGCGGCACTTTTCTTTCATTAATACGAATGATTTTATCAACCGGAATAAAACTACTGCTATACGAAAATGGAATCGCATAACGCCGACTGACCTCTGACAATACATAGCCCAACCTTTCGTTCTGAAAACGAAAGGTGACCAATTGATTCATATCAACCGTTTGGGCAACACTGACAGTGGGGAATAAAAAAAGTATCAGTCGGATAATCCTTATCATTTGATGCTGTTTGACGGAGGAAATCATACTGTAAGGTTATTGACACCCTGTTCCCGAAAAGCGATACGTATTATTTTCTACCCTTTCAATTTTCACCGTATTGGACAAAGCATATTCAATATTTTTTAAAACATTATCCAGAACGGGATTTTTTAAAATAGCCGTATTATTCCAGATACAATTGGAAATTTTCTCATTGGTTACTTCAATTTCAATATTATAATACCTTTCCAAAGCCTTTATCACCTCTTTTATTCTAGTATTATTGAAGGTCAAAGCCCGCTTTTTCCATGCAGCGGCATTCCAATTCATTTCATTTGCCTTTTCTATTTTTTCCGTTCTTTTAAGATAAAACGCATATTCTCCAGCCTTTAAAAAGGTTAGTTTTTTCACCTGTTTTTGAGCGATGAAAGCGACTTTTCCTTCTTCTACTGCAATCTCGATTGCTTGCTCTTTTGGATAGGCCCTTACGTTGAAAGAAGTACCTAAAACCGTAGTTTTGGACTTTCCTGCGTAGATTTCAAAAGGTTTCCCTTGTAATTTTGCGACTTCAAAGAAGGCTTCTCCTTCTAGCTGTACCACCCGTTTGTCAAAGAGCTTCTCGTAAGTTAGTTTGGTATTTTCATTTAGCCAGACTTTGCTTCCGTCCGGCAATTCTACGCTCGTTTTTTCTTTTACTACTATGGGGTCGGTAAATAGAGCAGTTTTTTCCCGATTGAAAAGCCAAAAGCTAACCCCTAATAAGACTACGATTGCCGCTGCAATTTTCATCCAGGGTCGAATTAGCGGCAAGGGTTTGACGAGGGCATTTGGCGGACTGGATGTTCGAGCCTTCTTCAGTCGCTGATCCATTTTGTTCCAGGCAGCCGCTGTATTTACATCCAAGTTTGTTTTTGCCTTTTCAACTGCTTCCCAAACTTCTAAACTGTCTTCAAAAGCATCTTTATTGTCTGGTTGTTTTTTGATCCAGGCAAATAACTCTTCCCTTTCCTTCGGGTCAATATTATCCGAAAGGTATTTGGCTATTTTATTAAAATTTTTCTCCTCGTTCATACAGCAATTGACCGTTTCTATTAGGAGGATGATTGAATGGGATCAATACCCCTATTTTAGGTTTTATTTTTTAGTTCTTCGACAAAAAGAGCTTTATTCCGCATAATTTGTCAAAGAAGGTATTTTTTTTAAAGTGGGGACTTTTTAGACGGCTGGAAGATAAGGAAGTGACTTGAATTAGAAGAAGGGAAGTCTAGTTTTTTATGAAAAAACAGGCTTTTTAACAGTTTAATATGCCCCAAGTGGGCAAGGAGCTTTAGTCTGCAACACAACACTTGTCAATTCTTTACAATGTGCTAAGCTGTTTTTAATACCCGCTTGGATAATGCCTGGTCGTCCAACTGCTCAAAGCGATAGCCCAAAGCAGAAAAATGAGCGAGCACTTTAGGTAAAACGTAAGTCAACTTAGCTTGGGCCTTTAAATTGTCGTGAAAAACGATGATGGAGCCTTTGGAGGCATTTTTGGTCACGTTGGATAAGCATTGCTCCTCAGAAATATTTTTATCAAAATCTCCGCTCAATACATCCCACATAATAATGCGGTAATGTCTTTGCAAGAACTGTGTTTGCTTGGGGTTTAATTTGCCATAAGGCGGGCGAAATAGCGACGATTTTACCAGCCGGGCACAATGCCGGACATTATGGAAAAAAGGAATATTTTCTGTTGCCCAGCCATTTGCATGGTTGTAGGTATGATTGCCTACCGAATGACCTTCGGCTAGTATTTGTTGGAAGATTTTTGGAAATTTTTCTACATTTTCGCCAATCAGGAAGAAGGTCGCCTTGGCCTCATACTGCGCCAATTGTTCTAAAATCCAAGACGTAAACTCAGGGGTCGGGCCATCATCGAAGGTTAGATAAATTACTTTTTCTTTGGTAGGAATTTTCCAAATAAAATTTGGAAACAGGTTCTGAATGAGCCTGGGCGTTTTTACTAAATACATGGATTTAAATATTGGATATGTTCGAGAAATAGCGTCAAGTGTCTGTTTGTTCATTGTTTTTTGTTTTATTGGGGCGTAGGATTAAAAATTATCGTGGGCTCTGTAAATTTTGCTTAAATTTGCACTTGCAACTAACTGTATGGATTACAAAATTGAGCAAAGAATAGTTCCAACTATTCTTATAATTGAAAACGTTTTCTCCATGCAATAGGCTGCTCGATGTGCTGCTTTTTTTAAGATTTATTTCAAACATCAAATTTTTACCTAATATCTTTATAACCAATGGATAAAATCAGGGTCCGATTTGCGCCGAGTCCTACGGGTGCGCTTCATATTGGAGGTATTCGTACGGCACTTTACGATTACCTAATTGCCAAGCAGCAAAATGGTGTTTTTGTATTGCGGATAGAGGATACAGATCGGACGCGTTATGTGCCAGGTGCAGAGGCGTATATCAAAGAATCTTTGGAGTGGGTTGGTATTATTCCTGATGAAGGTCCGGGTTATGGAGGGGATTATGGGCCTTATCGCCAATCGGACCGAAAGGCTATTTATACAACATATGCGGCCAAGCTGCTAGAAAGCGGCCATGCTTATTATGCTTTTGATACTCCCGAAGAATTAGCTGCAGCTAGAGAAGAGGCCAAAGCCACTGGCAATCATTCCTTTAAATATGATGCCGCAGCTAGAAAGTCCATGCGAAACAGCCTTCACCTTCCGGTTGCCGAGGTAAAGCGCTTATTGGATGCCGGCACGCCTTATACTATTCGCTTAAAAATACCTGATGACTCCATAATCACTATTAATGATAAAATCAAAGGAGAAGTGAGCTTTAATACGGCTGAACTAGATGATAAGGTAATGATGAAAGCGGACGGAATGCCCACTTATCATTTGGCGAATGTAGTAGATGACCGATTGATGAAAATAAATTTGGTCATTCGGGGAGATGAATGGTTGCCTAGCACTGCGCACCACGTATTACTTTACCGAGCCTTTGGTTGGGAAGATGAAATGCCCGTCTTTGCTCATTTGCCCCTGATTTTAAAACCAACTGGTAAAGGAAAGCTGAGTAAGCGAGATGGAGCAAAATTTGGCATTCCTGTTTTTCCATTAGGTTGGAAAGGAGCAATGGCAGAAGATTCTTTTGAAGGTTTTAAGGAATTTGGCTTTGACCCAGAGGCAGTTGTCAATTTTTTGGCTTTTTTAGGTTGGAATCCCGGCACCGAACAGGAGCTATTTTCTATGAAAGAGTTAATTAGTGCCTTTTCACTAGATAATGTGGGTAAATCGGGTGCGCGGTTTGATTATGATAAAGCCAAATGGTTCAACCAACAATATTTAATCCAGACAGATAATGGCGTTTTAGCAGATAGGGTTCGTCCTATTATCGAAGCGCAGGGGCATTCGCCTAACCAAGCTTTTTTGGAAAAATTTTGTGGCATTATGAAAGAAAGGGTCGTGCTATTGCCCGAATTTTGGGAGCAGGGCTATTACTTTTTTGAGTCAGTCAAAAATTATGAAAACAAACCCATTCGCAAAAAATGGAAGCCGGAACGCAGGAGTCAATTCGAGCGTTTGCGAAACCTTATTAATCGGACGAAGCCTTTTGAAGCGACTGCCATCGAAGCAGTTGTAAAAGACTTTATAAATGAGCATGACTTGGGCTTCGGAAATGTATTACCCATTCTAAGAGTGGGTGTTTCTGGTACGATGAAGGGGCCTTCTATTTATGAGATCATCGCACTGATTGGTAGGGAAGAAACGGACCAACGGCTGTCTGCGGCTTTCGATGCCTTTGATGCCATGAAGGCGGTTAATACTTAGTCAACTAATTGAATAAATAAACCATGCCTAAAAAGAAACCTATTGAAGGAAAACCGGAGGTACACGAAGATCTCAAAGGTTTTAATATAAAAATCAATGAATTTGGCAAAATCGTTTCCAACCTAGAAGTTGACGAGCTTAATGACTTTTTGGATGAAAATGTGGCAGATAAAAAGTTAATAGAGAAAAAGAAAAAAGAAAAGAAGGAGGTGGACAAAGAGGAAGATTCATCTCTCTGAGAAAAAGTTACACCAACTCTTTTTTGCCAATAAACTACAATTGCGCTAAAAAATAAGCCCAATAACTGTATCCAATTGCAATTGGTAGGATTTGTGTATAAATTTCTCGAAGAAAATATCTGATACGACCAATTGGTAAATTTTAAAAACCAATATTTCCATGAACAAAAACCGAAATTGGCCTAAATGCAGACTTGGCACAACTTTTTTTTATTTATATTTCTTTTCTGCAAAGCCAAACCTTACCTTCGCATTGGAAAAAGAAAAAAACAAGCTTCGAATTTTGTTTTTTTCTTTTTCTTCCAAATTGATTCCGACAATTTTGAAACTTTCAGAATGCCCAAATCCTTTTCGAGAAACGAAAAGAATTAGAGCTTTTGCTTTAATCGCTTTTTTCCTTTACCCAAAAATTTTTCTTAAGAAACACGGACGCTGAAGAATTTTAAAGAGTAAGTTTGAATTTTTAGAAAGATCGAAGAATTGAATAATTCATTGATTATCAGTTTTTTAAGTTTATTTAAAACCCATAAACTTCTTCACCTAATTTCTTCGCAAATACGAATCCAGGCTAAAATTTTTTTTATGAAAAACCGATTATTCTGGCAAAGGTTATTATTATTTATTTTCATTAAAGCCGCTTTTTTAGGCCTTTCTCCGAATCTTGGAGCCCAATCCTTTACGCTGAATTATAGTGGACTCGATACGATTTATGTAGGGGATGATTGCAGAACCCTCCTTGACTGGGGACATCCGAATACAATCAGTTTTGTGGCGGATAGCGGCAATAAGATAGATACTTTTTATATAGATACCATTAGTGGAGGTTTTAATATTGGAGATACGCTGAGTGTGGGTACAGAGGCTTTTATCTCTTATTATGTAGAAGATACAACGGGGGTATTCACTACATTGGATTCTGTTTTAAGGATCGTTATTGCGGATAATACGGCTCCTTTTTTTGACAGTACTGCTCTTCCCAATGATACCAGCTATAATTACTATAGTGAGGTCTTGGACACGCCTGCATTGACTACTATTTTGGCTATGGACAATTGTGGCATTCAATCTATTATTTATAGTGGAGAATCTGCCCGCCCTTCCATTTGTACAGGCGGTACGTTTACAAGAACATGGACGGCAGTAGATTCGTCGGGAAATAATGCCATTTATATCCAGAACATTACTATTAATAGCGATACAACTAAACCTGTTTGGACAACCGATCCCACAGATTTAATGATTGCTTGCCACACAAATAGAAATGATACGATCAATGCCTGGTTGGCTGCTCATGGCAATGGAATGGCTATAGACTCTTCGGACGTAACGATCACTAACAACTTTGTCAATTTTGTAGATAGCTGTAATACGGGTGGAGGAACAGTGGTCACTTTTACTGCGAGGGATAGTTGTGGAAATATGGAGCATCGAACTGCTGCTATAATATTGATGGACACACTGTCACCGATTATTGATATAATGGCAATGGATACTACTATAAATTGCAATAATGCTGCCCTTTCTTTTACAGACTGGTTGACCAATCATGGTTTTGCACAAGCGACGGATTTTTGCACATCTATTGATAACTCAAGTGCATCTACACATTGGTCCGTAGTGGATATTGATACGACCTTAGATTGTGGAAATACAGCCACGTATGCCGTAACCTTTGAGGTCAGAGACGATTGTGGAAATGCGGATTCTACGATGGCAACCTTTGTTATTATAGACACCCTTCCTCCGGATATTCAAGGGATTATCAGCGATACCACTGAATTGTGTGGAGGTGGCAATGATGCTAATAAATTGGAGCAGTGGTTTGAATTTATAAAAGGTAGAGCAATTACAGATGAGTGTAGTGACAGCCTCTCATTTGTGCGGGCGGATTACACCGATAAAAATGGGCAAACAGGAAGTTGGTCCGGCCTTTCTGTTCCTTTTCCTGTGGTCGTTCCTCAATTTGATTGTCAGTGGTATATAGATGTGGCTTTTATTTTTGAAGATGATTGTGGCAATCAGGGGCTTGATTCGGCAAGATTTTTCCTGATCGATACCCTACAACCGGTTTTGGTAAACGTACCAAAAGATACAATAGTAGAATGTGATAACATCCCACTAGCTGCCACTAATATTACCGCTACAGATAATTGCGATACTACTTTAATGATTACGCTTTCGGAAGTTAGCGATACTTCTAGTGCTATTATTACGATTACTCGAACATGGGGAACAGTGGACGATTGCAATAATAGTATAACTGCCTCTCAGACAATTACCCTTATTGATACGACTGCGCCGGTAATAATGGGCGTTCCGGCAGATACCATGGTGTCTTGTCATGCCATTCCCGCTCCCCCTGCCATTGATACCGCAATTACAGCAATGGATAATTGTGGAGATAGTACAAACATTATTTTAGTAGAAACAAGTACAAAAGGGGACAATCCCGATTCTTGCCAGGCTTATTCCTATATTCTTACCCGTACCTGGATAGCAACGGATGCTTATAATAACTCGGATAGCACTTTTCAAATTATTACGGTAATTGACACAACTGCTCCGACTTTTATCATGCCAGTGGACACCATTATTAGTTGCGAATTAAGGGATAGCCTTTCGGTAACCGGCGAACCCTCTAAAATCGAGGATAATTGTGATACTATTCCTGCTGTTAGTTTTATAGATTTAGTGATTGGTGGAGATTGCATTGGAGGTGGCGCATTAGATACCATACGGAGGACTTGGATCGTAGCGGATGCCTGTGGGAATACTAGTCAAGGGATGCAGCGAATTATTTTGATAGATACCATTGCTCCGATCATTATAGGACAAGCTACAGATACCAGCCTTCAATGTTCGGGAGAAATGATTCCTTTACCTGCCATTGGGACAGATATTACGGCGAGTGATAATTGTACGGATAGTCCACTTATTCAATTTTTAGGAGAAACCACAACTAAAGGCACTGATCTGGACTCTTGTGATTTTTATAATTATACCCTTACCCGCACCTGGAGGGCAACAGATGCTTGTGGCAATACAGATGATTTTACACAGATGGTTGTGATAATAGATACGGTTGCGCCGACCATTATTTGTCCTTCCAATTTTATCGTTGACAATACTTCAGGAAATTGCACGGGTGAAGTAGCATTGCCCATTCCTTATTATTTTGATGATTGTACGGGAATTAGCGGACGAGATTCCTTGAGCTTGACCCAAAATTTCACCAATTCTTCAGGCGGAGATGTCAATTCCACGCCGATAGATGCTCTGGTTTTTAATTTTAACATTGGTGCGACTGCTTTCGAAAAAACCATTACGGGAACTGCTAATTTGACTATTTTATTAAATAGCGTAGATGCTGAGGGAAACGAGGAAATTTTTAGCATTATCGGGGAAGATGGGGCAGTGCTGGGTGGCACTAATTTTTCCAACACTCAATGCGGCAATAGCAGCACTACTATAAACTTAACAGCGGTTACGGCAAATAGCTACGCAGCAGATAGTGTGATTACCATTCGCTTAGTACCCAACGGCACAGGTACAGATGCGATTAATAATATCTGCACAGGGGGCAATGCCAATTTGATTTTGGAATATAATTATGAATTACCTTCGAGTAGCATAGAGCTTAGCTATAAGGTAGATGGGGGAGCAGAAATGGCTTTTCCGCCTACCACTACTACAGTTTTGAATAACGGCAGCCATATCATAACTTATTTTGCTACGGATTGTTCGGGTAATAAAAGTAGTTGTTCTTATACCATAACGGTAGGAGATATTAGTCCACCAACTTTTGATTGCCCTGGGCCAATGTTAGTATTTACAGCACCCAATAGTTGTGAAACATCCGTTCAGCTACCCTTTCCAACCAATTTTGAAGACAATTGCGGGTTTATGAACAGCTTTGACTTCACCATTTCAAAATTTATTCAATTCAAAACAGATGCCAACACCGGACTGATACCCCAAGATTTAACTGATACTTTTCAGGTAAATGCCCCCAATGCGGTAGGGGCTGCTACTTTGAGGATTGATTTTACCGGAGATCATAAGGATACTGGGGAATTTTTTAATATTTTTGGCGAAAATGGAACGCTCATCGGCACAACGGTTTTGGGAGATACGATCAGCGAATGTGCTACTGCAGTAAGTACCATTTTTACCATTCCAAAAGATACCTTAAACGCCTGGGCAGCGGACGGCAATGTTATTATTACTGCCATTCCCAATCAGGATGCCGCTACTTTTTCCGATTTTATCAATCCATGTAATATTTTGAATACCAACAACTTAGACGGGGTTAGCCAATTATCTATGGAGCTGAGTTTTCCAAACGTCACTGTTAATTATACCATAATCGATGAAGACAGTGTGGAAGTCGGTGCTGGATTTTTGACTACTCCCAATAATGTAGCAACCGAAAATTTAAGCACTGGCATAAATAGGGTGACTTATTCAGTAAGCGATGCGGCTGGTAATACGGGTGCTTGCTTATTTTTAATAGAAGTAAGAGACACCATTCCGCCAAGCGTTCAATGCAATCCAAGTTTTGTCGTATCAACCAATCCTTCTGGCCGGGCAGCTACGGACTTATCCCTAATACCAGATAGTTTGATCGGCAATTTAGGGGATAATTGTGGAATCGAAAGTATTGCTATATTGCCCAATGAAATTTCTTGTAATAATTCAGGGTTGGTAACGGCAACCGTCACGGTAACTGATAGTTCTGGTAATGCTGCTTCTTGTGCCACGGAAATTCAGGTTATTACAGAATCACTTGACCCAACTTTTTCAGTTGGTGCTTGTGACAATGATACCTTATATTTATTTGCAGATACCAGTTTTCAAACGCCTTCTGATCCTGGTACGGTCTTTACTTATCAATGGATCGGCCCGGATGGATTCGCCTCTAACGAAGCGAACCCTTTCATTCCGGCTGTAAGGGCGGTCAATTCAGGAACCTATTCTTTGACAGTAACCGGAGCGACTGGGTGTACTTCTGGCGGTAGCGTTTTTGTAGATATAAATTCGCTGGACATTCCTCCAATTCTGGCGGTAAAAAATACAGTATGTGCTAATGAGGGAATTGTCTTAACTACTAGTACAGTCAATTGTATAGATTTGGAATATCAATGGTATGAAGTGATAGAACGGGACGCACTCCCCGATACGGTCATTTTAGCAGGCACTTCTATGATTCCGGCCTTTACTATTGAAAATCCTGCTCCTGGAAGGCACTTGTACTATTTAATTGTCAACTGTGATGAATGTTCTTCCCAAGGGTCGACAACGGTGGGCGTTACCGTTTTTGAGGTGCCAGAGGCGGTGACAAGCGAAGAAATTATCAATATTTGCGAAGGAGAAACTATTAGCCTTTCTACTCCAATAATAGACCAATCCTGTACTTATCGCTGGGTAGGGCCTGGCTTTGCTTCTGACTTGCCCGTGCCTCCCCTCATTACTGATGTCAATGAATCCAATGAAGGGGTATATACCTTGACCATTAGTAAAAATGGTTGCACCTCTGAGGATGCCTTTACGGTTGTAAATATTACACCAAGCCCAACCCAACCCAGTATTGCTAACGACTCAGGTACGCCAATTTGTGAAGAAACGGAATTGGTTTTAAAAACGAATATTAGTTCGGCAAGCACTTATAACTGGACGAACAATACTACCTTCGCTACTTATTCCACCACTTCTCCGGCATTGAGGATTGATGCCACTTCCATTCGGGATGCTGGAGATTGGACTCTCAATGTAGAACTGTTCGGTTGTACTTCCGAAGAGTCAATTCCAGTAACTGTAGTGGTAGAAGCCAAGCCCGCTGGAACGCCCTTTTTTGAAGGAATAGCCTGTGAGGGTAAAAATATTAATTTAAATGTAAATCCTGTTATTGCTGGAGCGACCTATCAATGGGAAGATGCAGAAGGGAGTGTTTTCTTTGGTGTAAGTCCAGAGGTGTCAGTAAAAACACAATATGAATTATCTATCACCTCAGCCAATAATTGCGTTAGTACGAAAACCCTCGATATTAATGTAAAAGAAACACCAATTATTACGACCATTTTTGACTCAGGAGATGCGATTCCTTGCATTATTCCTGACAATACAGATATTAGAATCTTGTCAGATGTGTTTCCCGCTAATGATGGGACCTATACCTACACCTGGACATTGCCCGATGGCACGACAGTAGCTTCCGGTTTGGATAGCGTTTTATTGATACCCAACGCTTCTGCTACTGCTGTTAATGGGATTTATTCCTTGGTCGTTAATACAGGAGCTGGCTGTGCCTCTAATCCGGCAACCAATATTGTAGAAGTAGTAGATATTCCTACCCCTAACCCAACGATTGTTCCGAGTGCAACCAGTCTTTGCGAAGGACAATCATTGACCTTGCAAGCTACGGAGTATGGGGATTTTTCTGCAGAATATCGTTGGCAAATTACTTCCGTTATGGATACGATTACTCAATCACCGGTTTTGATAATTGATTCCGTGACGACTGCCTTAAATGGGATTGTAACCTTACAAGTCTATAATGGCATTTGCCCTTCTATTGCTACTGCCAGCTTGAACATTGATGTAAATAATGAGATTGCTCGTCCGATAATTAATCCGGTTAGTACTTTTTGTGCGGGGGCAGCAATTACTTTATCAACGGCAGAAGTTTTCAGCGCTACTTACCTTTGGGAAGGCCCTAATTTCTCAGCTACTTCTTCTACACCGAATATCGTTGTAGCAGCAACAGCTACTTTAGAAAATAGTGGGGGTTATACCGTGCAGATTTTAGCAAATGGCTGTACTTCGCCAAAATCTGAACCCTTGTCCGTTACCGTTACGGCGGTTCCTCCTGCTCCTGTTGTTAACAATAGTGGGGATATTTGCTTGGGTAGTGCTGCTGATTTTATTCTTTTTATTGACGAAGCCGAACCTTTGACAGGAGCAGTATTTCGTTGGTTTAATGCCAATACTTCAGAATTGGTAGCAGGTCCTAATGCCTTCAAGTCACAAATTATAGAGGTGGGCAATTTGTCTGCGGGAACGTATCGCTTTTTTGCTACTCAAACCATAAATGGCTGCGAATCAGCACCTTCTAATATCACGGAAGTTACCATTGCAGATATTCCAATGGAAACAGCTAAAGTCTGCCAGGACAGTAAAATGATTTGTACAGAAGCAGAAGCTACCATTTGTGCAGAGGCTCCCATCCAGGGCATCGGTACCTGGACTACGGACGATGCCTCTATCGCCATCATCAATCCCAATTCGCCGATTGCTACCATTCGCGGTTATCAGCCAGGAGAGGATTATACTTTTACCTGGACGCTTTCCAATGGAGTTTGTGGAGATTATGCTTCGGCGCAGTTGAACGTCAGTGTCGGACTAAGTGGTTCTATTGCCCAGGTCTGTGAATCACTTATCGAGGAGTGTGAAGATAATACGGTTACTTTATGTGCCAATCCAGTTTTAACAGGTTTTAGCGGAAGGTGGAGTCAGCCAAGTAGCCAGGCGGCACTAGGCGTGACTATTGATAGTCCTGATGAAAATACGACAACGGTTTCCACTATAGAAGCAGGTAGCCCCTACAATGCCTATACTTTTTGGTGGACGGTCACTGATAGCTTGGGGGTTTGTCCCGCAATAGATACGGTAGAAGTGAATGTATATGATATTCCTTCTGAGTTTGCAACGATTCTTGATGAACAACTTATTTCCTGTAATGGCGAAACGGTTGTTTCTGCTAGCCCCCCTTCAGCTGGATTAACGGGCACCTGGTCTAGTCTGGAAGCGACCGTTGAAATATCCAACCCGAATAATAGTAGCACGACGATTCGCAATTTAAGCCCAGGGATGAATACTTTAATCTGGAGCCTCAATTCGGGAGCTTGCATGGATTATTCTTCCGATGAAATCAGCATCTTTTTTGAACAAACACCAATTGCAAAAAACGATATTTTTACTATTGCCTTTGGCGGGTCCGCTATAATAAATGTAACCGAAAACGATCAGCTATTTTCTCCCGATTTTGAGTTAATAATCATTAATGAACCAACTACCGGTAGTATAACCGTTAATGAAAATGGAGAAATAACCTACACTGCAGGACAGAATTTTGTTGGATCGGACGAGTTTACCTACCAGCTATGCAATGCGACTTGCACAACAGAATGTTCAATCGCCACAGTAAGCCTGGAGGTCGGAAAAAATAACAACAGTTGCGTTGTTCCAACTATTATAACTCCCAATGGCGATAATGTCAATGATGCTTTTGTCATCCCATGTATAGCAACGGGTAATTTTCCTCGAAACGAAGTAATTATTTTCAATCAATGGGGCGATGAGCTGTTTCGCGCATCCCCTTACAATAATGATTGGCGAGGTACTTATAATGGCGAAGACGTACCCGCAGGAACTTATTATTATGTTATTTCTTATGATAGAAATACAGAACCGACTGCCGGATTTCTGGTTATAGAAAGGTGATTTTTGTCAAAGCAGAATTTTTATATAAATAAATATGAAAAAAGTATTACTATTTACTCTTTTTGCGCTTCTTTCTCTTGCTGCTATTGCACAACAAGAGGCGCAATACACCCAGTTCATGTACAACAAATTGGGCTATAACCCCGGTTATGCCGGCAGTTTGGAAGCGATTTGTGCTACTGCGATTATTAGAAGTCAATGGCTTGGGGTAGAGGGGGCTCCCAAGTCCCAAGTCCTTAGTTTTGACGCTGCTTTATTCAATAATCGAGTAGGCTTGGGCTTTAATTTTGCGAGAAACACGATCGGTATTTCCTCCAATTTCAATGCGGATATAGCTTATGCCTACCGCTTTTCAGTAGGTGAAGGAATGTTGGGGATAGGTTTGCAGGGAAGCATTCGCTATTTTAGTACCGATTATAGCGATCCCAGAATTATAGCTACTCAAGCGATTAATACAGATGCGAGTATTCCTGTTGGGGACCAAGCTAAATACACGCCCAATTTCGGGGCAGGACTGTATTATAAAAGTGACAATTTTTATCTCGGTTTTTCTGCTCCGCGTTTATTAGAAAACAATATTGATTTTTCAGAAGATGCAACGGTTATTTCCCGATCGGTTCGACATTTTTACCTAATGACGGGCTATGCTTTTGATTTAAATGAAAAGGTTCAGATGCAACCACAAGCTTTATTTAAATATGCAGAAAATACCCCTTTTGACATTGATTTGAATCTTAGTTTTATTTTTTCCAATAAATATGCTTTGGGAGTGACCTATCGGGTAGGCGGCTCCTCTGAGGGCATTCCCGCAGAATCCATAGATGTACTTTTTAGTGCTCAAATAAGTAAAAACTTATTATTTGGCATCGCTTATGATGTAACTATATCAGAGATAAGAGATTATACGAGTGGCAGTATAGAGGCTATGCTCAGATATTGCTTTAAAAGTTCTTCTAAAGAGGAAAAGGAAGGGGAGGGGGATTACTTAAATCCCAGATTTTTTTAAAAAGCCTTGCGGGTTGTTGGGTATCTTTACTTTAAAAGAAACGTCTAACTATTAGACTTGTACTAAATAAGAACTTGAGAGATGAAATTTAAGAACAGGTCTGTTGAATGCAGAAATTTAAAATGACTATATGAAAGGCATCAATTTATTTTTTCTCCTTTTGACTTTTTTGCAATGGACGGCTATTGCCCAGGAGGATGCTGACTTTTCAAATCCTAAAATAGTTATTAAAAAGCTGGACAACCCGAATGTAACTATCCGGAATGCCTACCGCATCAATACAAAAAACCTGGAATTTTCCCCTACTTATTATCAAAATGGAATTGTCTATGTGACAGTTTATGATCAAGGAAAGGAAATTGATAAGAACATTGGTACGCCTTTTTTTGAGTTATTTTATGCAGAATTGGATGCAGATGGTATGCCAGGCAAGCCACAACCTTTTTCTTCTAAAGTCAATTCCTCTACCCACGAAGGGCCGACCTGCTTCAACGCCAACGAAAACATTATCTATTACACAGGCAATAGCGATACGCAAGGATCAGACGGCAAAAAGAAACTGAAGATTTACGAGGCTCGAAGAGGAAACATTGACTGGGAGAACATTATTGAACTGCCTTTCAATAGCAATGAATACATGACCATGCACCCTACCTTGTCCGCAGATGGCAAGCTGCTCTATTTTGCTTCTGATATGCCCGGCGGTTTTGGAGGAATGGATATTTACAGCGTGGAAAAAAATGGCGATTACTGGGCCATACCCGTCAATCTAGGGACAAAGGTAAATACCACTGGCAATGAGGCTTTTCCCTTTATTCACCAAAGCGGGATGCTGTTTTTTTCTTCAGATGGACATGGGGATGCGGGGGGATATGATATTTTTGCGATTGATACCCGATCAGAAAATCCGAAAGACCTAATTGACCTCGGACCGCCTTTTAATTCGCCCAATGCAGATTTGGGATTTATTTTAAATCCGGAAGGGCGGCAAGGCTATTTTGCCTCTTCCCGCTATGGGGGACTTGGGCAGGATGATATTTATATTTTTGATGCCCCTAATGGGATATTTGAAAATGCAATTATTGATAATATGCCTACTACTGTAATGGTTTTTAATGGAATTAGCGGAGAAGCGATTGCTGATGCAGGTGTCTATATATTTGAAAAAAATAAAAGCGGCTTATTCGGAGGGGAAGCGTTATACGATGTCATTTTAGAGCCCAAGGAGGCTGGATTGGATGCTATAGAAGTTCGGTTCGTTATGAAAAAAGATTTGGGGAAGCCGGATTATTATACCGATAGCCAGGGACTAATTGCTGCTGATTTATCCCCCAATAAAGAATATTTGTTTTTGGTTACTAAAAAAGGATACGCCAATAAAAAGCTGCATTATACGACTAAAGATAAAACCACTCCTTTAACCATTCGCATACCATTGGCGGCAAAAAATTGCCTGACCTTAAACGGGCTGGTTTTAAATGAAAAAACGGGCAAAGCCCTTTCTGATACTAAAGTAACAGTTCGGTCCGATTGTGATGGAGGTACTCAGGTTTTAAGCACTAATTCTTCAGGTAGATTTGAGCATTGTGTCCCGTTTGGTTGTACCTATACACTAATGGCAGAAAAAAATGGCTACCAAGTAGAAAACACCTCTATTTCTGCTACCAATACTGCCCAGACTTCTACTAGAACAACAATTCGGCTTAAGAGTACTACTAAACCGAATAATGCCATTGGCGGGGATAGATTGACCGAAGGAACCATAATCGTTTTGGAAAATATTTATTATGATTTTGACAAATCTGCCATTCGGTCGGGAGCTGCGGAAGAATTGGATGCCCTGGTCGCACTAATGCAGCAATATCGGAGTATGGAAGTAGAGTTAATCGCTCATACAGATGCTCGGGGAGTTGCGGAGTATAACCAACAATTATCCGAAGCGAGAGCTTTTGCTGCCAGAGATTATTTATTTAGAAATGGCATTGCCGCACATCGCATTAAGACTATTGGGCGAGGAGAGTCCGAAATCAGAAACCATTGCACAAATGGCGTATCCTGCTCTGACGAAGAGCATCAATTTAACCGACGCACGGAAGTAAAAGTAACGAAACTGTCTGAAAATGTAGAAGTGCAATATTCCGGCAATTAACCCTACCTTGTATAAAAGAATTCTAGGTCAAATTGGGAATAGACTGTATTTTTACAGCCATTTAATAGCTGTAAATAATGAACTTTTCTTTAAAAAAACTTATAGCCTACTGCAAGGCCCATACCACTCCCCAATCTGAAATTTTATACCAATTGGAAAGAGAAACGTACTTAAAGACCCTTTCTCCTCAAATGATGAGTGGACATTTACAAGGGCAGTTATTGAGCTTTATCAGTCAGATGATTCAACCTAAAATAGCTTTGGAAATCGGAACTTTTACAGGTTATGCAGCGATTTGCATTGCCAAAGGCCTGCCCAAAGGGAGTGTTTTACACACCATCGAAGTGAAAGAAGAACTGGAATTTTTAATTAGAAAGTATATCAAAAAATCGGGTTTTGAAGATATAGTAAAACTTCATATTGGCAAAGCAGAGGACATTATACCTAGCTTGCCTAAGCCCTTCGATTTAGTATTTATTGATGCTGGAAAAAGAGATTATGCAACCCATTATGACCTGGTGATAGACAGCGTACAATCAGGGGGGATTATTTTAGCTGATAATGTGCTTTGGAGCGGAAAGGTTACCCAAGAAAAACGAGATAAAGACACTCAAATTTTACACGCTTTCAATGAAAAAGTCCAGCAGGATTCCAGAGTTGAAAATATTGTACTCCCCATTCGAGACGGGCTGATGATTGCGCGAAAAATCTAAAAATATAACTATGAAAACCTTGCTTTTGGAGCTTACGTTATTTATTTCCTTTCAAAGCATTATCGCACAAAACACTTCCACTTTTGCTTTGGCGTTAAATCAAGACAATGCTTTTGGTTTTGCGCCGACAGTTTATGGTAGTTTTAATCTTAAGGAATCTCTGGATTTTACTTATTACGGCATTTTTTGGACCAATCACGCCTACACCAATCAAGGTGGAGATGCTTGGACAGAAATGGGAATTGGCTTAGGGTTTTCTGCCTTGAAAGGAAGAGCTTATATTAACCCATATTTAGGATTTACACATGGAAGCCTCTTATCGGATAGCCCTTCGGGAGGTTTTGGGGAAGGGGTGGTGCCAGGCTTGGTTGCCTTTTATGAAGGAAGAAGGTTGGAAACAGAACTTTTTTTCAGCTATTATAAAGCCTTGAGAGATGGCGGTATTTCATCGGATTTTATTCTATACTGGGCTTATCCGGGTTTTGTCATTTCTGATAAGATTGCGGTAGGGCTTCATTATGAGCAATTTTATTTGACGAGGGATGACACCGGACTTTCCGAAAGCCAATACCAATGGCTGGGAGGATATCTAAAATTCAAGGCAAATGAAAAATATACTTTTCGATTTTCATTAGGTGATAACTTGCATGATAACCCCCTTTATGCTTCTTCTTTTTATAAGTTGTCTGTTGCTATTTCTTTTTTATAATACCATTTCTATTCGACCATTGCCCTTCGTTTTTTCAAAACATCTGCAAATAACCCTTCATTCAGGGCATTCAGGGCCACTACTTTATACTTGGTATCAATCAAAAAAGAAATATTGCTCCGGCTCCCGCCGGAAGAAATCATTCTAATAGGGACCGTCTTCAAAGTATTGATAACGCTGGCTGCGATGCCCGGCTCTTCAGGGGCAAAATCTCCGGCTACGCAAATGATCGTGTGATCGGTATCTACTTCTACCATGCCGAAGACTCTCAAGGCTTCTTCTATAGCCCCTAAATGGGTCGCATCGTCAATTGTTAAAGAAACGGCGACTTCTGAGGTCGTTATCATATCAATAGGCGTGCGGTATTTTTCAAAAACTTCAAAAACGCTTTTCAGAAACCCATAGGCATTTAACATTCGGGTAGAGCGAATTTTTATAGCAGTAATACCGTCTTTAGCAGCGATGGCTTTAACTTTATTCGGGGTAGGAGTCGTTTGATTAGAGATAATCGTTCCCGGAGCTTTAGGTTCCATAGTATTGAGTAGTTTTACAGGAACACCCGATTTTTGAGCGGGTAATACGCAAGAAGGGTGTAAAATTTTTGCACCAAAATAAGCCAATTCTGCTGCTTCATCAAAGGAGATTTCGTGAATTGGAAAGGTATCTTTTACCACTCGCGGGTCGGTGTTGTGCATCCCATCAATATCCGTCCAAATCTGAATTTCATCAGCGAGAATCGCTCCCCCTATTAAAGTAGCGGTATAGTCGCTACCGCCCCTTCTTAGGTTATCTACTTCATCGTCCTCGTTTTTACAGATATAGCCTTGTGTAATGTATATTTTGTGCTTTCCTGCTTGTTCTAACACTTCGTTGATTGATTTTTTTATAAAATTCAAGTCGGGCTCGCCCTTATCAATTTTCATAAATTTCAGCGCAGGGATTAAAGCAGCATCCAAGCCGATCTCTTGAGCATAATACAAAAATAAATGGGTAGAAATTAATTCGCCCTGCGCCAAAATCGTTTTGGCATCTGCTTCGTTAAACTTTTTTTCACCAAAAGAGCGCAGCAGGTCAAATCGTTCTTTGATGAGTCTCTTTGCCTTATGTAGTGCAGCGTTGCTATCATATAAATTTTGTATAAAGGGCTGATACTGGGCTTCTAGCTTTTCAATCAAAATATGGGCCGCTTTTCGCCCGTATTTTTCATAAGCCGTATGAATTTCGACTAGGCTATTGGTCGTACCTGCCACGGCAGATAGCACCACAATTTTTTCCAGACCATCGTTTATCAGTGTTGCAACATGGTGCATTCTTTCGGGTTTGCCCACGGAGGTTCCTCCAAATTTTAATACGCGCATTTTATTTTTTTGCTTAATAAATTGACCGGTTGATTTGGAAAAGGCGCTAAAACAGAAAACCCGAACTTTTTTAAGCCCGGGCTATTCAACAGATTCTTTATTTAAACACAAATACAAACATTAACCCAAAGCTATTTGGTGCTTTGTGCGTTTGATTTTCTTGTAGGTGGATTGTTTATTCATTAAAAGCAAAGATAGTAGGAATTTTTTTGGATTGTAAGGTTTTGAGAAGAATATAACTAAAAAAGAGGAGAAAAATTTTGATTGAACAACCTAACATAGATCATCCCCAAATCATTTTGAGCGTTCCTGCATATTTTTAGAGAACTTTAAAATATGTGAATTATAAGGAGCGTTGAGGAAGGGTGTTTTATCAAATTTTGATAAACTTTATATTTGTACCTTTGTCCTCCCATCAGGTACATGCCAGAAGCTATTTACTAAAACCGGATTGTCAAAAAAAAAACTTAATTAGTAAGAATGGATCGTATTAAAATTCTCTGGGCAGATGATGAAATTGATTTATTAAAGCCCCAAATAATGTTTTTGGAAAAACGGGGCTATGAGTTAATTACCGTCAGCAATGGCTATGATGCCGTTGAAGAATGTGAAGAGCATCAAGTGGATGTTGTTTTTTTAGATGAATCCATGCCCGGGATTACTGGTCTGGAGACCCTGTCGAAAATAAAAAACCAAAACCCCCACCTTCCGGTTGTCATGATTACCAAGAACGAAGCAGAAAATGTAATGGAAGATGCGCTGGGCGCACAGATTACGGACTATCTCATCAAACCGGTCAACCCCAATCAGATACTACTAACCTTGAAAAAAATCATTGACAACAAGCGATTAGTAAGAGAGCGAACCGCTTCGGACTATCAGCAGGAGTTTCGCCGAATTTTAATGGAAATCAATAGCGGATTGAGTTTTGAAGAATGGGCCAGTATTTATCAAAAAATTATTGGCTGGGAATTGAAACTCGACGAATCTAACACAACGGCGATGTCCGATATTTTATCCATGCAAAAGAGCGAAGCAAATGCCGCTTTTTCAAAATTTGTGGTTAAAAACTATTTGAATTGGGTAAATGAAGAAGGGGAGTGCCCGATCATGTCGCACACATTAATGCGCAGAAGTATTTTTCCTGATTTAAAGAGTAATGTACCTACTGTAATGGTTTTGATGGACAATTTGCGATATGATCAATGGAAAATTTTAGAGCCGATTATTAATGAATTATATCGGGTGGAGTCAGAAGATTTTTTTTATAGCATTTTGCCCACCTCTACCCAATATAGTAGAAATGCCATTTTTTCCGGTTTGATGCCCTCGGAAATAGAGGAATACTATCCCGACTGGTGGAAAAACGATAACGATGAAGGGGGAAAGAATTTGCATGAACATGACTTGCTGGGCGAGCAAATTCGCCGAACCTTTAGAAAGCCTATCAAGTTTGATTACACCAAAGTAACTACAGTAAATCATGCCAAACAACTCCAGGACAACATGTTGAATTATTTGAATAATGACTTGACAGTTGTGGTCTATAATTTTATTGATATGTTGTCCCATGCCCGAACGGAAATGGAGGTTTTAAAAGAATTGGCAGGGGATGAAACGGCCTACCGATCTTTGACAAGGTCTTGGTTTTTACATTCTCCACTTTGGGCAGCTTTGCAGCGCATTGCAGAAAGAGAAGTGCAGGTGATCATTACGACCGACCATGGGACTATTCGGGTAAAACAACCTTCCAGAGTAGTAGGAGATAGGGATACAACGACCAATCTTCGCTATAAAGTCGGCAGAAATTTGCAATATGACCGCAGAGATGTGCTGGAAGTCCGCAATCCTAAAAAAGCCTTACTGCCCAGACCCAATGTTAGCTCTACCTTTATTTTTGCCAAAGAAGATAAGTTCTTTTTATACCCAAATAATTATAATTATTACAATAATTATTATAAAAACACCTTCCAGCATGGCGGCATTTCATTGGAAGAAATTATTTGTCCGGTAGTAAAACTAAGCTCTAGATAAAAAAATGCCCTTTATAATTAAATTGATAAAGGGCCACAGAATAAATTAATCGAATTTATATAAGAAATGGATTATAATCTGGGGAGGCATGATTAAGGTACAAGGTGTGTTTGGTTAAGGCGATTTCAATGCAAAGTTAACACAATATTGTTTTTTACAAACTATATATGCTAATTTTTTAAATTTTTATTTTGCTTATTAAAACGCAAAATCAAATACCCCGCTCCACCGAATAAAAGGGCAGCAGTCGTAGCTAGTATAAAACTTCCCACCACATATTGTAGAACATGAGTTGCTAAATCAAAATCTTCCTCTATTTGCTGAAGCAAAATACCCTCTCCTCCCACGATGAGTTGCCCCAATTTTAGACTTCCATAGATAATAAAAGGAATCAATGGAGGGAGACTAATATTGGAAAAGGCAAAAGCAATTGCTTTATTGAGTTTTAATAAAACTGCCAAAAATAGGACTATAATCGTCTGAAAACCCCAAAAAGGAGCAATTCCAATAAATATGCCCAAAGCGATAGATAGCGCCTTTTTCAGATTAGAATCATTGCTTTGCAGGACATTTTCAAAAAAAAAACGTTTCAACCCCTTTTTTTTGAAAGCGCGAATAAAATCCCTGGGCTTAATATAGAATAAAGCTACCAGGACTAGCCAGGTGTTCAAAACACTGATACGAGCAAAGTCTATCAAGGGGCGAAAGTGGCTTACGCGCTCCGTTTCGTCGTAGAGGACTTTAATCGGGATATTTTTGACTTTTACCCCATTCCAGGCAGCCTTGACGATCACTTCGATTTCAAATTCAAACCTGGTTGTGCAATAAGCCTCTTTATTAATGTTTTTCAAGGGATAAAGTCGGTAGCCCGATTGGGTGTCCTGCAATTGAATCCCTGTTTCAAACCAATACCAAAAATTGGAAAATTTATTGCCAAAGCTATTGCCTTTAGGTACGCCCTCCTGTGTCATATTGCGCGCACCTATCAAAAGGGTTTCTTTTCCTTTTTCTTCTTCCAAAGCCTCTAAAAAAGCAGAAATATCATCGGGGTAGTGCTGTCCATCGGAGTCAATCGTAATGGCATAGTGATAACCCAATTTTTCGGCTGCTTTGAAGCCCGCCCTCAATGCACTGCCCTTGCCTTTATTTTTTAGAAAATGAATCTGTTCTAAAAATGGATAATTTTTTAAAAGGACGGGCGTAGCATCGGTAGCTCCGTCATTAATGATGAGCACGTTCTTTGTATAAACCAATACGCCGTCAATGACCCTCTTAAGCGTTTTTTCATTATTATAAGTAGGGATAAGGATGCAGCATTTTAGGTCGGATAATTGTTGGGATATATTTAACGACTTATCGCGCATATATGCTTTGTATGACTTGATCGCTTAAAGCAAAATCGGCAGCTAATCATTTGTTTATCAACAGCTTATCAATTCATCAATTCTTAAAAAAAACTAATATTAAATCTAACATTGAATAGCACCAAGCTTTGTACTTAATTCAAAAAGGCGGTACAAAAATACAAATCTAAAAAGACTGATGTCGCTGTGGATTTTAAACGGCCGCTATACAATAACTTCTTCCTTAAAAAAGATGACAAAAATCATTCTTTTTCTTTTTGTATAAACCCATCTTTACAGAATGGATGGCGCGAAAACCATAGAAAAAACGGTCTGTTATCATTGTGGAGAACACTGCGATAATCCAAGCATTAAAATTGGAGAAAAGCCGTTTTGTTGCGAAGGCTGCAAAATGGTATTTGAAATATTAAATGCCAATGACCTGTGCAATTTCTACGAATTGGAAAAAACACCGGGCATTAGCTTGAGAGGAAAAACAACCAGTGATTTTGCTTATTTAGACGATGAAGAAGTAAAAGAAAGGCTGATTGACTTTACAGACGGGACGATAAGTCGAGCTACTTTTTATTTACCCCAAATCCACTGTGCTTCTTGTATTTGGCTGTTGGAAAATTTATATCGGCTAGAAGATGGGGTGTTGGCTTCCAAGGTCAATTTCCTAAAAAAAACCGCCTACCTGACCTTTGAAGAAAATAAAACCTCCCTCCGTAAACTGGTAGAGACGCTTGCGTCTATTGGTTATAAACCTGAAATAAACTTTGACCAATTGCAAAAGAAACCTGGAAAAGCAGTTGATAAATCCCTTTTTTACCAAATAGGCATTGCTGGATTTGCTTTTGGAAATATCATGCTATTGAGCTTTCCAGAGTATTTGGGAGTGTATCGCCTCGATTATGCCAAATGGTTTGGTTATATCAATTTGCTATTGGCACTGCCTGTTTTATTATATTGTAGTCGGTCTTATTTACGATCTGCTTGGAATGGCATTCGGCAAGGGCAATTGAATATAGATGTGCCGATTTCTATTGGCATCTTGGCATTATTTGGCAGGAGTGCTTTCGAAATTTTAAGCCATTCGGGAGCAGGCTATCTGGATAGTATGGCAGGCTTGATTTTTTTTCTTTTAATAGGAAAATGGTTTCAACAGGCGACCTATCATACGCTTTCTTTTGAACGGGACTATAAGTCCTATTTCCCGATTGCAGCTTTGGTAAAACGCAAAGAGCAATGGCGCTCCATTCCATTGAATAAAATAAAAATTGGCGATACGCTTTTATTAAAAAATCAGGAAATCATTCCCGTTGATGGCTTATTAATAAAGGGAAAGGGCAATATTGACTATAGTTTTGTGACGGGAGAATCTACCCCCATTGAAAAAAAAGAAGGAGAAAAACTATATGCAGGCGGCAAGCACTTGGGCAGCAGCATAGAATTGGCGGTTACTCGAAAAGTGGAGCAAAGCTACTTAACCCAACTTTGGAATGAACAAACCTTTAAAGAGGATACCTCTTCAGCTAGTCAATTAGCGGATCAAATAGGCAAATATTTTACTATAGCGATTCTGGCAATTGCTAGTCTGACCTTGTGCTATTGGTGGTCTGTTGATCTAAATATCGCTTTTAATGCTTTCACGGCCGTATTGATCATTGCTTGCCCTTGTGCAGTGGCTTTGGCAATTCCATTTACTTATGGAAACGTACTGAGATTATTGGCAAAAAAACAATTTTATTTAAAAAACACACAAGTTATTGAACGATTACAAGCAATTAGCCGCCTGGTTTTTGATAAGACGGGTACCATTACCAATGCGGACCAACAGGCTGTTCGATATGAAGGGATTGAACTTTCAGGGCGGGAAAAAAGCTGGGTAAAAACTTTGGCGGCCCAATCAAGTCATCCTTTGAGTCATGCCATTGCAGCCCATTTTAAGGATTATCCTATTTTGCAAACAGATTTTTTTGAAGAATATCCCGGACAGGGCATTATGGGAATAGTTGAGGGAATGAAGGTGCAAATGGGCTCTGCTACTTTTGTGAAAACCATGCAGGATGCGCCTTTTAGCAAAACTTATCAAGCGACAAATATCCTCGTTTTGGATAAAAAGACAAAACATTTAAAGCGGGCTGCCAAAGGCGTTTTTATAAAAATAAATGGAGCCGAAAAAGGCTATTTTAGTGTCCGCAACCAATATCGAAAAGGCTTGTCAAAGGCCCTTCAGCAATTAAAAAAGACCTTCGATTTATCGCTGATTTCTGGGGATAATGATCTCGAACGACAAAGGCTGGCTATATTATTTGGTAACACAGACAGTTTATACTTTAACCAAACACCTCTGCAAAAACTAAATTATATCAAGGGTTTGCAAGACCAATCAGAAAAAGTACTAATGTTAGGGGACGGGATCAATGATGCCGGAGCTTTGAAACAAAGCGATGTCGGAATTGTAATCACCGAAAATATCAATAACTTTACTCCTGCAAGTGATGCCATTTTAGCCGCTAGCCAACTAGAACAACTCCCCCAACTGCTCCAATATATCCAAAAAAGCAAGTGGGTGGTCTATGGGGCCTATTTACTGGCTTTGATCTATAATATAATTGGACTAAGCTATGCAGTGACGGGAACGTTATCCCCAGTGGTAGCTGCGATTTTAATGCCCTTGAGTTCAGTGACAATTGTAGTGTTTGGAGTCAGCATAAGTACTTTACTGATGAAAAGCGTACCTTCATTGACCACAGGATTTTCAAAGCATCAAAGCATATAGCCTATGTCTGCCAATTTCGAAATTCGACCACGGTTTAAAAAAATTGCTTCGCTTTCGGAAAAGGAAATAGTTGACCGTTTTAAAAACGCATTAGAACGACCCGATGCCCCTGTCACAGGAACAATCGTAGATCATCACATCTTTTTAAAAATTCCAGCCGACCAGCAACACTACTGGTCGCCTCAACTGGATTTGGAAATCGAGGAAACAGAAGAAGGGAGTTTGATCCGTGGACTATTTGGTCCAAAACCTTCGGTGTGGTTTATGTTTGTTTTCTTTTACGTTTTGTTGGGCTTTATCAGTATGGTAGTTGCCATTATGGGGTTTTCGCAATGGAATCTGGGACTGTCTGCCAGAATTTTGTGGTTTTTACCAGTAGCGCTGATTCTTTTTTTGTTTATCTTTTTTACGGCCAAAACAGGGCAAAAATTGGGAAAAGAGGAGATGTTTTTATTATACGATTTTTTTGAAAACACAATAAAGACAAAATAAAAAAAGCTGTATATCCGCTCGATTTGAGTAGATGATACAGCCTTCATAATAAAAATCGGATTATTTTTTGTTATACAATCGAGCTACTTATTTTATATGTTTCTTATTTAGTTGAGTATCCATTTTTAATAAACTTCTTTATTATCTGCTGCTCTGTCCCAATTAAGTACATTCCATTATTTAGCAAATTCAAATCAACCTGTACCTGGTCTTTGTCCACTACAATTGATCGCACCTTCCTTCCTAATAAGTCATAAATAAATAAAGGAATCCTATCGAGCCCCTTTTTGCTTATGGTGAGGGTGGTAGTGACTGGATTCGGATAAATAGTAATATTTGAAACCTTGGGCTTTTCTTCTGTGAAAACACTTAGCGTTGTACAAAATGCCTCGTTAGGATTTAATTCTAAATATCCAATAGGCGATAAATCCCTATCCATAAAAGCAGGGTAATCCAAACCATACCTTTTTAAACGAAAAGTCAAATTGACAGGCCCCGTTAATGTATCGCCTTGACTAGCTAATTTTCCTCTATCAAAGGGTGTAATGTATTCCCAGGCTACTTGACCATCAGGGCTGAGTTCATAAGAAAAGCCCGAGCGACCAGAACAGGCCAGTACATTTCCATTAGGCAAAAGCTGTGCACTCGATAAGGAGGAAGAAGAGGCCCTCATTTCCCCCTTTGGATGCATAATTGTTCTTTCAAAATCGAGTGGTAGAAATACCTCCCCATTCATATTATAAGCAGCCTTAGCTTCATCGTAATTCGTAATAATCAAATTTATAGTAGAACGGTTCTGTTCCACCCTGTTATTAAAAAGACCAATCTTGGCAAAATTTTCAGAACCTCTTTCTGCCAGTGGTTCTACCCAATGGACATCATGCTGAAAGAATAATTTTTTATCTGCAAGGTCTCCCCGGCCATAAGCCATTGGGTTGCCCCAGCGATACAACAAATCTCCGCCCTTACCACTGTTTCCTCCACTATGCTTGCTCGCCTCTTCGGTAGTAGTGCTATGGTCAATAATCCAAAATTCATCAAAATGAGGGACGCTCAACACGATTTGGTCTAATACGGGATTATAATCAATAGCATTAATATGAAGCCAATCGGGGTGACCAATAGGTTCATCATAATTGATATTGATTAGTTCGGGATGATGAGCAATTACACCAAAATTGTCCATATCGCTCCTAAAATCCTGTACTAAATGATCCCAGACATGCCACTCCCAAACAATAGAGTCAATAGTAGGATTCCATTCAAAAATTGCCTCTGACCATATTTTTCCCTGACTTAGCGAGCTGGTATCCCGTCCAGCTTGATGCGCCTCTGCCCCTGACTTGTTTTCCCAAGCTATCATTAAAATATTTCCGTTTGGCATAGGAGCAACATCGTGATGCAATCGGTAAGAAGAATTGTTTAAAGTAAAACTAGCTATTAAGTCATTTTCCCAAGTTCTGACTTCTACGGTTTCCCCAGCGCCACCGGCCCAAATAGGGTCATTTATCGCAGAATTACTGTTTCTTTTACACTTTATTAAATTGCCATTTTCCATAATATAAACCGTATTTCCAGGGGCGAACACGGGTTCATCCTCCCAAAAATGTACCAATTCACCACAGTTATCTAATAAAAATACGGTAGATTGGGCATGGGGAAATATCAAGTTATAGCCCGGGTAGGCTTCTATTGGATTATAGGAAATCAAGCCGATGGTATTTTTCTGAGCTAATACAAAGGAAAAGCAAAACAAAATGAAACTAGTTGTCTTTATTCTTTTCAAATCGGGAGTAATCTTTTTTAGTCAGACTCAAGCTGATTGTAATAATCAAATATCTTTATCAAATCGGTTTCGGATTTACTTAGCAAACCGTTTTCTTTTACAAATTGTGTCACTTTGTATTTATGTTTGGGGAAAATTTTTATTAAATTCTTTTTCTTTTTAGGCACCTCCTTGATGAGTGCCTTCTTAGTAGAGTAGTAGAATAATTTCTCTTTTCTGGTTTCTTTATACTGCTGACTTCCATCAGAAATGCCCAGCGGATTGGTCAAAACCCTTTCTTTTCTTATTTCTAGTTTTTTGAGTAATAGCAATTTGCCATTAGCAAGCACTTCATAATAGACCATTTTTGCCCCATCAGCTATAAAGGGTTTATAAAGTCGATTTCCAATTTTGATCTTTTCAATAGCATCGGGATAAATAAAAGACAATTTGCCATTTTTAATAAAGAACATTTGGTCATCAACGACATGATAATTGGCTGAATCTATAGAAATGGGGTCGGTTTCTTTCACATACACTTCTGCTTTAGCCCAATCTTTAAAGGCAAAATAGATATTTTCAGCATTCTTGTTTTTTTCGTTTTCAGCTAGTCGAATATAGTTTTGATTAGTAGCATAATTGGGGTTTCGAGAAAAATCTCTTCTTACTTCTACCAAATCAGATTGAGCATTTCCTAAAAAGCAATAGAGTATTAAAAAAGGGAAAACAAAACTATGTTTTATCATTTCATACATGATTCGAAAAAGGCATTTTTTGAAATTTCAAGGGATGTAGAAATTTTATAAAAGCATTCAAAGCTATTGTAGAGAAATAGCTTTGAATGCTTTTGAGTTTAAACCTAAAAAGACCACTCTATTGATCCCACCATACTCTAGTAAAAATGGTGACATCACTAGGAGGGGGCGTATTCACATTAGAATTGATTTCTGTTTGTGCATAGGGCAATCTTCTAGGAATTTGAGTACCTGTGATTGGAGTTAAAGCGGGCAAATTCGTTCTTCTCCAATCTGAGAAGACTTCTGGGTCTGTGTAAAGCGCAATGTACTTTTGGGTTATGATATTCTCCAAAGTAAGATTATCTGCACCGACCCCTACACTAGATTGCTCAATATAGCTTCTGATGGCATCTTCATCGGTGATCAGAGCTTCTGCCATTGACGAATTAATCCCCGCTAAATAAGCCTCATAAGCAGCCGCTCTATCTGTTGCTAATAAAGCCTCTGCTCTAATAAACTCTTGCTCTGTAAAAGAAAGTAAATTTACTTTTTGATCCTTCGTCCAAATTGGATGGTCATTGGTATGTGGCTGACCGTAAGTGGCCATTCTTGGATCATTTAATTCGGTTAATAGATTTACATAGTACGTTCCAACTTCTGCATCATCTCTTTGCTCAACATACTGGAACCAGGGTGCATTTTCTGTAGCAGGTTCTCCAAATCCAATGCCTCCGTTGTCTCCGGAACCATCAAATACGCCCCTGTTGAGAGCAGTTAAAACTTCGCTATAAGCGTTGCCATTTACTTTGGATAAATGTAATCGCCCGCGAGCTTCTAATAAGTTGCAAAATTTAATCCATTTAGAAGCATCTCCACCATAAAATAAATCATCACTACCAGGAACACTTCCGCCTCCATCAGCGGCCAGTAATGCTCTAGCTTCGTCAAGGTTAGCGAATATTTTATTGTAGATCGCTTCTTGATTATCAAAGGTTGGAACATAAACGCCGTTCTCTGCAAATTGTAAAGCATTAGAATAGGGAATATCCCCCCAGGAATCGGTTGCAATCATAATAGAGTAAGCTTCCAATACTAAAGCCATTCCTGCATAATGATTGAATCCATTTTCTCTTGCAATATTTAGCAATTGCAAATTAGAGTTAAGCGTGCCACTATAAATATTAGCCCACGGAGAGTCTATATCACTCGGTTGAATTCCATACTGTCCAAATACGGCAAATTGCCTGCTTATACCATCTATATGTTGAGTAAAAATACCTATATACCTGGTAAAATCTCCGCCGTAAGTATAAACTAATCTGGCTTGTACTTGAGGCAAAATAACATTGGGGGTTACTCTTGTTGGGTTATCGGGGTCAATATTGGCGTCCTCTCCAAAATAATCCTGGCAGGAGGCGAATAGTAGCCCTAGAAGTAAAAACGTATATTTTAATATTTTCATGACAATTCTTAATTTTTATTAAAAGAATTAAAAAGACAATAAAACGCGGAGGCACGAAAACACAGAGATTTTCCAAAAACCTCCTTTCTGACCTATTCTTTCTCTGTGTCTTTGTGCATCCGTATTCCTTATCAGTTTAGAATGTAGCATTGATCCCAAAAGTATAGGAACGCGTATTAGGCATCTGGAAGTAGTCTAGTCCTTGACCGTTACTAGAGGAACCCACCAATGAAATTTCTGGATCAAATCCAGTATAAGGAGTAAACAATAATAAGTTTCGCCCAGTGAAAGAAACACTTAAATTGTCAAAAACACCTAATACATTGCCAAAGTCATACCCTAAAGTGACATATCTCAATCGGGCATAAGAGGCATCTTCCACAAAGTGTTCATCAACAGAACCAAATCCACCTCCATTACCTTGATACCATGCTTGATCTAAGGTAACAGCGATATCATTGGCACCGCCATCACCTGCTTTGATACCATCAAAAACAGTAACTGTTCCTCTATTATCCGTTATATCAGATCGCCCGAAGAAGGTCAATGCGCCTTTCGTTCCATTCCAGTTATCACCTCCTTCTTTTATGTCAAATAAAATACTCAGGGAAAGTTTCTTATAACTAAACTTACTGTTAATGCCTAACAACCAGTCAGGGTTGGGATTGCCAATTATTCTTCTACTGGGATCTGCCAGCGGAAATCCATAACCACTAGAAGTCGGATCATCGTCAATAATTAACTGGCCGTCCGGATTGTAAGGCAAATTGGGATCAAATGTTCCATTAGACGTATTAACTCTTTGGAATGCACCGCCAAAAATTTGACCATATTCATGTTTTGTTACATTTCCATTCGCATCTGTTTCTGGCGCAATATTAAAAATACCGGTACCGGTAAAACCGTCTAAATATTGATTAGGAACGCCTTCGGGCAAAGACTCAACGGTCGTTCTCCAAGAAGAGAAATTAAAACTCAAATCCCAATTGAAATCATTATTTCTAACAGGATTTAAATTTAGTACCACTTCTCCTCCTCTTGTGGCAAGTTCACCACTATTAACCGTTGCTCTTTGGAAACCGGTGGTATTTGGAACATTGATGGCAATGATTTGATCAGAAGATTTTCTATCATAACCGGTAATATCCAAGCCAATTCTATTATTAAAAAATCGCAAATCCAATCCCACTTCAATATCTCTGGTTTTTGATGGCCTTAAGAAAGGATTGCCCGCCACACCATTATAAACAAATCCAGAAACCCCTTGGAATGGGAATCCCAGTCCATTGGTCCAACCATCATTGACATCATTGATGGTACCTGCATTTTGCACAGGAAGAATAAAAGGCGTTGATGTGCTATAAGCCCCTGGAGCACCTCCACCTACTTCTGCATAACTGAACCTCAATTTACCAAAGGACAAGCCGCTAATATTCAATTTTTCAGAAAATACGATACCTAGTGAGGCAGAAGGATAAAAGAAAGAAATATCACCGGCTCTAAAATCTGTAAAAGGATTAATCAATGTAGAAGACCAGTCATTCCTTCCAGTCAAAGTTAGGAAAAGGAAATTGTCATATCCAAAGTCAAGCGTGCCATATACGCCTGCTGTTTTAATATTCGAGTTAATTATTTGAGAAGAAATATTGGCCGTATTACCCAATGCCAAAAATCCAGGGAAGTTTAAGCCGTCTCCTTGAATGTAGTTATTCTTTAATTTTTGATCGTATAAATTAAGCCCAACGGTGTAGCTCAGGGTGAATTTATCTATAAGTTCTCCACTACCATTGGCACTCAAATAAAAGTCTGTATGTGTATAATTGTAATTGTCTTCAATAATTTGTCCACCGGGAACCGTCCTGGAACCTATTTCAAATCGTTGTATTCTATTATCAGAATAATTGTCAAGGCCAAACAAGGCATTAAAGGATAACCAAGGGCTCAATTTATAAACGGCATTGATATTGCCGTAAAATCGGTTTACTTTATCATTAAATAGGGCATTATTAGTAACCCAAAATGGGTTGTCATAACCTCCTCCGCCACGGTAATTTCTTTGCGTCTTATCTTCAAATTGGTAGGCTAGTGGTTCATTATTGGGGTCGGAGAAGCCATTACCATTATCGAAAGAGATGGGCGTTCTTAATAGACCGAGCATGACTCCGGAAGTATTCGACCCCTGTTGAATTCTGGTGCCACCCGATCGGGTATAATTGGCTCCAAGCTTCAAATCCAGTTTGCCATCAAAAAGTGCAGAACCAACCCTTAAACCAACCGTATATCTATCAAATTTATTACTAGGCACAATGCCTTTTTCGTTGGTGTTGCCAAAAGAAAATCTATAATTAGAAATGTCATTTCCTCCTGAAACAGCAACATTATTATTATTGCTTATGCCTCTTTGAAAAAAATCTTCAACAGGCGAGTAGGGCGTAAAAGGAGCGCCAATAGTAGGATCGGTAGTTAATTGACCATTCTTATCCCACTTATAGTCGGATTGATCAAATCGAACATCATTTTTGTGTGGCCCCCAGCTACCACTCTGCCCTGTTTCTGGCCCTAGCCAAGCACCATTAGAACCTTGGACATAATTGTTCTGAAGGTCAATTAAATTGGCAGCTTCTGAAACAGTTAGGTTGCTGGATACATCTACTTGTAATCCTTTGCTACTTCCCGATTTTGTAGTAATAAGTACGACCCCTCTAGCTCCTTCTATACCATATAGCGCCGTAGCGGCTGCGCCTTTAAGGACAGAAACATTTGCAATATCATTGGGGTTGATATCTATTGCTCTATTAGAATTTGCTACTCCTTGTAGGGATCGCTCTGTTGAGTTTTCGCTATTGTCAATTCGGATGCCATCTATGACAATTAGTGCCTCATTATTGCCATTAAAAGAAGTTTGTCCTCTTAAAACAATTCTGGAGGAAGCCCCGGCTGCTCCACTGGCAGAGGTGACTTGTACGCCTGCAACGGAGCCTGATAATGCATCAATCGCACTAACAGTATTTGCATTAGAAATGTCTTTTGAAGAAACTTGTTGTACCGCATAGCCTAAGGCTTTTTCATTTCTTGAAATACCTAGGGCTGTAACTACGGCTGTTTCTAATAATACCCCTTCTTGGAGTATTATATCAATAATATTATTAGCGCCGGTAGTTACTTCCTGAGAAGTATATCCAGTATAACTGAATACCAAAATCTGTTGACCAGATGGAATATCCAAATTATAAGTTCCATCAAAATCTGTTACAGTACCGGTAGTTGTTCCTTTAAGTAGCACACTTGCACCTATTAAAGGTTCTCCTGATTGATCTGTTACGCTACCGGTAACGGTTCTTTGCGCGAAAATAAATCCTGCACAAAATAAAACCATCATTAAAACTAGTGAAAATTTTTTCATGTGAAAGTTGTTTTTATTTAAAAAAATCGGGTGTTTATTAGACCTTATTCAGATTTGTGTATGTTAGTACATAAATTACTCTAAATAAGTAGTTTAGAAATGTTCTATACAAGAATTTTTAGAATAAAGTCTATCATTTTCAAGTATTATGATTTGGTGAATAAAGAAGGCCAATTCGTCCCGTCGGGTCTGGTGATAACAACGTCTCCCGAATCGCCGTAATCATTTTCCCAACTAATGAACAAGTCTGACCCTGATACATTAGTAATTGTCCATATATAAGTCAAACTATATTGATCTCTACCACTGGACTGTATTTCATTACATACATCTGTGAAAGTGGCTTGGCTACTCGTTGCAGGCGAATCACTCCAACAAGAAGAACCATATTGCCCGAAGCCCAGGTCAGAGCATAAATAAGTGCCACCGCCCAAGTCCGTAAAAGTTACTTCTCCTGTTACTTCTCCGCTGGGGCAACTATTAGTGATAGCTACAAGATTGGTGGATACGTAGGTGTAAGTGCCGCCAAGGTCAGAAAAACAACTCACGGGTACTTTTAAGGACTCAGATGACCTGTACGTTCCTGAAGAAGTGGTGCCATCGAAGGTAAAAGTAATTTCATCTCCTACTTGAACAGCAGATTCCGCTACACCAACTTTCGATAATACTTCTGTAAAGGGAACATTAATAGTAGATGGTATAGAAGTAACGGATTGGAATAAAACTTCTCCTCCCCCATTATAAGAAACAAAAACATCTACATCATTGGCCGCCTCCCCTGTCTGAGTAAGGTCAAACGCAATACTTGATGTAGATGGGCTCAATTGGTCGAAGAAGCCAGTAACCACATTTTCTGGTGATAATACTACGCCTCTTGGCGCATATTGTGTGTCTGCGAAGTCATCTCCTATTGCACCATCGCTACAACTAGTAAGGATAATTACAATAGAAAAAAAACCAAAAAGAATTAATTTTTTCATAAAATAATTTTAATTAAGTTAGCGAATTGTATAACTAAAGTCTTCATTCTGAATAGTATGGTCTTCTGTATTTCAACAAAAAGCACACTAGTCAATAATAAAAACATTTCAAATTCGTGAAGCGAATAGAACCCAAGCCTGGAAAGCGGCTAAAAACTGCCTGATCGCCTTTGAGAAAGTTATTCACTCCATTATTAAAGCCGGTATTAAATGGGCTTCATCTGTGACTAATAAGGGCTGGTTGCTTCAGGCGATGTTCACCCTAGCAACCTTGCCCTTCAAAAGTCGGGTGACATCCGATGCTGGTTTTTGCTCCAGCTTGTTGTCCCTTAACTGTACTTACAGAGTATTCTAGAGCCCGTTTCTCTTTTCGAATACCTTGCGCCGTAACTACCATTTCAGTCAAAGCCAGTCCTTCTTGTAGAATTACATCAAGGACATTGAATGCGCCCAACTTTATTTCTTTGATAAAAAAACCGGTATAACCAAAAACTAAAATATGATCACCGTTTGGAATATTAAAACTATAAGTGCCGTCAAAATCCGTTATTGTGCTTGTAGCAGTACTACTTATGCTGTGTATGAATGTATTTTCTTTCACTTCACTAATTATATATTGAGCGAATGAAAAGTACATACTGATTAAAAGTAGCGTAAGAATTAGTGAAAGCTTTTTCATACAAAAAATTAATTAAACCCTGTAGAAGAAATAGTAACAACCTTGCTCAAAAAAGTAGATTACAAACTATTAATCCTGATTCAATGCACTATATCGAGAGGGTATTTGTATCTCTCCAAATAATGGTTTTTTGTAATTCCCGACTTGAAATTTAATTGTTATAAAGGCATAAAAAACCCTGCTTATCAGCGTGCGCAAATTACTGATAAGACCCTTCAGCTTTGTTCAAATGATTTGAATAAGCCATTCCAGGCTTTTTTGATATTATTAGAAAACAGACCCATGGCTACCTAAAAGGTAGCTTCTGAATTCTAATCCCGACAGGTAAGTATGTTAACTAGATCCGACTGGTAAGAAAAAAAATGTTCATTTAATGTCTAAAAAGAACGTATAAACACTTTTTTTGCTGCTTTAAAAACAAAATTAATTATTTTTTCAAAATATTAGCGCAATAGTAAGCAATAAATTTCAATTCCCCCATTTTTTGTCATACAAATCAGAACTTATTCATTTTCTATTCTTTATTTCCTTTTGAGTTTCCGGTTTTGGAAAATTAGCAATACATTAAAGATGATAAAAATCATTTTTTTATCTGACAAATTTCACCTTTTATCTACGCTATCCTCCTTACCTTGCGCCCAAAATTGGAAAAATATGAAAATTATTTTTTTGTTGATAGGGATCAGCCTGGTACTTGCTTTAGGCTTTTTAGCTGCCTTTATATGGGCAGTTAGATCTGGACAATACGATGATGATTATACCCCGTCTATCAGAATGCTTTTCGAGGATGCTCCTAAAAAAAAGGATAGCTAATGCTGCTTATACAGGCAATTTTATACGCTATATTTACTTTGCTTTCCGGTTATTTGCTTCGGGAGGCTTGTAGGCAATTTATAAAATCAACTAACAATTACCATTAGTATTATGTCAAAAATTGAACAATTCAGCTATGACAATGCCATCGTTAGGAAGTTCGCTTATGCGACGATCATTTTTGGAGTGGTGGGGATGTTGGTGGGCTTGATAGCTGCTTTCCAACTTATTTTTCCGAGTATGAATCTGGGTTTGGCGGAGACGACTTTTGGTCGGATTCGCCCGCTTCACACCAATGCAGCTATTTTTGCTTTTGTAGGGAATGGCATTTTTATGGGGGTCTATTATTCTCTTCAACGCTTGCTCAAAACGCGGATGTTTAGCGACGTTTTGAGCAATATCCATTTTTGGGGCTGGCAGGCGATTATTCTGGCCGCGGCAATTACTCTGCCACTAGGTATTACCAGTGCTAAAGAATATGCAGAATTGGAATGGCCCATTGATATTGGGATCGCTTTAGTCTGGGTCGTATTTGGTATCAATATGTTTGGTACTATTTTAAAACGGCGGGAACAGCACCTGTATGTTGCCATTTGGTTTTTTATTGCCACTTGGGTAACAGTCACCGTTTTGCATATTGGCAACAATTTGGAAGTGCCGGTTAGCTTTTGGAAAAGCTATGGACTCTTTGCTGGGGTGCAGGATGCGTTGGTCCAATGGTGGTATGGACATAATGCCGTTGCGTTCTTTCTGACGACTCCTTATCTGGGATTGATGTATTATTTTGTACCCAAGGCGGCGAATCGGCCAGTTTATTCATATAAACTATCCATTATCCATTTTTGGGCTTTAATTTTTATCTATATATGGGCGGGTCCACACCATTTATTATATACTTCTTTACCAGACTGGGCACAGTCGCTGGGCGTTGTGTTTTCGATCATGTTGATTGCTCCTAGTTGGGGTGGGATGCTAAATGGGCTTCTGACCTTGAGAGGTGCTTGGGATCGGGTGAGAACGGATCCTGTTTTAAAATTTATGGTTGTAGCGATTACGGCTTATGGAATGGCGACCTTAGAAGGGCCGATGCTTTCTATTAAAAGTGTTAATGCCATTAGTCATTATACGGACTGGACGATTGGTCACGTACACATAGGCACATTAGGTTGGAATGGAATGCTAACCTTTGGGATGCTATACTGGTTGATCCCTAAATTATTTAATACCAAACTCTATTCTACCAAACTGGCAAATGCCCATTTCTGGATTGGTACAATGGGGATTTTATTTTATGCAATTCCGTTATATTGGGCAGGCTGGACCCAAAGTTTGATGTGGAAAGAATTTTTGCCAGAAGGCATTTTAAAATATGGCAACTTTCTAGAAACCGTCACACAAATTTTACCAATGTATATGCTTCGGGCACTAGGAGGCACGCTCTATCTTGGGGGCGTTTTTGTAATGATTTATAACCTTGCTAAAACGACTAAGCTCGGCACCTTTATAAGTAATGAAATGGCAGAAGCCCCTGCCCGAATTGCCTCTGTTGCTCATAAGGGAGAACATTGGCATCGCTGGATAGAACGAAGGCCGATGCAAATGCTGGTCGTTGCTTTAGTTATGATATTAATTGGGGGCTTAGTGGAAATTTTCCCAATGGTTTTGGTAGAAGAAAATGTACCTAAGATTGCTTCTGTCACTCCCTATACGCCGCTTGAATTGGAAGGTAGAGATTTGTATATCAAAGAGGGCTGCCTTGGCTGTCATTCCCAAATGATCCGGCCTTTCAGATCCGAAACCGAGCGATATGGAGAATATTCCAAATCTGGCGAATTTGTTTATGACCGTCCTTTCCTCTGGGGTAGTAAGCGCACCGGGCCAGACCTGCATCGAATTGGCGGAAAATACCCCGATATTTGGCATTATAATCACATGCTAGACCCAACAAGTACTTCTCCTGGCTCTATTATGCCTCCTTACCCCTGGTTATTTGAAAATGATTTGGATACAGATTATACAGCAGCCAAGATTCGGGTCTTGCAGACATTGGGTACGCCATATGAAGAAGGCTATGACCAGATTGCAGTAGAGGACTTAAAAATTCAGGCGAAGAATATTGCCGATGCCCTCCGCAAGGAAGGCATTGAGCAAGAAGGATTGGAAAGTAAAGAGATCATCGCCATGATCTCTTACTTGCAACGATTAGGTACGGACATAAAACCCAAGCCACAAGCAGGAAATTAATTTATCAAAAAACAATTAGGAAATGTACAAATATATTTTAGAAAGTGCCGGAGATATCAATTGGATGGCCATTTTTGCCTTGCTGACCTTTTTTCTTCTTTTTGTGATTAGCGCCTTGGTGATCTTTGGAAGGAGTAAAGCTTATATTGATAAAATGGCAAATATGCCAATGGATGATGCTACTTTAACTAATCAGGAAATATCTATTGCTAATGAGAAATAAATCTATAAGACAGTTTGTAGGAATTTTTGCCTTGCTGTTGCTTGTCATTCCTTTACAGGCACAAGCCGTAGAGTCCGCTACTTCATCAAGAATACTTGACTGGCTTTTTGATAATATTATATTTATCATGGGCGCAATTACGGCCCTAGCCGCCAGTATTTCTGTTCTTTATTTGAATAATAAATTATTAGAAATACAAAAAATCCGCTTGCTAAAAGAGCATGGCCTTGAGGTGATGGAAGAAGTAAAATTACTAGATAAAGAGCCTTGGTGGAATCGCTTTAATAGAAAAGCTTGGGACTTGGTTCCAATGGAAAAAGAAAGAGACATCTTGCTCGATCATAATTATGATGGGATCAAAGAGCTGGACAATGTCTTGCCACCCTGGTGGGTAGCTATGTTTTATATTACCATTGCCTTTGCAGTCGTTTACTTAGGGTATTATCATGTATGGGATAAAGGATCGGGTTCGGCGGAAGAATATGCCATAGAAATGGAGCAGGCTCAAAAGGCAGTAGACCAATATCTTGCTGCCAAAGGCAATTTGGTCAACGAATCCAATGTAGTCATGGTAGAAGATGAAATGGCCCTATCACTCGGCGAAACGCTCTTTAGAACCAATTGCACACCCTGTCACGGACAATTGGGCGAAGGTAATAGTATCGGTCCTAACTTAACGGATAAATATTGGGTGCATGGCGGCGGCATAAAAGATATTTTTAAGGTTATAAAAAATGGCATACCTGAAAAGGGAATGATTGCCTGGAAGTCCCAGCTAGCTCCCGCGGATATTCAGAAAGTAGCCAGTTTTATTCTGTCGCTTCAGGGAACTAATCCACCGAATGCCAAAGATCCACAGGGAGAACTTTATGAAGCAGCAGAGGAGGGGTAATTTTATTGGTATTAAGAAGCGCATAATTTCATGACAGCAGATACTGAAAAATATAGAGACAAAATCGCTACGGTTGACGAGCACGGGAAGCGTATCTGGATTTACCCCAAAAAACCTAAAGGGAAGTTTTATGACCTTAGAACCTATCTAAGTTGGGGATTGTTGGCTATTCTTTTTGGCTTGCCTTTTATCAAAATCAATGGGGAACCGCTGGTGCTGTTCAATATAATTGAGCGAAACTTTATTTTGTTTGGCCTTCATTTCACACCACAAGACTTCTACCTGTTTGTGTTGGCCATGCTGACTTTAGTGGTGTTTATCGCGCTTTTTACCGTTGTCTATGGGCGATTATTTTGTGGTTGGGTCTGTCCACAGACCATTTTCATGGAAATGGTTTTTCGCAAAATTGAGTACTGGATAGAAGGAGATGCCAATGCCCAGCGCCGTCTGAATAATGCGCCCTGGACCAGCGATAAAATTAAAAAAAGGATTCTTAAACATATCCTGTTTATCGGAATATCTATTTTGATTGCCCATACTTTTTTGAGCTATATTATTGGCGTTGACCAAGTATGGGATATTATTACCCAATCTCCTTTGGCTAACCCCACGGGGTTTTTAGCAATGGTTGCCTTTACGGGTGCATTTTACTTTGTTTTTTCCCGATTGCGGGAGCAGGTTTGCACAACTATATGCCCTTATGGACGACTGCAAGGTGTTTTAACGGATAAAAATACCATTTTGGTTTCTTATGATTTTGTAAGGGGAGAACCTAGAGGTAAGATTAAAAAGCAACGAAAGCCTCCTGCTCTCAAAGGTGATTTTTCTAAAAAAACACCTAACCGCTCCGAAAACCTGATAGATAAAATAGAAAATCTGGCAGCGGTCAGTCCTTCCGCTATATTGGGTACCGAGCCGACGGTAGATGAAAAACCTTTAAAAGTAAAGGGTGATTGTGTAGATTGCAAACTGTGCGTGAAGGTTTGTCCAACGGGAATTGACATTCGGGACGGCGTGCAGTTGGAATGTGTTAATTGCACCGCTTGCATGGATGCCTGCGATGAAGTCATGGAAAAAATTGGCCGAGAAAAAGGACTGATCCGCTACGATAGCCTAAATGGAATTATCGCTCAAAAAAAGAAAATATTTTCACCTCGAGTGATTGCCTATACCGCAGTTTTGGCGGTTTTAATGGGGCTTAATATCTTTCTTTTGGGCAACCGCTCTGCGGTGGAAGCGGTCATCCTCCGCACACCGGGGATGCTCTACCAAAAAGTGGATGAGCGATACATTAGCAATTTGTATAATTATCAGATATTTAACAAGACGTCCAAGGATATGCCTATCGAGTTTAAATTGCTCCACACAAGCAATGGACGAATCAAACTAGTCGGCAATTCTCCAACCGCAATGGGCAATGCTATGGCAGAAGGAGCTTTTTTTATAGAAATGGAAAAAGATAAGTTAACTGCTCGAAAAAACATGGTCACCATCGAGGTTTATTCTAATGGAGAATTGATGGATAAAGTCAAAACTTCTTTTTTAGGGCCAGTAAAGTAACTATATTTGACTTCAGAGGGATCGGCCTTATTTTGGATTAATAAGCAAAGAAGGTAGCACGAAGGCAAAAAAGCACAAGGAAAAACAGCATTTTTACTCTAGGACTCTGTATAATCACTAATCATCATTTAGTTATGAAGTTTAATTGGGGCACGGGCATATTTATATTTTATACCCTGTTTGCGCTTTCTTTATTTTATCAAGTCTATAAATCGACACAGTACGACCATAGCCTGGTCGTCGATAATTATTATGAAAAGGATTTAGCCTACCAAAGCCAGTTTGAGAAAATAGAAAATAGCCTCCATTTGGAGCCAGGTTTGATAATCAATCATTTCCCAAAATCAAAATTGATCGTTTTGGAATTTCCAAAAGACCTGCCTGCCATTACGGGAACGGTTCGTTTTTATCGGGCGAACGATAAGTCTAAAGACCTCGACATTCCCATTCAAATAGACCAAGCAAATGTCATGGAAATACCTGCCGAGCCATTTATAAGTGGACAATGGAAAGTAGAAGTTGATTGGCAGGCAGCACAAAAGGGCTATTTTGATCGAAAGATTTTAAAGATGCCTTAATATGGATTACAAAACCTGGTCTCCCTGGATTTTTATTGCCTTTATATTATTGCTTGCCATGATGTGGGCTTCGGGTTCTTCTTTATTGATAGGCTTCGGTATTATTCTAGCGCCCATTTTGATTATCTTTCAGGCTTACATCATTTTGAGATCAAAGGAGAAAAGTGATGAAAAATTTGAGGATAAATGGTATGAAAACAAGTAATAAATGATCTATTGGACGGCATTTACATTAGGCTTATTAGGCAGCACCCATTGTGTAGGAATGTGCGGACCCATTGCGCTTGCCTTGCCCCTAAGCAAGCATCAAAAATGGGCAATTTTCAAAAATGCTTTTATTTATAATCTAGGACGAATTATTACTTATAGTTTTTTGGGCTTGCTTTTAGGTTTAATTGGTCAGGGCATAGAAATTGCTGGATTTCAACAGACCTTTTCGATTATAGCTGGCATTTTTTTATTAGTAAGTGCTTTTGCTTTTACGAGTTTAGAAAGCCGACTGATCCAATTTCCAGTCATTGCCAATTTTTTCTCTTGGATTAAAAGCAGAATGAGACAGCTCCTGAGAAAAGGAACACCTCAGTCCAATTTTTTGATTGGGTTATTAAACGGATTGCTCCCTTGTGGCTTGGTCTATGTAGCAGTGGCAGGGGCTATTGTTGCCGGTAGTGCATTAGCGGGAGCTTTGTTTATGTCTTTATTTGGCTTTGGCACAATGCCCTTGATGCTCGGGCTGATTTTTCTCGGTCAATCTATTCGTCCTTCTTTTAAAACCGCGCTTAAAAAAGCAACTCCCGTATTTATGGCCTTATTTTCCATTCTATTGATAATGAGGGGTATCAATGTTTCCTTCCCAAGCGAATTGGCCTTTTTGGAGTTGCTAAAAGCACCTTTGATGTGTCACTAAAGTCCAATTAATATTTCACAAAGCGCATCTTTACCACCATATTGGAGCGATTAAAATCAATTTTGGCATCTTGAAAACAAGGTTTTCTGAATCGTTTTTTGTATAGCCGCGAAACGGCAACCGGCTCTTTGGGAATGCCAATGAAATTCCGGTCAAATTGGTGATTTTCGTTGAGATCATGGTAGGAAACGGCAGCATAAGCACCAAAAGGAATATCCTCAAAGACGACCTGAATTTTTCCGTTTTGTACTTTCTGTCGTTTGGTGACCAAAGCTCCCTTATCACGCAAAAAGGTTTTATCATCATTATACAATGATACTTCCACCTCGCCTTTATGACATTTTAAATCTACTAATTCAATGATTATCGCGCCTGTTTTAAGTTTATTAACTGGCTTAAAGGCGAAAAATAAGCCGACTATCAATAATAGAAACAACTGCTTCATAGGATTAAGGTTTGGATATGTTCAAATTCAAAGGTTCGGATTTGAGATTTTTTAAAGTTTCTTTAAATAAGGGAGTAGAGGGAGGCCGGTAAAAAAGGAAGGTAAAAGAGAGGCTTCGGTTAAGCTAGCTTAATATAGATTTTTTTTTAAATTTAGTCAAAAAAAATCACCATTTTTTGAAAAATTAAAGAAGAAGGAATAAGTTTTTCTTTTGAACGGGGCCAATGGGTAGCTATTAAAGTAGATGTAATAAAAAGCGTGTGAAAGTTAATAATTTAGGAAATAAAACTAAATTTGACGGTGGTTTTTACTTTATGAAGACTTATGAAACTATTTATCTGAAGGGCGGGCATTGATTTGTTTGAAAACGAAATGATTTAGTCATTTTCACCAATGCATGATACTTAAAGAGTCTGTTTGGAAAGGTCACTCAAGCTCTATAAACATCGCTTTTTCATTCTGCCCATGCTTCAACTATTTTATCTCACTAAATTTATTTAAATGAAAAACTTATTGCTTATTATTTTGGGTGTGCTATTTGCGATGCAATTAAGTGCACAGCATACCATTTCAGGAAAAGTGACGGATGCTCAAAATGAACCTTTAATTGGCGTAAATATACAAGAAAAGGGAACCAGTAATGGCACGGTTACTGATTTGGACGGAAACTATACCTTAAATATTCGATCGGGAAATGAGGTGTTGATCTTTAGCTATACGGGATTTAGGAGTACAGAAATTGTTTTAAATGGAGAGAGCAATTTGAATGTCGAGTTAATAGAAGGCATAAATTTGGGAGAGGTTCAGGTAGTTGGCTCTAGGAGTTATAGGCGTTCTTCTACAGATTCTCCGGTGGCGATTGATGTAATTGATGCGGCTGAAATTGGCGCAGCTACTGGTAGGGTAGAGGTCAATCAGATTTTACAATTTTCAGCTCCTTCTTTTAATGCCACCAAGCAATCTGGCTCGGATGGTGCCGATCATATTGATCCTGCCTCTTTACGGGGCTTGGGACCAGACCAAACACTAGTTTTGGTGAATGGTAAAAGGCGACATCAATCTTCTTTGGTCAATGTATTTGGTACGAGAGGTAGAGGAAACTCTGGAACGGATTTGAATGCTTTGCCTTCCATGGCTATCAAGCGGATTGAAGTATTGAGAGATGGTGCTTCGGCACAGTATGGTTCGGATGCAATCGCCGGAGTCATTAATGTCGTTTTGCAAGATCAAACGGATGGATTGACAGGCGGAGTCACCTATGGAGCTCATAGTACTTCTATTGGAGCAGATTATGAGGAACAATATGGTGATGCACTGTTTAATGTTGATGGAAAACAAAGGGTATTGGATCCGGATGGTGATAAAAGTTTTGATGGCAATACAGTAAGAATTGATCTGAACTATGGCTTGAAACTAGGCAATAATGGCGGTTTTGCCAATATTACGACCGAATTTTTGTCCAAAGACAGGACTTTGCGACCGGGATTTGTCTGGCGACAAGGCTACGGTACAGCTGCTGTTGATGGCTTTAATTTTATCGTAAATGCAGCAGCTCCGCTAGGAGAAAATACAGAATTTTATGCTTTTGGCGGTAGGAATTATAGAGATACAGATGCATTTGCCTTTTCCAGGGGGAGTTTTGCGGATGGTGATAATCGAGCCGTGCCAAGTCTATACCCAAATGGATTTACTCCAAGAATTACTTCCATTATTACTGATGTTTCTGCTTCTGCGGGTATTCGACATTCTATGAACAATGGTTGGAAAGTGGATTTTAATAACACCTTTGGCAAAAATAATTTCCATTATTTTATAAAAGGCACGAATAATGCTTCTTTGAGAGATGCTTCTTCCACAGAATTTGATGCAGGGGGGCATAATCTTTCTATGAATACAACCGGCTTGGATTTTAGCAAATATCATGAAAGTATTGCTGCAGGTTTTAACCTGGCTTTTGGACTGGAGTTCAGGACGGAAAACTTCCAAATTTTTGCCGGGGAGGAAGGCTCCTATGCTTTATATGATGAAAATGGAGTAGTCATTACTAACCCTGCCGTACAAGTACCTGCTACGGATGCCAATGGTGACCAATTGCCGAGTGGTTCACAAGGTTTTCCCGGCTATCAGCCTGCTAATGTCGTGGATGAAAACAGAACCAACTTAGGTATTTATTTAGATGCAGAACTAAATGCAACTGAATCATTCTTAATTGGTGGTGCCGTGCGTTATGAGACCTATAGTGACTTTGGCGAAACCTTCAATTTTAAGCTGGCAAGCCGTTATAAAATAAGCGATAATTTTTCTTTACGAGGCTCTATTTCCTCTGGTTTTAGAGCACCTTCTCTGGCACAAATTCACTATAATCTATTATTTAATAATATTGTCGCGGGTACTTCTTTGCGTACTTTACTGGCTGCCAATACCAGTACTGTAACAAAAGCCTTTGGTATTGGGCAGTTGAAGGAAGAAACAGCCTTTAATAGCAGTTTGGGCTTTACATTCAAAGCAGGTGGGTTTAGTGCAACCGTAGATGCTTACTCTATCAATGTAGATGATCGAATTATTTTAACAGATAACTTTGATGCGACAAACCTAAATGTCGGCGCAGAAGCTGCCCAGTTTTTTGCCAATGGAGTAGATACCAAAACACAGGGGGTTGATATTGTTTTGAATTATAAAAAGTACTTGGGGAACGGTACTAATAGTTTGACGGTAGGTTTGGCCGGAAATATTAATGATACAGAAATCAAGAGAATCAATAGTGGCAATTTGAATGAATTTACTTTCTTTGGCCCCTTTTCTCAGGCCTATTTGGAAGCAGCAGCACCAGATTATAAATTTGGTTTAAATGTAGGTTTCGCCTCTAGAAAATTTGATATCAACGCAACTTTGACACAGTTTAGCGAAGTTACACTACAAGACTTCCAATGGGTTGATTCACCAGCTACCAATCAGGCGGAAGCAGATGCATTGTTTGCAGTAGCGACCGATGTTTATGAAGCAGCGGCAACGCTTGATTTGAGTGTAACCTTTAAAGCAACGGATAATCTGAGGTTTACCATTGGCGGCAATAATATTTTAAATCAATACCCAACGCCCCAGTTTGACGGCTGGACAGATCAGGGCGGCTTTAATGATTCTGTGCAAATGGGATCAGACGGTGCCTTTTTCTTTGGCAGAGTTGGTTTTAATTTTTAAAATAAAAACTACTGCCAGGATTAAATAATTTAGCTTCAACCCAGCCAAAATTTAAAAGGAAGAGGGGATTGTTCATTCAATTCCCTCTCTCAAATTAAAGGGATTATGATTAGGACCTTTATTTTTCTTTTGCTTCCTTCTTTCTGGGGCCAGGCTCAGCAGACAGTTGGCATTTTTAAAAACGAGTCAACTGCATTCCCTGGCTATACCCTTTTTGGAAATAATGAAACTACTTATTTGATTGATAACTGCGGCGATATAGTGAATACCTGGCAAAGCAATTACAAACCCGGCCAGTCCATGTACTTATTGGAAAATGGCAACTTACTGAGAACGGCGAAAATCGGGCAAAATGCCTTTGATTCACCTGGCGGATTAGGAGGGCGTTTTGAATTATTTAGCTGGGAAGGAGATTTATTATGGTCTTATGAATATGCAAATAATATAGTACACGCCCATCACGACATTGCTCCGCTGCCCAATGGCAATTTTTTGGCCATCGCTTGGGAAAAACATAGCGAGCCGGATGCAAGGCAAAACGGCAGGAAATATAAAGGAGAGGTTTGGTCAGAAAAAATTGTAGAACTGGAAATGGTCGGTTTCAATCAAGCAAACATTATTTGGGAGTGGCGACTATGGGATCACCTAATCCAAGACTATGATCCTGCCAGCAATAATTTTGGGGTAATTGCTGACCATCCTGAATTGGTTGATATTAACTTTATCGAAGAAGGAGAAGCAACTTCCGGCAACTGGGTTCACCTGAATGCCATTGATTATAATGAAGACCTGGACCAAATCATTTTGAGCTCGCGTCTCTTTAGCGAAATTTGGATCATTGACCATAGCACGACTACTACCGAAGCGGCGGGTTCTACTGGAGGAAAATCGGGAAAGGGCGGCGATTTGCTTTATCGTTTTGGCAATCCGCAAACTTTTGACCAGGGGACTTCTGTTGATCAACTGTTTGCTCACCAACATGCAGTCAACTGGATACCAAAAGGCTATCCACAAGAAAGCAAATTAATGGTTTTTAATAATGATAAAGGAGAAGGCGCATCAAGTATAGCAATCTGGACACCGGCTTTTGATGAAAATGGCAATTACTTAATGAACCCGCAAGAAGTTTTAGGACCCCTAATTGACTGGGAATATGTCAAAGCAGGCTTTTACTCTCGATTTATGTCCAGTGCCCAGATGTTAGCCAATGGGAATATCTTTATTTGTGAGGGTATGAACGGGCGTTTTTTTGAAATCAATTCTGATAAAGAAATTGTTTGGGAATATATCAATCCTGTTAATTCCAATGGCTTTCCTACCTCACAGGGAGGAACAATTCGACAAAATCAAACCTTTCGGGCAACTCGATACGGGCTTGATTATTCCGCATTTTTTAACAGAGATATGAATCCTAAAGGACCGGTTGAAACTAATTCCTGGGATTTAAATTGCCAATTGCAAGAGTCTTCACCTGTTAGTACTTTTGAAAACGAAAAAGGGGCCGATATTAAAATATTGGGAAATGTAGTAAAAGATTTTTTAGCACTAAATATCGAGGGGATAGATACTGCCATTTATGTCCGAATTTTTAATTTAAAAGGACAACTGAATCAACAATTTTTATTGAATAATGGACAGCACCTCATCGATGTTTCAGGACTTTCAAAAGGGGTTCATTGCATTGTTTTTAAAAGCAGAAATGTATATTACCCAACCCAAAAGATCGTTAAATATTGATCGAATAACGAGGAAGTAATTCTATTCCTTTTTTGTAAAAAACAACCTATGAAAGATACCATATACGAACATTTGGGAGAAGAAAACCTACAACAACTAGTGGATAAATTCTACGAGCTGGTCCAACAAAACCCAATCATAAACCCTTTGTTTAAAACTGATTTGGAGTTGGTCAAGAAAAAGCAAATTGCCTTTTTAACCCAGTTTTTGGGTGGCCCGCCTTTATACAATCAAACCTATGGACATCCTCGGATGCGAATGCGTCACTTGCCTCATAAAATAACAGAAGAAGCGGCGGTGGAGTGGCTAAGTTGTATGAATGAAGCGATTAGAACCTTGGATATTGATAGAGAATTTCAGGTGACCCTCTTCAATTGTTTCCCCAGACTGGCGGCCCATATGGTCAATAGTTAGAGCCTGTTTAGTACATTATTGGACAACTCATCAATGCATTCGATCTCCTCTTAATTCTAGTTCCTCCATTACCTTTTTTTCGTATTCCAGGTATTCCTGCCAATGCATTTTTGCCTTTTCCTCCCCTGCATATTTTTTTGCCAAGTCAATAAATAATCGGTAATGACCAGCTTCGGATACCATAAACTTATGATAAAATGCTTTTAAATCGTCCTCCGAAATATGCAGGGATAATAGGCGAAACCGCTCACAACTGCGCGCTTCAATTAAGGCACAAATCAATAAGCGTTCTAGGAGTTGATCTTCTCGACTTCCGCCTTTTTTTCTAAAGTCCATCAACTTATTTACATATTCATCTTTTCGTTGCCTGCCCAAAGGTAGATTCCGCTTGTCTAGCTCCTGCAAAACCATTCGGAAATGCCCCCATTCTTCTGTTACGATTGGAGCCAGTTGGCGCACCATTTCCGTTTTTTCTGGAAATTGTTGAATGAGCGAAATACAAAAAGTAGCTGCCTTTTGCTCGCAATAAGCGTGGTCGGTCAATATTTCTTCCAGCGTTTTTTCTGCAATTTTGACCCAACGCGGGTCAGTCGGCAATTTTAATCCCAGCATTTTTTAGATTTTAAAAACCTTATTTTTTACTCTATTTATTCATTGCAGCTATAGCGGGCAATTCTTTTCCTTCCAAAAATTCTAGCATAGCACCGCCTCCCGTTGAAACATAACTAATATCATCATCCAGTTTCATTTGACTAACAGCAGCTACAGAATCACCGCCGCCAACCAAAGAAAATGCGCCATTTTGGGTCGCTTCGGCTACTGCACGGGCGATTGCTTTTGTTCCATTGGCAAAATTAGGCATTTCAAAAACACCCATTGGACCATTCCACAAAATTGTTTTGGATTTTTTGATGACTTTGGAAAAATCGGCAACGGCTTTTTCGCCGATGTCCAGCCCCATCCAGCCCTTTCGAATGCGTTTGGTGTATTTGGTTTCAATATTGGCATCATTGCTAAAATTATCGGCGATCACAGAGTCTTTTGGCAATAATAATTTGACCCCCTTTACTTTCGCCTTGCTAATCAGTTTATGGGCTAAGTGGAGTCGGTCCGCTTCTACTAATGAATTGCCAACTTTCCCCCCTTGTGCTTTGGCAAAGGTATAAGCCATGCCGCCGCCAACGATTACGTTATTCGCAAATTCTAATAATTTTTCTAATAATAAAATTTTATCGGATACTTTTGCCCCTCCAATAATGGCCGTTAATGGCCGTTCGGGATTGTTTAAAACCCTATTGGCATTTTTGATCTCCTTTTCCATTAAATAACCAAAAGTTTTCTGGCCTTTGGGAAAATATTTAGCGATAACAGTGGTCGAAGCGTGTGCGCGGTGGGCGGTTCCAAAGGCATCATTGACATAAACATCGCCTAGTTTGGAAAGCGATTTGGCGAGGTCTTCTGAGCCTTTTGTTTCTCCTTTATGGAATCGAGTATTTTCCAGGATTAAGACTTCTCCGAAAGGTAGTTCTTTTGCCATTTTTTCGGCCATTTTTCCAATGGTTTCCGGACAAAAATGAACTTTTACACCTAATAATTTTGACAAATGCTTGGTTACGTGGTTTAACGTAAATTTCTCTACATCCATGCTTCCGTCTGCTTTCAATTTTTTTTGAGGTCGGCCCAAATGCGACATTAAGATAGCTGCTCCCCCGTCCGACAGCACTTTTTTAATAGTGGGCAAAGCTGCCCGAATGCGCGTGTCGTCTGTAATTTGCTTGTTTTTATCCAGCGGCACGTTAAAGTCCACCCGAATGAGCGCCTTTTTATTTTTAAAATGGAGATTCATGTTTTGCAAATTTGGTCGATTTTCAAGAAAAAGCATTATGCTTCAAAGAAGCACCGTGCTTTAGGAATGGTTCAATAATAAATTTACATTTTCTACTTGTTCTTTTTCCTTTCTGTTGCGTTAAAAAGCCTCGCCGATGCACTGCATCGCCTACGTTTTTCGCCTTACATAAAGAAAAAATAACTGCGTATAAAAACGCAATTTATTAATGTACCATTCCTTTTAAAATATTTTGAAAACAAACTATACTTTTAGAATCATAGCTGCCAAATCGGCAATTCTGGCAGCATAGCCCGCTTCATTATCATACCAACTGACTACCTTGATAAAATTGCCAGCTATAACACTGGTCATCAAAGAATCAAAAATGGAGGAATGAGGATTTCTAACAATATCGGAAGATACTAGCGGGTCGGTAGCGTATTGCAAAATGCCTTTCATCGGCCCTTCTGCCATTTCTTTAAACTTGGCGTTGATTTCCTCTATTGTAGTTGATTTTTCTACTACGGCGTTGACCTCAATTAGCGAACCAGTGATAACGGGCACTCTTACTGCGATTGCTGATAGTTTTCCAGTGACTTCCGGCACGACTTTCCCCACTGCAATGGCTGCTCCGGTAGAGGTCGGGACAATGTTATAAGCCGCTGCTCGTGCCCTTCTCAAGTCTTTATGGGGCGCATCCTGGATGCGCTGGTCAGCTGTATAGGCATGCGTGGTTGTCATAGAGCCTACCCTTAGTCCCCAATTATCATTGATAATCTTGGCGACCGGAGCCAGGCAGTTGGTCGTGCAAGAAGCGTTGGAAAAAACATTTTTCCTTCTGTCCAATTCGTGGTCGTTTACTCCCAATACGATGGTTTGTACTTCCCCTCCTTTAGCAGGCGCAGAAATGATTACATCTTTAGCACCGGCTTGCAGATGCAAACTGGCTTTATCTTTGGTGCGGAAAATTCCGGTACACTCCAGCACCAAATCAACATTGAGTGCTTTCCAAGGGAGCTCTGCGGGGTTTCTTTGGGCAGAGGCAGCAATGCTTTTTCCATTGATAATCAGACTATTATCCGTAGCTTCTACGGTTCCTTCAAAAGGACCTTGAGCGGAGTCATATTTTAATAAATGGGCTAAGGTAGCATTGTCTGTCAAGTCATTAATGCCCACCACTTCGATTTCATCTTTTTCCAATAAATTTCGAAAAGCTAGCCTTCCAATTCGGCCAAAACCATTAATTGCAACTTTTTTTGCCATAACTTTGTTTATTTAGGATGATTTGTGCAGAAAACAATGGACACTTAGTGTAAAAATAACACCAATCCTGTTTTTGGGACAAATATAGCCCTTTAAATCTATTTCGTAAAGTTCAAAAATGGAATCGTTTCTTTAAAGTCATTTATTGATTAAAAAGCGTGCTTATCGGCTCTGGTTATAAAGCTTACAAGTTACATCAAACGGATAAACCCTCCAGCTCAAAACCCTTAAAAAAGTACAATCATTATTTTGACTTTTTCAGTTTGACCTTATATATTTGCACTCGCTTTTAAAGAAAAGACGGGATTGCAAAAATGTGTTAGCATTTCCCGACATTAACTTGGCCCATTCGTCTAGTGGTTAGGACGCAAGGTTTTCATCCTTGAAACAGGGGTTCGATTCCCCTATGGGCTACCAAGCACACTTTTGCCGAACTTAATTTTGTCTAAATTCTGCTTTTCTAAGAAAGGTAAAAGTCCCAAATTTACTACTCCTTCCAAGCAATCTTCAACTATTTTAAATCCATCAGGAAACGACTAAAGAATAACTTCCCCAATTTGACTATCCAAATTGGGGAAGTTGCTTTTCACTCGTTACTAAGGTTTTTTTTGAAGAATTATGCCTACGGCTATGCACTCCAAAAAGAAGGTAGCCCGACTGCTCTGTGCGGCTCACAAGCTTTGTTTGCTCGTCTAAAGAAAAAAGCTAAATTTCATATTTCAGATTCTTATTTATAAACAAGATGAACATTAATTTTATTTAATATGTATGAAATGTAACTATTCAGCAAGTATAATTTCAGTACCTAACTCGTCTTTTGGTGGCGGTTGCCTGCGGAAATAGTGGGTGCGGGTGATAGCTTATAGTAGAGCAATTATTTCCGCTTGATTTTTTGCTTCTTTTTCATCAAGGAAAAAGAAAATGCAACATTAGGAATGCCTCCTATGCTGAGTAGTTACTATGAAATTATCTATCAAAAATGATTAGCATTTAGCATTTAAATTAGATGATATTTTCTTTTTTTCAATGAAAAAAAAAAGAAACAAAAAATTCTAGTTAAAACCAAAGGCTCCGCAGGTTTTAACGGGCAGCCGCCACCTAATTACGCGTGTTTTAGACGTGTAGAAAGGATCTATTTTCTAAATAAAAAGCTGGTAATTAAGCTAATGTACTTTATTCTTTTTTGTTGTTCATTAAATAGTGAAAATCTTTGTTATTTGTTGGGTATTATATGTTTTTTTTATTTATCTTCGATTAGTAATAATGGATTGGAAAGATTAAAAGGAAAAGTAGTCGTTTACAAACGATTATTGCCGTTTGTAAACGCTTGGTATTATTGATATATCAACGAGATCGTTTATATGCACAAGATGCGGTTGTCATCCTCCCTTCGGTCGTCCGACAACCGCATCGGTCAAGGGTCTGCGCTCCATTGCTGGTCACTCGTCCTCCCTTCGGTCAGACGAGCACCCATCAATGCGTCAACGCAATGTTGGGACTGCGGTCGGAAAAATTTTTCGGCTTCGCCGAAATTTCCCCTCCCTCCGCCCAACACAGCGCAGACCCTTGACCGTTGGCAGCAAGTACGAAAAAGATAAAATTATGAATCATAGAATATTACTCATAATACTAACAACAATCTTGATTTTTCAATTTGGATGTAAAGAGGATAAGAATACTTCCGAACAAGTAAATAGAACGGAAAATTTTGAAGAGGAAAAAGCATCAATATTAAAAGTTATAAATGATGAAACTAAAGCAGCCTTTAATCGAGATTATCAAAGTTGGAAAGAGAAATGGGTTCAGGAAGAATATGTAACAAAAACGTACATGAATTTTGCAGATACTACCATCACAGAAACTTTGGGGTGGAACGAGATAAATGATTTTGTAAGAACTTATATTGAAGAACATCCCGAACCTGCACCATTGCCAACTTTGGTTGATAAAATTGATGTTAGATTATACGGAAATGGGGCATGGGTAAATTATGAACAAGACGATTCCAAACTTGGATTAAAAAGAGAAACAAGATTAATGGAAAAAGAAAACGGTCAATGGAAAATAGCGGGAATGCAAACAATAATTTACGGATTCAAAAATGAAGAATGAGAAAGTCGAGTAGGTAAGGGGGAATTTCACCCCCAAACCTCTCACAGAACCGTGCGTGAACCTCTCGATTCACACGGCTCTTCACAATCAGTCTAAGGCGTAAACCCCTGTTGCCAATGCGGAAAAATGTAAGGATAATCTTTTGCAATTTGCCTTAACCATTTTTGAGCATAGCTGACGAATTTGCGTCTTTTAAAGCGTTTGTACTTGTTAAATGCCCACTTTGCCAACCTTCGGTTGATAATTCTGAAAATACCCTCCATTGCCGTTTTGTGAAACCGACCGTAATAATATAACCAGCCTCTTATCTTGGGAGATAATTCGGCGGCTATTTGGTGGATGTTCAGATGTGTCCATCGGTGAAAGCCCAACTTTCGACACTCATCCGAGATACGTTTCATGGATTTTCGACTGATACAGGGACTGAATCCAAACATCACATTACCGTCTTTGGTTTGCACTTTGTGGCTTCGGAAAGTGTAGCCCAAGAAATCAAACTGTCGAACTTCGGCTTCTGTCCGCTTGCGTCTGCCCTTTCGGTTACAGTAAACCAATTTAGTCTTTTCGGGGTGCAGTTCCAATTTACATTGGGTCATACGTTCCCGTATGGACTTTAGGACATACTTGGCGGTACGTTCATTTTTCACATGGACGATGATGTCGTCAGCGTATCTTTCAAACGGACAGTCAGGAAAATGCTGTTCCATCCATTTGTCGAATACCACGTGCAAAAACAGATTCGCCAGTAAGGGACTTATCACTCCGCCTTGCGGCGTTCCTTTTTCCAGATTTTGGACAAGGCTGCCGTCTTTGAGTTGTACAGGGGCTTTGAGCCACCGTTTTACATAGGTGATGAGGTGGGGCTTGTCGGTGTAATGCCGTAATGCCCGTATCATCAAGCCGTGGTCTATGTTGTCAAAGAAACCTTTGATGTCCATGTCCACTACCCATGCATACTTCCAACAGTTGGTTCGGGCTTGGGCGATGGCTTGGTGCGCACTTTTGTTGGGGCGATAGCCAGAGGAATTTTCGGAGAATATTGGTTCTAATATTTCTTCCAACTCCTTGCATATCACCATTTGGGCAACTCGGTCTTTGACCGTTGGTATGCCCAAGTGCCGCTCTTTGCCTTTCCCTTTCGGAATGCTCACCCGCATGACGGGCGGTGGAAAATAACTGCCACTTGCCAAGCGGTTCCACACCGGGTGCAGGTGTTTCCTTGGATTTTCGGCGATGTCTTCAATGGTCAATCCATCTACGCCTGCCGAACCTCCGTTCGCTTTGACAAGCTTAAACGCTTCCCATACCTGTTCTTTGGTAATGGGATACGGCTTTGATTTGTCTTTAAAAATCATCCTTTTAAAACAGCTGTTTTAAAGTTGTTAATAAATAAAATCTGATTGTGCTAACCCCTTCGCTCCACCTTCATTACAAAAGTTTCATCACTACTACGAGTTAGTCCGCCACTCCCATGCTACTGAAGTAATTGGCTTACCCTGAAAAAAATAAATCTGGGCTTATACCGTTCCTTTCTTTTCGCACGGGAGTTTCCCTTGTTCCGTAAACGAGCCTAATTTAAGGTCATGCCATCTTTACACCGACTGCCCGCCGAATCTGTGTCCTGTCAGCATTTACACATTCGACTGGTCTCGTAAGGTCGCCGACCCCTGATTTTGAGCAGTAATATGGTTCTTTACGATGCCTCTGCGATGGTTCGCTCTCGTCTCGCTCATCTCCTTAAATCGCACCTGATTTCGTGTTTCTGTCTGTGTGGTACGCTCATTGAGTTTCCCGACTCCACCGAAATCTTTTCCACAACGCTCAATACCAACCCGTGAAAGGTAAGCACCTTGTGGTGGTTTGATAGGTGACGCTGATAATCTCCCTATCGAAAGCCCGTCTCAATTCCTAAAAAAAAATCAAGATTCTTTCATCTCGTTTACAGCATGGTTTATCTATTTTGTATATTGTACCCGATAAACCGTCAAGGCACACTACTACCCACAACAATGCATCCCTGTCCATAGCCAGCAAAAGCTGGCTACGTCAGGGATGCGGGACGATGCGGTTGTCATCCTCCCTTCGGTCGTCCGACAACCGCATCGGTCAAGGGTCTGCGCTCCATTGCTGGTCACTCGTCCTTCCTTCGGTCAGACGAGCACCCATCAATGCGTCAACGCAATGTTGGGACTTTAGTCGGAAAAATTTTTCGGCTTCGCCGAAATTTCCCCTCCCTGCGCCCAACACAGCGCAGACCCTTGACCGTTAGTGACAATTAGAAAAAAGAGAAAACAGCCAATTCAACCATTTGGATAAGTAAAAAAGAAAAACTAAATTTGTTGCTTAAAGTCAACAATTCGAAGATGATAAATAAAAGAATATTAAAAGAGATTACTGCGAAATATCCTATTGAAAAGGTTGAGAAATACCTAATTCAACAGTATATAATTTCAAATAAATTGAATGCAGAAGAATCTTCAATATTAGCACCTTATAGCAGAGTAGAAACAATAGAAGATTTTGACTTTAATGAACTGAATATCAATTCATTAAAAGAATTGGAAAATTACTTAGAACTACTAATTCCAAAAAGTGATAGAAAATTAAATGGTGCTTTTTTTACCCCAAATTTCGTTGTTGATTTTATCATTAAAGAAGTCAATCCTAAAGAATCAGATAAGTGTTTAGACCCCTCTTGTGGAACAGGCGTTTTTTTAATTGGTCTTGCAGAGTATTATTTAAGACAGTTTGGTAAACCAATCAAAGCAAGTGTAAAAGAAAATTTATTTGGAAGTGATATTTTAACTTACAATATTAAAAGAGCAAAAATATTATTATCAATTCTTGCATTAGAGAACGGTGAATTTCTTGATGAAGACGACTTCAATTTAGTTAATCAAGATAGCTTGAAAGGAGAATGGAATAAAAGATTTGATGTGATAGTAGGAAATCCTCCCTATGTAAAGTATCAAGATTTATCTGATGAGAATAGAGAATATCTTTTAAAGGAATGGACAACAATACAAAATGGTACTTTCAATTTGTATTTTGCTTTTTTTGAGTTGGGATACCAATTACTAGACGAGAAAGGACGATTAGGGTATATTACTCCAAACAACTATTTCACATCCTTAGCAGGTAAGAATTTGAGAGCATTCTTTGGCTCAAACAAGTGTGTAAATAGAATTGTTGATTTCAGTCATAAAAAGGTTTTTGACGCTCAAACTTATACAGCAATCACATTTCTTAATAGAAAAGATAATGATTCAATCCTCTATGATAGAATTAAAAATGAAGATACTCCAATTCAATTCTTAGCGAAAGCAAATGGTTCTCCAAATGCACTTGAAAACCTTAATGTCAAAAAATGGAGATTACTAAAAACCAATGAACAGAAAAACATTAAAATCATTGAGACTATTGGCACTCTGATAAAAGAACTCTTTGATATTTGTGTAGGAATTGCAACATTAAAAGATAGTGTTTTTTTTGTTGAAGGAACAGAAATAAGTGGAGACTATTTCATTAAATCAACGGAAGAAGGAGAGTTCAAAATTGAAAAAGGTGTAACGAAATCCGTATATAAAATATCAAATTTCAAATCACAAGATGATATAGCCAATAATTCAAGAAGGATAATTTTTCCGTACACAATTAAATCTGGAAATTCATATCCCATTCCAGAAGAAGAGTTCAAAAAAAGATTTCCCGAATGTTACAAATATCTGCTAACTCAAAAAGAAGTTTTGGAAAGCAGAGATAAAGGAAAAGTTAACTTCTCACCTTTTTATGTTTGGGGACGAACACAGGGACTAACAAAAAGAGGAAAAAAGATTCTAAATCCTACTTTTAGCCAATTTCCACGTTTTTTATTGGTTGATGAAGAAGACGCATTTTTTACAAATGGATATGGAATTTACTTTAATTAAGGAAGAAAGAAACCAGTCGATTTATTTTCAGATATGGTTCACCCTTTATCATTAGAAGAGAATATTGATGTCGTTCAGAAAATTCTCAATTCCTACGTAATGCACTATTACGTTTCTAAAACAAGCGTTTCAATTGCAGGTGGCTACCCATGCTATCAGAAAAATTTTATCGAAAAATTGACAATTCCGAAAATGACGGAAGATGATATTCTTTACATTCGGATTACTGAAGATAAAACTGATTTAGATGAATTTTTAATTTACAAATACGGGCTCGAAATTCAACTCTCAAATCTTGTTTCATAAGTTTTCAGTATCGAAGGTGTGAATGATTCCCAATTTAGATTTTCAATACTTGCCGAAGATTCAGAACTCAATAACCCTGCATCAATCAGTTCTTTGTCATGATGATATATTTTAACTGGATTTTGACTGAAATCTACGATTAACAAACAAACTCTTTCGTACTTGTATTCCTCCTTTTCGACAGAGTTCCGGTTATTAATTGCTTCAAAGGATTTTATATACTTCCCAACTGTCCCTACTTTATCAACAAGTTTTACGGTTTTGTTTTTCATCGCATCAGAATCATATTCAGGAACTGCAATCATGTAAACTTCGCCTAAAACCATTTTAGGACATCGTACATGAAGATTTTGAGCTTCGGCTATTGTTCTTTCATAAAGTGTGTCAAAATTTTTAGCCAAGGAACTAATTTGACTTCGGATATTAATAGATATAGTTCTTTCGGTGTATATGCTTTTCCATAATAATCTGTTTCTTCTAAAAGCAAGTCCCTCAGTTATTAAGTTCGTTTTCTGGGGCATAACCTTTTGGCTCTACGCATACGTCTTGAAATTTCTGTTTGATAAAACCTGCCAACTTCAAGTTCAGGTTTACTTTCTCCAAGAGGGGGGTGAATTCGATTTTTTTCGATGCCATTTCTGATTAATTCAGATTTAACAGCCTCATGAATATTATTGATTGGCTTAGAAGACCTAATCATAGCTTGTTTTCCTGCAACACCTCCAGAAATAATAGAGGTGTTAATCAAAGATTTAAAATTCTCAACCGCTTGTTGTATCGTTATCAAATCGCTCATTTTTAAAGAATTCTGATAGAGGTACACCGAGTGCAATTGATATTTTTTCTATATTCACTATTGAAATATTTCTTTGTCCATTTTCAACACTTGCAATATAACTTCTATCCAAATCAGAAGAATACGCCAAATCCTTTTGAGACATGTTAGCTTTATCTCTCAATTCTTTAATTCGTCGAACCAATTTTTGATTTGACATCCATGTTGCAAATATCTATATGTGTTGACTATAAGCCAAAGACTATAAGTAACATCGGAAGAAAAAATGAAATAAAAAAGAAGTCGAGTAGGTAAGGGGGGAGTTTCACCCCCAAACCTCTCACAGAACCGTGCGTGAACCTCTCGATTCACACGGCTCTTCACAATCAGTCTATGGCGTAAATCCTTGTTGCCAATGCGG
>CBDCUO010000039.1:0-64885 GCA_965222705.1 Saprospiraceae bacterium | reverse complement strand
TGACTACCAAAACAGGATTCATTCACAACAAAAGGAGTGATATTGAAAGCTGCTGGTTCAGGAAGCGGAATAAAAATGGATTGTTCGCATTCATTGGCATCTGTAACTTTCAAAGCATACTCTCCACCGGGAATATTGATAAGTTGATTAGTATCTGGAAATGCCCCATTATTCCAATCAAAATTGTAGGGATGAACTCCTCCAGTTGCCTCTATACTTATCGCACCATCATCAGATTGAAAGCAGCTCAAAGGTTGCAAGTCAATTAGGTTTAGCGTAAGCATTTTAGGTTCTTCAATGCTTACTTGAATCGTATTGCTACAAATTTTGCTAGGGTCTAAAACTGTAAAAGTATAGGTCCCTGCTGCCAAATTGGGGAATCTTCCAGTAGTATTAGTGTCTGCATCCAAAACAAATAGTGCCTCCTGGCTATCAGCCGAAAGGATAATAGTGCCATCGTTGGCCCCTGCACAACTTATAGGCAATGTATCTAGGACTTGTGGAATAGGAGGCATACATGCAATGGTCGTGCAGCTAACCGAATCAATGAGTGCTTCGCAGCCGCCTACGCCTCTTACTTGTGCTGTTACCGTTTCAGCAAAAGCCAAGCCTGTAACCTGGTGCATCAAATCTCCTTGATTAGGCGAAAGCCATTCTGTATTATTCACATTAATTTCATAGCCAATGGCTCCACTGACCGCCTCCCAGTTAAAAGTAATTCTACTGTCAGTCACACCGGAACAAGTAATTTCGGGTCTGGCAATGTTTGGGCTGATATTGACCATGACAGAATCGCTGACGGTGCATCCATAGCTATCAGAAGCGATTAATTTATATTGGGTACTTTGTGTTGGATTCACAATGGGATCGGGACAATCCAGACAAGAAATACTATCCGCCACTTCCCATTGGTAATCCACTTGATAAGTCGGATTAAAAATGATCCACCAATTGGTCAAAATGCCTTCTATACCTAGCTGGTCGTCTTTTAAATATAACTTCCAGGTGCCATTGGTCGGACTTTCATTTTCCCAAATAGTAGTCCAATCTCCTTCGGGAAGGTAAGTACCCGAAAACGGAGCCTCATCTTCAGTAATATTTTTTATGGAATGGTTGGCATTGGGAGAAAAGCAGGTGCTGAGAAAATCATTAGCTCCTCCCCCATTATCTGTCGTTAACTCTAAAATTTTTCCATTGGGTACTTCTAGAAAAACATCTAACTCATCCACCCGACTGTGAAAAATTTCTATACAGACCTCTTTCAAAGCTCCGTCTGTCAGATCAAAAGGCTGTACTCCAAAAACAGTGATAGGGACTATCGTTGGGTCTGTATTGGGGGGATTAGCGACATTGTCTGCAACTTCAAGGATCGTAAGATCATCAGGATTTTCAAACCGAATTTCCTCCATTAATGAAATATCTAATGTTCCATTCAACTGTATTTGGTCGCCTTCACAAATAGTTGGGTCTAGCCCTAAGTCAGGGGGGATTAATTGGTTATCTCTAATAAAAGTCCAAAATGTTTGGGTTTGGCAAGCATTCACATCTACCACAATACCCACAGAATCCAGCCCTTCCGAAATATTATCTTCAATAGCATTGATCGTCAAAGAAGTAGAGGTATCTCCGGCAGGAATGGTCACATTAAAAGGAAGTCGCTCAAAATCAACAGAGTTGATAGCATTTCCGGCTAAAGAGTAAGTGATGACCAAATCTGTTGCTCTTGGTTTAGGAATACTAAAAGTAATCAAGCCTGCTGCACAACCTTCGACAATCGTACCATCCAGGCTTACCGTTGCTGTCTCCACTTCCAGTGCATTGGATCCAAAACTTCTACCTTCAAAAAATACTGCAGAATCAAAAATGTCATCTTTTACATCTGCAATAGCTAGCTTAATGGTATAAGTTTCGCAAGGCACGACGGCAGCTTTGGCTGTAAAAACATCAGTAAAGCCATCAAATATAAAATTGGGGTTACCTGTATTATCATTATAAAACTGCTCGTTGACTGGCCCACAATCGGGGGTTGGTTCGCCGGAAACACAGCCGCCAGCATTCCCGTCCGGATCCAAGGGGTGGACCGTTCTCACAGAAACGGGATCGTTGGTTCCTGGTATAAAGCCGATATTTTGAAAATCGGGAAAACCTGGCCCTTTTAAAAAAAAACCAAAAACATCATTAAAACAATTACAGCCAAATTCCGGGTATTCTTCTGAAGCAAAAACATAGCTGAAGGCGATAGTGTCCGAGTAAGGAACAAATTCTATTTCATAAATCGCTGCATCTTTGACCTCATCCGTTGCAATATTTTCCAAATCAATGTCGCGAGCCGTGCTCAAATTTTCAGAGCCTTGCCCTCCGGCATCATTGGGTTCAATAATTTCAAACACTTTACCCGTAGAAAGTACTAAACCCTCAGAAATATTCAGCACCTCTTTTCCGTCTGAAAAATAACCCACTGCCTCGGGCACGCCTGCATAGCTGACACTAATCACTTCTACCCCCTTGCCCAAAAAAACATCCCGAATCAATCGCTCAGGTTCAAAAGGAGCAGTAATAGCCGGTTCAACTTCTATCTGTCCAAATAGAAAAGCATTTCCAAAAAAAAAGAAAAGGAAGATAAAAAATAAATATTTGGCGTAACTGCTTTTGTGGTGCAAAACCATAGTGAATGATTTTCTTTTCCGGATTTGGGGTTATCCTCAATATTATTCAAAAAACTAGCCAAAGAAAATAGGCTAAAATGAATTGCCAATATTACAGTTCTTTAAGCACCCTCAAAAGGGTTTCTAATAAAAGTTCTTGAAAATAGGCATTATATTTTGTAGGGGGAAACTTGATAAAATTATCCAAACTTCGGAATAGTATCAAACTTTATCTAAAAAAAGAGTGGTTCAGTCATCTTAACGTTATTTTTGGGCTCGATATTGATTCCTTTTTGAAGATTGAAGGAAAAATGTTCTTTCTTTGCAAGAAATTTACTACAAAATAATAATCTGATGCAGCAGTTTTTTAAATTCATGTTTGCCTCCTGCCTTGGAATGGTATTGGCTATAATGGTTCTTTCTTTTATTGGTTTTGCTATGATTGGTGGAGCCGTTGCCAATTTTGGCTCCAAAGAAGCTGTAAAAGTGAAACCCAATTCTGTCTTAGAAATTAGTTTTAACGAGCCTATTCCTGAAAAGACAAATAATGTACCTATCAATAATTTTACTTTAGAACAAGAAGACGTCATAGGTCTAAAAGATATAGTTGCTTCCATTGAATACGCCAAAACAGACGATCATATCAAAGGTATATTTTTAGATGTTTCAGGAGTAAGCGGTGGTATGGCTACCCGCTCTGTGATTCGGGATGCTTTGATAGATTTTAAAGAAAGCAACAAATTTATCGTTGCTTTTTCCAAATATTACTCCCAAAACGGCTATTATATGGCTTCCGTAGCAGACGACATTTCGGTGCATCCCGTTGGGGGGATTGACTTTAGAGGCTATGGTGCCCAAATCCTTTTTTACAAAAATATGCTGGATAAACTAGGTGTAAAAATGGAGGTTTATTACGCTGGACAGTTTAAAAGTGCTACTGAGCCGTATCGCCGCACAGAAATGAGCGAACAAAACAGACTACAGATCAAGGAGTTCTTAAATCCGATTTATAATGAATTTATTGAGGGTATTGCTGCTTCCAGAAGCATGGCTGCTCCAGAACTGAAAAGAATTGCCAATGAATGGCTTGCTCGAGATGCAGAAGATGCCCTCGCTTACAAATTGATTGACCGAGTAGGCTATAGAGATGAAGTAATTGATTTGTTAAAAGAAAAAATAGGGCTGGAATCAACAGACAAAGTCCCCAAAGTGACTTTGAAAGCCTATAGTCGAAGAGCCAAACCCAAAGTCAATTTCAAAATCAAAGATAAAATCGCCGTGGTTTACGCCGAAGGAGGTATCGTAATAGGAAAAGATGCTCCTGGTCAAATTGCAGACGATGATTATACTAAAATCATTCGTCAAATCAGAGAAGATAAAAAGATCAAGGGAATTGTGTTAAGGGTTAATTCTGGTGGAGGAAGTAGTTTGGCTTCTGAAAGTATTTGGCGCGAGCTAAGCCTGGCAAAGGAGGCGGGAAAACCCGTAGTGGTCTCTATGGGCGACTATGCCGCTTCGGGCGGGTATTATATCGCTTGCATGGCGGACAAGATCATCGCAGAACCCACTACACTCACTGGATCAATTGGCATTTTTGGCATGGTTCCTAATGCGAGTGAATTAATGAATAATAAAATTGGCATCAGTCTGGATACGGTCAATACCGGTAAATTTTCTTCGAGCATCAACTTATTTCATCCCCATACCCAGACTGAAGCCCATATCATTCAGGAAAGCGTAGAAGAGGGTTACGAATTATTTTTAAAGCGAGTAGCCGAAGGCAGGAATATGACTAGGGACAATGTCCACAAAATCGCACAAGGACGCGTATGGACAGGTAAAAAAGCCAAAGAACTAGGGTTGGTAGATGAAATCGGTGGACTGGAAGAGGCCATCGCTGTTGCTGAAGAACTAACTGGCTTGGAAGAATATCGAATAGCGGAGTACCCCAAAACAAAAGACCCATTTCAACAATTCATAGAAAAATACTTGAATCCCAAGCGGGCAAAAGCCAGTATTATTAAAGAAGAATTAGGGGAGTTTTATCCTTACTATTCGCATTTAAAATCCCTTATGGAAATGAAAGGACCCCAAGCCAGAATGCCTTATGTGCTGGAAATAAAATAGGAACTTAAACTCTGACTTATCTCTTTTCCAAATGCCTGAAACCCAGAAGGAGCTAACCGCTATGCGGTTTCACCCACACAATATTCTATTGACTTTGACTTTGATGGGAGTTACTGCTTTATTTATTGCTTTTTCTGTCTCTTATCTTTATACCAGGGTACAGTCCAGCATTCCTCCTATTCAATTGCCCAGCTTGTTTTTTGCTAATGCCCTGATTCTACTGGGTAGTAGCTACACAATGATACAAGCAAAAAAGGCTTATCAACAAGATAATACTGCCAGCTATCAATTGATGCTATTCTCCACCATTATTTTGACAATTATTTTTTTATTTTCTCAAATAATCGCCTGGCGACAGCTTTTTAGTCAACAAATATTTATTAATTATAGTAATACAGCTTCTTACGTCTATCTAATTAGCATTCTACATTTTGCTCATGTAGTAGCAGGCTTACCTTTTTTAATCATTTTTTTTTTGACGGCTAAAAACAAGATGAAAGAGCCGGTGAGTGTCCTGGTTTATTTTTCCGATCCCGAAAAAAGGCTAAAGCTTCATTTATTAACCAAATACTGGCATTACCTGGATGGCTTATGGATTTACCTGGTTTTATTTTTTCTGATAAATTACTATATTCCATTAGGATAATAGACTTTATTCTAAAAATTTTTGCATGGAGCATTTTCCAAAACTACTGATTGGGAGTAATTTGATTCGAATAAGATATAATAGATCGACAAAAAAGTTTTGAGCGAAGCTCGCAATTTTCTGACTTCAAGAAACTACCCCATCCTTCTTTTTGTTTGTATCTTTGACTTTTGTATTTGTAAGTTTATGTTTTGCCAAAACGATCCACCTTATATGGCCAATGATAAAATGATAGACAATAATAAAATAGTAGCCGCTTTACGAAAAGTAACCGATCCCAATACTGGGCAGGACATTATTCAGGCTCGATTGATTAAAGATTTAAAAATTGCAGAGAATAATGTCAATTTTACATTGGTCTTACCTTCCCTGAATAATCCCCATAAAGCCGATTTAAACTTTGCCTGTCAACAAGTCATTCAGGAAGTCTATCCGCATGCGCTAGTAAATGTTCACATGATGGCCAAAACACCGCAATCACAACAAAGCACTAGCCCTCTAGCGCAGGTCAAAAATATTATTGCTGTTGCTTCGGGAAAAGGAGGAGTGGGCAAATCTACAATCTCGGTCAACTTGGCTTTGGGTTTGCAAAAATTAGGAGCAAAAGTGGGCTTGATCGATGCTGATTTATATGGTCCTTCTATTCCGACTATGCTTGGCTTACAAGGACAACGACCAAAGGTAAAAGAGGTCTATGGCAAACCCAAAATTAGGCCTTTAGATGCTTATAAAATGCCTGTCATGTCCATTGGCTTTATTATTGAACCAGAACAGGCAGTTGTTTTAAGAGGCCCTCGATTGGGTGGAATTATTAAGCAATTTTTTCAAGACACCCTCTGGCCAGCACTAGATTTTTTAATTGTAGATTTGCCGCCAGGTACTGGAGACATCCAACTGACCTTGGTACAAACCGTTCCTGTGACAGGGACAATAATTGTCACAACACCTCAAGAGGTAGCTGTTGCGGATGCGGTTAAGGCGATGAATATGTTCTTGTTGCCCTCTGTCAATGTCCCTATATTGGGCGTGGTAGAAAACATGGCCTGGTTTACACCTAAAGAATTGCCTGATAATAAATATTATATTTTTGGAAAAGGAGGCGGGAAAAAATTGGCAAAAATGAGCCAGTCGATCTTATTGGGTCAAATTCCCTTGGTACAGGGCATTCGGGAATCAGGAGATAATGGACAACCTATACTTTTACGAGAAGATACCTCCACTAGTAAATCTTTTATGAAACTGGCAAAAAACACGCTCCAACAGGTTGCAATAAGAAACGAATCATTAGATCCAACAACCATTGTTCAAATAAAACAGTAAGCAACCAAACAAAAAGTTTTAAGTCTATCAAAGAATTAACAAAAAAATGTCAGCAACAGAAAAAAAGCAACTAATCAATAAAGTAGATGATGCCTTAAATGATGTGCGTCCACACCTGGCAGTTGACGGTGGCGACGTGGAAGTGGTAGATGTCACAGACGAAATGATCTTGCAAATCAAATGGCTGGGCAATTGTTCGGGTTGTTCGATGTCTGCCATGACTATGAAGGCTGGTATAGAGCAAACTGTGAAAGGAAAAGTTCCGGAAATTTCTGGCATAGAAGCCGTCAACGACTAAGTAATTAAGCCCTATCCCGCCAATTAATAATTACTCATAATGAAATGACCCAAGACAAATTATATCAACAAATCCGACAAAAACAATCTTTCCTTTGCATTGGACTGGACACGGATATTAATCGCATTCCCAAACATTTGCTCAGTGCCGAAGACCCGATATATGAGTTTAATAAAAAAATCATTGATGCCACCCACGATCTCTGTATAGCTTACAAACCTAATATTGCCTTTTATGAAACCTTGGGGGCAAAAGGCTGGAAGTCTCTACAAAAAACGCTAGAGTATATTCCCCAATCTCATTTTACCATTGCCGATGCCAAGCGAGGGGATATAGGCAATACTTCCCGACTTTATGCCAAAGCTTTTTTTGAAACGCTCAATTTTGATGCCGTAACCGTTGCACCTTATATGGGTGAAGATTCCGTTAGACCTTTTTTAGAATTTGAAAATAAGTGGGTCATTCTACTCGCCCTGACCTCCAATAAAGGTAGCCACGATTTTCAGTTTACTAAGCAAGAAAAAGAGCAACCTTTATATGAAAAAGTGCTACGAAAAGCCCAGCAATGGGGAACACCTGACAACTTGATGTTCGTAGTAGGTGCTACTCACCCTGAAAAATTTGCCGAAGTCCGTCAAATTGCGCCATACAATTTTCTATTGGTCCCAGGAATAGGCGCTCAAGGTGGTGACTTGCAAGACGTTATACAATATGGTGTAAATAGTAAGGGCGGATTGTTGATAAATTCTTCTAGGGGTATTATCTTCGCCGGAACAGGAGTTGATTTTGCTGAAAAAGCACGACAAGCGGCTTTAAAAACGCAAAGAAAAATGAAGTTTTTTGATAAATTCAGCCTTCTTTAAACTATGGATCAAGAAAGAGTCGAACATTATCAAGACCCCGATTTTCCCGATCTGTTTCGGGAACTACCCACATTAGGCACTCAATTGGAGTGTCCTAATTGCCAGGCAGAAATACTTGCCGATGACATCAATATTGATCGAGCAATCGCCAAATGCCATAATTGCCACCATGTATTTCCTTTTGATGAAGAAACCAAGGAACGACGACCTGCCAGAAAACGAGCCGAAATATTTCAACCAGAAGGCATCGAAATGTTTCGATTGCGAAGCGAATTAAATATTGATTTCAAATGGCGAAATCTGCAGTCCTCCCATTGGTTTATGGTGCTTTTTACTTTGATGTGGAATGCCATCGTACTGCCAATGGCAATAGCTGCCATGATGAGTGGCGAAATAACAGCACTACTCTTTATGAGTGTACATATATTAGTTGGTGTAGGGCTTTTATTTAATCTAATTAGTAATTTTATAGTGGTGTTCGATTAAAGTATGGAGGGTTTAGGAACTCTCCAAAATAATAGTTCTTTGATAGTCAGTATTTTGTCGATTAACCCTTCTGCCATAGCAGGTGATTTTTTCTGGTATTTTGTTTCAAAAAGTGCTGCTTGAGGATTAATTAATATTCTCAAAGCACAATTTTCGTTACAATAATTGAAAAAAGCGGTCAATAGATTGATATGTGCATCATGGTATTTCACCTTTTTAGAATGGCACATTGTCTTTCTAGTCAAACGAGCATCGTCTTTACGATATTTACCATTTCTACTCTCAACAAAAGAAGTATTAATGGTTTTTGACCGTCCGTTTTTTCGGATGATTGCTAAAATCTCCGCCTCTGTTCCTTTGATAATTCTAGTAGTCACACTTTTAAGTTTGCCCTTGGCATCTCTTTCTTTATAGACTTGGGCATATTTCAAATTACTATCTACTATTCTTTTGGGTATAGACGGTCGACCTCTACCTCCATATGGAACAGGCTCGTAGTGACAATAGGTCTCATATAAGACTTCTTCATAGAACCAAGCATCTGATAAAAATAATGGAGCTACTCCATCACTTTTGTCTTTTATTTTGTTAAGAAAAATTCTTGCTTGTGCTAAAGTTCTTTTGCCACTATGTACAGTATGAACAAATCCTGTATCAGGTAAAACAGCCACGAAGCTCCATCTATCTCCCTGTTTATCAGCAAATTCAGGGTCTAGCTCGGATTTTTGTCTCTCTTCATGTGTAAGGTTTTTCTTTTTTTTCTGATAAAGGACCAGAACTCATCTATTTGTAATTGTTCCAGATGCATTTGCTCTTGCATGTAATTCGTAAATTCATCACAATGAGTGCCTGCTTTTTCTACCCAAGCTAAAAGGGAATCTGAGGTGACATCTGCTTGTTTACAAGTCTGGTTGACCCCCATTCCTCGAACTAGTAAGAGCAAGGTATTTATCACTTTTTCAATCGGTGTACGTAAATCAAAAAACATCGTGCCTTTGGTCAAGACCCAGCGATTACCACATTCGTTGCAATATACTTGGCCTTTTGACCGACTATTAATTTTGATATTTCCTGACTCTGGTTGATTGTAATAAACGCAATCTGGATTATCACAATACTGACGTGATTTTAATAAATCAAATTCTTCTTTACTTAGCATTTGTATTCTCTTTTGAATACAAAGTTAATTTATCATACTTTAATCGAACAGTGCTAATTTTATTAACTCCACTTATATCACCGTAGATGAATATAACCTGGCTATCGAACATCGCCCGATAACAAGTCCCTGGAATCCAAATAAAACTATACCTGTCAGAAATATTGACCAATTGTATGTGCGCAAATATGTATCAAGCTCCACCAATGGCGTACCCAACTATGCTTACTCCATTGTTTTAATTCCCCAAAACGGTAGGGAATTTACCCTTATCAAAGGGCTTAAAAATCCTGATAAGGCTTTGTTTATAGAACAAGAAATTGAATATTTCTTAAAAATTAAAGATCGAAAAGTTAGGGGGGAAGTTTAGAAAACCATAAGCCTCTTTCCATGAAAATCCATCCTAAGTCCGAACAACCGTTCCTAAATATTTATTAAAATACTGAATCAATTTAGGTAGGTCTTTTTTCTTAAACTTATGATTATCAATCAATTGAATGAATTTTGAATGGCTGGAAAAATATTTTTTCAATTGCTTTCTAAAACCAATACTCTTCACTTTTACCAAATCATTTCCTCTTTTCAAATAATAATCTTCATTCATAAAGTTAGTCTTCCCGTTTGCAGACCCCTTAAAAACACTCAATAAGCTAACCTGCCCGCTTACTTCGGTTTTTAAGAATACTTTATCGTCCGATTTCTTAAAAGGATTGCGCAGACCAAACTTGTTTTTGGTTGCTTTAAACAAATATTGCTTTCCTTTATAAACAAAGGAAAAAGCAGCTGTATTTTGGGGATTTAACAAATAATACTCGGCATTATTCTTTTTCATTAGTAGGCTCCATTGCAACAAATTATAGTTTGGCTCTGCTACCATATATTGAACGGGAATTTCAAATTCTCCACTTACTTTTTGATGACTGGCGGTAATGCAAAAACCCTTAACGGTTCGAGTCTGGGCAGGTAGTTGGGCAGCGAAAAAAAGGGCCAGGAATAGCCCCACAAAAACATTCTTCTTTCTCATAGTATGAACAGGGATTATAAAACAATATTTTAAATATACTAAAATTATTTTTTCAATACAAATCCTGTGCTATAATTTTATTTTCGAGGGTTAAGAAAAATACTTGTTTGTAAATCTCCTATATTCAACCCTCATTTGGGAGCAAATCTAACGATCATAACCATTGACTTCCCCGTTCTTATTCGCCTCCTGTTCTTTCAAATCATCGAAGGCATAAATGGCGTCATAAACTGCCTGGTGCAAGCGGCTTCTGATGTTCATCGTGTATAATTTCTGGTTTGCTCGAGTTGGGTATACTCGATTGGAAAGGAAAATCACAATCAATTTCTCCGCCGGATCTACCCAGAAAAAAGTGCCGGTAAAACCCGAATGCCCATAGCTATACTGGCTGGCTGACCTAGCGACATAACTTTGTTCGGGATCATAGTCTATCAAGGGTCTATCAAAACCCAAGCCTCTACGATTGCCTTGGTCACAAAATTGGCATTGGGTGTATTCCTGGACGGTTGATGGTTCTACAAATTGCTCGCCGCCATAACTTCCATTATTTAGAAATAACTGCAATAACTTAGTTAAATCTGTCGCATTACCAAAAAGTCCTGCATTGCCCGAAATACCGTTGAGCATCGCTGCCGCCTCATCGTGAACCGTCCCATGCACTTGCATTTTTCTAAAAAAAGTATCTCGTTCTGTTGGCACTATATTTTCTAAATTTTCTCGCTGTAGCGGGTTAAAAATCAGCTTATTCGCACCAATTGGCTTGTAAAAGGTGTCATATAGATAGCGATCAAATGGTTTGCCTGTCTGGGCTTTAACCAAATCGGGATATTTTAAAAAAGATAAACCGGAATAGAGATAACCCGGCGTTTTGTTTAATGGAGATTCTTTAATATATTTCCCCATTTTCCGCTTGTATTTTTTATGCAAATACAGCTTATTCGTTATCTTTATTGGAAAGCGAGATGAATATTTTGGTTTAAAGGTTCTCGCCCTAAACTTGCCATTTTTTTTAATGGTCTTGGCCCAAAAAGCAATATAGGGTTGCAAACGGGCATGGTGCGCCAAAATGGGCCGAAAATATAAATCAGCCTTATCTGTCCCTTTAAAATCCGGAAAATATGCTACCCATTTGGCATCTATATCAAATCGCCCCTCATCCTGCATGCGCATCAGTGCAGGAATCGCAGTAGTAACTTTAGTTATGGATGCCAGATCGTATAGATCTTCCGGCTGCACTTTCCGCTCTTTACGGTAGGTATGATATCCAAATTCTTTGTTATAAATGACCTGATTATTCTTCGCTATCAGTACCTGAGCGCCAGGAAAAGCCATAGAGTCTAAACCTTCCTTAACAATGCTCGCAAGTTTCTCGCGAAGGAATACGCCATTTATGCCTGCCAGTTCGGGCTCTGAAAATCCCAACCTTAATCCACCTTTTGTAATCAGACCGATTCCTTGTTTATACGTAGCAATTGTATCTTTTAATCGCCCCGTCGCAGCAACTGCCCCGAAGCAAATTTGAGCCGCCAAAGATTGGCTCAAATCTGTCCTTTTTGGAGAATATAGAACGGCTTTGGCCAGTTCAATACTAGGAATTCCCATTATTAGGTCCTTTGAACCAAATAGAGCGTAAACGACATCCACCCGTTTACTCAAATCGCTGACAAAATCCGCTATCATGGCAGAATAGGGAGGCAAAACAAGTTCATTAATCGAGATAATTACCACATCTGCATAATTAACCAGATATTTAAAAATTTCTCCTCCAACGACCCCGTTTGCATCCAAAGGAAAGTGGTAGGATTTGACAGAAGTGTATTGTTTTAAAATCTTTTTAAAGGTCAGGCTTTCCTCAGAGTCACCGATGGATAAATGGGCAATACTGGTTTTTGCCAAGTCTTTAAAAGGTAAAATGTGTCCTTCATTTTTTAGTAAAACCAAGGATTCTAAATGATCTTTATGTCTTTTTTGCAGGCTATCCAGTGCGGACTGACCAGCTATGAAAAATGGAAAAAGAAAAGCTAGTACTACAAGAGGAATTTGTAATCTCATTTGTTGTTTGTTCAAATGCTTAAGCGCATATATTGTTTTATCTTGTATTGTTTTTCACAAGATACGTAAAAATTATCAAAAGAAAAACGAAGTTGTGGCTGTAGATAGGGCAAATGCCGACTGCTGATTAGACACAACTTATAACCGACACCTATATTTTTGAAACCCATATAAAAAATCTATTTTCCACTGTCCATACAAGGGCTGGATGAGAAGTAATTAGGTGCTTTATCATATTAAAAATATATCTATATAAAACCAACCTATTGGAATTTTGTTCGTACAACAAGTAAATCCTCTTGCTCTTTGACATCTTCCAATCCAACAAATCTATTGGGTCATTCCCTAAAGTTTTTATGTTTTGTCCTTTAAGTAATGTTTAGTACTAATTTTGTACAATTTTTTTCAAAAAAATCCTTTCTACTAAAAAAAGATGCTTCAATAAATCTAGCATGTATTAAAGAAGAAAAAAAATTTTATTTGGATTTTTGTATAATTTTTAATAGACAAATGGGAAAACCAGAAAAAAGCCATAATTAATCTTGAAATTTTTGCCTGCCTCAATTTTTTTTTAATATTGACAATCAATTACTTATAAAAATATTTTTCCAAAACAGTTTACTAAGTGTAAAAACTACAATAACTTTGCACTACTATCTTTAATTAAATACCATTTTCAAATGTTGAAGAAACAATTTTCTAAAACCAAGCAAACCTGTAAGGTTACTTTCACCCTACCGAAAAAAGCAATCGCAGAAGCAATCGAAGTAAAAATACTGGGAGATTTCAATAACTGGGATTGGGAACAAGGTGTCTCTATGAAGGCTACTAAAAATGAATTCAAAGCAGTCATAGAGCTTCCTACTGGAAGAAATTATCAATTTCGTTACCTGGCAGATAACGGCATTTGGGAAAACGATTGGGCAGCTGACGGCTACGTACCTGCTCCCTATAATGTGGATAATTCTGTTGTGGTGCTTCCTGCTACTAATGGCTCTGCTACTTCCAAAGCAGATACTGCTACCGCTCCTAAAAAAGCAGTTGCTAAAAAGACCAGAAAAAAAGCTACTACCAAAGATGATTTAAAGAAAATAGAAGGTATTGGACCTAAAATCGCTAATTTACTGAACACTGCGGGCATTGTGACCTTTACCGATTTATCCAAAGCACCCATTTCTACTTTGAAAAAAGTGCTAACTGAAGCCGGTAGTAGGTTCCAAATGCATGACCCATCTACTTGGGCAGCACAAGCCAAACTAGCCGCTAAAAGTGAATGGGCCAAGTTGAAAAAATGGCAAGAGGAGCTAAAAGGAGGAAAACAGAAGTAATTCTATTTTCTAGTGGCAACCATAGAAAAGCCTGGTTTTCATTTGAATGATTAAAAACCAGGCTTTTCTATTGAAAGAATGTAAAAATTGTCCTAAGCTTAACACTAGCCCTCCAATCAATCCCGGCCGACAGCAGCAATGACTTCTCTCAGAAAAGCATTGCCATCATACTCTGCCCCTTGATTTAGGCCCATTCGCACAACGACCAGGTCTTTAGAGGGAATAATATACACATATTGCCCCTCAAATCCATTGCATGAATATAGATCAGTTGGCAGATCTTTATAGGCAGCATGGTGGTGGTTATGCCAAAAATGCCCACCATACGTTCCATTGCTATGCTTGGCTGGTTGTCTGCTAAAATTCACCCAGGAAGTGTCTATGACTTGTTCTCCATACCAATTTCCTTGTTTTAAATATAGCAAACCAAATTTTGCCCAGTCTCGAGGCGTAGCGTAGCAAAAAGACGAGCCGATATAATTGCCCGATTCGTCAATTTCCAAAATGGCAGAGTGCATTCCAATTTTTCTAAAAAGACTTTCGTGCGGAAATTTTAAATAGTCCTCTTGTCGGGCAAATTGTTTTCGGATTAATCCGGAAAGTATATTGGTCGTTCCGCTAGAATAGGACCACTTAGTGCCGGGCAAGGTATCTATGAGATTAGCCGCAGCGCTGGCAGCAACATCTTCGCTCATGAAGAGCATTTTGGTCACATCGGAAACGGTACCATAGTCTTCTTCAAAAGCCAAACCGCTTTGCATTTGTAACAGATCATTCAAGGAGATTATTTTCCTTTCATCCGTCCAATGGTCGAATAATTGGGTATCTGTAAGTCCCAATTTACCTTGCTTGACTAAAATCCCAACCAATGCGCTGAGAACACTTTTGGTCATAGACCAACCCAGTATTTCGGTATCTTTATCAATGCCATTGGCATATTTTTCGGCGATCAAAGTATCTTTATACACCACAACCACTGCTCTGGTTTTGATACTATCCATATTCATTGAGGGATCAAAAATATTGGTAATAGCCCTGTCCAATCGCTCATAATCAACCCCTTGTACTTTTTGGGAGGTAACTTGCTCTCCCAACGGCCATTCCAGCAAAGCATTCCTAGAAATCGGAGGAAGGTCTAACTGAACTTGATAGTCATCTGCCCCCTGCAAGAGGACACAGCCCAAATTCTCTCGATAAACCGCCTTTTGCTTGCCCATACCAAATAGAGAAGAAGTAACCGATTTATTGACTTCGTCAATAGTGCTAGCTGTCAAATTAAGCGGTTCCGCTGCTAAGTCATCTGCTTGAATACTGGCGGCTGTTCTACCCGCGATAAAATGACAGGAACACATTTTTTTAGCAGCATAACCAGAGGCAATAGGTATCATCGGATAAACTACAAAATAGAAATAGATTAAGAAGAGCAGCGCGAGCGAGGAAAGTCCTATCAATATTTTTTTGAGCATCTCGTCTTGTTTGATATTAAAAAACGAATGTAAGAAAATGCTTGGAAAAAACAATAACTAAAGGCTAATCAAGGACTTCAAGCCTCATACCTGCTTAGGCTTGATAATCCTTTTGGTAGAAGGCGGATATTTTTCCAACAAATGCACTGGTCGGATTGGGCGTTTTGAAAAATTACCTCCACAGTTTGGGCAGGTATTTTCAAAAATATCAATTACACACTTTTCGCAAAAAGTACATTCAAAAGTGCAAATCATGGCGTCGGTTGCCTCATTGGGCAGGTCTTTTCCGCAATGTTCACAGCAAGGTCGAATCTCTAACATTGGTTGGTGATTTTATTCAAAATTACAAAAAGATGTCAATAATTTGGGCTGGTTTTTTATGAAAAAATATAGCTTTACAAAGTACTAAAATCTTCTTAGGGAATAAAGCCATTTAAAATGGTGAGGATTTTGAACAGGGAGCATTTTGCATGGCTTCGTTCTTCAAAACGCAATTTTTGTTGAAAAAACAATTAAAATTATGCAGTGGTTGCTTCTTTTTAAAGCACTTCATGTGATGGGTTTCGTGGCTTGGTTTGCCGGTCTGTTTTATCTGGTGCGCATTTTTGTCTATCATACAGAAGCAATGGCAAAGCCCGAACCTGCCCGAAGCATTTTAATCCAGGAATTTAATGCCATGCAATGGCGAGTTTATAAAATTATTTGCAATCCGGCGATGATGCTGACCTGGTTTTGTGGGTTGGCTATGTTGTATATTCATGGCTTAGAGTGGTTAAAAGCCAATCCCTGGATGCACCTGAAGTTGTTACTGCTTTTTGGCTTATTAGCTTACCATTTGTATGCAAAAAAAATGATTCGGCAACTGGAAGCAGGGAAGCTGTTTTTTTCTTCCTACCAGTTTAGATTGTGGAATGAAGTGCCTACGCTTTTTTTATTGAGCATCGCGCTATTGGCCGTTTATAAAAATGCGCTAAACTTTTTGTACGCTTTTGTGGGGGTCTTCACCTTCGGCTTTTTGTTGATACTCGGAGTGAGGTTTTATAAAAAATATCGAAAAAAACAGCTCCCCAAATCATAGCTCGCTAGTTTTTATCAAGCTCCAGGCATATCGCTCATCTTTCCAACCAATCAACTTTGTTTTGCCAAGTCCTTTTTGGTACAAAAACCAATCCTGAACGATTTGTTTTTCGCCTGCATTCTTCACTATAAATTCCTGAAAATTAATTGCTTGCGATAATTGTTGCAACGAATCTGTTGGTGTAGCAATAATGATATTTCTAGTCTGCTGATCTTCTTTTAGAACCAGTGTCCCCAATGGACGAACAAGCATTTTAGCACCTGATTTAACCCCTTTGGACAAGACTAAAACGGCAATATTTTCATCGGTAGTTAAATGCCCGTAATTTCCCGGATAAGGTAGGAAAGCAGGTTGGTCTGTTTGTCCCGCTGGAATAGTGATTTTTGCTAAAAAACTGTCTTCTAGCAATTTTGCGCTTTCTTGGCTAAAGTCACCTTTACAGGCAAATAAAAGCCCTACCCATAATAAAAACTGAAGTCCGTATTTCATATAAATCAAGTTCTTAGTTCTACTTTGGCACTTTAAACAAAATTAGATGTTGTTCTTTTTTCATTGAAAAAAAAGAACCAAAAATTCTAGTTAAAAACAACCGCTCCGCAGTTTTTAACAGGCAGCCGCCACCAAAACTAGGAGCTAATTACACTTAAAACAATCACTATTTCTAGAGTGCCAAAGTAGAATTAGTTAATTATTTTAGCATCACAAGACGGATTGACAATCCGTCTTGCGGTAAAATTAAACAAGTATTTTCACAAGTCAATATCGTTTTTAAGGCGAAAAACCTCTCCTTCGACATAGTTTTTTTAAATTAAAATAATTAACTTTGCGCTCTTTATAGATTTTTAAATTACGAAAATCTCCTTACTAAATAAGATAAAGTGATGGATGCCATAAAATTTGTTCAAGAGCAACTGCTCAAAGAAACCAATTATCCTTCTTTCCGACCAGGTGATAATGTGGATGTACGGGTGAAAATTGTAGAAGGAGAAAAAGAGCGTATTCAGTCCTTTCGCGGAAATGTGATCCAAATACGTGGCAATGGTGGTACAAAAACCTTTACGGTCAGAAAAATGTCCAATGGCATTGGTGTTGAAAGAATCTTCCCTTTTTCTTCTCCTAGTATTGTAGATATTAAGGTGCTAAAAAGAGGAAAAGTTAGAAGGGCAAAATTATATTATTTGCGGGATTTGGTTGGCAAAAAAGCTAGAATTAAAGAGCGCAAATTTATTAAAAAGAGCTAATTCACATCAATTATTCTATACACAAAGGGGCTGGCATAAAGATTGCTAGCCCCTTTGGTCTTTCATTCCATTGAAATCGCTTGCCGAATGCTAAGCATCCGTATTTTTCTGCATTGCTAATAATAAATTATTGACTTTTAACGCTTGGATACACTTAAAATGACCTTTGGGGCATTGGTCAAATCCTATTTTAGAACAGGGTCGGCAGGGCAAATTTTCCACTTCTAAAGTCGTATTTAAATCCATGTCTCTTGGATAGTAAGGATACATTCCGAATGCGGGTATGGTATTGCCCCAAATGGAAATAATTGGCTTCCTGAAGGCGGCGGCGATGTGCATCAATCCCGTATCTCCCGTAATAACCAATGTTGCTTTTTTTATAATCCAGGCGGATTCTAGTAAAGATAATTGCCCCACTAGATTTGTCACATGGTTTTTAGTGGCTCTTTTTATATAGATACCCTTTTCTTGTTCCTGCTTTCCACCAAGTAAAATTATATTATAATTTATTGATTGACAAATAGTTATAATTTTTTCTTTTGTCAAAGCTTTGGTATTCCTGCCCGCACCGACAACCAAAGCGATGAATGGTCTGCCCTCTTCGATGTTTCGCGGTTGTTTTATACCAAAAAAATCTAATCCTGCCCCGTCATTGACTACGCCTAATGGCGCAACGGAGGTCAAATACCGATCAACGAGGTGTACTTGGGGTAGGCGGTTGATTTTTAAATTAACGAGTAGCCATTTTTCTACATTTAGTTTTTTAAAGGCATAGCTTTTGACAAATGGGAGATTGATTTTGATGAGCAAGCTGCGGAGGTTATGATGCAGGTCTATCAGGTAATCATACTTTTCCCGCCGCAAATCGGGCAGTACCTCCCCTACTCTTTTTTGAATAGTATGAATTTTGGAAATGTATGGATTGGGGCGAACTATGGCCGCAAAAGCAGCTTTTGTCAAATAGTGTAACTCCGCACCCGTCTGTTTTTTCAAACAACGAACAATGGGAGAAGTCAGGACGATATCTCCAATGGAACTAAAACGAATGAGGAGTATTTTCATCAGACTTGTTACTCTTTGTAAAAAATCGTACAGTATCTACCGAGCCGATTAGCCGTTTGTATGGTTCTTTAATAGAAAAGAGGCAAATAACAAAAAAGTCATTTGCCTCTTTTCTAAAATTTATACGTTTTTCTTAAAAACTCTTAAAAAGAGTATCTTGCCGAAACATTCCAAGTTCTAGTTTTTCCAAAAGCCACAAAATTACTCATATTCACTCCATTCCAGTTTTCAGATTCTACACTACTAGCCGGATTAGCACTAGTGGCAATAGAAATATATTCTTTACCAGTAGCGTTAAACATATTAGCTCTAAAGGTCAACAAGTTGCCATTAGACAGATTAATGTTATAGGTTAGTCCCAAATCTAGCAAGCCATAAGAGGGCAGTTCTAATTCATCACCAGTCGCTCCAATTCTGGAATACAATTTGTCAAAGAAGTAGTAATCTGCATCAAATTTCAAGCCATCTACCAACTTAATGTCTGTGCCCAATCCCCAACTAGTCTGTGCAGCACCCCCTACTTTTACACCGTCAATATCCAGGGTAGGATTGGAAGAAATCAGGCTCCTATCATCGTCATATACATCCCTGATAACCTGGTCGGTATATTTCCAGTTCCCAAGAGAAGCAAAGCCTTTAACTGCAATTTTTCTGGTAATATCGGCTTTAAAATCTAGTTCAATGCCAGTGTGTAATTGATTCAAATTGGTCAAGTTAACAAAACCTCCATTTGGGAACACTCTTCCGTCCACCTCTTCGTCATTATCAATTACAGAAGTGGAAGTTCTGTTTTTCCAGGAAGTTCGATAAACATTAACATTGGCAGCAAAGGAACGAGTAGAAAACTTCCAACCTGCTTCCAGTCCAAATATTTTTTCACTTTCTGTAACTGGATTCACAAAATTGCTAAAGTTCAGATAAATATTATCATGGAAGGGTTGTCTTTGGTAATAGCCAGTGTTAAAAAAGAAAGTATTATGGGCATTAGGAGAAATGCTGAGTCCACCTTTGACATTATAGCCTAAGTTATTGACCTTTTCTGATTCTTCATTGGCTTCTGTTTCGTTAAATTGTTCAAATCGAACGTGGGTTTGATTAGAAATAGCTGCTTGTCCATACGCTGTAAATTTATCATTCGTGTATTCCAATTGGCCAAATAAGCCACCGTAGCTAATTCTTTCCGCATTAGAATAGTCAATCCTTTCTGCACCTTCAGCAGAATTGAATATGGCTGACCAGGGCTTTGCCTCAAAAGTAGCTCTTACATCTCTTTCAGGATAACGGGTACTTGCCCTTTGAGTGTAAGAAGGCGCCCCCAATAGATTAACTACTTCCCGGAAATGGTCACCATAGTACGTTCTTAAATCCGTACCTGCGCTAAAAGTAAGCGTTTCAGATAATTGCTTTTGAAAATTAGCAACGGCGCCGTACCAGTTATGATTATTTCTGGAACCCCGAATAACATACTCTTCTTCTCCAGCATCTTCTTGATTGGCTTGAAAAATTCGGTCGAAATCCCAAAGTCCTTCAGAAGTAAAGAATCGATTGTCTCGATCGCCAATTCCACCTGTACCTCCGCCATTCCCCCAGGAAGCATACAATACCGTAGAGAATTTTGTATTATCATCAATATCAAACTCCCAGTTTAAATTGGCAACGGGCTTATGGTAATAGTTTCTTCTAGTAGTAATGTATTCTCCATTCAGGTAGCCATAGTTATTATTATACTTGATATTAAAATTGCCCTGATCATCAAAATGAGAAGAAATGCGTTTTCTAAAGTTTTGGTCATGATATTGTGGTGCACCGGTAAGCAAGAAACTTAAAGTATTTCTTTCATTAACTTTATAACCAGCAGAAATGAAATAGTTTTGCCCTTGCCCTTCTGCACCATCTGCCCAGCCATTTCCTTGCCAGTGGGTTAGTAATACAGAAATGCCAAATTTATCATTCATCATGCCTGTATTATAGGTAGCGGTAATTTTATTATAGGCATCATTGCCTAATAAATAACTGACAGAACCACCTTTTTTCTGAGCGGTCGGTCGCATGATAATGTTCGTTGTTCCCCCAACAGAGGAAATCGCCAGTTTGGAAGAACCGAGGCCTCTTTGCACCTGAACAGCCGTAGCCACATCGGTCATACCTGACCAGTTAGACCAGTACATTTTTCCGTCCTCCATGCCATTGATAGGTTGCCCATTTAAAAGGAAAGCCGTATTGGTTTGGTCAAATCCTCTAGTAAACACCTCTGAGTCACCGTACCCGCCTGCTTGGTTGGCGACATAAATAGAAGGCGTTGATTTCATTAGTTCCGGAAATTCTACATTTCCGCCTTTCGCTTGTATATCCGCCGTTGTAATCGTAGAAACCGCTACGGGTGTTCTTCTATCTTGTACAATATCCATTACACCAGTAACCACCACCTCACTCAACCCAAAAGCATTCACTTCCATAAGGATATTTCCAATTTCAGCAACTCCAACAAACGGGACTCGCTGACTTTCAAAACCAGTATAAGAAATCACTAATACACCTTCCGGTTGGTCTGTTTCCAAAGTAAAAGTGCCATCAAAATCTGTAACTGTTCCCGACTGTGTCCCTGAAATTAGAATAGAAGCACCAATTAGAGGTTCATTAGTCTCCGCATCAATTACAGTTCCTTTGATAGTATTCTGGGCATAAGCCATTAGCCCGGTAAAAATTACTAATAATGTAAAAAGTAACTTTTTCATTAAGCAAAATTGTTTTAGGCAGGAGAGAAAATAAAATTTTTACAATTTATTCTTTTATAGTGATTCGCAATTGGTAGTTGAATGCTGATCTTCTATAAATTATAAAATCAAGCGATTATTAGAGCCCCAATGTTTGAATCTACATTTCCAGAAATGTGGCGTTAAAAAATAAATTGTTTATCTTATCTTTCCTTCACACCTTAGTTATAAAATGATGGTCAAAATTAGCTACTTTGCATCTGCTTGTTATAAAGCGGATATTAATTTAATCTTAATTCTTTGACAAATTCCGAAACATAAAGTCACATTAGCACAAATGCTTATTTAGAGTTTGTGTTTTTCATTTCGATTTGGCTGTGAAATTTATCAGAATAAGATTATGCTTTAATTTTTGGGGCAATCGGTAATAGGGATATTATAGGATATGTTTCTTTTTCGCAGGACCACCATAAAGCACTGTTGGCATATCATTTCGAATAGTGGTTTATTGAATGCAGATGGGACTATAATGAACACTTCTAGCTGTCAAATTTCGGGCAGTAAAAACTTTTTCGCTGCAAAACTAGTAATTTATTGGGGTTACTTATAACCTGAAGTCGTTTTTTTAAGGTAGGAAAGGTTTAGGATTTGGTATTAAAAAAAACGTATTTGGAATACAAAAATTAGATTTTGTTTTAAAAAACGTATTTTATTTTTTTAATAAAATATAGTACCATTTATTATTCTAAAATTTAAAGGTTTTCCACATTTAAACATTTAGCATTTTTGTCGTTTTTTTTCAAAAAAATCTTGAGGTTACCATCGAATTTGCTCCTAAATGTATGGAAAGTTAGAGCTTTTATGTCAGGTGAAGCCCTTTTTCATAGAGGGCTTTCAAAATGGAGCAAATTTAAAAATGGACAATCAATCGCCTTTCTTCCCGCTGCCCAATAATAAGCCTTAAAAACAATAATCCCGATGGCGTATTGGCTAAATCTATATGCCAAACACCCTCTCCTGCCACCTGCTGGCCTAAACTTACTTTTTTTATTAACTTTCCTGCAGGATGAATAAGCTCTATTTTTACTTTTTGACTTTTTTGAAGCTGATAATAAATAGATAATTGTTGTCCTGCAGGATTTGGAAAAATACGAAAGGCTCTTTCATCTACTTTTTCCTTTCTATCTGGCGAACTCGATACAATTTCATCCAGCAAAAAATTGCAGGCATTGGGTCGTCCATTTGTATATCGCTTCTGTGCAGGGATCATCCCACTATCAAAGAGGAACTCTGGACCAATGTTTGGGAAAGGTGCCGTATCCCAAAAATCAGGCGTATCAGAAAGGTAATAGGAAGCAGGTAGATCCTGAGTTATTCCATTTTCCCAATCAATTCTACCATTTTCGTTGTTCCCATGTTTTAGCGTATTATTGACCGTTTCGTCAATTTCTACCACATTATCGCCCGCACTAAGTTCATTGCCAATCAAGTTTTGGTAATGAGATGCGTCCGCCACTTTGAGATTGGAAGTTTCTATCCGGTTCCTAAAGAATGTATTGCCTGGTCCACTTGGTCCCCAATAATCAGCCGAAGTCGCTTCTTGCACAATATTTCCTTCTAATAAGTTCATATTAGGATAATGCCCATGAAGGGAAATATCTGTAGGAATGCCTTCAAAATCGGACCAAAATGGTTCTATACTATAATTATAACCAAATACATTGCCTGTAGCTCCCTGTTTGAGCATCATGGAATGACGTAAAGACCTGAAAATATTATTTTCTACCAAACAGAAAGTAGCGTGATTTCCCAGCGTTACGCCGTAGCCATGTCCACCGCCACCATAATCAAAAGAATGATGGAAATAACTATCCCGAATTTCTAAATGTAGCGACTGAGAAACCCAAATGTGGCTCCTAACAGTATTATAACTTTCGATATTTCGTACCCAGCAATTAGCCGTATTTTTAAATTCAATGGTGAAATCATCCCCTTCATCCAGTCTTTCAATAGCCAAATTTTCTATCCCAACACCTTGTTTCAGTCCAGTAGGTCGCACTTCTGGACTCATCGCAGGATTATAATTAATAGTCAGGGGTGGATCAATGCTGATTTGATTGCCATTGATGGCAGTAACCTTAGAAATTTGCCCAACTGCCTGCACCGCCCAGGATACATTCCAATCTTCAGAAGTGTACATAACAGCAGGGTCATTGTCCTGCCGAATTTCTGCAAAGCTACCAACCGAAAAACCCGAAGCATCAGTTACCGTTAAAACGGCATCCCCTTTATGTATGCCGTCATTTATTGCTACAGGTGTTCCGTATTGAAAGGTAATAACACTAATACAAGTTTCAGCTACTCCTGCCAAATCAAATTTTAAAATAGTTCCGCCTGAACAATCTCCTCTGAGAATGACCTTATCTTTAATGGTCAATTGATTGCGAGTCAGATAAGTACCAGCAGGCAAAAAGACTACATCTCCAGCAATCGCCGCATCTAGTGCAGCTTGAATGGCTGGGCCATCATCAGTTATGCCATCTCCCTGAGCATTATACGGTGCGTCCATAACCCAAATTGAGTTGGAAGGGCTAGGAATCGTCCCTTCAAAACCTGTTCGCGACCAGTCCACCCGATTAGGTGCAGATATAATCGGCTGAGAAAAAGCAAATTGAGTCATAATAAGACAGGTAGAAATAATAAATATCCGAAACATAGGTATGATTAATTTGATGATTATCCTAGTAACTCCTCTTTCCAACATTTCCTAAATCACTTGCTACACAATGCTATCTCCAAGCTTATTTTAAACCTACTCCAGTCGTTGCTTTGAATAATAAGAAAAAGCTAGTCGAATTTTGTGATAAGGCACTTCTTCATTTAAATACTCAAAAATATCCTTTATTTGGAAGGGTGGCTTCATGGCTTTAATAGCGGATTCAATTCGATCATATTCCTCTTGGGTAAAATATTTAAACAAGTCAATAGGCTCTCCTTTTTCGTATAAATAAGCAAGATGCGAATAAATCGTTATCGGGTTGAGGGTTCTTTTGGCAGCTATTTGTTCTACGGTTAATCCTCGTTTATATAAATCATAGGTAAGTACATAGGTAGATCCTTGAATTTTTATGCCTTGATCTGACTGAGATTTAATATACTCAATGATCTTAGTCATAAATAGATCGCCATAGAGTTGTAACTTGCGCTCCCCCACTCCTGAAATATCCATTAAGTCACTGTCAAAAACGGGTCTTCTAGCAGCCATTTCCTCCAGCGTGGCATCCGAAAAAATCACATAGGGTGGCACACCGCGTTCCTGTGCCAAATCCCGCCTCAAAATCCTTAGTACTTCAAACAGTTCATCTCGGATACGTTCGCGTTTGGTTTTTATTTTAACTTTTGCCTGCTCTGCTCGTTTGACAGCTACCTGTGGTCGCACCAGCTCAACTTTCTTATTTTCAAATAAAACAGAGTGACTCAAAGAACTTAGCTTTAAAACATTATTTTCATCATAAGCCACTTCCAAAAAGCCTAGATTGATCAATTGCATCAGGAAAAAATTCCAATCCCTTTGGTTTATATCTCTCCCCGCACCATAGGTTTTAATATGTTGATAACCCTTTTGCAATAAATCCTTTCTGGCAGAAGCCCTCAGGACATCAATCAGCATGGAGGCACCTATCTTTTCTTTCAGGCGATAAACGGCCGACAGAGCTTTTTGAGCAATGATTGTCCCGTCAAAATATTCAGGGGGGCTTTTGCAAATATCGCAATTGCCACAAGCCTGAGTAAATGGCTCGCTAAAGTAATTTAACAAAATTTTTCTTCGACAAGACAGCGATTCTGCGTATTGCTGCATTCGCTCTAACTTTGCTAAATATAGCTGGCTTTGACTGCTTTCATTCTGTTGCAAAATATTTCGCAAAACCATCACGTCCCGATAAGAGTAAAAAAGTAGCGTGCTAGCTTCCGTCCCGTCCCGTCCCGCTCGACCGATTTCCTGATAAAAACTTTCTATATTTTTGGGCAAATTATAATGAATTACCCAACGGACATTGGATTTGTCAATCCCCATTCCAAAAGCCACCGTAGCACAAACGGTTGTCAGCTTGTCATTGATAAAGTCTTCCTGTACTTTTGAACGCCGATAATCGGGCATCCCTGCATGATAAAAATCGGCGCTCAACCCTTTTTGCTGCAATTTAGCAGCTACCTCTTCTGTGTTTTTTCTACTCAAGCAATAAATGATGCCAGATTGATTCGGTCTTTGCTGGATGAATTCCAGTATTTGTTCTAAACGTTTTTGGCCAGGTCGAACCTCTAAACTTAAGTTTGGCCGATCAAAGGAAGCCACAAAAATAGCCGGATCGTTTAATCCCAACTGTTTAGCAATATCTTTTCGGGTAGCTTTGTCGGCTGTTGCCGTCAGCGCAATAATAGGAACAATTGGAAACTCTTTTTTAATAAACCTCATTTGGGTATATTCGGTCCGAAAATCGTGCCCCCAGGTAGAAATACAATGCGCCTCGTCAATGGCAAATAGGGCAATTCTAACCCTTTTTAAAAGGGCAATAAAGTTGGATGTCAACAATTTCTCAGGAGAGACATAGACCAGATCTATATTTTCGTTAAAAACTTCGTCTTCTACATTTCGCTGCTCCGCAGAGGGTAAGGAGCTATTTAAAAATGCGGCTTTTATACCATTAGCTCGGAGGCTCTCAACCTGATCTTTCATCAAAGAAATCAATGGCGACACAACTATCGCAATACCCTCCTTGGTCACTGCAGGTATCTGATAGCAAATGGATTTTCCTCCGCCCGTTGGCATCAATACCAAAGCATCCTTTTGGTCATAAAGTGCCTGGATAATTTCCGCCTGCATAGACCGAAAAGTATCGTAGCCATAGTATTTTTTCAGAGCAGTTTTCGCTATATTAATATCCATCTTACTAATTTTTAGTCAATTTTACTAAAAATAAACCTCTATTAAAACCCTCTAAAAGAGAAAAAACAACACACCCTTCTCGCTCTCTCGCCCAATAAAGCACCTCATATCTTTCCCCGATTCCTAATCCGCCAAATAGATAAAAGCAGTCTAAAAGGTAGAATAATTGCCGCAATGATGCTCCCAATGCCAAACAACAACATTTCGCTTCGAATGTATTTGGTCAAGCTCGCTTTTTCCAAATTTGTCAAACCATTTAAAAAACTGCTGAATCCCCTTTCATCTAGGTAGGTTTGGAAAAAATTCAGTTCATTAACTAGCAAAAAGATAAAAACTGCGCTGAGTAATATAATGGCAATTTTTACTTTTTCCCAATACGCCAAAAAGGAATACTTTAATAAAAAGATAAGCCTCGTTAGGGTAATAAAGGTAATAATAAACAAGATATTGCTTTGGTAAAAGGGATAAGCATTCGCAATTTTCGAATAAATGGGATACAATATTCCAATTGTTATCGACAGGGTCAATATCCACCAAATTATTTCCAGCTTGAAAAACAGCAATTGTTCTTGTTTCATACTTTTTTTTCAGAACTTAGCAACCAGGAAATAAACTTCCTTCTTTGGTTCCGTCAAAAAACGGATTGATTGGATTGAAATGAAAATAATTTTAGCAAGAGGAAAAAGTTATTTTCTATCTTGATTCGACTTAGTAACGACTAAAGATTTCTGGCTGTGACCAGCTTATTTTTACTCGTTACTTAAATGTCAAAGAATCATAAACTTTCACTTTATGCACCCATTTTTAAAAAAAACTCTATCAGCAAGTAAAGCTATTATACTATTCATTTGCTCATTACTAAGCTCTTGCAAAACCAACCAAAATGCCCTTGATCCTTATCGACATATCGAAGATGCAAAAGTAGTAGAAATCCTCCAAAAATCCTTTGAATCCTCAGGAGGGCTCGACAATTGGCGAAAGCTAAAAGCCCTGCATTATAACAAACAGACAACCCTATACCTGGAATCTGGGGAGGTTGAAAGGTCGGTTTTTCAAAAACATCATTATTACTTTAAACCTTCCCAACAAATCAGTATTAGCTGGGTAGATGAAAATAATTATCAACAAAAAATCACTTTCGAAAATGAAAAAGCAAGCAAATATGTAAATGGGCAATTAGACAAAAACGCCAACCAAGAGGTATTAAAAATGAATGTGCTTTCTTCCATTTTTGTGGTCAGCATCCCCTTTAAAATATTGGATAAAGGCGTTGATTTAAGCTATATGGGTACTGACCAATTAGAAGATGATACAAAGGTAGAAGTGATCCAAGCCAAATACGATCCAAGTACCTACAAAAATCACAGCACGCCCGATATCTGGTGGTATTACTTTGATAATCAAAACTTTAAGTTGGTTGGATATATGGTCAAACACGCCGGCCATTACAGCTATGTAAAGAACTTGAGCTATATTCAAAATGGCCCTTTTGCCTTTGTCAAAGATAGAGAAAGCTATCGAGTCACCCCACAAAGAAGCATTTTATACCTGAGAGCTAAGTACACATACGAAAACTGGGAAGCAAAACTCTAAACAAAGTATTCCTCGTCTTAAAACAAAGCGAATGAACCACGATAATCAGGGTTTTAGTAAACAATACCGAGCCTACGTACTGTTAATTCTCACTGGGGTATATACTTTTAATTTTATTGATCGGCAGATATTGGTCATTATCCAGGAGTCCATCAAGTCAGAATTAGGGCTTTCGGACACCCAATTAGGTCTATTGACAGGCTTGGCTTTTGCGGGTTTTTATGTGATACTTGGCTTTCCTATTGCTCGTTTGGCAGATCGAACCAATCGGCGAAATGTAATTGCCTTTTCGTTGGCTATCTGGAGTGCCATGACGGGCTATTTCGGGAATGGTTGGCAATTATATTCAGTTACTCTTGGCAAGGATCGGAGTTGGCATCGGCGAGGCAGGAGGCAGTCCACCTGCCCATTCTATCATTTCTGATTACTTTCCTCCTGAAAAGCGAGCAACTGCCCTTTCTATTTATTCTATGGGAATCTACGTGGGCATTTTATTTGGCTACTCTCTGGGCGGATGGATTGATCAAAACTATGGTTGGCGAATAGCCTTTTTAGCATTGGGGATTCCTGGCATCTTATACGCTTTTTTATTCCTCTTCACGGTAAAAGAGCCTAAAAGGGGCTTAACCGATTATTCGGCTATTGTATCGGAAAAAGCCAATACACATGAAATCGCTAAAATTTTTCTGGATATTTTTTACTTACTTCTGGCTTTTTAAGCATTGGTCTATTCGTCTATTATCTAGGTACTCCCGCTATTGGGTTGCTTTTGATTGCGCTGCTAATAGGAGCCGTATTAGTGTTCCAAAAATGGAAAAAAGCCCCTCCCGTCGATTTATCCAAACCCGTTTCCTTTTGGGGCGTAGTCAGGATTTTATCTTCTAAAAAAACGTTTGTTTTACTGGCTTTGGGTTGTGGATTGCATACCTTTAGCAATTATGGCGTGGGTAATTTTTTTGCTCCTTTTCTGGCAAGAGTACACGGTATGGAAATAGCCGAGATAGGAAAATGGATGGGTATTACTTCTGGTATTGGTGGCATGATTGGCACTTTTATGGGGGGCTTCTTAGCAGACAAATTGGGTAGACAAGACATTCGATGGTATCTTTGGGTAGCTGTCTGGGCAGAAATCATTGCCATGTTGCCAGCAATAGGGGCCTATTATTCTGATAATGTAACATTGGTATTGGTCTGTTATTTTTTTACTTCTTTGATTACTGCTATTTATTTAGGTCCTTGTATAGCTGTAACCCACAATCTAGTAGATGCCAGAATGCGATCATTAGCCTCTGCTGTTTTATTTTTTATTTTAAATTTAATTGGTCTAGGCTTAGGGCCAATCTCTATTGGTGCTTTAAGCGATTATTTTGCTCCGACTTACGGTGCTACATCCTTAAGATGGGCATTTACTTTTACTTTTTTGACTGGTTTTATAGCTATGACATTATTTTATTTAAGCGCAAAATGCTACCCCAGGGAAAGGCGTGGTTGGTAGGCTGTTTATAAGGTTTCAAATGAATTTAAATGGTTTTTAAAAAGATAGTCGTCAGTTAGGCACAACTTATGGCTGGCAACTCGGCGATCGGATTAAAATTCTCGACTACCTTAAGCCATAAAGAACCGTTTATAATTATTGATTCTTTAGCAAAAATTGTATTTTAGGTAACAATGTGTAATTTGCAACTTTGTTTTTAACCTTCATATATTTAAATCCACAGCCCACAATTTGTCGAAGAAGGTAATAATTTTATACTAAACATAAAACGAATATGGCAACAAAAAAAGATGAAACCGCCTCCTTTGTACTTCGATTTAATCAGAAGATTTTTCAAAGCGAGCAAGGAGAATCCGAAGTTCAGTGGAGAGGCAATATTCGCCATGTACAAGGCGGGGATGAAAAGCGTTTTTCTGAATTTGAAGAAGTCGTCAACTTTATTCAAGAAAAACTGGCTGATCTAACCATTCAGGCTATGGAAGAAAAGTCGCCCGAAGAACAAAAAGGCATCCTTTCTAAAAGTTTTGATCTCTGGAAACGAATGGCAACGGCTTATCCCAAAATCGTACTAGACACCCTCAAAGACCCCAAAGCAGGGGTAGAGCAAATACAAGATCAAGTAAGTCACCAAGTGCATCAGGTGGGCGACCTGATTAATGCCAAATTATCCCCTGATACCTGGCGCCCTGCCTCTAAAGCGGATTTAAACAAAATAACGGAAGCAATAGCTGAATTAGCTCAAGAAATAACCACTTTGACCAATACCGTAAATGCCCTGTCAAAAAAGAAGCCCAAGTAGAACTGTTCCTCCGGTATGAATTTAATCGAACAACAAATAATAAGCCTGAAGTCCAAAAAGGATCAGGCAGCTATTTTGGTGCAAACGCTTGGTAATTTTCAGGTCTGGCGAAAAGGAACACCCCTAACTGCCAAGGACTGGGGAAGAGATAAAACAATCCAGCTATTTCAATTTCTAATCACCGCCCGTCACCGAAGGGCTTTGCACAAAGAACAGATTATCAGCCGATTGTGGGAAGATGAAATGGATATCAAGGCTGGGGAGCAAGTATTTAAAGTTGCTATGCACGGTATCAATAAAACCCTGGAACCCGATCGAAAAAGTCGCTCAGAACCCAAATATATACTCCGACAAGGTCTGACTTATCAAATCAATGAGCTTGAAATCTGGATAGATGTAGAGGCATTAGAGCAATTCATCGCATTGGGTAATCAAGCACTTGCCGAACAACCCGATCTCGCCCAAATCGCCTATCGGGAAGCAATTGCTATACATCAGGGCATTTATTTACCTAACCGCCTTTACGAAGATTGGAGTAGTGAAGCCAGAGAACGCCTACAAATGCTTATGCTCGGTGCAATCATCACACTAAGTGAATTATTAATAGAAAAAAATCCGATGGAAAGCATTCGCCTGGCGCAGGAGGCTTTATTAATTGATCGTGCCTGGGAAGATGCCTACCGAATTCAAATGGAAGCCTACCTGCAAAAAGGCAATCGACCAATGGCTATAAAAACCTACCGACAATGCGAAAAAGTTTTGGAGGAAGAGTTTGGGATAAAACCCCTTCCAGAAACCAAAAGGGTGATGGATCACATCATGGCAATTGACTGAAATTAGTTCCATGTTTATATTAAATGTGGCTATAATTAGCAACATTCCTAAAAAAAGCGGCTAACCTCTGTTCATCTAGTTGTCCATTTGTCCGAACACCGCTACAAATATCTAATCCAAAGGGTTGCACCATTTTAATAGCTGTCTGCACATTTTCGGGACTTAATCCGCCTGCCAAAAATAGTGGAATAGCAATATTTTCTCTAATTTGACGGCTCCATTTCCAATTATGGGTTCGCCCTGTACCTCCGAGTTGTTTTATCGCTAAGTTTGGGTTTCCGCTATCCAGCAAAAGAGCATCTACTTTTTCGGCAAGAGCAATTGCTTCTTCTACAGACCTTTCATCTATTACATGAATCACTTGTACTAATTTTATGCCTGGTAAGGCATCCCTAATCTCTGCATAAGTACCTGTTGCTAGTTTATCTACTATTTGAATAGTATTGGTATTTACTCTCTGGTGGTGTTCAATAATGCTTTGGACATCTGTTTCACTAGTTAACAAAAAGGTGGCAATGGGTGGCGGAATACTATTAGCAATGGCTGCTATTTCGGAATCTCTAATAACACCCGGTCCGCTAGGCATATTCCCTACTAGTCCCAAAGCTGCTGCACCATATTTTATTGCCAGTTTGGCCTCGTCCAAGGTGAGAATACAACAAATCTTGACTCTGGGTTTTCCTGTTTCGAGCATAACCGCCTGCTAGAAAAAGGTCTTCCGAAGCCGATCGAAAACGGGGTACGAATACCATTGAACACACTTAGCTTCGGAAGCCTAGTCTTTAGTTTTAGGTCTTAGTGATTCTTTTACACCTCTAAATATAATAAAAACAAACCAAGTATAAAACTTTTTATTGGCTTTGATACCAATACTTTGTTAACGCTATGAATAATAAGGGAAAAAATTTAAAATAAAAGGGGAAGTATACCATTTTTTCAATTTCCAAAAAAGTAGGCAGTTGCAGCCTATGTTTGCAGTAAGGGGGTATTGTTGAGGGTCAGGGGGTTACTGCATGGCATACTTTTAATAGAGTAACAACTGACGCTTTATTGCCACTGCAACTGCTACTTTTTTTTAATAATTCTTCGGCAATGGGTATAATATTAGCAATAATGAGAGAGGAGAGAATAAGTAACTCTCTCATCCCTCTCACCTTCTAGGCCGCCTGGAGTCGGGGGGGGATATCCAGTAAATAGGCCAAGTCTTTTTCATTAAAATTTAATAATAAGTCATCTGCCAATAAGGACAATATCAATAAGGCATTGTCATTATCCAAATAGCGTCTGGTTAAGAGTAATAATTTTTTGAAACGACTTTGCTTTTCAAAATGCAAAAACAGCTGCTCCGCTTCATGTAAAGTGACAAAAGAATCACTTTTAGCTGCTCCTGTTACCGTTTCCTTTGGGGTGCTTTCTTCTGAAAGTGGGCGCACTAACTCTTTCGTTTGATAATCTAAGTATTGAATTTTGGAATCAATAATACTATAGACATTTTCAACAACAGATTCAGCTGACCGACTGGCTGTAGAAATACACGTTTTATCAGTCATGTTCGAGTAATTTAAGGGGTAAAAAATAATTACAAACAAACGTGTGTTTTGTTTTGGCTAATCATCGGTTTGGCGATAAACGCCTCGTAATCAATTGATTGAATTGTCAAAATCAACTTCTTGACATTAACTGACTTTTGTGTTTTCGTCCATAATGTCATTCTTCATAGATTTCTCGAATCCGTTTTAGAATGGCCCGTTCTGTAAATTCGAGATTATCTAAAACTTTATTCAGATAAGTCTTGAATTTTTGTCGAGATTAAAACCGCTCTAAAAATTGAAAACCAGCATTTTCGCCTAAAATACTAATCTAGTGTTGAATTGTTAGCATAGGCAAGCTTAGTTACAGGCAAAGAAAAAACTTTTTCATTATGCCAGAAGGATATGCGTTAGGGAATGATAATTTGTTGATGAGATTAATGCTAAATACAATATGATAAAAGCAAAGATTGTGCCTAAATGGATAGAAAACAAATTTTAATAAAAAATAATGTGTTAAAAAAGAGGATAGAGCGGAATTTATCTGCATGAAAAGATTTGCCGAATCTTTTCTGCTATGCAGCACTGCGTTCCTGTTTTTTATCTTGTCCAATTCCGAATGCTTTCGAGAGTCTCATTTTTCTTCAATCATAAAAATTTAAACATACCCTCACTTGGCCCGACAAAAAATAAAAATTGTAAGAAAAAAAATTACTGGATAATGGGAAATTATCCAGTAATAGCGTTCCGTATTATCCAGTAATTTCCCATTACTGGATAATTTTAGTTGCGAAAAACAGTCTTCTATTAGAAAAAATATTCTTTGTCGGGTCGAGTGACATACCCTAATAAAATAAAAAAGGCTTTATCCCCGAAGAATAAAGCCTTTTTTACTAAAAATCTGATCTTTAATAAGACCAAAGATCGTGTTCAAAATTAAATATTTCCATTCTTAGTTTTTCCGCTTCCAGAAGCATATCTACCCCTGTCAGATAATCTTCCACCCTCCTATCATACACGTTGGATTTTTTCATAATATAGCTGGAAAAGTAACGCATTTCAAATAAATCTTCCCAAGTCATGGGACTGGCATCATTATCTGGATTAAAGACCTTATATCGCGCCAGCACTTCCCTGCATTCTGGATAATAGACCCAAAATAGTGGAATAGTATATTTAAAATTGCCATTTTCGTCATATTCGTCCTTCAGGGGAGCAATTCCCAAAATCCGGACTTGTAAGGTAGAAGATTCTTCATCAAAAAACCAAACCTCTTTGAGTCTAAATTGCTTAATGTCTTCAGGATTCAGCTCATTGGCAACGACTTGAATTTGTTCCTCATACGTTTCTGGATCGAAAGTAATGATCGTATCAATCGTCGCACCCATAGAGGCGACTTCCTCCGGCTCAAGTGGATAAGAAAATTTATCATCTTCCGTGTCATAAGCAATGATTTCTCCCTCTTCTGCTGCGTCCATCAAAATCGAAAATAGCGGCTCTTCGGGATAAGCAAAAGGAAGATTCATCTTTTCTCGGACATCAATCACTCTCCAAACGCGCTTTTCCCAAAAAATATCCGCCTCCCGAATAGGATCATAGGGCAGCACCCTTCTTTCATGCACGATTCGCTTTTCGACAATATCGTCCAAAGGAGCCTCAAATTCATCTGTTTCGACTGCTCCAGCTTCTGTTCGCACATCTCTGGGGACCTGGGCATTGGCTACTTGAAAAGCAAAAATGCACCAAAGGCATCCAATAAAGAATTTACTATTCATAACCGGATTTATAAGTTTAATTTAAAAATCTACGTTCTTAAAACGTCTGTACAAAGGCAAAAAGTATGCTACAAAAAATGATCTGCTCAAAGGATGACAGTTTTTTATAAACCAACAGCCTAACATCTCCGTTGTACTTTTCTATTTTATTTTAAATACCAAAGAGTTAATCTTTCGTCCGGCTGCATCGCCAGGGCATCTAGCTCTTACATTTTCAAAATAATAGGTATCCCCCGGCTTAGCTAAACTAGCTAGCCTTTTGGATTTCGTATCGAAAGTACCTCCTGCATTCACATTTTGAATCGGGTCTTCCCGCTTTGGTACTCTGGTCAAGGTAAAGCCTTGAATTTGGCATTTGGCATCGAAATCAAAATTATCTAGCCAAGGGATCAAACCCCTTTGAACTTTAAACTCTCCATTTCCCATAGAGCCATCTGGCTTATTCCCCAATCTAGCAACTGGGTCGGGAATTCTTTTCACTCTAAATTTAAACGGCGTATTGGGCAATCCGCCGCCAGAAACATTCACGGTCACTTCTCCTGGTCGGGATGCTGTAGCAACGTACTTACCCCGACTTCCTTTTAGGTCACAACCTGAACAATTTACTCTTACGTCATTACTAGAAACGCCTGCCACTGCCACAGAAATCGGATTATCCACACCAATATAAAATACGTTCATCTTGTCGGCGGATACGGTTGCAGAACGCACCCCTACTTCATAATCAAAAGTAGAAGTAGATTTCGTCACTTCTCCAGTTAAAGGGTTAGTGACCGTTGCAGTGAGGTTCAACGTCTTAGTGCCTGTTGTACTCGTTCCAGCAGAAAATACCGCTTTTCCGTCCTCTCCCACTCTCATTCGCTCGCCGTTGACAGTCAAGTTGATATTTTCGGGAGGAATATCGGAACTGTATGCACCCAACGAAATGTCCGCCTCAAATCTTTCACCTTTGATAACATAGGCTTTTTTAGCATTAATTACTGGAAAGAATTGGTTAAATACAATCTGCTTCCCGCCTGCCAACTCTGCCAGTTTTCCCACTGCCAAGGCCTCTGCATTTTTAGCATCCGCTTGAAATTTGGTTAATAATGGTAAAACGGAAATCAGAGGCATTTGACGGAAGCGAAAATCCGCCCAGCTAACTTTATCGCCTTCCGCTTTTTCTTGCCAGTTTTGGTCAATATCCAAAGAGATATTTTCTGCAAAAGAGTTAACATTAGCTTTAACTTTTTCTGGATCCACTTGGCCAGCAGTCATCAGGTCAAAAGTTTCTGCATTTTCGGTAACTACTTTGGTGTAAATATCAATAATATTTTGCCTTACTTCTCCAATTTTGGCCTCTAGTTCAGAACCAACCCCGTCATTGACCAAAATTCGAGTGGTTACATCTTTATTTTTCTTTCCTTTTGGAATTTTTTTGGCTGGATTCTCCGGATATAAATAATCTGCATCATCTACTGTTCCACTGGCATCTCCAGCCGCATCAATTAAATTATCTTTAATTCCCTCAACATATTCCCCAAAAGCATCAATTTCTGCTCGTATCTCCTGAACAGCTACACCAAGAGGCTTGAATTTCTCTTTTGTTTTATCACTCAAGAGTTCATTCAACGCTTTTTGTTGATCGTCAATGGCTTTATTAGTAGTGGCATTAGATTTAACTAAACTTTCATCAATTGTTTTGAAAGCATTCATTACTTCGGCAGAAACGTTTAACGCAAGCAAAGCTGTCAAAACCAAATACATTAGGTTAATCATCAGTTGCCGCGGTTCCTTAGGTATAGACATCTTGTAATAATTTTATAGTAGGTTATGGATAGTTTTTGTTATTCGTTTTAAACTACTTCTCTCGTAGATCACAAATCCACAACACCAATTTAAAAAAAGGATTTTTTAACAAAATGAAAGGGCGAATCTACAGATCTCGTCCTTTGTCATGTGTTGTTTTAAACTCCAGGCCTTCCAATGTTGGACATAGCAGTTAACATATTGCCATATACGTTATTCAAAGAACCCAAATTGGTATTCAGAGCTGTCAATTGATCTTTGTAGTGTTTGGTCTCGTCAACAGAATCCGCCAAATCGGCCATTGCTTCGTTCAATTTAGTATAGAAGTTATTCATCGTTTTAATCTGCGCTCCTGTACCGGAAAAATCAACTTCCTGTAAAGCTTTCAAGGATCCCAGACTTTTGGACATTCCTTGTAATTCCGTTAACATACCTCCCAATTGTTGTTCTACTACTTCTCCATTTAGTCCTGGCATAATCTCATCAACTGGTCCAGCAGCTAAAGGCTGAATTCTGGAATCGTAATCGTCTAGTCCAGGATATAATTTTTCCCAATAATAATCTTTCTCAGGTCCAATAATACCCAAGAAAAGAAAAATAAACGCTTCTGTGAGCAATCCAACAGTAAGCATAAAATCTGCCCAGGGATGAGATAATAACTTTGCCAATGCACCAACTAATACAATAGAGGCACCAACACCAATAATTAAATTCTTAAAATACTTGAATCCTTTTGTCTTTACAAAGCTCATAACTTATTTAATCTTGTAGGTTATTTAAAATTGTTATTGAAATTTATTTTTTAATTATTACTATAACGTCCTTTTTAGAAAAAGTAACTAATAGATCAATGGAAATATTGTAAAATCACAGGTTTAAAAATAATAATATAACCCCCATTACCTCTTTACAATCAAAATGGTACGAATATTATTATCCGTACCACCTGATTTTTTATTTAAAATGTACTCACCGGCGCAAATTAAAAATCATTAATAGAGCGTCCCAAAAAGGTCAAGGCGCATCGGAATCCAATATAAGATTTGGTCGTATCCTGATACTCCCAGTGCCGCACTCCGCAACGCAAGAAATAGGCTACATCTTTCCAGGAGCCCCCTCTAATTACCTTTCTTTGGTCAGCTTCATAATCTTCGTCATTGGCATCATACCGAATATCTGGATTTAAATCATGCAAGAAAGAGTATGCATTTTCATAATAAGCAGAGGAAGTCCACTCTGCCACATTTCCGGACATATTATATAAAAGGTAATCATTCGGGAAATACATATCCGCTTTTACGGTATAAAGACCGCCATCTTCAGGGTAATTGCCTCGACCAGGTTTGAAGTTAGCCAATAGACAACCTTTTCCATTTCGGGTATAATATCCGCCCCAGGGATAAGGAGCTAAGTCATGCCCTCCTCTGGCTGCATACTCCCATTCATGTTCAGTTGGCAAGCGAAAATCTTCGGTATTGACCTCTCCTTTTTGCGTGGCTTTGAAATTATTCCAAAGCTCCGTCCTCCAATTACAAAATGCCTGAGCCATTTTCCAATTGACCCCAACTACTGGATAGTCATCAAAGGCTGGATGCCAGAAATAATTACGAGTCATCGGCTCGTTATAAGAATAGGAGAAATCCCGAATCCAGCAGAAAATGTCCGGATAGATATTGACCGCGTGATCTTTCGAATATTTTTCTATGCTGGAAAAATCTTTAGCTCTGGCAGCCCCTTTCCAATCATAGGTTTTATATTCATAAACTAGTTTATCAATATTGATGGTTTTGCCGCCCATGTCTGCTTCGTCACCTGTATAGATGAAGCTTTCATCCTCATAAAAGAGGTCTTCTAGACCTTCATCTTCCCAGTCAATGTCATAATCCCAGTCAATTTCTTCATTTCCTTCATCGTCTTCTATGTAATGCTCCAGGTATTCATGGGCTTTTTTATCCCGCACCCAATTGACAAACTGGCGATACTCATTATTGGTGATCTCTGTATCATCCATAAAGAAGCCCTGAATCGAAATAGATTTAGGTCTTTGAGTGTAAGTACTTCTCAAGTCTTGGTCTGCGGGTCCAATGTGCAAGGTGCCAGAAGGAATATAAACCATTCCATAAGGATTAATTCCCTTCCAACTCGGGCGATCTAACACGCCAATTAATTCCCCACCATCTTTTCGTCCGCAAGAAGTAGTTATTGCATACAATAAAACCAAGGAAAATAAAACTCTTGAAATTTTTCTCATGTTGACGCTCATTATTTACCTTATTTGTTAGGGCAGCCCCCAAAAATGACCGTAAAGATAGACGGTTACCTATTATTTCAAAAAATAAAAAAATATTAAACTTAATGATTGGCGACAAATCTCAATTTTGCCGCAAAGATATAATCTTATTCCCAATAAGGACACTCCAGCATTCGCAAACCTACTTACATCCACTTTGCACGCTGCGCCCTTAAAACGCCTATAATTTTATTCTTAGTGTAAAACGAAAAAAAAAAACGGAGGAAATTTCCTTTATTCCAGTTTTTTGTAATCCATCTTACAAATTTCCTCTTTTAGGTTGAGAATAGTTGCCTGCTTCGCACTCCTACGTTCTCTTACTTTTCAATAAATCGAGGGTTGAAAATGATTTTGGGCAATTTCCCCTTTCCAATCTCCTGATTCAGGTTATAATTTACCATAATTTCGTGACTGCCATTGCTCACTACATCCAAAGCCGAAAGGGTATAATCGTAGGCATAAGCGATTGTAATTTTTTCATTGATATTAAAACCAACTATTAAGCCAGCCGCATCCACCGTATTAGAATTATATCCTCTAAACGAACCGCCTATAAATATATTGTCATTATATTTGAACAATAAAGAAGCCTCTGTCTGCCACTCTGTTCCGTCCGTTTTTACCAGTAAAGAGGGATGTGCTGAAATGCGCCTTAGCAAATCAAACTGGTACGCTGCTGTCAAGAAATAGTTACGACTTAATTTAGTAGAAAAAAAGTCCCCCTGAATAATCGGTTCCTGAATATGTATAGCAGAAATGCCTGCTTCAAATGTCTCTGATTGGAAATAAATGCCCGCATTAAAGGTAGGAGCCATTTCACTCACTTCGGTCGTTGGCAAAGGCAAGTTATCATTGTGGATAATAACCGTTCCGCCGTCCTCATAGATACCTTCAGGAGTTCTAATTCTCTCGCCATCAAGATTTTTTTGAAAAATGCCTCCACTCGCTCCTATTGCTAAAACACCTATATCGCCTACGGGGAGTTGAAAGTTATAAGAAAGGGTAGCTAACAGGTTTCGCTCTAAACCTAGTTTATCATTCTCAACATTTATGCCAATACCGCCACTTAACACATATAATGGTGCATGAATGTTAATATTTTGTGTCACTGGGCTATCGCGAAAGCCCGACCATTGTTTTCGATACACTCCCGTAATGCTTAGTGAATGGTCCATTCCAGCATAGGCCGGATTAAAAGAAAATTTATTAAACATATACAAGCTATACTGGGCAGGCTGTTGAGCAAAGAGAGAAAGTGCAGCGCCTACGGCAAAAAACACAAGTATATTTCTATTCATAGCAAGTCTTTTAAAAATATTCAATTGGCCGGTAAAATTTAAACGCAATCTTGTACAACTTAGTTATTTTTTCAGCTAAATTACTTTTTTTTGTGCAAGTAACAAGACAAGGGATTCTTTTGGTGCTTATCAAAACTGAAAACCATGGCAAAATCGGCACTATTGACCGAAAGTGATTATTGGGCTATCTGGATTGGTACTACTTTCCTAATTGTCGGGTTAATTGTCTTTTTTATCAATGCGCCCGAAAATTTGGATGCACAACATCTGAAACTAGAGACCCAAATGGCAGAAGAGCACAAAAATGCGCCTTACAAAACGATGATTTGGTTTGATGCCTTCGACCAACAACAAAAAATAAAAAGCAGTAAGCAACCAATCGGAAAATTTCTAAAAAACCTTACGGGAAAACCCAGAAGCTGGGAAAATAATCCTTTGGATGCTTTCCTTACTACCAAAAGTGCAGCAAAGGCAAAAAAAGTTGCCTTAGAAAAAAAATATCAGGAGGCTTTGATACAAGAAAAAACGGCTAAAACATTCGCGCTCCGACAAGACCAACAGGCAAAAATGGCAAATTATGCAAATGAGACGAGCAATGCCGTTGCTATAAAAAGTATTGCCAATTGGCGAGCAACCAAAAAGGCAGTAGATAATATTAGAAAAAAATATGAGATCAAAGCAAGCAATAAATTCCCCTGGCTACTCCATTTATTCCTTGTTTTTTTGATCCTTTTTGGGTTAGGGTCTTCTTTTATGGGAGTCTCGATTTTATCCTTTGCTAAAGGCTTTACATTTGTTTTTTTAATAGGCATCCTAGCCTATTTATTAGGAGAACAGGCGAATATGAAAGCCATCGGCTTTGGATATGCAGCCTGGGCAATTATCCTCGGTTTGCTAATAAGCAATACCATTGGTACCCCCAACTGGGCCAAAACAGCACTACACACAGAGTTCTATATAAAAACGGGGCTGGTCATTCTGGGAGCGGAAATTTTATTGGGAAAAATATTGGCAATCGGATTACCGGGTATTTTTGTAGCCTGGGTAGTCACCCCAATTGTGTTGATTACTACTTTTTGGTTTGGCCAAAAAATATTAAAAATCTCTTCCAAAACCTTAAACATGACCATTTCTGCGGATATGTCTGTCTGCGGTGTATCGGCAGCAGTTGCAACCGCCGCTGCTTGTAAAGCCACTAAAGAAGAGTTAACCATAGCCATTGGCTTATCGATGATTTTTACTTCTATCATGATGATCGCTGAGCCCGCATTCATCAACTACGTAGGAATGCCGGAAATATTGGGCGGTGCATGGATTGGAGGAACGGTGGATGCTACAGGAGCGGTGGTTGCTGCGGGAGCTTTTCTTGGAGAAAAAGCCCTTAGCGTAGCCGCAACTATAAAAATGATTCAGAATATTTTAATCGGAATAATCGCTTTTGGGGTAGCCGTCTATTTTGCTACCAAAGTAGAAAAAATGGAAAAGGCAATAATTGGGTGGGGAGAAATCTGGAAGCGATTTCCCAAATTCATTTTGGGATTTATTGGCGCTTCCATTTTATTTTCGCTGGTTTATACAGTAATTGGCGATAATAAGGCCTATACTCTAATTGACCAGGGAGTGATTGGGGCTTTTACCAAGAACATTCGGGGTTGGTTATTCTGTTTAGCTTTTGCCAGCATTGGTTTGTCCATTAATTTTAAAGAATTAAAGCAACATTTTGTCGGAGGAAAACCATTACTGCTTTACATAATTGGACAAGTTTTTAATCTCTGTCTAACCCTGTTAATGGCTTATGTAATGTTTTACAAGGTATTTCCCCATATTACTGAAAATATTTAACAAGGTATTCTATCCTTTAAGCATTTTTATTAGGGCTAATGTCGTTTTTACCGTCTGTTCCAATTTTGCAAAATTTTCCTTTTCGATAATAGTTTTACTGATTAATTTAGAGCCCATTCCCACACAAATAACGCCTGCATCAAACCAAGCTCGTAGATTTTCTTTATCGGGGCTAACGCCCCCGGTTGGCATAATACTCGTCCAGGGCTGTGGTCCTTTTATGGCTTTTACAAATCCGGGTCCGTAGCTTGCCCCAGGAAAAAGTTTGACAATATCGCAGCCCAATTCTTCTGCCTTCCCAATTTCGCTAAGCGTACCGCAACCGGGCATATAGGGAATTTTTCGGCGATTACAAACCTTTGCAATATCTTCTCGAATAGAAGGAGAAACAATAAAATTTGCTCCCAATTGCATAAATAAAGCCGCAGCACCGGCATCCGTTATGGATCCAACGCCGAGTATCATCTCTGGCAGTTCTTTTGCGCAATATTTATTAAGCGCTCCAAATACTTCATGGGCAAAATCTCCTCGGTTGGTAAATTCCAGTATCCTGGAGCCACCATTATAGCAGGCTTGCAGCACTTGTTTTCCTACCCTAATGTCTGGATAATAAAACAAGGGAATCATGCCCTGTAACATCGCTATTTGTAAAACATCTATTTTTGAAAATCTTGCCATAATTTTTTATTTCATCATACTATATAATCGAAATACTGGGTTGTGCTTGGGGGCTAAAATTATCAGTATCTCAGCAATTTAGCAATTTAATAATACAGTAATTTTTGAAATTAGCCCCGCCCTAAAAATTGTTGCATATATGGTCCTTTCCATTCCCATAATTTTCCATTAATAGGAAGCGAGTGAGTGCGTTGGGTTGCATTATCCATTAAAGAAAGAATGGCTACCATTTTTTGGTTTAGGAATGAAATTTTGATTGCAATATATTCAGTATCTTGATGAATAATTGCTATATTTTTTATATCCCCTTCTAATTGGAACGTCAATTCAGTAACGGGATTTTTAGAGCCATGTGGTTCAATGGTACTGACGAAAGTATGGTGCTTTGTCTCATTTTGTCGGATAATAAAGCTAGGGTCGGGTCTTAAATTAAATTCTGGGTCATTGGCTCCCAATCGGCAAAACAAGAGTTCCGTTTGCTGGTCGGTGACGGTAGTTAAGGTGTAAAATCTATTACCATTCAACCAGGTAAAAGCAGCTTGAGGGGTGGTTGTCTTACCTCTTCCGACCAGCCATAAATGTTGATAGCCATTTGCCTTTCCCAAAGGTTTTAAAGCATCTGTTAATACTTCATAATCCTGAGAAAGGTTAATAAATTGTCCTTTGTAATGAAAAGGCAAATCCATTTGATGCATTGAATCTGCAGCCACATTAAAAATATCTAACACAAATGGTTTGGTTAGCGTACTATCCGTTACCAATATCATGGTTCTGTGCATACTTACATTTGGGTAGGCATGGTGTTCTTTGGCACTCATGATTTGATAATTCTGCTTGGAGGCATCATAGAAATACAGTTCTGGATGGTGTAAAGAAGATACTTCTATATCTCCACCAAAATGGGATTGCTCATCAATGGCCACTGTATTATGGGCAATGGTTTGTTTTGCCCAAGTCGTATTCTCTGGCAAATAGCGGCCCCCTCTTTTTTGAATGACATTGACAAAACGGGCAGCCCCGTAATCCTGAAATATTTCATGGCCATTATCATATAATAATTGGGAGAGTTTATCATAGTGCCCATGAGCCAATCCATGAGAAGTATAGCGCATAATTTGGCATAATTGGTCGGAGGAAGGACCATGCCGCAATATGCCAACCCCTCCCTGCTTTCCCTTAGCCCCATCGCTAAGATTTACGGAAACCCATTGAAAGGGCTTTGCCTTTCCTTCTGATACATCTCTGGCAACTTTAAACCCCGCTTCGCTCAGTAATACCCTATCCTGACGCTTAGCAATGTCCAATAGCTCAGGGTTGGAAGGGTAAGCATGGTAGGCAATATCTAAGGCGGTTACCAATTCAGGAGAGGTTACTGCCATGCCTTTTAGGGCATCATTAAAAGGGAAAAAGATGCCATCGGTGTAAGAAAGTTGCAAGGCAGTATGTACTGCTTTTTGAATAATATTATCTCGGTATTCAAATATCTTTATATCGGGTTGATTATTTTGGATAGTCTGTGCAAATAGCACAAAGGGCAATATGGCAAACCTCTGGTAATAAGGTCCTTCTGTATAATAGCCATCAGGAGAAAACAATTGGTCCAATTGGACAAAAAATCCAGCTTTGGCATTTTCATCAAAGCCTTTTAAAGCCTTGTCATTATAATCTTCGGTTTTAAACGTTTCCAGCCTTTTATCAATGCTTACGCCATTAAAGGCTCGGTCAACTAATTCCTGGTCCTTCAATACATACCCCGTCATGCCTACCGCAGCGACGGTCCAAACGCCATGATTGTGTATCCTATTGAATATTTTGGGCGACCCTACCGATAAAAAATCAGCCATTGGTCGCAACAAATTCCCCTCTATTATTGCTCTATCTTTTGCCGAAAGCACATCATAAACACAATCATAACCCTGAATCACATGCACCGTCCACATGGCATCATTCAACGCTTGCCAGAATAACTTTCCAGGAGAGTAAGATTTTTGTGCAGGGTGCAGTCCTAAGGTTGGGAACATGTTGGCATAGGTAAGCAGCATTTTTTGTACATAAGCCGCATATTTTTTTTGCTCCTGGTATTTGATAGACCAAGCCTGCCCGATATATCGTCCAATAATTGCTTTTGTGTTTTTTATGAGTGAATCCCCCTGCTGGGTCTATTGGAACAGGGATTTCCATTTCCTGAAGAAGTTCTTGGTCCACTAATGCCCTGATTTCCTCGATGGACTTATCTATCAAAGGATATTTTCCCAAATTGTTTTTAATCAATTGCATCCCCTTGGAGGTAACAATTAAGTTGGGATGTTGTTGCTTTTTAGCTTGTGTATAGCCTTTGTAGGAAGCGATACTTAATAAGAGTACAAGGATTAGAGATAGAGGAAGATGGATTATTTTCATGATAATATTTTTTCTTTTATCCCATTATTACCCCCACCAAACCTCTCCTGGAACCAGATGCGCCTTCACCACACTCAGGGTTCAATTCAATCCCTAAACCTGGTTTGTCGGGTACTTCTACAAATCCATCCTTACACAAAGGTTCAACATGGAGAATGACATCATCCATCCACCCGCTCGTCAAAGTACATGGTCTCACAGGCTAAATAATCCCTAATGGAAGCAGCCCAATTGACAGAAGCCATTCCGTTGACAACACTTCCCGTATTATGATTAGCTACTGGCAAGGAATATAAATCTGCTAAATCCGCCAATCGTTTATTTTCTAAAAACCCACCTTGAATTTTCGCAAGTCAGGATGGACAATATCTATCGCCGCATTGGTGATAAACGGCAAAGCCTCGGAGCGTCGCATCCAGTTCTCTCCCGTACATATTGGAACGGGAGACATTTCCGCTAGGCGATTCCAGCTTTCTGTATAAGGTACGGGAAGGGGGTCTTCTAACCAAAGGGGTTTGATGGATTCCAGCCCTCTGGCTAAGTCAATGGAAGTGGCGTAAATCAAACTCCCAATGGCAACCTATCATAATGTCATGTTCCCAACCAAGCGCATCTCGGGCATTTTCATATCCTTCTATCAATAACCTTAATCCTTTACTGGATAGTAGCCGATTAGAAGGGTCGTAACCAATGTCGTTAGAAGCATTGGTACGGGGCAATCCAAATTTATGAATAGAAATGCCATTGGCGCGTTCTTTCACTTCCCTCTGCCCAATCTTTGCAGGCTATTTTATCATTATAGTCCTTGGGCACATGATGGTCGTACAAGCGTACCTTATCCCGAAACTTACCGCCCAATAAAGAATGGGTGGGCACATCCAAGATTTTACCTGCCAAATCCCAAAGTGCCATTTCTATACCGCTCATGGCCCGTTGCTGGGCATGGGCACTGCCATCCGTATAGCGATACCCCGTATATAATCGGTCTATTTGTAAAGGGTCTTTTCCAATAAACAATTCTCGAAGCCCATAAATCTCCTCCCGAACCCCAAGCCAGGAGAGCCATACGCTTCGGCGATACCAAATAACCCAGCATCCGTTCCACTTTTACCAGCGTATAGGTGCGGGGTCCTTGAAGCATCATGGTTTTGATATCCGTTATTTTGACTTTGTTTCTCTCAGGGGCTATTAATTCTCTAAAAGAACCCGAATAGTGTGGACGGTCGAAATGCCTGCCAATGAAGTAAAAAAAGAACGTCTGGTATGTCGTGTCATCATGATGAAATTTTTGGATAAAAAATAATATACTTCACATCCGTATAATTTTATGCCACAACCGTTTTCTCCCCCGTAGGTTTATCCCGCCAATAATTGGCTAAGGCAGAACCCGATATATTCATCCATTTTCCAAAAACAATTGGTGCTAAAGCAGCATTGGCATTGCCAAGTGCATACCAGTGCCAGGCCCATTCCCAAACCTCCATTTTTCAGTGCTACTTCTATGGATAAGGTTCTACTGTCTTGTACAGATAAGCCAACCGCTCGACTGCCCCCAAATAACCAAAAATAAAACCCAGTAAATTATGGACTGCCGAAGCCCCCACCAATAATAAGCCCACTTCCAATAATTTATCCCTGTTGAGGGCAACGACAATGGTTACAAAAAGCAAGATGGCTACCATGGAAAGGGAGGGCAGGATTTTGTCCATCCAATTAGCTGGGCCATTTAATTTTTTTACGATTACTTTCATAAAAGAAACAATGGCAGATAAGGTAAAACCCAGTATAAGCCCTGGTTGAATGACTGCAAAGATCCCAGAAAAGGGAACAAAATGCTTACTAAAGCCCCTACTGCAAATAATATCCCCAAGCCAATAATAGTACTATCTTTTTGCAGCCATCCAGCTTTACTATACAAAATAGTATGACAAATTAAGCCTGCTGAAATCGGAACAATAATCAAATTAAAGCTAGAAAACATCATTTTTAAAAAAGATATTTCTATCAACTCATGGGCGAATAGTTTCATGATGGCAGGCGTAACAATAGGCGTAAGAAGGGTGGCAACGGTCGTCACACTTATGGATAGGGCAACATTGCCCCGTGCTAAAAACGCCATCACATTAGAGGCAGCCCCACCTGGACAGGCTCCTATCAAAATAACCCCGACCGCAATTTCAGGAGGAAATTGAAATGTCTTGGCTACCAAAATACCCAATAGTGGCATAATTGTAAAAACCATAGCCGTACCAATAATGATTCCTTTGGGTTGTTCCAATTCCTTTTTAAAATCTGCCAAACTTAGCTTCGTACCCATCCCAAACATAATCAATTGCAACATCGGGATAACCAGAACTTTCGTATTAAATCCCCAATCCGTAAACAGAAAGGGATAGTACAGAGCGGCTATCAAAAAGGCAAAAACCCAAAACGTGAAAGACATTTTCTTGTAGCGAAGATTTACATAGCCATATATAGCAGCAGCAGAAAACGCCAGAAGCATCAGTGGACCGGCTGATGCAATATGCCCAAACGCAAGTAGTACAACCACTACAAAAGCAGATATACAAGCAACCCCTAATATAGATTTTTCGATCACGTGATTTAAGTTTTTATAGCAAAAAAAATTTGGGCAAATTTAATAATTTTATACAAAACTTGTAAATAAATTTACAAGTTTCAATTATTGCCTTATATTTGCGTTTAAGGATAAATAGTGCGAGTTTGATTGTTTTCATTCTAACTTGGTATTAAAATACTAAATAATCAATTTCTTATAAGAAAGAAATAATTTTCATCAAAATGTGTTTTTACCAATTCATCAGTTCTATTACTTTAATGAATAAAGCCATTATAAATTTCAAAGGTAGGTATTATTATTTTTAACTTGTTATTTTTAATTACAAGTTAAAAAAATCTATTATCATGGCTTAGACAATGATTCTCTTGATACAGATTAGTTCTTTGACAAAACGAAACATTCCTTTTGTTCATTAGAATAAACAAGTCTAATAAAAACAATAAATGATATGTTAGCTGCTACTCGAAAAAAATTGGAAACCGTTAGTACCGCTACAATAGCAACCTGCTTATTCAAATTAGGTTTTAGAAATCAATTTATTCAAGAGGTTCGACCTTTAAGACCAAGAAGTTCCACTATGGTTGGGGAAGCTTTTACATTGCGATATATTCCAGCTCGAGAAGACTTAAACTCTATCAAGGTCTTCCAGGATCCAAAGCACCCGCAACGAGCAGCGGTAGAGTCTTGTCCTCAAGGAGCGGTTATGGTTATTGATAGTCGAAAGGATTGCCGAGCAGCTTCGGCAGGTTCTATATATAGTATCTCGCCTAATGATGCGTGGGGTCGCCGGTATTGTTACGGATGGTGGATTCAGAGATTCCGCCGAAATTGCCAAACTAGCTATACCCTCCTATCATAATAGGCCTTCTGCTCCTACTAATTTGACGCTTCACCAAGCTATTGATGTTAACGTACCGATCGGTTGTGGGGATGTAGGCTGTTTTTCCTGGAGACATAATAGTTGGGGATAATGATGGTGTTATGGTCATTCCTGCACATTTGGTGGAGGAGGTCGCCAATGAGGCAGTGCGAATGACTATCTTCGAAGAGTTCGTAATGGAAAAAGTATTAGAAGGTCGATCGGTCATAGGTTTATACCCCCCAACATTGGAGCGTACAGCGGCGGAGTTTGAAACATGGAGGGCAAAAAATGCAATATAGATGCTAGCACCAACATTATTATAAGGAGCTTCTTCCTTACCATCAAAGTTATTCCGATCGCGAGGTTAGTGCAAAGAAAGCCTATTTTTTTATTGCATTTATAATTATGACTTACCTTCGCTCTTTTGGACATTTATGATTCTTTGCTTGATTCTGGCAATATGATAACGCATAGCCAAGCGAGCAGCCTCTTGGTCTTGCAATTCAATAGCATTCAATATTTTTTGATGTTCTTCCAGCACTTCGAGGTTGCGAGTAGGGGCGATATTATTTTTGATGCTTTCTCTTGACAAATTCTGGGCAACTGCCATAGTCTTCTTAAGGCCTATATGGCTATCTTCTAGCAATTGGACGAAAATTTCATTGTCAGTAGCTTGAGCTATTCTCAGGTGAAAATCAAAATCCGCTTGTATAGAAAGTCTTTTTGCACTAAAGTCTGTTTGCATGGTTTGGAGAGCTTCCTTAATTTTCAAAAACTGGACATTAGACCTTCTAGTGGCCGCTAGTGCTGCTGCCTCCCCTTCCAAAGCCATTCTAACTTCGTGGCTTTGCAAAATATTCGCTATATCATTGGCAGAAGCAAAGCGAGCCAAGTCTTTCAGTGGGCTATGCTGTACAAATGTACCAAGACCTTGCTTAGTGAACACCAGCTCGTCAGCTTGCAACTTAGTTATTGCTTCTCGAACAACTGGTCTGGATACCTGAAAAGATTTGCATAATTCATTTTCAGAGGGCAATTTATCTCCTTCCTGGAGCATTCCGGACATAATCCACCCAAGAATTTGCTCATAAAGCTGATTTGCAAGCTTGCCTGCTTTTTTAGGTTTAATAGTTAAGTTGACCATTTGTTATTAAACTATACTCTTGCCGGAAAGATAGTTCTTAAAAATAACTTTTTCAAGCTAAATTTAGAGGTGAGCATTAGAAAAGCTTCTTAGCTTTTATTTTAGAGGCAAAAAAAATTGTAAAAAATTTGGTCAACCAATTTTTTATATTACTTTTGTTTTATCTTATTTTGGTCAACCAATTTTTAACCGATCAAAATTAAAGCCAATTACTGCAATTATTATACATATCGAAATTTAGTATGTTAGAGAATTTTAAAGAAATAGAAATTGAATTATCTGTAGATAAAATCATTCGGCAAATCAGGGACTTAATTACCTCTGGGCAACTAAAACCTGGAGACCGCTTGCCTTCTGAACGAAAACTGGCGGAGCGATTAGGAGTTGGACGAACCTACGTTCGGGATGCAATCGCTAAATTAGAATTTTATGGTATTCTCAAAACCCTTCCCCAAAGTGGTACCATTGTTGCTGGCATCGGCATTGCTGCACTAGAAGGCTTAATTACAGATGTTTTGAAACTAGAAGCTAGCGATTTTGCTGCACTTATAGAAACGCGGGTCATACTCGAAACACAAGCCGCTGCTTTGGCTGCTCGAAGACGCACGATAGATGACATTATTACCATGCAAAAAGCCCTGGATGCCTACGCTGTCGAGGTCGAAAAAGGAAATCCTGCGGTGGAAGAAGATTTATTATTTCACTTGAAAATTGCAGAAGCAAGCAAAAATAGTGTTTTGACTTCCTTAATGCTTATTATTACTCCTGACATCGTCCACAGCTTTACAGAATTGGACATCTGCAAAGATGGGCGTTTTTATCAGGCTTTGGAAGAGCATAAAATTATCTTGCAACACATCGTTGACAAAGAGCCTGATTTGGCAGCTCAGGCAATGCGAGCGCATTTAAAGGATGTTATTGACTATAGTTATACATTAAAAAAGAGTTAACAATAAATTGCTAACTCTTTGTCTATAACTTCTGACGTTCAGCCCATGACATTTAGTAAATTAGAATTGGCACATTCACATGATACTAAAATGCCGTAAATCGAAGTTGTCTGTAACTTTGAAGGGGCTTTTTTCTGAAAATCAAGAAGTTACATGCTTGATGAAGCTCGCTTGCCAGTGAGCCTTTTATAAAACAATAAAAATCATTGAATTATGTTGGACAAGTTAACAAAAAATTTGGACAGCATCAAATTTGCGTGGACCCTCGCCATTTTGATGCTGCTCTTTCCAGTATTCTCCAGAGGAGATACTTATTCAAATAACAACATTGACTCGGAAAAGAAAATTGTTAACACCATCACAGGTACTGTTACTAATGCAACAACTGAAGAACCTTTAATTGGAGTCAATATTATCATTAAAGGGACTTCTACTGGTACTATTACCGACCTTGATGGCAGATATTCTATTGAAGCTAATGAAGGAGACATTCTAGAGTTTAGTTATACTGGATTTCAAAATAAAGAAATTACGGTTGGTACACAAACCGTAATTGATGTAAGATTAAATGAAGGAGAATTGTTAGATGAAGTAGTCGTAGTAGGGTACGGTACACGCAAAAAGTCGCACAATACAGGTGCAATTGCACAGGTAGGAGGTGCTGATATCGCAGCTATTCAGGCTAATCGGGTGGATGATGCCTTAGCAGGCAAGCTACCAGGTGTCTTGATTCAAAATCAAAGCGGTGAACCAGGGGCAGACCCAAAGATTCAAATTAGAGCAGCTTCATCGCTTTCAGGGGACTCCAATCCGCTAATTGTTGTGGATGGCTATCCGATTTCAGGAAGTTTGGCCACGATTAACCCAAATGATATTGAAAGTTTAGAGGTATTAAAAGATGCCGCTTCCGCTGCTATTTATGGTTCCAGAGGAGCAAATGGGGTTATTCTGGTTACGACTAAAAAGGGAAAATCAGGGAAAGCCAAATTTAGTTATAATGCTTACGTAAGCACTTCAAACAAGTATGTAAAGGACATTGAAATGCTTAAGACAGCTTCAGAATGGGCGGCCGAATTACAAACAGATGCTTATGACCTTTCCGAAATTGATCCTGCATTATTGAATTATAGGTTAAATGCCTACGCAAATGCACCTGATGTGGTGAGTTTGGAGGATTGGTTGTTCCGATCAGGCACAAGTCAAAGCCATGACTTTAGTGTTACCGGAGGGAGTGAAGATGTAAATATCTTTGCCTCCTTGGGCTATCTAAACACGGAGGGTATTGTAAGAGAGCAAGGTTTTGAAAGGTATAACGGCCGTATGAATGTTGATGCAAAATTGGGGAACAGATTCAAGACTGGAGTAAGTATTAATGGATTCTATGGTCACCAGGAAATTGTACCTCATGACATGAGGGATCTTTTAAGAGCGTATAGCATTCATCCTATTTACCATACAGACGCATCTATTGCATTCGTTCAACAATTGGATCAACAAGCACAGGCTTTGGGATTGGCTGCCATTTGACCGATGGTTATAGAGGTAGGAGGAAATATTACTTCAAGTATCTATGATTTAGTACCGGTGATATTGCACACGAATGGCATTATGGTAGAAGCCAAAATGGTATTGGAGGATCAGGAGATGCAGGTCCGGCAGCGAAGTTTGACAATGCACGAAGATTTCAAAAAACGTATTTCGGTAACGTTAGTTCCTATTTACAATTCAGCATCATAGAAGGCTTGAATATAAAAACCGTTCTGGGTGCAGATATTAATGATAGCAAAGCATATTATTATCAAGGAGTTTTGGCAGATTCTCGGGAACGTACTAATCAATCTGATCTAGATCAAACAGATCTCAAAAGAACTTCTGTATTAAGTGAAACCACTTTGAATTATGCCAAAGTATTCGGTAATCATGACCTATCAGCAGTGGTCGGAATGGAATTTCAAAACTTCTACATAAAGGGAACGTCTTTAACAGGTACAAATGTGCCTATTGGTCAACCTATAAATTATTCGTATTTAGAACCTGCTGATATAACTACAAGGCTGAGAGACGAGACTGTTTCAAGAAGGAGCATTTTTGGAAGAATTAACTATGCGTATGACAATCGTTATTTAGCATCCGTATCTGTCAGAAGAGACGGTGATTCTCGTTTCGGACGTAATAATAGATACGAAGTGTTCCCGGCATTTTCTTTAGGATGGAACGTGCATAACGAAGCATTTTACAACAACGACTTTCTGACTGATTTAAAACTACGGTTCAGCAGGGGGACTTTAGGGACTACTTCTTTTTTAGGGTCTTACGATGCTTTGAGCCTTTTACAAGCTCAACCAACCATTTTCGGAACTGGATTTCTTATTCCTAGTAATGTGTCAAACCCGGATTTGACCTGGCAAAGCAATACCGAAACCAACTATGGTATTAATTTAGGTTTCCTTGAGAATCGTTTCACCTTGGGTATTGATTATTATACTTCCGATATCGAAGACATGTTGATTAATCAAAGTGTTTCTGAAGTATTAGGTACACCTTCCATCGTACTTAATCGCGGTGATGTGACCAGTTCCGGATTGGAGTTTGAGCTAGGTGCAGCAGTAATCAATAATGGTAATCTTCGTTGGGATGTTAGTGCCAATCTATCTACAGTCAATACCGAAATCACAAGCTTGGGTGATTTGGATGCATTGCCTCATGTAGTTTATGGAGGTCCTAGTGGTAGAGGCCCACAGTTTAGAAATTATGTTGGTGGAGAAATTGGTGAAATGTGGGGATATGAAACTACTGGAGAGGTTGAAACGATACATATTGCAGATCCGTCGAGAAATATTGGATTCGGAAGCTCAATGTATTATGTCGTAGATCAAAATGGGGATGGTGCAATTGATCCCGAAAATGATTATGTCAAGTTGGGATCAGCTACTCCAGATTTTTACTGGGGTTTGAATACTTCATTGAGTTATAAGGATTTTGACTTGTCACTCCAGTTTCAAGGATCTCAGGGAGCAGAAGTTTTTAACATTGATCCGATTTACTGGAAATCACAATTTGGCGACAGAACAAGACCTAGTTTTGATGTTGAGAGCGACGGCATTGCGGATCATAATGGACAGCATTATAGGCAGACCAGAAATGTACATGGTTCAATGATGCAGGATGCTTCTTATATAGCATTGAGAAACCTGACTTTAGGTTATAATTTCAATCCAGAATCATCTGGCACACTAGGGTTTTTAAGTTCTGCCAGAATATATGTTGCAGCCACCAATTTGTTGTATTTAATGGCGGACAATTACACCTCATTTAATCCTGAGGGTGTAGAGATTACGAATAACGGTTATCTAGGACCTACTACGTACGGGTATCAGGAAGGTGCAAGCCCAATTGTTAGAAGTTTTACGCTGGGCCTAAACATTAATTTTTAATAACTGACTAGGAGTCAGAAACCAAGGGTCAAAAGTCAGGCAAAACTCTCTGACCCCTAACACCTGTAGTCTGACCCTTAAGTAATAAAATAATAAAACAATGAAAAATTTATATATAACATTAATTTCATTGTTACTGTTGACAGCATGTGACAATGATTTGAATCAACTGCCAACTTTAGATGCTGAAGCTAGTTCTTTGACGTCTTTTGAAGGAGTTTTGAATGCGGCATATTATTATCAGCAGGCTTCAGCTACGCCAATGGCAATCATGGGCGACTTTAGGGCTGACAATATGTTTATGTTCGAAGAACCATATCCTGCATTTGACAGGTTCAATGCAGATTTAGCAGGTGGAGATTTGGTAGAGCAATTTTTTCGTCCTTTCTATAGCAATTTGTACAAGTCAATACTAAGTGCGAATAATGTAATCGAAAACTCTTCAGATGCTACTGAGATAGGTGAGGCTCAATTCTTAAGGGCTTTATCTTACTTCAAACTCGTACAGGTTTTTGGTGATGTGGTCGTGAATTTATCTGCTTCACCAAGCGTGTCAGATAAATCTATATTAGCAAGACAACCAGCTGCTAGTGTTTATAATAATGTGATCATTCCTGATTTTCAGAATGCAATCGCGGCTTTAGATAATACTGAAATAGCAAATGGTCGAGCGTCTAAAATCGCAGCTCAGGGATTGTTGGGTAAAGTTTACATGCACATAGGCAATTTTAGCAGTGCTGAAACACAACTGGCTGCCGTGGTAAACGGAGTTACTGCTGCTGGGATTAGTTTACAAGCCAACTTTGCTGATATTTTTGGTGAGGCGAATGATTTGAATCCAGAAATCATATTTGCCACCCAATTGTCAACTTCCATAGATGATGAATACGATTTTACCGGGTTTCCGGGATGGTTTAGTGGAGGCGATACAAAATCTCTTCAGCCTTTAGATTCGGACTTAATTGCCGCTTTTGATGCCATTGAAGCAGCTGACGGGGGTAATACGGATTTGAGAAGAGCACTAACCATTGATGAGGCAAACATGACAGGCATAAAATGGGGCGGTCTTGATCAGGACTGGATTGAACTGAGATTAGGAGATGTTCTTCTATTGTATGCAGAAGCATTGAATGAAACTGGTGCTTCTGCTGAAGACGTACTCGATGTATTAGATCCTATTCGAACCAGGGCTGGATTAAATCCTCTGGATCACACAGTTCTTAATACGCAGGCTTTAGTAAGACAAGCTATTTATGATGAAAGAAGAATAGAGTTGGCTTTGGAGGGACAGAGATGGTTTGATTTGGTGAGAACAGGTACTGTTGACGCTGAAATGGGAGAAACGATTAATAGTAATTATCATTTGTTTCCAATTCCAAATTCAGAAGTGCTAGCAAGCGATGGTGTGGTTACACAGAATGCGGGGTATTAACCAATAAGATTTTAGCTTACTTGAATTTATAGGTTTGAAAATGACCTAAATTGAAGAATAAATGTTGCTTTTCTCGATTCAGGGTTGGTACTTATAATTCAAGAGTTATTTGCTTAATGTAGAGCTTGTATAGAAAGTTAATTATCACTCTTAGTTGCCAGATTTATTGGACGGGTTCCATGTAATTTGAATCTGAATCAGTACAAAATTTTGTTTGATTCGAATCAGCCAAATAAATAAGGCGACTACCTTCAAACACGAATACTTTCTACACAAGCTCCGATTAAAAACAACCATAAAACATTAAATTATTATGGCCACATTAACAGAAAATTGGAAAGGTATCAAATTTATTGGATTGGTCTCCTTTTTAGTATTTTTTTTCCCAATTTTCTCCAGAGGGGATATAAATATAATAAACAATTACTCTTCTGGAGAAAAAATTGAGCATACCATAACTGGTACTGTTACAGATACAGGTAATGGCGAACCTCTAATTGGGGTAAATGTGGTGGTAAAAGGAACTTCAAGAGGGACGGTAACTGACGTTGACGGTAAGTTTTCAATTGAAGCTAATGAAGGAGAAACCTTAGTTTTTTCTTATACAGGCTATAAAGATTTAGAAGTGCCGATTACTAACCAAACAGTCATTAATTTAGGATTGAGTGAAGATATTGCTCAATTGGACGAAGTGGTTGTTATTGGTTATGGTACCCAGAAAAAATCACACTTAACAGGTTCTGTATCCAAAGTTGAAAATGAAAATCTAGACCAAATAGCTGTGGCGAGGGTTGATGATGCACTTATTGGTCAGGTGTCTGGAGTTAATATTCAGGCAACCTCTGCGGAGGCGGGTGATGCCCCTACCATTACCGTTAGAGGATTTGGTTCAATTAACGCTGCGTCTGGACCTGCTGTTGTGGTTGACGGCTTAGTTGTTGACCCTGATTTTTTAAGTAATTTGGATATCAACGATATCGCATCCTTTGAAATTTTAAAAGATGCCGCATCCGCCGCCATTTATGGTAGTGAAGGGTCTAATGGTGTTGTTCTAATTACGACAAAGGGGGGGGAAGCTGGAAAGACAAAATTTAGTTACGAGGCTTACTATGGTCGAAAAGAGGCTTTTGGAAGTGAAGAATATAAAAAGAGTGTTGCCAATTGGGCGGATTTTGAGTTCGCGGAGAGCGGAGAGCTTTCTAATACGACTATTTATGCACAAGATTTGGTTTCCATAACAGGCGTTGATAGAGATTGGCAAGATGTGTTTTTTGATGGAGGTAATATTAACAGTCATTCCTTTTCTGCCAGAGGAGGAAATGAGAACACAACATTCAGCACCTCATTAAGATATCTTCACGATGAAGGGGTGGTGATAACGGATGACTACAAACTGTATTCTATTAGCTTAAAGATGGATACGAAAATCAGTGATAGGTTGAAGTTTGGCGTCAAGGCGATTCCATCTTATTCAAAGAGAAGACGATTGCCCACTTCTATTCACAATCCTATCAGACAATCTCCTTGGTTATTGATTTATCATACAGAGGAGACCCTGCCATTTGTTGATAGAAACAGATATCCAGATGTTCAAGTTGGTGACTACTTCCGAGAAGACCATTTAAGAGAAATTGATTATACGGGTGATGGAAGTGATAGTCGCCCTCGTACTTCAGGAGACCAGAATCCCTATGCGCAATATGTAGAAAGAGAGCATTTTGAATATAAAACTAAAGTGTTAGGGTCAACCTACTTGCGGTATAAAATTGCGGATGGTCTTATAGCAAAAACCTCCCTCGGTGTAACTTTAGAACAACGCAAAAGAACGAGATATGATGGAACGCAGCATCATTCTAATCCGGGTAGAGCGCAATATAATTTGCAGGAGAGAGTCCAAACTAGAATTATTTCAGATAACACCTTAAATTATAATCAGACTTTTGGCAATCATGAAATAAGTGCCCTCGCAGGGGTGACCATTCAAAGAAGGCAGGCTGAAAATAGTGATATTACGGGTACGGGATTCGCTAATGATTTGCTTAAAAATCTACAAGGAGCGACTAGCGTATCAGAATTTGAAGAAATCAATGTGGAAAGAAATAAGGTTGGTTATTTTGTAAGAGCTAATTATGCTTTCGGTAATAAATATTTAGTGAATGCTTCCTATAGACGAGATGCTAGTTCCGTTTTTGGAGTACGCTCCAAGTGGGGTGATTTCCCTGCTGTTTCGGTAGGTTGGAATGTACACAATGAAGACTTCTTAGGGGGAGGAAATGGTTTTTTGAGTAGATTAAAATTAAGAGTCAGCTACGGACTAACCGGTAATGAGAATTTCAATGTAGGTAACGATATTATTAATGCTTATCCTTATTTAGCTTTGCTGAATACTTCCAATGCAGTAACCAATAATGGTATTGCTGCGGGTATCTCCGCATTGAATATTGCCAACACCTTATTACAGTGGGAAGCTTCTCAAGAATTCAATCCGGGTATTGATTTCGGATTTTTAGATAACAGAATTACAGGTTCCTTGGATTATTACCGTAGAACAAGTGAAAATCTATTGCTAGAAAATCCTGTTTCCTATGTTACTGGGTTTACAGATGGTATTGTGAATTTAGGGGAAGTAGAGAATAAGGGATTTGAGTTGGAAGTGAGAACTAGGAACGTCAATAATAGGGATTTTAAATGGAGTACCACTTTAATTGCCTCAACGAACCAAAACGAATTACTCAGTTTTGGAGAATCTGATGGTGCATTATTAGAAGATACCTATGGAAGAAATTCCCAATGGATAAATTCTGTAGGGAATCCAATTTCCTCTTTCTACGGATTTGTGGTTGACCGAGAGATAGAAAACCAATATTGGAACTCTCCTTTTATCCCAATCAACGGTACAGCGGAGGATGTTATCGTCAGAGACTTGAACGGCGATGGCCTCATTACAGATGCTGATAAAACCATTCTTGGTGACCCCTATCCAGACTTAATTTGGAGTTTGACGAATCAATTTCAATTTGGGAATTTTGATTTTTCCATCATGATTCAAGGTAGTCAAGGCGCAGAAGTAAAGAATATTGGCGACCAATATTTCGAGACCCACTGGACAGGTGCAACACTTGACGCCAACGCCTTAGTGGAGGATGGATTAATACCCCATCCATCCTTCCTGCAAGAGAAGGTTTTGACCAATTATGTCGTTCAGAGTGCTGGTTATTTTTCCTTGCGAAATATTAACATTGGCTATAACTTCACCAATAGCCAATTAGCCCGCATAGGTTTAGAAGGATTAAGAATTTATGCATCTGGTCAAAATTTAATTTATAAGACTTCCGATGATTATCACGGTTTTAATCCTGAATACATTGATAGAAATGACAATCCCAGAGCTTATGGCTCGCAAAGAGCAGGTACGCCGTTGTTTAGAACCGTAACATTTGGAGTGAACCTTGATTTTTAAAGCAGCTTAGACGGCTGGTCTGAGTAAAATCGCTACTCAGACCTAAGCTACGTAATTATTTTTCCTTTTTCACTAAGACACAATAACAATGAAATTTTATAAATATATACTACTTGCAGCAATAGGACTTACTTTCTATTCCTGTGGGGACGATTTTTTAAATCCTATACCAGATTCAGCTATCGTTGTGGAGGGCTTCTTCCAATCAGATGCGGATGTTTTAGCTGGGGTCATTGGTATTTATGATGCCGTTCAAGGCGTCAATGAGAATACTGAAACCAATCTTACTCGCTCTAATAGAGGAATCCAATTTGAATATATGTTGTCTGAAATGAGGAGTGATAATACCCGGACAAAAACATTAGAAGGGTCAAAAGCTGATTTCCACCGATATAGAGTGGAGCCTAATAATATTCAGTCTGAGGATTTTTATGAATCTATGTATGATATTATTTTTAGAGCCAATAATATTTTGAATTTTATTGATATTGCAGATGCTGAAAATCAGGCAAGATATACGGCAGAAGCTAAGTTTTTAAGAGCTTTTGCTTATTTTAAATTGGTGAGGCTATTTGGTGATGTGCCAATGGTAACTAGCGTTGTAGGTCCCACAGAGGAGGAATTGCTTTTTACTAGAGTACCAGTAGCAACGATATACAGCCAAATAGAAGCAGACTTACAAGAAGCAATTAACAATTTGGACAATACGCATAAATCTAGGGCCTCCAAAGCCGCTGCACAAGGTCTTTTGGCTAAGGTGTATATGACCCAGCCAAGTCCTAATTATACAGGTGCTCAGCAATTGTGTGAGGCTATCATAAACAGTGGGGAATTTAGTTTACAGGCTAATTTTAGCGATGTATTTTATAATGAATTAAATGATGAAATCCTTTTTGCTATTCAATATGAAGCTGGAAATTCTTTGGAGAGTCAAAGTTTTTCTTCTGAGTTTACCGCCTTTGTTCGACAAGGTAGAGAAGATGGTCACAACATCGTCAATGACAATCTTATAGCTGACTTCGAGGCAATTGGTGGAAACAGAACAGCCGTTTCCTATATTCTATTAGGGGATTTACACGAAGTGACCAAATTTTTACCCGAGGGGTCTGATGTTTCTGTTTTTCCACCTACTTATGGTTCAAGCCCTCGTGATGCTGGTAATGATGCCATTATTTTGCGGTATGCAGATGTCTTATTAATGCATGCGGAGGCTATTTTAGCTGGACGACCTGAAACCTCAGATGGTGCTGCTATAGATTCTTATATGGCTGTTAGAGCAAGAGCAGGATTTGACCGGGTAGCTGACCGTCCTACCTCACTTACTAAAGATGCCTTACTTACAGAAAGAAGAGTAGAACTAGCCTTTGAAAATCAGCGATTTTACGATTTGCTAAGATTTGGCGTTGCGGATGCTGTGCTAAGCGCACATGCTATAGAAATGGGCTACAGTAGTTATGATGCCAGAAAATTATTTTTACCCATTCCTGCAAGAGAAATAAACTTGAGTGGTGGTCTATTGACGCAGAACCCTGGGTATTAAAATATTCAGAATAGAGAAAAGAAAGCAGAGAATAGAGACTTTGCACAAAGCTCATAAGTTGGCATAAGTCTCTACTATCTGCTCTATCAAAAAAAATAGACATGAAAAATAAATTAAATAATATTCAAAGTACTACCATAGGAAGCCTTGTCTTATTGGCGGTACTCTTTTTTGTAGGTTGTCATAAGCAATTTGAGTTTGATTTACCTGAATCCAACTCCATACCTGATGTTGATTTCCCTATTGCTAACTTTTCTTACGCTTCTACCGCAGAGGATTTTAGAACGGTTAAATTCAATAACCTTTCCTTCGAATCTGCCATCTTCGAATGGGATTTTGGAGGAGGTAATACTTCCAATGAGCAGGACCCCGTCTTTACCTTTGAAGCAGGAGAAGGTACTTATCCGGTTACCTTAACGGCGGCTGATGCCAATGGCGTTTCAGACAAAATAACGGTAGATGTTGTGGTGGTTGAAGGGCCATTTCAGCCCATTATTGTCGAAGCAGGTTTTGAAGATAATACCTTATTAGATGGAAGTGGTGATGGACGGGATTCTTGGAGAAACAGTGCTTTAGGTGGTGTTATTCAAATTACAGCTAACCCAGTAACCTTTGGAGACCAAGGTGCTAAATTACCTGTGGAGCAAGATAGGATTGGATACCAAGAAATTATTGTGGAGCCTGAAACGAATTATGACCTAAGATTTTATTACACCATGACAACTGGTTCGTCTGACCCGTGGTTGACCGTATCGGTATTAGGTGTAACGGAATCTGGTCCTTATGCCAATCGGGAAGAAGCTATTGCTGGAGCTATTGGTTCGGTAACTGTAAACAACGATGAAGTTCCTGAAGAATACATAGAAACAAAATTATCTTTTAATTCTGGACAAAATGATGTTATCGCCATATTCTTTTATAATGGACCCGTTGAATGCCGACTAGATAATTTCACTATTGAAGTTGGTGCAGCTGGTGCAATTCCCCCCTCTCCAGGATTTGATATAGCTCAAAGTGAAGAAAATTTCTTGGAATATACCTTTACCAACACTTCCATTAATGCGGAAAGTTATGAGTGGGATTTTGGTGATGGAAACACCTCCACTGAAGCATCTCCAACGCATACTTATGCCAATGCTAACATCTATACGGTTACCTTAACAGCTAAGGGTGCCTCTAACCAAACTGCAACTTTAAGTAGAGATGTTGATATCCAAGCACCAGTTACCGTTGATTGTAGTTGGGAGGTCGATCCAGAGGATTACCGGACCGTCCATTTCTCGGATGCTTCCGTGGGAGCAGAGTCGTTATTGTGGGAATTTGGAGACGGTTTTCAATTTACAGGAATGAGTGCTTCCCATACTTACCGGGACGATGGTATTTATAATGTAATCTTGACTGCCACGAGTGCAACTGGTCTTCAAGATTCGAAGGAATTTATGGTAACCATTTCACAAGGCTTCATTGCAACGATTAGCGAAGCAGGTTTTGAAGATAATGATCCTTCAGCAGCAGCTTGTGGTTCTGGGTTAGATGGTCGGGATTGTTGGAGAAACAGTGCACTAGGTGGGGTTATCCAAATTACCTCGGGACCAACAGTAACGGGTTCTCAAGCCGCTAAATTACCTAGTGATGGTTCTCGTATCGGTTATCAAAGAGTTATGGTGGAGCCTAATAGGCAATATACTGTTTCTTTTTATTACACAATGAAAACGAGTCCAGAAGGAAGTTTGACAGTATCTATTTTAGATGGTTCTACTTTGAATGATATATCTGAAGTAGCTGGAGCTACCATTGCTTCAAAGACAGTAAATGATCAGACGGATGCCAATGCTTATATCAGGGAAAGTATCACATTCAATTCAGGAGGTCGGTCAGAGATAGCCATCTTCTTCACCAATGTAGGAGTAGAGACTAGATTAGATGATTTTTCCATAGAGGTTTCAGAATTGCCTATGATTTTAGAACCTGGATTTGAAGATAACAGCTTACCTGATGGAACAGGCGATGGCCGGGACTCTTGGAGAAATAGCGCCTTAGGAGGGGTTATTCAGATTACCTCAGGGCCAGTAGTAAGTGGTTCTCAAGCGGCTAAGTTACCTAGTGATGGTTCTCGTATCGGTTATCAATTAGTTCCTGTTGCCCCTAATACGCAATATACCTTGACTTTTAATTATACGATGAAAACGAGTCCTGAAGGAAGTTTAACCGTGTCCATTTTAGATGGAAGGCAATTGAGCGATATATCTGAAGTAGGGGCGGCTACGATTAATTCCATTTCAGTAAATGACCAGACGGATGCCAATGCTTATATCACGGAACATATAATGTTCAATTCAGGAAATAATACAGAGATAGCTATCTTTTTCACCAATGTAGGGGTAGAGTGTAGATTAGACGATTTCTCACTAACTGTTTCAGAAGCTTTCATACCAATGATTGGTGAATTTGGATTTGAAGATAACAGCCTACCTGATGGAACAGGCGACGGTCGGGACTCTTGGAGAAATGATTTAGGCGGAGTGATCCAGATTACCTCAAGCCCAGTAAATAGCGGGTCTCAAGCTGCCAAATTACCTGCTGATGGTGATCGGGTCGGTTATCAACAAATAGCCGTAGAACCTAATACAAATTATCGAGTTTCTTTTTTCTACACAATGAAAACGGATCCTGCAGGAACTTTAACGGTTGCAATATTAGATGGTTCTACCTTGACCGATTTGTCTCAAGTAACTGGAGCCACGATTGCTTCAAAGACAGTAAATGATCAGACGGATGCCAATGCTTATGTTATGGAAACTATAGAATTCAATTCAGGAGGGAATACAGTGATAGCTATCCTTTTCACCAATGAAGGGGCAGAGTGTAGGTTAGACGATTTTTCAATTACTACGCTTTAATTTTTAAGCGGTCTGTCATCTATCCTCTTTTATATAGAAATAACAATCTAAAATCTAATAGAATGACTGTTCCAAAAATTCAACCCTGTTTCTGGATATTTCTTTTCATTGGAAGTTTCACTTTTTTATTAACTAATTGTAATGAAAGCGCAACCCTCCCTATAAGAGAATCAACTCCTGTACAGGAAGAAGAAGATACATCCAGTACTAGTACTAACACTAATAATTCCACTTTAGTAGAAGGAGTAGATTATTTTCTACCCAAAATTGATTTGAATCATTGGAAAGTCACTCTACCTATAGGTAATCCTACGGAAGTAGAACCACCTGAGATTTTAGATTATGCGAATGTAGCAGTACTAAAAGAATTTATGTATAATGATTCTACGGATGGGGCTTTGGTGTTTTATACTTATCCAGGCGCATCTACTCGTAATTCTTCTTATTCTAGAACAGAATTAAGAGAGCAGATGGTACCTGGTAGTAATAACACCAACTGGACCTTTGCTCAAGGCGGTCGAATGAAAGGGACATTAGCTGTCCCTGAAATTTCTCGCGATAATAGTGATAAATCTCATCGAACTATGGTCATGCAAATACACGGCAGATTGACCAACGAACAAAGAGACCTAATTGGAGAAGATGATAATAATGCACCGCCTGTTCTAAAAATCTATTGGGAAAAGGACGGAAGAATTAGAGTAAAAACTAAAAAATTAAAAGACCTAGATGTTTCCGAAACCGAAATGTTAAAAACGAGTGCATGGACAGATGATGAAGGGCATAATTTTTCCACAAATGTAGGAACAGATAAGTTTACATTAGAAGTCATTGCCTCTGAGGGGCGAATAGAAGTGATTTTAAATGATGAAGAATCAGTGGTTTACGATGATATTCACATGGAGAAATGGGGCATCTTTGAAAACTACTTCAAAGCAGGAAATTACTTGGGAACAAGGGATGAGGGTAGCTTTGCTAGGGTTAAGTATTATGATTTAGTTGTAAGTCATTGATGATATAATTGCATTAGCGTTAATAAATTTAGTTTCATACGTTGAGTTAATGAATCAGTATAGCTGCTTGGTTTGGTTGTGCATTTAAATGTATGATGGTTGAGAATTTAACCAATGGACGAAAATCATAAATAAATTCCATTGGAAAAATAGTTTCTTTGAAAATTTGGTAGAACGCCTTTGAAATCGAGCTATTCTTGCCCTAATGCAAGTATTTCTCCCTTCAATAGCTTTGGTATACTGTTTTCCAATAAGGTGCTTATACCATTTGAGAACAGTTTTAAATCCTTCAAAAGCATCCGTACACCAATAATCTATTTTGATGTTAAGGTGCTTGATTTTTAGCAGTAAAAATCGAACTTGGCGAATCGTTCTTTTACCCATCGTAAAAGCTAGGATTTCTTTAGTTTCTGGTGCATAAGCATAGAAAATCCAGACCTTCTTGCCTCTATGGTGGACAAATGAATACATTTCGTCAATTAAAACCTTATGATAATGCTTTTTCGAAGGTTTTATTTTGATAGATTCCCCTACTGTTTTTATTCGATGAAGTACGCTACTTTGACTCACTTTAAATACAGTAGAACAATCTCGGATACCACTACCATGAATTAAAGAACTAATAATTTGTTTTTGAATAACTGGATTGGCTCCATTATTCTGATAGACGAATTGAAATTGTTTGCGACAGTCCTTGCACAGAAAATTTTGTTTACCTGTGCTTTTTATGCCATTTTTAACGACATTAGGGCTTTCGCAATGAGGACATTGGACTTTGACTTTTATTTTTTGCA
>CBDCUO010000038.1:0-47349 GCA_965222705.1 Saprospiraceae bacterium | reverse complement strand
AGCCTTGCACTCCCAATGGCATTTTTTATACCCTAATAAAATTTAAAGCAGAAAATCCTGCCTCAGACAGCTTTTATATTAGAGGCAACGGCCGAAATTACGGGCTATTCCCTTACGGACAATCTAGCTATAGGGTGGGACCCATCGAAGCAAATGCTAATATTGAATACGAATTCGCAATTATTGACAAAAATGACCCTAATTGTAGCGATTTTGTGGAGATAGGAGGCATTAACTGCAATAGTGCTGCCGACTGCACTATAAGCGAAGCTTTTGCAGAGGCACATCCTTGCAATGCAGATGGTGCGTTTTTGGTAGATATTGAATTTAAGACAGAAAATCCCGCCTCAGACAGCTTCATTATTCGCAGCAATGGTCGGGTTTATGGCACTTTTGCTTATGGCCGTCCATTTTATACGGTAGGTCCAGTAAGAGGAAACGGCGAAACGGTTTATGAATTTGGCATTATTGATAAAGAAAATCAGGACTGTTCCGATTGGACGGCGATCGGACCAATCAATTGCCTACAAGGGGAATGTCGAATTTACGATTTGGTAGCCGAAGCGTCGGATTGCCGAACAGATGGTGCTTTTATACTAGAATTTAAATTTCAGCATGAAAATGCGAATCAGGCTGGCTTCGATATTGCTATTGGGGATTATTTCCGTGGCTTTATGCGATTTAATAATTCCAATAATTATCGGTTGGAAGTGCAGGATTTACCGGCCGGTATTCATCGCTTAAGCATTTGTGGCAATGACCATCCCGATTGCTGCCAACACACTGAATTTAATGCGCCCAATTGTACTGCCGATATCTGCCAAATTGCAGAGGTTTTCGCAGAAGCTCATGCTTGCAAAGACGATGGCACTTTTCTGGTAGATATTGCTTTTAGAGCCGATAATCCCAACGCTGCCAGATTTCAGATAGTAGGTAATGGACGCAATTATGGCATTTTTGAATATGGCAAACCTTTTTATACTATTGGCCCAATAAAAGGAGATGGCGAAACGGTTTACGAATTTGTTGTTCAAGATTTGGAAAATCAAGCCTGCCAGAATTTTACTACTCTTGGTCCCATTCGCTGTGGAGCGAATTGCAACATCAGTCATTTAAGGGCAGAAACTTCCCAATGCCATCCCAATGGCACTTATGACCTTATTTTTAATTTTGAATATGGCTCCCTCACTGCTACAAGTGCTGATTTTAATGTTTTTATTGATGAAAAATATTTTGGCACCTATGCCTATTCGCAGCTACCCGTTACTTTAAATGGCTTAGACCTACCAACTGGAAGTCATCAACTGGCTATTTGTAGTAATGGAACGACTGATTGTTGCACCTCTACAAGGATCGAAACACCCGAATGCGGTAAGTGCAATATCACCAATGTCAGTGCCCGAGCATTGGATTGCGTCAATGAAAATTTCTTCGCAGTCGAGCTAAAATTTGAAGTAGAACACCCAAGTGCAGACCGATTTAGGGTGGTGGGCAATGGACAATTATATGGCGTTTTTCCCTATGGGCAGGAATCTTACCTTATCGAACCATTGACAGGTAATGGAGATCGAGTTTTTGAATTCATTGTACAGGACATTACAAATGAAGCCTGTGCCTCTTTCACAGAATTGGATCCCGTCCATTGCGAAATGGAATTTGTTTGGCCGGGCGATGCCAATTTTGATAATATCGCCAACCAATATGATCTATTAAATATTGGGCTCGCTTTTGGCAAAGAAGGCTCTCAGAGAATGCCTGATAACATTAATTGGGAAGCACAAGCCGCACAAGACTGGGAAGGGAGATTCATTGACGGCTTAAATTTTAAGCACGCAGATTGTAATGGAGATGGCATTATCAATAAGCAAGACGTGATCGCTATCAATGAAAATTATCTGTTTACTCACGGGGCAATCATAGAACGAGAACTCCCCATTGGCGATGAGGAGGACCCCGCCCTGTATGTTGATGTTCCTGCAACAGCCGATATTGAAGCAGGCCTTCCTTTTACAGCTCCCATTCAGTTTGGAAGCCCCACTATTTTGGCAGAGGCCTACGGTTTGGCTTTTACCTTGCGTTTTGACCCCGAAATCATTAGAGAAGGAAGAGTAGAAATAATGGATAGTTGGTTAGGCCTCGTAGAGCAGGAACTATTAATGATCAATAAAAACTTTAATTCAGACGGAATTATAGAAATCGCTTTGACCCGAACTGATAAAAATAATCGAGCGGGCACAGGGCCGATTGCTGGATTTATTGGGATCATTGACGATATAGAAGGCTATAAAGGCCAAACGGGCATTTCCGTAGAGCGCGTACAGGCAATTGATAAAGAGGGTAATTTGCTCAAAATATATACACCTTTAGAAATCATCAATTTTGCGCCGGAAAAGGAAGAAAGCGCCTCCGATGATATTATCAAAGTATTTCCAAATCCTTCCAGCGATTTTATTAGTTTAGAAAACAATATTCACAACCCTATCCAGTCGGTGGATATCCGCAACATTTCTGGGCAATTCATCCAGGCTGTTTCTACAAACGCTAACCAAATTGATATAAGGAATTTACCAAACGGCATTTATTTAATAAAAGTCCAAACAACAGAAAGAACCCATTATAAAAAATTTGTGAAGCAATAGTTATTGACTCAATATTGCTATTCAATCCTTTCAGGGTCTTAGGGCTTCTATAAAAACACGCCCCGAATTTGCATTCGGGGCTATTCCCTTTTAATCACTTCGTGATTTTCTCATTTTGAGAATTGCTGCCTCTTACACCAATAATCGAATAGGGTCCTCTAAAATAGCTTTGAAAGTTTGTAAAAACTGTGCCCCCGTTGCCCCGTCAACTACTCTGTGGTCACAGGAAAGAGTTACCTTCATTTGCTGTCCTATGACAATTTCTCCGTTGCTCACGACTGGTTTTTCGACAATTGTCCCAACTGCCATAATGCAAGCATCTGGTGGATTGATAATGGCTGTAAACTCTTCAATACCAAACATTCCCAGATTAGAAATGGTAAAAGTATTGCCTTGCATTTCCTGAGGCTGTAATTTTCTATCTTTTGCTTTTGCCGCCAAAGTTTTTACTTCTGCGTTAATTTGAGATAAGGATTTCAGGTCAGCGTGATTGATGACTGGTACTAATAAGCCATCTTTAACCGCAACGGCCACACCAATATTGATCTGATGATTGTATCGGATTTTGTCCTCCATCCACGACGCATTGACGGCCGGATGTTGCCGCAGAGAAACGGCAGCCGCTTTCACCACCAAGTCATTGAAAGATAATTTAACGGGTGCAATCTCATTCAGTTTTTTCCTCGCCTCGATAGCTTTACTCATATCGATTTCTACCGTCAAATAGAAATGAGGTGCAGAAAATTTGCTTTCTCCTAGCCGACGTGCGATAACTTTTCGCATTTGGCTGATTGGCTTGTCCTGATAATTGGGCTCTCCCCCACTAAAAACAAAAGGCTGAACAACAGGCGGCTCGTCCTTACTGGTCTGCTCAGGTGGAGATACAGGAATGGCCACTGGAGGAGCAACTACAGGAGCCGCTACAATTTTTTGTCCGCCTAAAATAGCCTCGATATCTTTTTTGATAATTCTACCAAAATCACCGCTCCCTGCGACTCTCCCCAGATCAATGCCTGCTTCTTTTGCCATACGCTTGGCAAGAGGAGAAGCTTTGATTCTATTTCCTTCCTGCGGGCTATTACCGTCACCGCCAGCGAGTTCCGCAACGGCAGGGTCTTCTTTGGAAGCAGGGTCCACTTGAACAGCCGCTTTTTCCACCACGCCATTAGCCGGTTCAGCAGCAGCAACAGCAGCTTTCCAATCTTCTCCTTTTTCGCCAATAACGGCGATAATGCCATTGATAGGAACAGGGCCTTCCCTCACCGCGATATGCAATAATATACCATCGCTATAGCTATCCAATTCCATGGTTGCTTTATCTGTTTCTACCTCTGCTAGGGTTTCTCCTGATTCCACCTCCTCGCCTTCTTCCTTCAACCAGCCAACAATAACGCCCTCTTCCATTGTATCGCTCATCCTGGGCATACGAATGACTTCTGCCATAATTCTTCGATTTATATAAAATATTTTACCAGACAATTAATTTCTAAAACCCCAAAAATAGGGTATTCAAAATAAACTTTAGTAAAAATTTATTTTTAAAGTATGATTCTCTCCCTGATGGAAGTAATTGACCTCAAATTCATATAAGTCACAAATGCGTTTGACGATAGAAAGTCCTAAGCCCAAGCTTTCTTCCACATCGGATTCCCGCTTAAATCTTTTAAAAAGAGAAGCAGGAACAACTTTTAGTTCTTTTCCTGGATTGGAAATGGCAGCAAAGCCATCCGCTATTTTTATTCGAATAAAACCGTTTTCCAGGTTGTAACGAATGGCATTCTGAATTAAGTTAGTAAATAATATTTCTGCCAGTGTAGCACTCATTTCTACTTTTAATTCCTGTTCGTATTCTTTGTAGATTTCAATTTCCTGTATTTTAATGACATCTTCAAAATTCTCCAGTACTTCCTGAATAACCAATTGAATATTGACCCTTTCGAGGTCGGAATAACGGTTATTTTCAATCTTAGACAATAAAATAAGCGCATGATTCAAGCGAGCAAGCCTTTTGGTATTATTTAAAATAATGCCTAAAGAATTGATCTCTTTTTCTTTTAAATTGGGAGAATTTAGCAATAGTTCAACGTGCCCTTTAATAATAGCCAGGGGGGTTTGCAATTCGTGAGAAGCATTTTGAGTAAATTGCTTATTTGCCTGATAATTGCTCCGAATTCTGTTGACCAACTCTATCAGATATTCATTCAATTCATTAAAAACGGGGAAAGAAGATTGCTCAAAGGTTATTTCATCCAATTGATCTACTTCAAATTCTTCCAAGGTCTGGAAAATCCGGTAGAGTTGATTGCGAATCGCCTTAATTTGGTAATTACTAATGGCTTGAAAACCAATTATTAGTATTAATAGTGGTAATAAAAATAGAAAAGCCGCCCTAAATAAAATGTTTTTTGGAATGAATAGCCAGATAATTAGGCAGCTAATAAAAAGAGCTATGATGATGAGTAGGATATAATAATATTTTGAACTTTTCAAGTGGCAACAAATTTATATCCAACTCCATAAACCGTTTCTAAAAATTCTTCACAATTATTTCTTGCCAGCTTTTTTCGAAGGTTTTTAACGTGGGCATAAATAAAATCGAAAGAAACGGCATCGTCCATGTAGTCTCCCCACAAATGTTCCGCTATACTATCTTTGGTGACCACCCTGTTTTTATTTCGAGCCAAGTAAACTAGAATATCAAATTCTTTTTTTGTCAATTTTAATGGGTGCTCCTCCGCAGCGACTTTCCGTTTATCCAAATCAATCACCAATCGGCCAAAAGTGAGTTCGTTGCTGAATTGGTTCGTTTTTCGGCGCAAGATCGCTTTGATACGAGCGTTGAGCTCGGGTAAATCGTAAGGTTTGGTCAAATAATCATCCGCCCCAATATTCAACCCCCTAATGCGGTCATCTGTGGTGTCTCTGGCCGACACAATGACGATGCCTGTCTGAGGGCTTTCTTGGCGCAGTATATTGACCAGCTTCAAGCCATCTCCTCCTGGCAAATTCAAATCAATGACTGCACAATCATATTCGTAATTATTGATTTTTCTATAGCCCTCATTAAAAGTGGTAGCAAATTCGCAAACATAGCCCTCCCGCTTCATGAAACGCATCATATTATTGAGCATTTCTTTTTCATCTTCTACTAATAGTATTTTCATCCAGAACAGGTATTTATAAAACGACACTGCAAAGCGGATTCCCGTACAAGGCTACTTTAAGTGAAGCGGACTAACCTATCCGCCTTACGTTTTTGTTCTACACCCAGAAAAATGAACATACAAATTAATAGGAAAAATTGACTTATTCTACATTTTCATCAATTTTTGATTCGCCCGTGGGTTTAGTCCAAATCTTCTCCCGAATAACTGTCCAAGTCAATTACTTCATCTATTTCAAGGGAAAGCTCTTCGTCTTCTTCTTCCCAATCATCCTTTATAGGTAGAGTTGCCTGAGAAGGCGGTTTACTGACCACTCTGGAAATGATCTTAGGCTGGGCTGGGGTTTTCTTAGTAGGCTTTATTTTTTCTACTGGAGCGACACTAGATAATTTTGCCTCTAGACTTTTAGTAGTCGTTGGCACAGCAAGCAATCGGCGTTTATCAATTAATTCTCCGCTAATTACACAGATCCCATAAGACTTATTATAGACCCGCTGTAGTGCGTTTTTTAAATCTAGGATGTGCCTGCGCTGGCGGTTAGCCATCGTATGGAGCATATCAAGGTCACTGTTATTAGAAGAGTCATCCATCCAGTCTCCCTGAGCGTCTTTTGTCTCTGCTGCTTCCTCAATTTGAGCGTCTAAAAATTCCAACTGCTTGGTGGCCTTTGCCAGTTTTTTTTCAATTAAAATTTTAAACACTTCCAAATCCGCTTCAGAGTACCTGTTTATGTTTTTTACTTCAGACATTTTCTGCAATTTTTTAAAAAGTTTTAATGCATTTTAAATGATAATGGGATTAGCTTAAGTTTGACTGAACAATTTGGTTTTCATTTTAACAAAAAAGCAGCTTGATAAAAAATAAATGCCGGACGGAATGAGGCATCGCCCGGCAAAGGATGGAATTGTTTTTGTTAATTAATTCATTAAATTTTTCTAATGAAATAATTTAAATTTTCTATTTAATGACAAATTAAGCAACCAATTCTGAATATATTCTGAATATTTGCTAAACATTCTGTCAGAAAAGCCTGCCTTTTGCCAAACGAGGTGCCTAAAATATTAATTATCAGCCGTTTATTCTGTTTTTAGAAAAAGGAAAAACCAATCTTATCATTCAAAAAGTTTCATTTTTGAGTACTTATATATAACTAACTGAGGGGTGGGCCTAAATAAAAATGATGCCTTTAGATATCAAACATGGGTAGCAATTAGGCGTTCATTCGCTCTTTTCCGTGCCGTCAGGTACGGTATATGTTGTACCTGACGGCACAGAAAGGCAGTGTTGTCTAATTTTTTACCCATATTTAGTCTCTAACGGGACTTAGGCCCACCCTTCAATATAGCTAAATAGTGGCTTTTTTTTAATTTTTTCCTGAAAAAGCCCTATCTTTATGTAAGTTACATTTTCCAACAAAAATGTTAGCTAATGCATGTCAGGTGTATTGCTTATAAAACCAAAAATTCAGATTTTATTCAGAATTCCCCCTTTTTTTTGTTTAGCTAAATTTCTATAGATAACCTGACCTATCATGAAAAATAGAAAAAACTTTAAAAAGAAAAACTTTAGGCGAGAGGAAGACGAAGTGTTTGGTAGAAAAGAACGCCGAAAAAAACCAAAACTACCGAAAAAAATAAGCAAGTATGGAATTTATTCTATACTTAAAGAAGAAGATATGCTGGATAATCAATTTCCAGAACAAGAGCATTAAGAGTTTGTTTTCATTTGGTTTTTTGGGGTTATACCGGATGCTGCTCAAGCATCCGGTTCTTTTTTGTCCTAAAGTATCCTTTCCTATCCTCATATAACCTGCCTTTATCTCATTCTTCGACAAGGATTCTATTTTGAAAGAATAAAGCAATTTGTCAAAGAAGGAAATAATTTTATACCCTGCTTCTGTCATTTTTTTAGTATGTTTACCAGCCTGTACTTTTATCTATGAACCCTACGGGTTCGAATAGTAGGAAATCACATTTTTAACCGCGTAAAAAAATTTTATGAAACTTAACACATTTATTTTTTTCTTCTCCTTTTTGCTTTTCGCCAGTGCTATTTATGGGCAAGCCAGAATTGCGAACCCCAAGCCAGCTAAAGTAGTTAGGAATACCCTAGAACTCCCCAAGCTTGCTCAACAAAGATTTATGGTGGCAGATACCCTTGCCCCCCTGATCTTTGAGGATACCTGTAGTCTAGGTGCTTTTAGTTACCTTAATAGCGGAGGCGATGGTAGTTGGGGTTTTGTTGGTGGCATGAATGATTTTATTGATTTAGAAAAAGCGCAGCGATTTTACTATGACAAAGCGAATTTTGAAGTACTGAATGCGATTATATTTTTCGCCTCTGCTGCGGTCGTGGGCGATGGGGTCTTGACTGCAAAAATTTATGAAATTGACCCAAACACCAATGGGCCTGGTTTCCTCGCCGGCACTAGCGATGCTTTGAAAGTAAGTGATTTAGCAGTAGATGAACAGTTTATCGTACCAACTATTTTTAACTTTTCTACGCCAGCTGTCGTTAGTGGAACAGAATTTTTTGTGAGTATTGATTTTTCTCAATTATATGAAAGCCAGGATACCGTAGGTATATTGATGACAGATATAAATTGTGGAGATGGTGCAGATAGCTGGGAGTTATTTGGAGATGGAGAAACGTGGGTACCCATTAATGACGAAAACAATAGCTGGGGACTCGATGCTTCTTTTTTTATGCTAGCCATAGTCCAGTCAGATGGCACTTCCGCATCTAAAGAATTATTAGTTGGCGATAGCCGCATCCGTTTACACGAAGCTTTTCCCAATCCTGCTAAAGATGAAATGATCATCAGCTACGAGTTGGAAACCAGCGCAATGGTTCGCATTGAAATTTACTCAGCTGACGGCAAATTAGTTAAAAAAATGGATCAGTCTAGGCAACTTCCAGGCCAATATCAAAAACGGATTACTACCCAAAATATGCCATCGGGCATCTATTTATACGGCATCGTTACGGATAAAGGAAAATTGATGAATAAATTGACCATTGTTAAATGACGATCAAAATAGGTGAGTAGGGAGGGGGTAGTTACTAACTTCAAAACGCCGCGGAAAAAATTCTGTAGAGAAGGCGGAGGGGTTTACTAAAGAACAAAAAACTAAGTATAATATTTTGGATTAGCAGTCCCTTGGGACTGTTTTTTTATAATACCTAATGGCTTCAGGGTAGAGAAAAAAATTGGATAATGAAAAAATTATTGAAGCAGTTGTTTAAATGGTGGTGGAAGCAAATCTCCAGTTTGTATTATTATTTGAAAAAAATATTTATTGCTGCGCCAAAAGCATTGCAAAAGTGGGTTTTTCGCTTTGCAAAATGGGGAAAGCGGCAACTTGATAAACGCATTAACAATGAACAACGAGAACGCTTACATTCTATTATTTTTAAGAGCGAAACCCCTGAAGGTAGGCAGTTCGATACCATATTGACTTGGGTCATTGTCGCGAGCATTATCATCGTAATGCTCGAAACAGTATCGGAATTTCACAAGGCCTACTGGTGGATTTTCTTCGCACTGGAATGGGGTTTTACAGTTATTTTTACCATTGAATACATCTTAAGGTTATACTGTGCGCGCAATCCATTACATTATGCTACTTCTTTTTTTGGAGTAGTTGATTTACTCTCTGTCATCCCTACTTATTTGGGTGCTTTTTTTATTGGATCTCAAAATTTACTGATTGTTCGTGCTTTGCGTTTGCTTAGGGTATTCCGAATTTTTAAAATGGGACATTTTGTGAGTGAAGGAGAAGTGATTGTCAGTGCCTTAAAAGCTAGTAGGACGAAGATCTATGTTTTTGTTTCTTTCGTAGTTTTGATGGCGATTATTATTGGCTCTTTAATGTACATTGTAGAGGGAGGGAATAACCCAGAATTGGATAATATCCCCAAAGGTATCTATTGGGCAATTGTTACCTTGACCACAGTCGGATACGGAGACGTCACGCCAATTACCGCTTTTGGGCGATTTTTAGCAACGACCGTAATGATAATGGGGTATGGAGTAATAGCCGTACCAACAGGGATAGTGACTGCTGAAATTAGTGGTCGGGTAATGAATTTAAAAGAAGTAATCTTTCAAGAGTGTGAAAATTGTGGGCAAGGAGAGCATCGTACCGGAGCTGTATTTTGTCATATTTGCGGATATAAAATGTAACTGATGCTTTATTGCCTTCCCATTCCTAATTGTTCAAAATTAAATTAGCTAATTATATGAGTATCAGGCAAATATTGGAGTACAATTTCTTGAATATTGGTGATTTTTACCTGAATTTATGGGATTTGATACTCGCTGTAGTTATATATATTGGAGCCAGGACTCTGGTATGGGCAATGGGGCGAATTCTGGGGAGGTATTTTAACAAAAAAAAGGTAGATGCTGGTCGGCGTTATGCTTTTCAGCAATTTGTCAAGTACATCATTTACACGATCGCAACGTTAATGGTCATAGAAGCGATCGGCGTTCAGCTATCCGTTTTGTGGGGAGGAGCCGCCGCCTTATTGGTCGGCATTGGTTTAGGGCTTCAACAAACCTTCAATGACCTTATTTCAGGAATTATCTTGTTGATCGAAGGTTCTGTAGAAGTAGGAGATGTTATAAAAGTAGAAGGTTTGGTAGGAACGGTAAAGAGCATCAATGTTCGAACTTCAAGGGTCGAGACCCGTGACAATGTATCTATTCTTGTCCCCAACTCCAAAATGGTCGGAGAAAATGCCATTAATTGGAGCCATACCGAAGAGCCAACCCGATTTCAAATACAAGTAGGCGTTGCTTACAATTCTGATGTAAAACTAGTCAACCTCTTGTTAATGCAAGCGGCTAATGAGCATCCCGCTATATTGAAAAGTCCTACGCCAAAAATTCAATTTATAGACTTTGGCAACTCTTCTCTGGATTTTAAATTACATTTTTACAGTAAAGAATACTTGATGATCGAATTTGTAAAGAGCGATATTCGCTACAGAATAATTGAATTGTTCAGAAAAAACAATGTCGAAATTCCATTTCCTCAAAGGGACTTATGGCTTCGAAATGCCGAAACTCCGCCAATAATTGACCAAGAGGAATAACCCGACAAATCTATTTCTGCACTTTCACTTGGGTAGTAGTGTCCACGCCGCTTAAGACCTCAATCTGAATACCATCGGATAACCCAACCTGTACGAGTCGTTTTTCAAACTGCTGATCCCCCATTTGCACTTCAACATAGGCGGAATCGTCATCAAAGATAATATCCCGTTCTTTTAAGGCAACGACTTGACTTCTTTTGTCCAAAATAATATCTCCATTGGCGCTGTAGCCTGCTCTTAGAAAGATGTCTCTGGAAGGCTTGATAGCGGCACGGACTTCAAATTTAACCGTTCCTTCTTCTTCGACTCCTTGCGGAGAAATAAACTCCAACGTGGCATCAAATTTTTTATCCTCAATAGCTCCTATAGTCAACTCTAAAGGCATGCCTTCTTTTAATTTTCCAACATCGGATTCGTCCACTTTTCCTTCAAAAATCAGAGAGTTCATATCTGCCACCACGGCAATACTTGTGCCTTCATTAAAATTATTGCGCTCAATGACGGAAGATCCCTCCTCTACCGGCACGTCTAATACCATACCGTCCACTGTGGATACGATGATATTATTGACCTGCCTGGAGTTTTTAGAAGCCCCTTCTTTTAACAACTGCAAATTGTTAATAGCTGCATTCAGTTCCTGCTTTTTAATATCTACATCCGCTTCAAACTGTCTTAAATTATTGCCCGCTATGATTTCCGCATTTTCAAAAGCGGCTCTGGCAATTTCCAAATCTCGCTCAATTCGATTAAAATCCTGCTCGCTAATAACCCCTTCTTCGTACAATTGGCGATTTCTATCTGCTTCTTTTTTAGCATTATCATAATCTGCCCTGGCACTCTCTACATCCAGTTTTTTGCTAAAAACACTCTGCTGTCGGATTAATTCACGCTTAGCTTCCTCAAAACGAATGCGGGATAATTCTACCTGGCTTTGGGCATTATTGATACTGATTTGGCTGGGAATGAGTTTGATTTTAGCCATTTTTTGTCCTTTGGCAACTATTTCTCCTGCTTCTACATACAATTCGTCTACAACGCCTGAAACCTGGGGTTTGACCATGACTTCCCGCCTCGGCTTAATGGAACCCGTCGCGACCGTTTTTTTAATAATATCTATAACTGCCGGTTTTTCAATCTCGTAAACGGTTGGATCCTTGGCATTTTGATTATAAAAATAAACGCCCAAGAAAATAGAGAAAATAACCAATAATGCAGCGAGTGCGATTACACAACCTTTGTTCATTACTTACTTTTTTTGTTAAGTGCTGGACACTGAAACATACGCTAAATTCTTTATCGAAGCACTAATTATTCCAGCTTCCATTTCTAATTTCCCTAATATTTTTATTTAAAAAAATAACAAACTAAATGTAGAGAACTTTTATCAATTAATTCGAGGCCTTCCTCTTTAGTACCCAACACCAATCATTCATCCTTTAAGGCAATGACTGGATTGACATTTGCAGCCTGCATGGCCGGAACCAGACCAGTCAAAGCACCAGCTACTACTAGAATAATTAAAGCAGCTAGGCTGGCTCCTAAATTGATTTCTGGATTGGTGAAAAAGTCAACATCTGTACCAGCTGCCAGCTTCATCAAATGAACAACAGCTATACTAATCACCAAGCCAATATAACCCGCAAGGGTGGTAATAAAAATAGACTCTAGTAAAACCATACTGATAATAGATCGGGGAGTTGCTCCCATTGCTTTTCGAATGCCAATTTCCTTAGTGCGATCTTTTACAACAATCAGCATAATATTGCCCACGCCAATAATCCCAAAAAGCAAGCTTCCAATGCCTACAAACCAAACTAGAAAGCGAATGCCATTCATCAAGCCCATAATTTCTTTCATTTCTTCTTCTACGTTATCTGTTCCTACACCACGCGGGTCGTCGGGATGAATGCGGTGTCGTTTTTTAAGGATAGATTTTATTTTTTCCTCTGCTTTTTCGACACTATATTTGGTATCAATGGTGCATACAAACCAGCCAATTCTATCATGTTGATTGGTAATTTGCTGAGCAGTGGTCAGGGGCATAAAAATCGTTTTATTATCTTCTTCTGCATTTTCTCCTTTCCGGTCAGATTGGGACTCTCCGACTACTAAATAATCTACGCCTTGAATTTTAATATATTTGCCAATGCTTTCCTCTTCTCCAAAAAGCTGATTAATCACTTGTTTTCCAATAACGACCACCTTCCTGCGTTCTTCCATATCTTTTTGATTGATAAACCGGCCTTTACGGAGCATCAAAGCATCAATTTTGAGTAAGTAAGGAGTATCACCTCGCACATCAAAAGAGCCCCTTTTGTCTCTATACGAAACCTCTCCCGAAGGCACATAAAGACGAGGAGAGATGTATTCCAGTTCTTTCCCTAGTTCATTTTCTATGGCTGTAATATCCTCATTGCTAATCTGAACGACCCGACCAGGTTGTAAACCCTCATAGGGCAGCGTGGTTCGAGTAGTCCAAACGTACATGGCATTGGTGGCATGACTGCCTAAAAGGGCAAAAACACCATTTCGAAAGCCTGTACCTGCTCCCATTAGCACAATCAGCATAAAAATTCCCCAAAATACCCCCAAGGCAGTCAGAAAAGTGCGCAACTTATTCTTCCGAATGGTATTAAATATTTCTTGCCATTTATCGTAATCAAACACGGCATTACTTTTAATTAGAAAATAATTTTCACAAAAACACTACGCCTTCATTGCTGTTACAGGATTCACTCTCGCTGCCTGCAGAGCGGGTACTAGCCCCGCCAATGTACCACAAACCACCAGAAATAACAGTGCTAAAATCACACTGGTAAAATCCACTTCGGGATTATAAAAAAACTGGATTTCGTCCAATTCAAATTTATCCATGGCATATTTAACGGCATAAATGACACTAAAGCCCATTAGTAAGCCAATATAGCCGGCTGTAGCCGTCAGAAAAATAGCCTCTTGCATAATCATACTGACAATGGACCAGGGAGTCGCGCCCATTGCTTTTCGGATGCCAATTTCTTTGGTGCGATCTTTTACAATAATGAGCATGATATTGCTTACTCCAACCACTCCGGCAATGATGCTTCCAATCCCTACAAACCAGATAAAGAATTTAAAGCCCAGAAAGATCATGCTAAATTGCTTATACTCTGCAATATTGTTACTAATATAAATGGCCTGTTCGTCTTTGGGGGAAAAATTGTGTATAGCCGCTAATTCTTTTCGGACATTATCTGCTATAGCTTCCGATTCTTCCAAAGTAGCATCTCCTACAGTCAAGATGATATTATGAACCCGATCTTCTTTGTCAAAGGTGCTTTGCGCAGTAGAAATGGGTAGATAAATATATTCCATTTCTCGTTTGCGGTTGGGGTCGTGAAAGACACCCACTACCTTAAATTTGGTACCATGAATTTTTATGTACTCCCCTATGGCTTCTTTTTCTTTACCAAATAATTTTTCTTTTACTATTTCTCCAATGACAGCTACTTTTCTATTTTTTTCTACATCTATTTTATTCAAGTAGCGCCCCTGAGTCATTATAGAATTCTCTATTATTTGATAGTCGGGATGAACCGAGCGAAGCCTAAAAGCAATCGCATTCCCTTCATACTCCGTTAAATATTCACTAGAGGGAAAGTAGCGCGAACTCAAGTATTCTACCCCTTCTATTCTAGTATTTATGGCATCATAATCCTCATTATGAAACTGAACCCGTCGCCCTGCCTTATAGCCTTTATAAGGTTCTGCTGTGCGTCCTGGCCATAACCAAATACTATTAATGGCATCATCTCCAAAATCGCGTTCAAAACTGTTTTGCAGCCCATTTCCTGCCCCTAACAAAATGACCAGCATAAAAATACCCCACCAAACTGCCAGCGCAGTTGCGGCAGTCCGTATTTTATGTCGTTTTAAAGAGTCAAATATTTCTTGCCACTTGTCGTAGTCGAACATACTTTTTGTGTTTATACCACATTCCATATAGTGAACCTTAGTCTGTTATATTTTTGCAACAGACTAAAGCTCGTTATACTATGATTATTCTTCAATTTTCTCCAGTTTCGGTTCATTTTTACCAATAATACCATCGGTTAGCCGGATAATCCGATTGGTCATATCTGCAATATCTTCCTCATGGGTCACAAGGACAACCGTAATGCCTTGCTGATTGACTTTTTTAAAAATTTCTATTACTTCATAAGAGGTAGAGCTATCCAATGCGCCGGTTGGCTCATCAGCGAGGATGACTTTGGGCTGAGCAATCAAGGCACGGGCAATAGCCACCCGTTGTTGCTGCCCCCCCGACAACTGATTGGGCAAATGGTCTGCCCAATCCTTTAGCCCGACCATATCGAGGTAGTCTAATGCTTGCGCTTGCCGCTCTTTTCTAGGAATTTTTTTGTAATACAAAGGCAGGGCAACGTTTTCTTTTGCCGTTTTAAAAGTAAGCAAATTAAAGGATTGAAAAACAAATCCGAGGAATTGGTTCCGGTATTGCGCTGCTTGTGTTTGGGATAAATTTTTCATTAAAACCCCATCCAAAGTATATGCGCCGGAATCGTATTCGTCCAGCAAACCCAAAATGTTCAGAAGGGTAGATTTGCCAGACCCGGAAGACCCCATGATAGAAACGAAGTCCCCTTTTTCGATACGCAGGTCTATTCCTTTTAGTACTTCCAGATTGGTAAACTCCGTACGATAAGCCTTGCGGATGTCTTCTAAAAGAATCATTTTTCAGCCTGATTTTATTTCGTGATGTTTCATCGTAGGGTTCATCACTATCTTCTATTCTAGCCCAAAGACACAGGCTTGATTTGTGTAGTTGTATTTGAGTGCCATAAAGGACTAAAAAAATTGATACACTTGGTAAAAAGTTGGATAAAGGAAGGAATTGAATGGATAAAAAGCAAAAAGCTTGGGAGGAATAAAAAATAATCAAGGACATCTCCCCTATTTATTTTATAAAGCGGAAAAATGTCCTTGAACTAAGGACCTAAAACGCTCGCCCCCTTAACATTCCATGCCAATACATTTGTGGCAAACCATAAGCTTTTAAAGCGTACATACTGTATCGTTCTTCTGCTTGGTCGAAGGGGAAAGACTCCTGTGGTTGCTTATCATAATCAAATTCTGCTAAAACCAGCTTGCCATAACCCGTCACTAAAGGACAGGAAGTATAACCGTCGTATTGCTTAGTTAGCGTACCACCGGCTAAAAAAGTGCTGATATTTTCAGTAGTTGTCGGAGCCTGCTTCCTGATAGCTGCGCCCGTTTTGGACGTGGGCAAATTGCTGCAATCTCCTAGTGAAAACACATTTGGATACCGCTTGTGTTGGGTGGTAAACTTATCTACCTCCACCCATCCAGAAGTAGAAGCTAACTTACTATTTTTTATAAAATCTGGTGCGCTCATCGGTGGAGTTACATGAATCATATCGTATTTTTCTACGATTTCTGCTCCTGTTTCCATTTGTCTAAATACCGCCTCTTTTTTATCTGGGTCTAATTCGACCAAATCTGTTTTCCACGTTCTTTCTATATTATAACGATCTGCCACTTTGGTCAGCGTAGTTGCATACTTGGATACTGCAAAAATACCTGGGCCAGCCTTAATAAATTTCTTTTTAATAGCATTTGCTACTCCGTGTTTTCTCCAATAATCAGCAGCCAGGTAGGTAATCTTTATGGGTGCGCCTCCACACTTGATGGGAGTAGAAGGATGTGTAAAAATAGCTGTACCTTTTTTGAGTGTCTTGATATTTTCAAAGGTGCTTTCAACGGTATCGTAGGCATAATTGCTGCAAACGCCTGTCCCAGCTTTGCCTATACTTTCTTTCAAACCCGGTATTTTGTCCCAATTTATTTGAATGCCTGCTGTAACGACTAATACATCATAGGTCTGCTTTTCTCCCGTACTCAGAGTAAGACTATTATTATCAGGGTCAAAAGTTTTTACACTATCTTTGATCCAATTCGCTCCTGTGGGGATATAATCTACCTCATTTCTTTCTGAAACTTCTTTGGGAAACACTCCCGCACCAACTAAAGTCCAAATAGGTTGATAATAATGTTTTTCACTAGGATCAATAATGGTTACCTCCGGTGGATTTGGTTTATTTCTAAGCATTGCTCCAACTGTCAGTCCAGCGGTGCCCCCACCAATGATTAGTACTTGATGATGTGCCATTGATTTGAATTTATGGTTTATCGAATTAATTGTTTTTTATAGGTTTCTACCTAAGTGTTTGAGAAAGTTCATTAAAAACCCTAATCCTCTTTGCCTATCTGGGTCTTTCAATACCCTCCACAGTCTCCAAAAACCGCCTACTTTTATCGGCGGTTCTGCTTTGGCAGCCGTCAAAGCCCGATTAGAGGAGGCGGCAATTTCTGCCAGAGTACCCAAGTCAAAACCCTTATCCAAGGCCGCTTTCATTTTTTCATCTACTATATCCATGGTCATAGCTACTAGACCTGGAGCCTGATCTACCAATTTTAATAAGCCATCCAACTTATCGACCAATGTCGGATCCGTTAATTTTTCTGCCATTGTCAGCGCAATGCGCATACGCTCTTCTAAATTCACCCCTTGGGCATCTGCCGCCCGATAGGCCTCATCTACCATATCTCCTCCCATTGCTATCATGCCAGGTCCTTTTTCCATGATGGTTACTAAACTATCAACCACCTTCGTCAGGTTATCAACTTTGGCAAGCAAGTGGTCTAAGCTATTTAAGGTATGTTCATCGGTAAGTCTTTTTTGTAGATTTTGCCCAGCTTCTGATTGCATCCAGGCGGTTGATGTTCCGTTATCATTCATAATCATAAAATTTATGAAGAAAGCGCATTTTGCAATACATGTAAAATATTAATTCAATAACAATAGTGCAATATATGAAAATATGTTCATAGATAAAAATATTTGAACATTATTGAGAAAAAACGAGAAAATTTTATTCTCTGCTACCCATTGCTGCATTTGAGAAATTTTACACCTAATGTGATACAAGTCACAGCACCGACATTTTGTGCTGCTTAACTTTGCCCTATAAGTTAGTTATAACAACTCAGCAGTTTTATAAAAATTATTCGTTCTTTGATATTTCTGGCGAGTTTAGTAACGAGCAAAAAATAAGATGGACATTTGGAGATAAAGATTTTGTATCAAGACGAGGCATTTTTTGCAGTAATAGCACCGCTATTGCTAAGAAAAATAACGAAGTATTGGTGCAAAAGATCATCGGCGAAATGTTCAAGTTATTCTTTACTCGTTACTTAGTAAACGATTTCTCCTTTTTTTAGCCATTTGCTCCATTTTTCACTAAAGCCATGTACTTGCAATGTGGGCTGGTCTTTATTATTCACAATGGGATAACCTTGATTGACCCATTTAAAAATGCTACCTTTTAGGTTGTGGATATTTTGAAAACCTGCTTTTTGCAGTTTTTCTCCAATGCGTTCACTGCGGTAGCCCACAGAGCAATAGGTAATAATTGCCCTATTTTTAGGCAAATCTTTTACCCGTTCAATAGTAAAGTCATCATAGCCGACCCATATTGCTCCAGGAATATGACTAATTTCATACTCCTTTCGTTCGCGAGTATCCAGCAAGACAAATTGCTCTTTCTGTTGGTAAAGTTTTTCGACCGATATATCTTTGACGGTGCCTTTGGCCATTTGGTCAGCCATTCGGTCAAACTCCTGCTCCGTGAATTGTCCAGCCACCTTGGGGGTTGGGTAGCATTGTGCAAGAATTAGAAAAAAAAACAATTGGAGATATTTGAATAAGGACATGATAAATGTTTTCTTGAAGTAATCAGCCATTTAATTAATAAGCAGCAAGGTGCTTATTCTTCTTAGCAAGAATGAAAAAATAAATGCTTGATTTTTCATCTAATACTTTTTTTCAACCAAAAACAGGACGAAATGTTCATATATTCGCAGTTAATCAATAACGAAAATATTTCAAGCGAATGTCTGAGCAGCATATCACGCAAATTATGCGTACCTATTTTCCCCAAATTACAGAAAAGCTACTAGTAGAAGAAATAGCAGAAGTAGGAAAAATAATGCACTTCAAAGCAGGGGAAATCATCATGGATTTCGGAAAATATGTGAAATTGGTTCCGCTTGTCTGGAAGGGCAGTATCAAAGTGATTAGAGAAGGAGAAGGCGGTAATGAACTACTCCTCTACTTCCTACAAAGTGGCGAAACTTGCTCGACTTCCTTCACCTGTTGTATGATGAATAAAAAAAGTATTATCCGAACAGTAGCAGAAGAAGATACTTCCATTATCGGCATTCCGATTAGGTATATAGATAGTTGGATGAGCCGTTTTAAAAGTTGGAAAAATTTCGTTATGCTTTCCTACGACAATCGGATAATGGAGCTGGTTAAAGTCATAGATAGTGTTGCTTTTAAGCAGATGGACGAGCGATTACTCGACTATTTGCGTAAAAAGTCCAATACTACTAATTCGCCCGTCATTTATGCAACACACCAAAAAATTGCCGCCGACCTAAATGCTTCCAGAGAAGCTGTATCGCGTTTATTAAAACAATTAGAAAAAAAAGGCGAGGTAAAACTGGGTAGAAACCAAATCGAATTGCTCCGTATTAAACCAAAAAAAGAAAGATGAAAAAACTAAAAGCTATTATAAATATGAAATGTCCTCGTTGCCATGAAGGCGACCTTTTTGGCACAGCTACTTGGTCTTTTCAAAGACCATTTGACATGCCAAAACGATGCAGTATTTGTAAACAAGATTACTGGCCTGAACCAGGTTTTTACTATGGAGCCATGTTTATTTCCTATATTTTCTGGGGCTGGGTATGCGTTCTTTTTGGAGTAATTTTCATTATGGGTCTAGGAATGAGCGTTAATCAAGCCGCCTTGGTTTTGGTGCTATTTTCTGTTATATTTTTTGTCTGGCTATTTCGAATTTCCAGGTCTATCTGGATTCATATTGCCATCAAACACCGCCCTGACAAGCTTTAATTAGAAGGTAAAATTTCAAAATTTATTTTTTTTCATAAAAACATGAATATATTTACATATATTTATGATAACAAAACACTACATTATTTTCTCAATATAATCATTCTTTATTATGACAATAGAACAAATTTATACCGGATGCTTGGCTGAAGCAGCTTACTATATCGAATCAAATGGGGAAGCCGTCATTATTGATCCTTTGAGGGAAGTGCAACCTTATATTGAGCGAGCTAATAGAGATAGTGCTACTATCAAATATATTTTTGAGACCCATTTTCATGCAGATTTTGTGTCTGGACATATTGATTTAGCTAAAAAAACGGGAGCAAAAATTGTTTATGGCCCTACCACTATGGAGACGGGATTTGAAAAAATTGTTGCTAAAGATGGCCAAATTTTCAAAGTGGGTAATATTACTTTAGAAGTCTTACATACGCCCGGGCACACCATGGAAAGTAGTTGTTTCCTATTAAGAGATGAAAAAGGAAAAGAAGTTGGTTTATTTACTGGTGACACTTTGTTTATTGGGGATGTCGGGCGACCCGATTTGGCACAAAAGGTTATTGCAGAATTGACACAAGAAAAATTAGCGAGCCACCTCTACGATTCCTTGAGAAATAAAATTATGCCCTTGTCAGATGATATTATCATCTATCCGGCTCACGGTGCAGGTTCTGCCTGTGGCAAAAATATGAGCAAAGAAACCACCGACACGCTAGGTCGTCAAAAACAAACTAATTATGCTTTGAGACCGGATATGACCAAAGAGGAATTTATTAAAGAGGTTTTGACTGGTTTGACAGCTCCTCCAGGATATTTTCCTCAAAATGTCTTGCTGAATATTAAAGGTTATGAAAGTATTGATGAGGTATTGAAAAAAGGTGTAAAAGCCCTGAGTCCAAGAGCGTTTGAAGCTGTTGCTAATGAAACCGATGCGGTCATTTTGGATACCAGAAGTAAAGATGATTTCAGAAAAGGCTTTATTCCCAATTCTATCTTTATTGGTCTGGACGGCAATTTTGCAAGCTGGGTCGGCACACTAATCCCAGATGTCAAACAAAATATACTTTTTGTGGCTGATAAAGGTCGGGAAGAAGAGGTCGTCACCCGTCTGGCAAGGGTGGGTTATGATAATGCTTTGGGCTATTTGGAGGGTGGATTTGCGTCTTGGGAAAAAGAAGGCAGAGAAGTTGATACTATTACCTCTGTCGATGTAGAGGAGCTAGAATCTTTGATAGAAAAAGGCAGTTATGTGGATGTGCGAAGAGCAAGTGAGTTTGATAGTGAGCATATTGTTGGAGCGATCAATGCTCCATTGGACTATATTAACGATACGATGTCCAAAGTGGATAAAAACGAAACGAGATATATCGGTTGTAATTCCGGTTATCGTTCGGTGGTTTTTATTTCCATTTTACAGGCTAGAGGTTATCGCAATCTGGTAGATGTGAAAGGGGGCTTCCAAGCCGTCAAATCCAATGGAAATTTTGAGCTTACCGACTATGTTTGTCCGACCACTATGTTATAAATACTTAATTTTTTTTGACTATACAATCGGGTAAAGAGTGTGCCGGTTGAGCACACTCTTCTTTGCCCTATGAACATTTAAAAAATAAATTTGAAAAACCAAACGCTTTTCGTACTATCTTCTTGCTTAATTGCTATCATCTTTTGGGATTGTAAAAAGGCCCACAACTCAAAAAGAGCAGGTAATAACGCTTTCTCCAGAACAAGAAGTTATCTATTCGGAAAAGGGAAAACAAGCTGCAGCAGCTACCTTTGCTATACTTTCCCAACGATTGCAAAAAGCTATACAAAAAGGGGGCGTTTCCAATGCCATTCAATATTGCAATACAGCAGCTTACTCCATTACAGATAGTTTATCTCAAGTGCAAAAAGCTCTAATCCGACGAACTTCCCTAAAAGTTAGGAATCCAAAAAATAACCCCACTGCTTTAGAAAAGGAAGTGCTGAAAAGTTTTGCCGTCAAGGCAGCAGCCGGAGAGGTGCTAACACCTATGGTAAAAATATTAAACAATCATAATATTGCTTTTTACGCCCCTATAATAACCAATGATTTTTGTTTAAAATGTCATGGAAAGGTCGGTGAAGTCCTAACCAAGTCGGATTATCAAGCTATTCAGAAGTACTATCCTAATGATAAAGCTATCGGCTATCTGGCAGGAGATTTAAGGGGTATATGGAGCATTCAATTTGAGAAATGAACGTCCCCGACATTATGAAGGCGTTTGCCCGCCGATCAAAAAATAGAATACTATTGCTGACCAAAGTAAGCATATGAAATACGGTTTTGTTATTGACAATAGAAAATGTATTGGCTGCCATGCCTGTACCACTGCTTGCAAAAGCGAACATCAAGTGCCAATTGGGGTCAATCGAACTTGGGTGAAGCAAATTGAAAAAGGGCAATTCCCCAACACGCGAAGGCTTTTTTCTGTTCTGCGGTGCAATCATTGCACAGATGCACCCTGCGTAGAAATTTGCCCGGTAGAAGCTTTATTCTTCCGAGAAGACGGCATTGTGGACTTTGATAAGGATCGTTGCATTGGGTGCAAATCCTGTATGCAGGCCTGTCCTTATGATGCCTTATATATTGATCCAGAAACGCACACTGCTGCCAAATGCAATTATTGCGCACATCGAATAGACATAGGCCTGGAGCCTGCCTGCGTCAATGTTTGTCCAGAACATGCCATTATTTCAGGAAATATGGAGAATTCCAATTCTGAAATAGCCCAATTACTAGCCCGCCAACCCGTAAAAGTTAGAAAACCAGAAAAAGGAACGATTCCCAATCTCTTCTACATTGATGCAGATGATAGTTCGCTCAATCCTTCTGCTACGTCCAAAACGGGAACCTATCTTTGGAATCAACAAACAACCGGTGTGGGTCATTTTGCTAAAGAAGCCGAAAAATTGGCGTTTTCCAATGCAGATGTTGTGGCTTCTTTATTAGAAATGGAAAAACAATATTCAACAAGTGCTGAAATGGAAAAGAATGGCCCGCAGAAGTCTATTGATTTAGTCATGGGTCAAACAGCCAACCGGGTTTATGATACCCCCGATAAGGGAATTTTATGGGGCTGGGAAGTTTCGGGTTATGTCTTTACCAAAGCGATTGCAACTGGTGTTTTTTTGATTCCTTTCATTGCTTTATTGTTTGGTTGGGGTACCCCTAGTATAACAATCATTTGGTGGAGTTATGGATTGGGTCTATTATTTCTTATGCTGACCGGTCTATTATTGGTTTTGGATTTAGATCAACCCAAGCGATTTTTATATGTTTTGCTGCGCCCACATTGGACTTCCTGGCTGGTACGCGGAGGTTATGCTATTACTGCTTACGGAGGTTTATTAACAGCTTTGGGGGTAGCCTTGTATTTTGGGTGGAACTTTTTACAGTTGGCCTTGAGTTGGATGACTGCTTTGGCTGCTATAATTGTAGCGGTTTATACCGCTTTTTTATTTGCACAAGCAAAAGGGCGGGATTTTTGGCAAAGCCCTAGCCTAGCCCTGCATATGCTAGCGCATAGCTTAATGGCAGGGGCCGCTGCCTTTTCGATTATCGCTTTATTTACGATTACTTCTGCTGATTGGAGTAATTATTTAAAATACATGTTGTTTGGAACAATTGGTTTGAATCTAACAACCCTATTGTTTGAATTAACGGTGACGCATCCAACTGTAGATGCCAAGCGAGTAGTCAAAATGATTACCAAAGGACGATATGCTACCTTGTTTTATGGAGGAACACTATTGATTGGAAATATTTTGCCCGTCATTTTAATAGTACTAGACACCAACAATCCAATTCTATTAGCCGCATCAGGGCTTTTAGCTTTATTGGGTATTTATTTTACAGAACATATCTGGGTGGAAGCTCCCCAAAGAATCCCTCTAACGTAAGACGGATTGGCAATCTGCCTTACGAAAATTTTACTTATGAAAAAAAAACACACATTTATAGAAAAAATAGCAGAAAAGCTAAAAATAATCCCCGATTTGCATAAAAATCGAAGAGGGCATTTAGAGAGGCTTGCACCTGGTGGGGATTTAACCAAATTTCCACCAATGGAAAAATGGGATGATTGGGTAGAGTACGAAGCCAAAGCTTGGCCAAAAGTGAAGAAAAAACACTATACCATTGTGCCAACTACCTGCTTCAATTGTGAATCAGCCTGTGGATTAACCGCCTATGTGGATAAGGAAAAAAGTGAAATTCGCAAATTTGAAGGCAATCCTTACCACCCTGGTAGTAGAGGAAGAAACTGCGCCAAAGGACCCGCTACCATTAACCAAATTACCGATCCGGATCGCATTTTATATCCATTAAAAAGAGTGGGTGAGAGAGGTGCAGGGAAATGGGAAAGGGTCAGTTGGGAAGAAGTATTGGACAACATTGCCGCCCGAATGCGAAAAGCCCTACAAGAAAAACGGCACAATGAAATTGCCTACCATGTTGGCCGACCCGGACACGAAGGCTATGCCAACAGAGTCATTCAGGCATGGGGAGTGGATGGTCACAACAGTCACACCAATGTTTGTTCCTCAGGAGCGAGGCTTGGTTATCATTTATGGTATGGGTACAATCGGCCCTCGCCTGATCATGCAAATGCCAAATTTATCTTGCTAATTTCTGCACATCTTGAAAGTGGGCATTACTTTAATCCACATGCCCAACGCATCATAGAGGGTAAAATGAAAGGTGCAAAACTAGTTTGCATGGATCCTCGCCTATCCAATACCGCAAGCATGTCTGATTATTGGCTACCCACTTACCCCGGCTCAGAAGCAGCCGTGCTGCTAGCGATGGCCAAGATTATTTTAGAGGAAGATTTGTACAATCGAACTTTTATGGAAAATTGGGTAAATTGGAAAACCTATCTCCAAAAGATTCACCCAAACACCCCTATCACTTTTAATAATTTTATTGAAAAAATAAAAGAAACGTACAAGGATTACACCCCCGAATTTGCAGAAAAAGAAAGCGGCGTAAGAGCGGCAACCATTATAGAGGTTGCCAGAAAAATTGGCGAAGCGGGCGAACGATTTGCCACCCACACCTGGCGAAGTGCGGCGGCTGGCAACCTAGGCGGCTGGTGCGTCTCCCGCTGCCTCCACTTTCTAAATGTATTTGACGGGCAGTGTAGGGACAAAGGGGGTGGCACTTCTCCTAATAGTTGGAATAAATTTAAGCCCCAATTTTTTGATACGCCACCTGCCCAAAAATTCTGGAACGAACTGCACTTTCCAAAGGAATATCCCCTATCCATGTTTGAAATGAGCATTCCTCTTACCCTATTTTCTAAAAGAAGGTAGGGGAAGAATGGACGTGTATTTCACCAGGGTATTCAATCCCGTCTGGACGTATCCCGATGGTTTTTCCTGGATAGAAGCCTTGTCTGACCCTGATAAGGTGGGGCTACATATTGCCATGACCCCTACTTGGAACGAAACGGCCTTCTTTGCCTGATTATGTTCTTCCTATGGGACACTCGGCAGAACGGCATGATCTGAATTCTTACGCCACCCATTCTGGCACCTGGATCGCTTTTCGACAACCCGTTTTGAGGGAGGCTGCTCGTAGAGCAGGCAAAAAAACCCACCTTTACCTATGAAACCAATCCTGGAGAGGTTTGGGAAGAAGATGAATTCTGGATAGAGCTAAGTTGGCGCATTGACCCGAACGAAAGCCTGGGCATTCGTGAGCACTTTATGTCTCCCTACCGTCCGGGAGAAGAAAATTTACGATCGACGAATACTACCAATACATTTTTGAAAATACAAAAGGCTTACCAGAAGCCGCCCAAAAAGAGGGGCTGACCGAGACTGGAGTACATGCGCAAATACGGGGCATTTGAGGTGGAAAAGCATGGCTACAAAAAGCATGAAACCCTGCTCTCCCAAACGCAAATGCAAAACGCAACCATTGACCCTGAAACGCAAGTCATTCAAAAAGAGGGAAAAAAAATTGGTGTAATGCTCAATGGAAAACCCTATACAGGCTTTCCTACGCCTTCCAGAAAAAATGAATTTTACTCTCAAACAATGGTAGGACTGGAAATGGCCCGAACATGCCCTTCCAACTTATATTAAAAGCCATATTCACCCAGATAATTTGAATAGAGAAAAAGGGGAATACTGCTTAGTACCAACTTTTCGGCTGCCGACTTTAATCCATTCTCGCTCTGCTAATGCTAAATGGCTCAATGAAATATCCAACCGAAACCCCATCTGGATGCACCCCAAAGATGCCCAAAGATTCGACTTTAAAACGGGCGATTTGGTTCGCCTAAATACAGATATTGGTTATTTTATTGATAAAATATGGGTGACAGAAGGAATGAAACCAGGGGTAGTTCGCTTGTTCACATCACCTCGGACGCTGGCGTCGAAAACAAGATGCAGGGAATCGCTGGGGAACTAATACCGTGAATATCAAAAAATGATGGGAAAAGGGGGCTGGAAAATGGAAAACCCTTTCTGGCATTCGTCCCTTTCAAAGTAAGGATAAAGATAGTACGAGAATTTTCTGGACAGACGGCGGTGTTCATCAAAATATTACCCACGCCGTCCCACCCCGACCCTCTAAGCGGTATGCACTGTTGGCACCAACGGGTACGTATCGAACCACCCCATGCCGGCGATAAATACGGCGACATTTTTGTAGATACCAATAAGTCCTTTGAAAATTATAAAGAATGGCTGAAGATGACGCGTCCTGCGCCAGGACCGAATGGCTTGCGACACCGACCGCTTTGGTTTGCCCGACCACTAAAACCCGCAGAGGAATTGTATTATCTTCAATAAGTAACGATGAGATAATTATTACTTTGTCGTTACTAAAATTCCATATTTTATAGTAAAATTCTCTCTCAAAATGCTATTAATTTTATCTTTTAGATTTTGGGCTTGCGGAATGATAAAGATGGTCCTTATCGCCAACCATTTTATTTAAAAAATTATTAAAATCATCGTCTAAATTATTCGCTGCCAAATGGCTAAGTACTAAATACCATTCTGCTTCTTCCTCAAAACGGGATATCACCAGAATCGGCAACTTCTTTAAAGGCCACACCCGCAGCGCCCATAGGCTTTATTCTGGTATAAACTATGCCCCAAGTAAAATTGGGCTTCAACATATCGGCTGTCTGACGCAGGGATAGTATTAAAAAACTTGAACAGCACCTCAGCAAAATTGCCACTATTATAGGCACTTAACCCCGGTGTAAAAGGATGCACTTCATTATTGCCAGAACGTACAGATGATAGGTCATAGGGTTGATAGGCCGCCTCTAATAAAGCCCCATTAGAGTAATGATTGCTGGACCATTGAAGTCCAAAAAAACCTAGTAGTACTGCTACACTGGCAGCCAAAGCTAATCGAGAAGCCAGGCTACGAAATCGCGCTCCTTGTCTTTTGTCCTATCGAAACAAACTTTGGTCGTTCTAGCTTCCTCTGCACGCCATTGATTCAATTCTGCTCTGAGATTGTCTTCTATCATTAATTCCCATGGCATCATTGGCAAACCAAATGCTGATCGAGGGCACGCTGCCAGCTCCTTGCTTTGGGCAATTTCTTTATCAAAAAGCTGTGTTTCTGCTTCACTCATTTCGCCGTTCAGATAAGCTTCTATTTTATCAAAATCTTGCTTTTTCATGTTTATTAAAATTGATTAAAAATAAAAACTAGAGTCTTATTTTTCAAGTTTAAGCTTTCAGCGCATCCACCAGCTTTGGGTTATCCTTAATGACGGTTAACAAAGATTGGTGGCACCTATATTTATTTTTTCTAGCCATCGCTGCGCTGGCTAAAATTTAGTTTCTGTGCAATTTCTTCCATAGAATAAGATAAATTTCCACAACTCTAATATTTTTTGACAACGCTCTCCCAGTGTGGCTAATTAACTTGCGTAAAATGTCTTTTTGTTCATTGCTAAACAAGTGGGATTCTGGGGTTTCTGTTTCTGTTGAATCCAGCGCATTATTGTCTTCTGTGTAGGTCATTTTGGATTTTTTTCGGATTTGATTCATCCACAAAAAGCGACAAATTGAAAACAAATAACCCTGAACCGAACTTTCTTGTTTGAATTTATCTTGCCGAATATTTCTGTCCAGCACGATAATTCCCTCATGAAACATATCCTGGCCATCTTCCAAATTGCCATTATTGCGCTTTACAAATTGGATAATTTTGTTTTTCAAAGATTCCTCCTTATAAAGGAATCGAATAGCATCTTGCCGCTTTCGGCCGCCTTCTTTGATGGCTGCAACTATCTCTGTATCAGAAAATGTAAGTACGCTCATATTTGTATGTTTTAAAAAGTAATTATGTACCCAAAGCCAAAGAATATTTTTCCAGACATTTTATAAATCACCTTATTACTCTGTGCTTCTTTTTGTATCTTGCATAATAATGCAATCATCTCTATTGCTAATTTTTGAACTTTTGACCCATTTTTAAATGTACCTCGACTACTTTCTATCTACGAAAAATATTTTTATTAAAAAAGTAAAAATAAGGGTACAAAAAAAAAATCAAGAACACCTACATATAATAAAGGCACAATTTTACCTTAATAGAGGCACAAAAATAAATATACGGCATGAGTTTTTAATTCAACTAATTTTTTTATAAAAATGAATGCCGTCCACTTATTTTTTGAACCTTAAAAACCTAAATATTATGAAATTGAAAATCTGGACAATTACCCTCTTCAGCTTGCTTTGTCTTTCCATAAATGCTTTAGCACAAAAAAAAGTGAATGAGTCCATGGATGCATTGTTGCAATCGGAATTTATGGAAAAGTTTCGAGAAATGCGGGTATCTGCAGTAAGCACTGCTACGAGCTTTAAGAATCAGCAAAGTAATTATCCGCCCGATGCAGTCCAAAGAGTTGAGGTTGCCTATAATGAAATTGCTGAAAAATTCAATTTTGTATTATTAGGATTAAAAAATGATCTTTTAGACAAAAAGAAATTAAAGTTTATTTTGAGCTATCCGGAAGATTACCAAAAACAACTGGAACTGGATATGTACAAACTATCCGACTTTTATGCTCAAAATTACCAGCAAGTTTTGGCGGAAGTAACCAATGAGCAGATAGACGGAAGTGCAGTTTTGTTTGCCATTAATAATCTGGTCAACTCTTCCATAGGCATCTTTCAGTTGGTCAAAAGTATTGTCAATTATGTAGCTTACCGCAAAAAAATAGCTCGGCAATTTTCTGAATCTGAGCTGGAAAAAAGATTGATAAAGCCCCACAAATTTCCCAAATGGTTTGAGTTAGGTGTGCCAGAAAACGATTATAATAATTATAATAACGGTGGATATAACAACGAAACGATGCCCCCTCAGGACAATATTAACTTCAATTATAGCCCCCCCACGGCGAACGATCTAATATTGATGGAAGAGCTAAAAAGAAATCGGGAAAATGAGGGGCAAAATGACTCTGGAGAAAATTCCGATTTTGAAGTTTCTCCCCCTCCTAGCAATGACCCTTTGAATGGAACGGGATCCGACTTTCAACAGCCCCCCCCTGAAAAAAACAGCAACTTCAATCAGTCAGCGGGACCGGAAAAATCGGCTAATGCTAGAACAACAGACATCGAGGGAAACCCTAGAAAAATGAATAAATCTCAAAAGGCTGAAAACCTAGTCATCCCCATTCCTGCAAAAAGCAAAATTGACTCTACAAAAATTAAAAAGAACAACCTTCTTTGACAAATTGTGTGGAATAAGGCCATTTAAAAGGACGAGCATTTTAAATGGCTTTATTCCCCCAAAACACAATTTTTGTCAAAGAACCAAGAACAATTAACGTAATGTACAACAAGTTGCCAAGTACAATAGACTTTAGTCTGTTGAAGGCAAAGATTCCGTCTGACCGATGGGACACTACTGTACGAAAGTAATAATTAAGATGAAGCGATCCTTTTTTATTATCCTATTTCCCCTGTTGTTTTTGACTGCTTTAAAGGCACAGGAATACGCCTCTGGCTTAATCATGGACGACGAAAGCTACGAGCAAGAACCTCGCGAACCCCGATTTGAGGGTTCTAAATATACAGAGTTGCCAGCCAAAGTTGATTGGACTCCTTATTGCCCAGAAGTAGCGCACCAAGGAGAAATACAATCTTGTGTGGGCTGGGCTTTAGGTTATGGGGCTTTGACCATACAGCGCGCTATCCAAAACGATCTGACCGACCCACGAATGATCACCCAAAATGCCAATTCTGCCTTATTCATTTACAACCAAATAAAACAAAATAAGGATTGTGATAGCGGAGCTAAAATCTCCGATGCAGTGCAACTACTTACCCAAAATGGAGATTGTCTATCTAATAATTTTGATGCGGATATTAATAATTGTGATAAACTGCCTAATGCTAGTTTACAACAAGAGGCCAGTCGGTTTGCCATAGCCGACTACATGACCCTGTTTTCCAAAGAAGAAGACCCAAATCTAAAAGTTTTGAAGGTTCAAAAAGCATTAGCGAACCAACAACCGGTTGTCATTGGTCTGAAAATTTATAAAAACTTCCACACGCTACAAGGTATGACCTATTGGCGGCCCGAAATCGGCCGGCAGATACCTGCTGGTGGTCATGCAGTGGTCGTAGTGGGTTATGATGAGTTTAGAAGTGCTTTTCAAATTATGAATAGCTGGGGAAAAGAATGGGGCAAAAATGGTTTTGTTTGGATAAAATTTAAAGATTTTGGAAAATATTGTAAATATGCCTATGTGCTACACCTAGGCGAACCCGCCAGCGACCCCACCGCCATTAAAGTCCGTGCAGATATTCCTTCGGACCTCCAACAATTAAACGAAAACCACTCCGCTCATAAACAGCCAATACCCCAATCTCCAAGTGCACCTGCTGTTGTGCTAACTACTCCCTCCAATCAAACAAACCGGCTTGCCGGAAGTTTTATCTTCAAATACCTGGATCTGGAAGACGAAAGAGAAGAACCTATTCTAAAACCAGCCGATGTAACCTTCAATGGACAATATTATAAAGTGAATCGAACCAATTGGGACATCGGGCAATTTTTTCAATTGGTCGCCATCGCTGCTTCTAGCAATGACTATATTTATGTTTTCAGCGTGGATATGACCGGAAAAGTCCACATTCACTGGCCTCGCCAAGAAGGGCTTAATGAAAAATTTAAAGGTTTAAATGAAAGTCCTTTAGTGACGACCGTCGGGTCGGAGATTTATATCCCCGGAAAAAACAAAGGGCTCAAACTTTCCAAAAAGGGAATCGAACACCTCTGCATCTTATTTTCTACCAAAAAAATTGAAAATATCAAAGCGGTCAGCGATTATATGAGCGACAAAAAGGATAATTTTTATACCAGCCTAACGAATTTGCTAAAAAACTTTATCGTCCCTCCAAGTGCTATCCAATTTGCAGATCATCGCATTCAGTTTACTACCAATAGTGGACAGGGGTTTATTGTGCCGATCGTGCTGGAGTTGGAGGCGGAGTAGGAGTAGGGTCGGTTAATAGTTGCAATAGCCTATCTGTTTCCATAAAAATGCAAAATCAGTTAACTAGACTTGGATATCTAAGCATCTTAATTTTAGCTTTAATGTTAAGAATCTATTGTTTCAATATATTGAAAGTGGTTATATTCAAATTATTCTTCACCTAATAATAATACTTCTTTTGTAACTATTCAGCACCAAAGGTGCGAATAAAATAAAATTTTTATTTTGTGGGATGCTTCTACCACCAGAGATACAAGATTTAATCAAGACGTTGCCACCTGAGAGTCAGGCGGTAGTACAAGCAATAGCCCTGATATACGAATCAAAGATTCAACAACTGGAGGGACGCATCAAAGAACTCGAAGACCAACTAGCAAAAAATAGTACCAATAGTAGCAAACCACCTTCTTCTGATGGTTATAAGAAACCATCGCCAAAGAGTTTACGCAAGAAGACCAATCGAAAAGTCGGCGGTCAACGAGATCATAAAGGACATAACCTAAAAGTGGTTGAAAGTCCTGACCAAACGATTTTGCATAAGGTTGAAAGTTGTTCAAATTGTCATCAAGATTTGAGCGACCAATTGGTAATAGGTTTAATCAAACATCAAGTTTATGATATTCCGCTTCTGCGGATGTTGATAAGCGAGCATCAATCAGAAGTAAAAGTTTGTACTTGCGGTTGCCGAAATGTTGGCTTGATGCCTGATTATGCTAGTCACTATGTACAATATGGTCCCAATATCAAAACATTGATGACCTACTTGCAGGATTATCAACTCTTACCTTATGAGCGAAGTGCTCAATTGGTATCAGATTTATTTGAACATACTATCAGTCAAGGTACCTTATACAATATTCGCAGCAAGGCTTATGAAGCACTAGAAGATTTTGAGCAAAACTTAGAATTGTTTCTATGTGCCGCTACCTTAGCAGGCTTCGACGAAACAGGTCTGAGGGTAATTGCTAAGCTGCATTGGTTACATAGCTGTTCCACGGATAGTTGTGTACATTACCAAGTACATCCCAAAAGAGGGAGTGATGCCATGAACGATATAGGCATTTTACCCAATTTTAATGGTATTGCTGTCCATGATTTTTGGAAGTCTTATTACCAATATCAATGTCAGCACGCATTATGTAATGCCCATATTCTTCGAGAACTCATTTTTATCAAAGAACGATTTTCCCAAGATTGGACCGAAGATTTAGTCAATCTTTTGCTCAAAATGAAACAGGCTAAACACAAAGCTTTGCTTCAGGGAAAAACAGGATTTTCAGAAGCGACTTTGAAAAAGTATCGGAATCAATATGATGCCATTATTTTCCAAGGCTTAGCTCAAAATCCTTTACCCAATGCGCCACCAGTTAAGAAAAGAGGTCGAAAAGCTAAATCCAAACCTCGAAACCTACTGGAACGATTAAAGGGATTTGCTGATGATATTTTGCGATTCTTTTACAATTTTAAAGTACCATTCGATAACAACTTTTCTGAACGAGATTTAAGAATGATGAAAGTCAAACTTAAAATTTCGGGTTGTTTTAGAAGTATCAATGGTGCTAAATATTTTGCTAGAATTCGCTCTTACATCGGTACAGCTCGTAAACAAGGGGTTAATGCTTTTGATGCAATCCGTAGCTTGTTTACCAATAATGCTATTCCTCAAAATTTAATTAGCAATCTTTATTGCTGAATAGTTACCTTCTTTTTTATATTGATTTCCTTTTGTTAAAGAATTTTAAAACAACTTAAGATGCTGCAAAGTACAAAAGAGGAAATAGCAACTTTCCTATTTATCGAATATAATTTAATAAAAAGGAATATAAAACCTTTAATTACAGGATTAGGGGGAATAATAATTCCTTTATTAACTATTACTCTTGTGTGAGATGGTTTAAAAAATATGGACACAAAAATAAGTTAAATTTGTGTTCGTATGAAAAGTCGCAATTATCCAAAGAATCGCCGGCGATATGATGCCGAATTTAAGAAAAACGCCTTACAACTAATCGCTGAAGGGCGAAGTGTCGGTTCTGTAGCCCAATCTTTAGGATTGAACGAAGGCTTGCTTTATAACTGGAAGAGCAAAGCAAAAAAAGCAGCTTTAACTAAGCCTCAAAGTGAAGATAAGGCAGAAATGGAGGCTTTGAAAAAGAAATTAGCAGAGGTAGAAATGGAGCGAGATATATTAAAAAAAGCTTTGGGCATTTTCAGCCGAAATGGGTAGTTGCACGGTATGAATTTATAGCCGATTCTAGCGAAGGATTTCCAGTAAGAAAGCTTTGCCGAATAATGGAAGTAAGTCACGGAGCTTACTATAATTTCATAAGTGGGCAGACTTACCAAACCAGGCTTAATCGGCAACTTTTACTAAAAGAAGTAAAGGATATCTTTAAGTTTCATAAACGTAGATATGGTGCACGTAGAGTATGGGAAGAGATGAAGGACAAAGGGTACAAAATCGGCTTGTATAAGATTAAAAGCCTAATGGCAGAACAAAACTTAGTAGCCATTCAACCAAAGCGATTTGTGCCTAGAACCACACAAAGTCACCCAAATTTGCGTAGAAGTCCCAATTTATTGCTGGATATGCCCTTTCCAGATGCACCTAATCAGGTAATTGTTGGCGATATAACTTATTTGCCAACTCCTGACCAATCCGAGGACGGTTGGCTTTATTTGTCCACTTGGATGGATTTATACAGCCGCAAAATAGTTGGCTGGAAAGTAGATGATAATATGGAAGAAGCCATCGTAATAGATTCCTTAAAACAGGTAATCAAAAATAGGCAACCACCCGAAGGAATGATAGTTCATTCTGATGGTGGTTCCCAGTATGGTTCCATCAATTTCAGGCAACTATTAAGTGACCATAAACTAGAACAAAGTATGACTCGGAAAAACGACCATTACGATAATGCTTTTGCAGAATCGCTTTTCTCTAGATTTAAAGCAGAACTATTAGATGAAGGTGTTTTTCAAGATTTAGTGGATGCCAAGATTAGAACTTTTGAGTATATTGAAGCCTATTACAACACTATCCGAAAACATTCTTCTCTTGGCTATATTAGCCCCCAACAATTTGAAGATAGGTATTGGATAGATTACTGGAAAAAGAATAAACCAAGCTGATTTTGACAAATAAAATCAGGTCATTTTTTAATTTCTCACTTATTTATGTGTCCATATAAATTGAATCACGCCAAATATCTTTTTGGAAAAAACAGCTCAAGAAGGTGCTATGAAGAATCTAAGTAACCCTAGGCTTTTACATTTAGCTACACATGGTTTTTTTATTCCTATTAATACCTCAGAGATAACTATTACTGATGCCTTTCCTTCTATGAATTCTGTTCTCGGTGAACTTGATTCTTTTCAGAATGGTGAATTTCGTGATATGATAAAGAATATTCTAAAAAACACAACTGTGAAGGAAAATGCTCTTTCTTGGATTAACCATTCTGAAAATAAAATTAATAAGTTTGATACAGATCCAACTTTACGTACAGGCTTGGTTTTTACAGGAGCAAATACGTATCTTAATGCAATAGAAAAACCTAATATGGAAGATGGAATTCTTTCAGCTTATGAAGCAATTGATTTAGATTTGTTTAATACCGAATTGGTAGTATTAAGTGCATGTGAAACAGGGTCTGGTTCTTATAAATATCAGGCTAGTGAAGGAGTGTTAGGGCTACAAAGAGGTTTTCAAATTTCAGGAGCTAAAAATTTAATAATGAGCTTATGGGAAACACGGGATGATATAGCTCAACTGTTCATGACTACTTTTTATGATTCATGGTTAAATGAAGGTTTATCTAAAAAAGAAGCTTTTAAGAAAACACAATTACTAATTCGTGAGGATTATCCAGAACCCTATTTATGGGGAGCTTTTATTATGGTTGAGATGTGAGAAATCTTCTTTTAGCTCGCCTTTGTACCAAACCTTGAACCTAAGATTGGTTTTTAAATGGCTATTATTAAATTGGTTAGTCTCTAACTAAAATAAAATTCAAAACGAAATGACCTTAAAGCAATTTAGAGAAAGATTTATTATTATATTTTTTATTGTAAAAGTAGGTTTGATTTTATTAGCTTGGTTTTTATACCATGCTAAAGCATATAATGCTAATCAATTTTATGATGTTTTTTATATTATTGCCCCTGCTTTTGCTGCGAACTTAGTTATTGCTTTAAAATATTTAGGTAAGAACAGAAAACCGAAAAAAATCGAAAATGAAAAAGAAGAGGAAGAAGAAAAAATCACCAAAGTAGAAAGTTCTATCATTATCATTTGCATGATTTTCTATGGCATATTCGTCAGTGTTGAATTGCTTAGTTTACATGCAGAAGAAACCGCTTTTGCTAATTTAAAAAAACTGATTGGGCTGGCGGAAATTGCTTTTGGTGGTGTTTTTGGATGGGCGTTTTCGAGTTTCTTTTTGGATACAAGCACCAAATCCTAAAATCACAAAAGTATCTCGGTCTTAGGAGAGCAAAAGTAAAAATCTCATTTATTAAGTGAAGTGTTTTTTCAGGTTCGTAATTTATTGAAAATCAAATTTTTATAAAATAAACTTTTGAGAGTCATTTGGTAAAAACTAAGAATACATATCCTGTTGTGTAAAGTTAATGAACGGTTAGTTCAAAAAGATAACCAAACTTAACGGTGCTATTAAAAAAAACATAAAATGATTTTGCCCAACATTTTGGGTAGTTTAAGCTTTCAGTTTTTTTGCAATCATAAGCAGCCAAAGAGTATTTTTTGTTGATTTGTCAAGGGCGGCTGAGGAACGAAGCCGTTTATATACCCTTGACAAGTCGACAAAAAATGGCTCAATTTTGTGATTGATTGAAAATAAACAACCAGTTATAATTTCAAATGATTGGTCAACCTTTCTTCAAAGATAATAGCTAATTGTTGCACTACCAAAGCCCACCGCTGCATCGGCATAGTCCATTTTACCATGATATTTTTGGACAGTAAATAAAGAAATTTTAATACCGCTTTATCTGAAGGAAAAACACCTTTATTTTTGGTATGCTTCCGAATCTGCCGATGGTAGCTCTCAATTGGATTATTAGTATAAATGGCCTTACGGATAACTTTTGGAAAATCGAAATAGGTACTCAGTTTATCCCAATTATTTCGCCAAGAATGAGTGACAACTGGATATTTTTTTGACCACTTTTCTTCTAGTGCCACCAAATTAATCTCTGCTTGCTCCAAGCTAGTGGCCTGATAAATCGCTTTCAAATCTTTGACCACCACCTTCTGGTCATCATGAACCACATATCTCAGAGAATTCCTAATTTGATGAACAATGCAGGATTGAACTCTTGTTCTAGGGAATAGACTTTCGATAGCTTCTGAAAATCCACTTAAATTATCTATGCATGCTATCAAAATGTCTTCTAAGCCTCTATTTTGCAGGTCGGTAAGTACACTTAACCAGAATTTTGCCCCTTCGCTCTCGCCTATATATAAACCTAGTAAATCCTTATGGCCATCTGTTTTGATGCCCATAATATTATATAAGGCTTTATTCTTTACTCGACCATCTTCCCTCACTTTAAAATGGATGGCATCCAAATAAACGATGGCGTATAACGCATCCAATGGTCTAGTTCGCCATGCTTCCAGTTCTGGTAGCACTTTATCCGTAATTTGGTTAATCTTTCCATGGGATATATCCAAATCATAGATTTCTGATAAATGCTGGCGGATGTCTTCATAGGACATGCTTCTAGCATAAAGACGAATGATTTTGTTTTCCAAATCATCCCCTAAAAACACTTCTCGCTTTTTTACTATGTCCGGTGTAAAACTGCCTTTGCGGTCTCTTGGCGTTTCTAATTCAAACTGTCTACTACTGGTTTTGACTTGCTTGCCTCTTTTTCCATTCCGCCTATTTCCTGTTTTACGTTCTGATTCATCTAGGTGATGGTCAATTTCACCTCCCAAGGCTTTTTCTAAAAATTGTTTGAGCAAAGGAGTAAGTATCCCATCTTTGCCAAGTAACGACTCTCCTTTTTTCAGTCGCTCTATCGAAGCTTTTTCAAATTCTTCGTAATTGAATTTTTCTTTCATGTGTCAAACTTTTTTTCAAGATATAAAATCTTGCGTTTTGACACCGTTATTTGTAGTTACTCTCATTTTACAGCCATTGTCTCGACTCCTTGCCAAGTAACATCAACTCCTTTTGTTTTTAGATAATTAGATTTTTCAAGAAAGAGAGATGCTGTTTTATCATTAGGGTTTTTAGTTAAAGATTGGTTGAAAAAAAATGCTGCATCAGAGAAATTTTTATTATAAAAATGTTGCATGGCAGATTCGAAGCATTTAGAGGATTGCTTTTTTAAATTAATCATTTGGGGTAAATCCCCATCAAAACAATCATAAATTTTTATAGCTTGATTTTTACCTTTTACTTGAACCTTGCCCAGATATCGTAGTTGAAAAATAGTATTTAGGTCTTTCGATAGGTCTGACTGAATTTTTTCTACACTACTTTCACTAAGTAAAATATTAACACCATAATATTTAGTAAGACTTTCAATTCTAGCAGCGGTATTAACCGTATCAGAGATAGTGGTAGCATCTAGTCTTTGTTCATCTCCAGTAATCCCCATAATTAATTTTCCTGTATGCAAACCTATACCAATTTTTATAGGAGGACGGTTTTTATTATGTCTTTCTTCATTATATAATTGTAGTTCCTTTTGCATTTCAATGGCAGCTTTTAAGGCATCAGAAGGATTAGAAGGGAATATAGCCATAATGCCATCTCCTAAGTATTGATTAATAAAGCCATGATTTTTGAGAATAACAGGCCCCATTCTACCATTAAAGGCATTAACAAATTGGAAAGTTTCTGCTGGAGTCATACCTTCCGATAAGGTTGTGTATCCCCTAATATCGCTAAATAACACAGTTACTTCTTTTTCCGTACTATCTCCTAATGCAACTTGAGTAATTTTATCATAGCCCAGATGCTTAATAAATTCACTAGGTACAAATCGACTGGTAACTTCATGTAATAGCTTAATAGCAGTTTCTCGTTTTCTTACCTCCGATATGTTTTTTTCATATAGTAGTGCGCTTTCGATAGCAGATGCAGATTGGACAGATAGTGTTGATAAAACTTTTAAATCAGCTGCTGTAAACTGATAATTCGATTCACTAATTAAAGTAATCGCTCCTAAAATATGATTTTTAACTTTTAATGGGGAGTATAAGATGGAAATAAGGGTATTATTCGTTGGATAGTTATTAAGAATGTCTGCTGTCTTTTTATTTGTTAGTTTTTGAAAAAAATCATATTGCTGTGTTAATGTTTGTAGGGAGAGAGGTGGAGATATACCAAAACTAGCTACAATTTCATTATTTTGTTTTTTAGAAAATAAAGTGACTACCCCCTTATTTACTGAAATTAAATTTTTGGTTTCTTCTAGAGTTAATTGTGCTATTTCTGCTGGATTTATTTTTTCTGCTAATTTTTGAGCGAAATTGTACATTAAGTTTACCTCTCGATACAAGCCCAACGTTTCTGCCCCTAATTTTTTTCTTTCATGCTCTTTATTTACTAAAAACTGAATTAAATTGATTATTGGCTTTATTTTTTTCAAATCTCCATAGACTTTTCCTATTATTTCTTCCTCTAAATAAATTGGAAAAAAGGTATCATTCTCTAATGGTTGATTGTCTTCAAAAATATATTGTCCGTCTTCATCTGTAATAATTATATTCTCGCCAGCATATTCAATCATTTGTCGAATAATAAGACTTGTTTCTCTCTTTTTCCGAAGAATCTTTTTTAATTTGACGTAAGGTTGTGGCATAAGATATGATTTAAAGAATTTAGCTTATACCCAAGACATCCATTGCTTTTTCCATAATGGTATCTGGGTCAAAAGGTTTGGTCATATATTCATTAGCACCTACAGATAAGCCTTTTTCTTTATCCATTTCTTGTCCTTTAGCTGTTAATAAAATAATATGCACTTCTTCCATATTGAGTTCTCTCTTTACTTTATGGCAAACCTCAAAACCATTCATCTTAGGCATCATAACATCTAGAAACACTAATTGTGGTTTTTCTTTTTCAATAATGTCATAGGCTTCTTGTCCGTTAGATGCAATAAGCAAATCCACATTTTCATCCTCTAAATCTTCTAAAGTTTGTTCTAAAAGGATACGGATATGAGGTTCATCATCTACAATTAATAATTTTAAATCTTCCATATTTTAAATTATTTTAGATTGCTATTCCAATAAAGTAGCAATATCTTTTAGTAAAAGTTCCATATCAATTGGTTTGGTTAAGTATCTATCAATTCCTAAGCGAGTAATTCTTTGTTTATCATCAGTAATAGATATTACGATAATTGGTATATGTTGAGTAGTTGGGTCATTTTTGATAATAGCAGCAACATCAAAACCATTCATTTCAGGCATCATAACATCTAAAATAATTAAGTCTGGTTGTTGCTTACGGATATTTTTTATAGCTTCTTTTCCGTTAATAGCTTCTCTGACATGATACCCTTTTTCTGTAATCTCTTGTCGTAGTAAGTTTCTTATATCTGGTTCATCATCTACTATCAGAATAGTTTTTTCTTTGAATGGATTGTTTGTTGGAGAACCATTCATTTTTTCTTTAGATTCATGGAGACTGGAAGGTTCATTCTTTTTTGAAAATGTTGCTACTTGATTTTTATTAATAGGAATTTGAAATAAAAAAGTGCTGCCTTGTCCCAATTCGCTTTCTGCCCAAATTTTTCCTTTATGGTATTCTATTATTTCCTTGCAAATAGGCAAGCCTAAACCTGTTCCTTTAGGTTTGTCAGTTAATGTATTTCCAACTTGCTTGAATTTTTCAAATACTTTGGGTATATCCTCTTTGGATATACCAATACCAGCGTCTTTTACTGTAACTATTATAGCTTCATCTTGTTGAAATGCTCTAATAAATATGCTGCCTTCATCTGTAAATTTTATAGCATTAGAAATTAAGTTAATCAGTACTTGAATTAGACGGTCTTTATCTCCATTAATGGTAGGAATGTTTTTTTCTATATCTAGTTTTAGGGGCAATGATTTTTGTTCAAACAAGGAAGATGTAGCAGCTACAGCTTGTTGAATGATTGGGTTAATTTGGATATTTTCCATATTCCAATCTAATCGCCCTGCTTCGATTTTTGCTAAATCTAGTACATCATTGATTAGGGTAGTTAAACGTTCTCCTTCAGAAATGACAACATTTAAATTTTGTGTGACTTGATTTATAGCTCGATGTGTTTTCTTTTCTTCTGATTTTACAAAGGGAAGGATGCGTTCATCCAACCGTTTTTTTATAATTTTAGCAAAGCCAATTACAGAGGTTAAGGGTGTTCTTAACTCGTGACTTACTGTTGATAGGAAGGTGCTTTTAGCTTCATTAGCTTCTTCGGCAGCAATTTTTGCCTTTTTAGCTTCTTGGAATAGTTGTTCAATTTGTGCTGTTCTTTCTTGAATTATTAGCTCCAATCTTTTACTTTTCTGTAAAAGTTGCCGATTTCGCCATTGACTAAATGAGTATAAACTTAATACGCAAATAAGAACATAACTTAAATAAGCCCACCAAGTACGCCACCAAGGAGGCAATATGGTAAAGGAATAAATAACTTCTTGTCCCATTTTTCCAGAAGGTGTTTTTCCTTGTACTTGAAAAGCATAATCTCCTTCAGGTAAATTAGTATAAGCCTTATCTGTTTTTACTGTCCAATCAGACCATTGTTTATCAAAACCGATTAATTGGGTTTGATATTGATTTTTTCCACTTATATTTATATTGGTAGCTAGATAGTGAAAATGAATATTATTTTGAGCATAAGGTAAAACTAACTTTTGTGGTGTTCCATGACCTAGAAATATTAATGAATCTGAGTCGATATAAACTTGTCTAATTTTTACAGGGCTAATATGGGGAGACTCTTTTTTTTGAGTATCGAAACGTATTAATCCATCTCTACTAGCAATCCATAATATTCCACTAGCATCAGAGTATAATGTAGAAACATTTAATAAGGTTTCTTTTGGTATTTTTTGAAACGGCTCGGTCTCGAAAATATATGTTTTATCAAGTTGTTGTCGGTATGCTCCTAGTAATGCTGAACCATTGAATTGTAAGAAATAAGTATAGATAACCCCTTCATTAGATTCTGCTAAAAGAACTCTTTGTATGCTAGCACTTGGAATTGGTAAAGGAAAGCGGATATCTGATATTAATTTTTTTTCATTTTCATCATAAGTAAAAATACCTCCTGCACCAGTAAAAGTTATTTTATTGTTAATGGAATAAACAAAAGACAAACCTAAATCTAAGCTATCTAAACCCTTTTTAAAAGACTGTATATTTGTAATGATTGACTGATTGGGGTTTGGAGAATTGCTATTTTTATACTCTATTAGCCAAATGCCTTGGGTCTGTGTTCCTACCCATAATTGACCCTTTTTAATTTCTATAAAATGTCTTATAACTAGATTGTTAGGCAATTCTTCATATTTGTTTTCAAAGAGCCACCTATTGTTTTTTTCGTATATGGAGAGCAAACTATTTCTAGGTGCTAAGAAAATTCGATTACTGTCTAACTTAGATTGATGTGCTGCTAAAACATAAAATCTACTATCATTTTCATGATAAATTGGCTTCGCCTTAAAATTATTAATTTGGAAGATACCACCATCTCCCATTCCATATAATTGGTTTTTGAAATTTTTTATGCTGAAGGCTTGCCCAGGAGGATGATTTTTTATTCTTCGAAAAACCTGCCCTTTTTTATCTAAATGTAATAATCCGTTTGTGTTAGTAGAAGCCCCAAATAGATTTCCCTTAAAACGAGTAAGTTCATCTATAAAGAGTGGAGTGCTATTTTCATCTAGGCTAAATTTAGATAATGGAGAAAGCAAATCTACTTTTGATAATCCAGAATTTGTACCTAGCCATATCTCTCCTGAAGTATTAATATGGGTGGAAAGTACAATATTATTAACTAATCCTTTATTTTTAGTTAAATGGTGCAGCCATTTTCCTTCTTTATCTAAAACTATTAACCCTTGTCCAATTATAGAAAAAATAAACGTTTTATCTGGTAGTGCTTTTGCTAAGTAAGTTCTACTTTTTAGTAGTTTGTCTGCTTCTGTTTCGAAGAGAGACACTTTGGAATTATTGTAAAGGAACAATCCTTTGTCTCTAGTGCATATAAGCAATTGTGTATCTTCATAGGGCAGTACAGATATTAATGAACTATTATCAAATTCTACATTTTCGGCTATTGGTATAATTTCATTATTGACTAATTTGCATAATCCTAAACCTGAAACTTCAACATATAATTCACCATAAGCCACTCCAAGTATAGAAATTCTTCCTTCTTTTTTCCAAGTTTGGAATTTTTTCTTGGAAGTATTATATTCTATTAAGTAGCCCGTTAGGGAAGCAAAGTAAACGTTTTCATTTAGTGTTGCTATTTGCCTGAGTTGTCCAAAATTTCTCTTTTCTTTAGGAAGGAGAGATAATAACGATGTGAATTGTCGTTGTCCTAATGAATTAGGTTGAAGGTAGCCTAAATCATTTGTTCCACCTATATAAATACGATTATCATTTCCTAATATTATAGACCATGTGATAAGGTTTAGTGGTGGAATTTTTCTCCATGCTTCACCATCATATTCTGTGATTCCACTACCTGTAAAATAAATGATTCCATCAGCATCTTGAGTAATTCCAAATATTTGGGGTAGCCCTTTATAGGTTTTAGGATTATAGTTTTTAATAAATGGGATACCTAGTTCATTGTGGGGTTGAGCTTTCAAAAATCCATAGATACAACCAGTTGCAATGATGCAACACAGTAGTTTACCTATTAAGATTTTTGTTCTTTTCCTCATAAGCAAAATTGTAGATACTGTTCATTCTTGTTATCTTAAAAATAGGTTTTTCTTTCTTATCAAATTACTTTATAGCTATTTTTTGCAGTATATATTTAGCAGCAGTCACCTGAGCAGCAGCTGCGTCATTGGCATCAATAATAATCCAGGGAGATTTTTTAGTATTGGTTAGGCCAAACATTTGCTCTTTATATTTGGTGTATTCATCCCATAATTGTTGTGCTTTTCTATCTACGGGAGTCATTTTCCATCTTTTTAGTGGGTCATTTTTGATTTCTTCAAATCTTTTTGCTTGTTCTGATTTGCTAATGGAAAGGTAAAACTTGATTAAATAAGTATCGGACTCTATTATCATTTCTTCAAATGAGTTGACTTGCCTCATAAAAGTCTCATATTCTTTTTGTGTACAAAATCCATTGACAGGTTCAACCATTGCACGATTATACCAACTGCGGTCAAAAAAAACAATTTCGCCTTGTTTGGGTAATTGTTGAATGTACCTTTGAAAATACCATTGTCCTTTTTCTTCTCTTGTTGGCTTTGGCAATGCAATAATTCTGTAATGTCGAGGATTAATAGAGGTGGTAATTTGACGAATAGCCCCTCCTTTGCCTGCTGCATCTCTACCTTCAAATAGAATTACTATCTTTTTTTCATTTTTAATAACCCATTGTTGTAACTGAACTAATTGAAAATGTAAGTCTCTCCAAACCTGTTTATATTTACTTTGTTGAATGGCTTTTTTATAATTAAATTCCTTATTAGCAAAAAGGTGTTTCAATCCTTTTTTTGAATTTAAAACTGCCAAATCTTCACCATTAATATTCCATGCTTTCATTATTCATACATTTTTTTATTTCTATGATATCGAATGATAATATTGGGATTGGGAAAGAGCAAAGAGCTTTTGGTTTTTCCTTCGTAGTTAAATTGGGAAATCACATAACGCATACTTTCCAATCGAGCAGTTCGCTTATCATTTGTTTTTACAATAATCCAAGGACTAAAGGTAGTGTGCGTTTTTGAAAACATCCGCTCCTTGTAGTAGGTGAACTCATCCCATAACTGTTGTCCTTTTTCATCTACTGGACTAAACTTCCATTGTTTAAGAGGATCATTAAGCCTTGAATTAAATCTTCTTTTTTGTTCAGATTTAGAAATAGCAAACCAAAACTTGATAAGTTGTATTCCATCCTCATGAAGCATGTGTTCAAATTCTGGAACTTGAATCATAAATTGTTGGTACTGGTTTTCGTTGCAAAAACCCATTACAGGTTCTACTACTGCACGATTATACCAACTACGGTCAAAAAATACCATTTCTCCTGGGTTGGGCAAATGCTTAATATATCTTCTAAAGTACCATTGACCTTTTTCTCTTTCAGTTGGTTTGGGAAGCGCAACTATTCGCATAGCACGAGGGTCTAAATATTCTGAAAACCGCCTAATAGCTCCTCCTTTTCCTGCTGCGTCACGACCTTCAAAAATGATAGCTACTCGTTTTTTATTTTCAATAATCCAATGCTGTAAATTGACTAACTCTATTTGTAAGTTTCTAAGTGTGTTTTCATAATTTGAGTGCCTTATAACTTTATTCAAGTTTATTTTCTTCCTCTTTGCTATTTGAATTAGGTCACTTTTTTTAGTTGATTTTTGAAAATCTTCAATTGTGAAATTCATGTTTTTGATATTATTGATATTGTAGATGTTATTGATGTTGTGGTGGGCAGTAATATCTATTTAACATCTATAACATCCACTTAATATCTATTTCTTACAAAATGCCCAAGTTCCTTGCCATTCTCTTTCAGGCGGTGTAATCATAAAATCTTTACTTCTAGCTAATAGTACTTGGGATGGTTTATCAGAAGGATAAATGGATAGTGCTTTATTGAAAGATTCTATCGCTTTATTAAAGTCTTTTCTTCGATAATAATTTAATCCATCTGCATAAAGACCTAAAAATAATTGCTTTTCTGTTGAAAGTGCGCCATTATTATTCTTACTAATTACAGTATAGATGGTCACAGGTTTTTGCTTGCCTTTTACCTTTATACAGTCAATTTCTCTACATAAAAAGGTTTTGGAAATATCTTTAAAAGTAGTCTCACAAATTAATATTTTTAGACCGTAAATTTTTGTAAGACTTTCTAGCCTTGAAGCTAAATTGACAGAATCTCCGATTACGGTATATTCAAATCTTTTTGTAGAGCCAATGTTTCCTGATATGACATTGCCTGTGGCTATTCCAATTCCTATATCTAAATTGGATGTAATATTTCGTTTGCTAACTTTGTTAAGATTTTGAATCATTTCTAAGGCAGTATCTACTGCATTGGAAGCATCATTTCCTATGCTATATGGAATGCCAAAAGTAGCCATAATAGCATCTCCAATTAGCTTATCTAAAACACCATTATTTTGAAAAACAGCATCTACCATTACATCAAAGTAGTTGTTTAAAAAACTAACTGTTTCAATAGCTTCTAATTTTTCCGTTAAGGAGGTAAAGTTTCTGATGTCGCTAAATAAAATGCTGCATTTTCTATACTTCCCATTAAATACGGATAAGTCATCTTTGTTAATTACTTCATTAATGACGTGTTGAGGAAGGTAGCGATTGAGGTTTTCTCGAATTCTTTCTTCTGAAGTAATATCTTTGATGACATTGATGACACCAATATTGCTGCCATTTTTATTTTTCATGGGAAGCGCATTAAAATTGAAGACCAGTTTTTGGTCATTACAATCAATGCTTTCCACATTTTGCTTTTCATATTTTTCTCCTGACCTAAAAGTATAGTCGCTATAATCTAAAAAGGAAAAATATTTATGCTCTAAACTTTTATAATATTTTCCAATTAATCTTTCTTGGTTGACACCAATAATATCACAAAACTTTTTATTTACCGTTTTTATAACTCCTTTTTCATCAATGGTTAAAATACCATTATCTAAATTTTCAAAAAGTATATTTAAGTAATTTTTGATATTATTAATTTCTTCAAACAAAGTGGAGTTTTGAATAGCAATGCTGATTTGAGAAGCAAATCCATTTAGGATAAATAAATCTTTATGAGTAAAAACACCTTTCTTTTTGTTAATAGCTTGAATAACACCGATGAGCTTTCTGGACGCATCAAATACTGGAATACTTATGATAGATTTGGTATGATAACCCATTCTAGCATCCACACTTTGGTCAAAATGAGGATTTTCATAAGGGTTATTTTCAATTAAAGGTTTTTTAGATTTAGCAACAAAGCTGGCTAGTCCCTTTTTTGTTTTGATTATTTTACTACCTAATCCTTCCCCAAATTTTGTCCAAAGTACTTCTTCTTCCTCATCTAATAAGAAAAAACTACTTCTATCTGATTGAGTGATTTCAGATGCCTTTTTAATAATTAATTCAATTAAATTATTTAAATCTAATTCCGAATTAATAGAGGAAGATACATCCAATAAAGTCGCAATGTCTTCTTTTATAGCTTCCGATGATGAATATAACTCAGCATTTTTTACAGCTAAGGCGATTACTTCAGCAAAACTTTTTAAAATAGTTAAATCTCTAGTTGTAAAGTCCGAACCAATTTTATTAAGAGACTGGAGAACACCTACTATTTTATTGCTATCACTTATAATTGGTGTACATAAGACTTTTTTAGTTTTGAATCCTGTTATAGTATCATAGTAGGGATTAAATAATTTATGCTTTTGAGCAGCATTAATTATTTGAGATTTTCCTGTTTTTGCTACAAACCCAGCAATGCCACAATCTAAGGGCATTGAAATTAGATTATTACGAATTCTTTGAGAAACTAAGCTATCTAAAGTCCCTTCCTCTGCATTGATTAGAAAGACCGTACTTCTCTTTGCATCGATTGCATTGGAAATATTGGTTAAAACCGCATTTATTTCATATAATAACTCTTTTCTCATACGACTACTTCACAATTGTTTTTATAAAATTCAGAAAGTAAGGATACCCCTTCTTCGGAGG
>CBDCUO010000037.1:0-133453 GCA_965222705.1 Saprospiraceae bacterium | reverse complement strand
GCCACAGGCAATCCAAAGTAAAACTGTGCAAAACCCATCCCACTCTCGTAGGCTTGTCCAGGGGTAGAAAGAAAAGTAATCGCACTTGCCTGAGTAGCCATAATGGACAAACCGATCGTCCACCAGGGCAAATCCCGATCCCCCAATAAATAACTTTGTACCGTATTAACTTTTCGAGTTTTCCAAACGCCATAGGCGACAATTCCCAATAAAGTGCCCAGCATTATAGTCCAGTCAAGGATGCTCATATAGTAGAAATAAAGTGATAGATAAAATCAATTCAAATAGGGCACAACTTGTTAAGAATAGGCCTTTGTGAAAAAATAAAAAAGAGAAATAATGATAGCGTGTAGCAACAGAACAAAGAAGTATAATTGATTCCAGGATTTAAAGATTGGAGGCGGGTCTTCTTCCAAGGGTTTGTTTGATGTTGGTTTGGACATTGATATTGTAATTTAGGATGTTATCATTATTAAGCAGTAAATGTCGCTCGCCCAGTAACGAACTTAGCGCTTGTTTTATAAATTATTGATAAATCCCGAATAAGAAACCTAAAATTAGGCTAAAGCGTACACAAAATATAAATTTTAACAAGTATTAACGAAAAAAAAGCCACTCTAGCACTAGAGCGGCTTTTTTATTTTTTAAAAAGAATGATTTTATTCTAATCGGAACTTAACGGGAAGGTTAAATTGTACCCTTACCGATTTTCCTCTTTGTTTGCCAGGGGTCCATTTTTTTCCCATGCTGTTCATCAGATTAACGACCCTTAAGGCTTCTGCACCACATTGTGCGCCAATATCCCGAACAGTCTTAGCATCCTTAATAGAGCCATCCTTTTCTACAACGAACTGAATAACAACCGTTCCTTCTACTCCATTTTCCCGAGCAATAGCCGGATACTTAATGTTTTTGTAGATAAACTCAAGCATCTTTTTATCTGCACAAGCCTTTTTAGCCTTATTGTCACCGGCTTCATTTTCACATCCAGGGAAACGAGGCATTTGCTCCACTACTTTGAATATTTCCTCCACTTCTGGTTCTGGTGGTGGTGGTGGTGGCGGCGGTGGCGGTGGCGGTGCTTCAGGTTTGGGAGGAGGTGGTGGTGTTTCTTCATCTTCTTCAATAGAAGTATCTTCAAAAACAGGTTCATCCTCTTCTTCAATTTCTTCTTCTGGCACCTCTTCAATCACCGGTGGCGGTGGTGGCGGTGGTGGCGGTGGCGGTTCAGCCGTTCGAGGTGGTTCTACCTCGAAATCTTCGGGAATCTCCATTGCATCCTCAGGGATTTCTACGACTTCGTCATAAGAGGTCCAGTTAAATGCAAAGACGGTTGCGAGAAGTGCCAAAGCTAAACCAGCATTCCAAACAGGACCGCTTAGTCTAAAGGCATCCGCTTCGGGATACTTGTTTCTCGCCTGCAAAGGCGAGCCACCTGATTGGCTTTTGTACTTCTCGGCCAGGCTCCCATCATTGTTTTTGGACAGTGAGCCGCGCAATACATAAATTGCTGCGACCACTAGGACAATAATTCCTATCATAATACCTAGTAATGTACTGCCGCTAACTGCGAGTTGGTCCATATTACCGAGTTTTAAAAAAAGTATATTTAAAAATCAAAATTCCTACTAACGAGCCGATAATATTAGCAATTATATCCAAGACCTCAAAATATCTGTTGGGAAAAAGCGAAAATTGCAGGATTTCCAAACAAATTCCATACCCAGCGCTGATTATCCAACTCCAATTTCTATCAATCTTTGTGGTTTTACCTTTACCTTTAAAAAAGGCACGAGCAATCAAAAAGGCAAAAATTCCATAGAAGATAAAATGACCTATTTTATCAATTGCCAAAAAATCCCAAAAAGAAGGCGGCAACTGAACATTTTTCCCACAGGAAAAATAAAGGATAACTAATCCCCAAATTATTACTGGAAAAAAATATTGCTGATTTCTTACAAGCGCTTTCAAAAGGTATAGATGTCGTTTAATTTTGTTTTGGTGGGTAATGAATCTAATTTTTCACATTAACCAATCACTTTTTTATATGCTGCTGCATCCATCAAGCCTTCCAGTTCTTGTAAATCAGCAACTTCGATCTTAATAATCCACCCGTCTCCATAGGGGTCCGAATTAATTAGAGTGGGATCATCTCCTTCAGATTCGTCCAATTTGGGGTTGAATTCAATGACCTTGCCCGAAAGGGGCATGTATAAGTCAGATGTGGTCTTAACGGCTTCTACCGTTCCAAAAACTTCTCCTCTTGCAATTTTTTCTCCTACGGTATCCACCTCCACATACACCAATTCTCCCAATTCTCCCTGGGCAAAATCGGTGATGCCTACTGTTGCAACATTCCCTTCTATTTTCACCCACTCGTGTTCTTCTGTATATTTTAAGTTATCTGGCAATTTCATATTAATAATAATTTCTGAATAAGCTATTAACACAAAAACTGAAATCGGGAACTTCCTTTTTATATGCTTGGTTAGGAAAGTCTCAAAAGTAATTGTTTTTTTCAAATGTATCCTAAAAATATTAGAAGTATGGTTTGACTTTATTAAAAGCCTTTGGTTTTTTAGTAAATATAAAACTATTTTTACCCCACCCAAAAGCATAAATGCTTCCAAATCTAACGTTATGAGCCAAAAATTATTTGTCTCCCTTTGGGTATTCTTATTGGTATTAAGTTGTAGTTTCTGCGACCTAAATCAACCGTCCAAACCAACTAATCTCAACTCAACTCAATCGAAAAAGGATACTTCTTTGGATAGTAAAGAAACCAGGTTGCTAGATGAACTGGAAGCCCAAACGGGAAATCTTAATCGAACGATCTGGCAAAAACCTAAAATGATTATTCAACGGCTTGGCGATTTAAGTGATAAAACAGTCGCTGATATTGGAGCAGGACCTTATGGTTACTTTTCTTTCCAATTGGCAAGCCAAGTGAAAAAAGTAATTGCCATTGATATAGAGCCTGCGGCCATTCAGTTCATGGATAGTATGCGCATGGAAATTTTGCCGACTGGATTGCAAGATCGTTTAGAACCTCGACTAGTTGCATCGGATGACCCAAAATTGAGGCCGAAAGAAGCGGATGTCGTAATCATAATGAATACTTATGCCTATATTTCTGACCGGATTGATTATTTGAGAAATCTAAAAAAAGGAATAGCAGACAAAGGGCGATTGTTGATTGTGGATTTTAAAATGCGGCGTTTGCCGATTGGCCCGCCGCAGGCGGAGAAAGTACCCCTGTTTCAAGTGGAACGAGATTTAGAACAGGCAGGGTATCAGATCGTTTTTGTAGATGACAAATCTTTGGACTATCAATATATGCTGATGGCGGTTAAAAACTAAAAAAATTGCCTTCTGTGAAAGGCATTTTTCACAGAAGGCACTTAAACTCTTATCGTTTAAAAAGTCCGGCTACCAATAATACTACAATAGCCCCAATGACGGAAGTAGCAATTGAACCTCCTATTCCGCTACCAATAGAAACGCCTACTTCTCTCAACAACCACCCCCCCACAAATGCGCCGATGATGCCGAGAATGATATTTCCCAATAAACCATAACCCCCTCCTCTCATTATTTGTCCAGCTAACCAGCCCGCAACCGCTCCAATTAGTAAGAAATACAATAATTCCATAATAATTGTTTTTAAGTTTTGTTAAAAAATATTTTGCAATATACCTTTTTTAGAAAACTTATTACTATAAAACGTATTAATTTTAGTTACTTCCTTATAGACAGTTGCTTAGGAGTGGATAAGGTAATAGTCAATTCTTTGAGTATTTGCCCGGTTACTAAAGTACCCAGGCTTCTTTGTTCAGGAGTATTTCCAAAAGCATACTGGCAATTTTTGCCTGCTCGGCTGCAATCCATCAGTGCATCAAATAATTTCCAATAGCCATAATAATCAACCGCATCAATTTTTGATATGCGCAAGGCCTTTTTTGCTGTGTAGTTGCGATTGCCTGTATCAAATGCTTCATCTAGGCAATAGGTTTCATTATGTCCGGCAGAGATGCCATTTTCATAGTCAGAGTATTGGCGGATTAGGTTTCTTCGAGGCGTATTAGTCGCCGTTTCAAATATTTTTAGACCCATTTCGTCACCCACAATATGGTCTTTTTCATTGACCATGACCAGTAAGTTTACATCCGCGGGCATTTTTTCATAGCTTTCCAGTTTTCCCGCTTTAAAAGGTCCCGTGCCGGGAGCGCAGAGAAAAAGACCTTTCGGTTTGGGAATATCGTAACTTTCCCAATTGACCATTATTTCGGCACCAATTATTCCTCCGTAAGAATGGCCTACCAGACAAAGACTTTCTATGTTAGCCGTCACATGCTCTGTTTTTTCAAGGGTGATTAAGGCATTTTGTATAGCTTTTACTACATTTTTGGAAAACCTCTTTGGGCTGGGCGCAAGCATGTTTTTCTGATAGCGCGGATAAATTACAATGTTCCCTTTTCTAACCAAATGTTTGATCCATTTGCCATAAATCATTGGGTTTAAGCCACCGTAGCCATGTAGAAAAAGCACCAAATTGGCTTCTTTGGGGCTTGGTTTGGCAGGTTCGAATAGCCAGTAGCCGTCTTCTTCTTTTGCATAATCATAAAACCTTACCGAATCGTGTGAATAGATCGCGCTGCCCGGCCCAGTCGGCGGTTGCTCAAAGCTTTGTCCAAAAACAAAAACAGCGAAAAAGGAAAAAAGAGAAACACAAATACTTTTCACGTAAACTATTTATTGATGTAATGCTCAAAAATTAACCTCCTTCCATTCAAGAGATTAGCTTAAAAAAGTTCATCAGCACTTATCGCTGCCTAATCTTTTGAAATTGGGATAAAATCAATTTTTTTGATAAAAATTCAAAATCTCTACAACGAAGTCCTAAAAGAAACGAATAAAGCCTATTTTCGTTCTTCCAAATTAAGAAAATAACGTATTATTAATATTTCGCAAACGGATTGATACCCATGGTTTAAGACAAAAGTTTCTAACAATCAAGTTTTGTCTTAAACCATTAGACATCCAAACAAAACGAGGAAAACCATGCTGAAAAAACTTCCCTATTCTAAAATAAACGATTATACAGAAGAGCAGGCAGCACAGCGCAGAGCAACTGTGACCTCTGCAAAGGGGATCCATTTCAAACACCTTTCGCAATATTCTTTTTCGCCAGAAGTTGTTGCTGGGAATATTGAAAATTTCGCTGGCGTAGCGCAAATACCTATTGGTTTTGCCGGGCCGCTTTTAATCAATGGGGAACAGGCAAAAGGCGAATATTATGTGCCGTTGGCCACTACGGAGGGCACGTTGGTCGCCAGTTATAATCGGGGGATGAAAATTGCCCGTCTAGCGGGTGGAATTACGACCACAGTTGTAGATGATGCGATGAATCGAGCACCGGTATTTATTTTTAAAAATGCTTTATTAGCCCGCAATTTTGGCGAATGGATCAACAAGAATTTTCAGCAAATTAAAGCAAAAACAGAAGAAACAACCCGTGTTGGCAAATTACTGAACATCGAGCAATATCCGGTAGGCAAAATGCGCTGGTTGCGATTTAATTATTCTACTGGCGATGCTGCCGGACAGAATATGGTGACTAAGGCAACACGAAACGCTACTGAATGGATATTAGCACAGGATTTGGAAGGGCTGGAAAATTTCTCTTTAGCGGCAGGATTAGATACTGACAAAAAACATTCCCTGTTAAATGCTTTGAGCACCAGAGGCAAAAAAGTAGTTGCAGAGATAACCCTTCCTAAAGCTTTAATGGAAGAGGTCTTGCACATCTCAGCGAAAAAATTATATTATTTGCGCCGCTTATCTGGCATGGGGGCGGTACTTTCCGGCTCTGTCAATAATGGTGCCCATTCTTCAAATGGCATTACGGCTATGTTCATTGCCACCGGACAAGATGTTGCTAATGTAGCAGAATCTTCTTCCGCCTATTATTTTGGAGAAATTTTGGAGAATGGCGACTATTATTACTCCATTACTATTCCCGCCTTGATTGTTGCCACCTATGGAGGAGGAACAGGCTTGCCTACCCAAAGAGAATGCTTGGAAATGATGGATTGCTATGGAACGGGAAAAGTGAAAAAGTTGGCAGAAATTATGGCGGCTGTAGTTTTATGTGGCGAACTTTCGCTAGGCGCTGCAGTAGCCGCAGACGAATGGGTGTCGAGCCATGAGCAGTACGGGCGCAATCGGCCCTAAAATTTATTGCCGTTGCAAAATGTTATTTAGTATTGGTCCCTTTAGTATTTTCTCTTTAAATTTAAACCTCTTTATAAATCAAGCAACCTTATTATGAAAAAGAAAACAGTTAGTCCTAACCAATTAAGCCGCCGTGAAATGGTGAAAAACAGCAGTCTGGTAGTTGCTGGACTTAGTACCACAGCATTGGCGAATGCCAGTCTTGCTACCAGTAGCTCTAAGCAACAAACAGGTAAAGTAGCACTGATTACAGGTGGCGCAAGGGGTATTGGTCGAGCCATTGCCATTGCTTTGGCAAAGGAAGGAGCTAATATCGTCATTTGTGATATAGCAGAACAAATCCCCAGCATTGTTTATCCTATGGCCAAACCAGAGGATTTGACCACCACCAAAAAACTAGTAGAGGCAGAAGGGGTAAAATGCCTTTCGATGAAAACCGACGTGCGCAGTAGTGCAGATTTAAACAGCGTAGTGAAACAAATAATTGCCGATTTTGGCAGACTGGATATTGTTGTAGCTAATGCAGGCATTGCGAATATCGGATTTATCGAACAAATGGATGATCAAGCATGGGAAGATATTATTTCGGTCAACTTGGTAGGAGTGGCTCGTACCTTAAAAGCAACTATTCCACACCTAAGACAGCAAAATGCAGGGCGCATCGTCGTCATAGCTTCTATCTCCGGCAGAGGGGGTAGCCCTGGCGTGTCCAGTTATAATGCTTCTAAGTGGGGCGTTATTGGCTTAACCAAATCTGTAGCAGGGGAGGTCGGTAATAACAATATCACTTGCAACGCTATCTGTCCTACGGGGATAGATACCCCTATGCTGCAAAATGATTTTGTTCGCAAATTGTGGAATCCTGAAAACCCAACTTCTGAAGGGCTTCATCAGACCATGAAAAAGAGCCACTTGCTACCTGTGGGGTTGTTAGACCCTATGGAAATTGCCAATGCCGTTGTATTCTTATGCAGTCCTCAGGCGAGTTTTATAACAGGGGTGGCTTTGGACGTAGCGGCAGGAGCTACGGCTAGAAATACCGCATAACGGGAGCTAGGTTTTATAGCCCTAAAGAAGAATTTCAGACAGTTTCTTAGCCTTTTCCAGATTTTTTCTTAATAAAATAACTGGGATGCAGGCCGCATTCGGTCTTATCTTTTCCGGCCCAGCGACCTTCTCGGCCTGTTCCCTTCGCTGTACAATGCACACAGCCAACCGAGCCAAAACCGTCAAATTCCAATGGATGAGGCGGTAACCCATGATAGTTTAAATGATATAAAAATTCGCCCTCATCAATGTCTATCAGCGGATGAAATTTGATGATGTCACCCTGGCGTTCAAATACTCTTAGATGCGCTCTGTAAGACGTTTGGTAAGCCATCAAACCAGAAATCCATACTTTATGCAGCCCGATAATGGGTTCCATTGGGGCGGTTTTATTAATGGTACAGCACATTTTGGGATGATCTTCCCACCAGCGGTCCTCCAAGGTCAATTGGTTTTCTTCTTTGCTGGGACGAACCTCGACTATATTTAAATCAAATAATTTGGTGAGTTTCTCTTTATACTCTAAAGTTTCCTTAAAATGATAAGTTGTATTAATAAAATGTATCTTTTGAGTGGGTCGAATTTGATGCAAAAGGTGCAATAAAAAGACCGATTTTGTACCAAAAGAAGAGGTAAATAGCACTTCTTTTTCTTCAAATAAATCATACAGCTTTTTTATCCTTTCAGAAAAAGTGAGTGGCATAAAAAGCGCATTCAAGGCATCAATGCTCAATGATTTAAGTTGCGGTGCTATTTCAGTCATGTCTGTCTTTTTAGTGCTTTATTTCTTTTTCTAACAAAGAAGCGGTTAGCTCGTTGAGTTTTTTTACTTTATAATAAAAATCTCCCGCTAAGCGATCTCGAATTATTTTCAAATTATCCAATAAATTATCTGTATCTAAAGGCAAAGCGGCTTCTAAAAACTGTCGAAAACGCTTGGCAAAAGTAGGAGATTTGCCATTGGTAGAAATGGCTACTTTCAGGTTGCCTCTAGTGACGATCGCTCCTAAATAAAAGTCGCATAAATCGGGGGTATCCGCCACATTCACCAATATTTTATGGGCTTTGGCCACCTGTTGTATCGTTTTATTTAGTGCTTTTATATTCGTTGCAGCAATGATTAAATCCTTGCCTGCCACATCCGAAAGTTCAAATTTTTTTTTGATGATCGTGACATGCGTGTCTTTTCCCTCCAGTAAATTGTCTATTTTAGAGGATACTTGAGGCGCAATAACGGTTATTTTTGCTTCGGGACTGCTTTTTAAAATAAAAGACAATTTTTCGTAACCCACCTCTCCCGCACCAACAATAAGCATTTCCAGTTGGTGTAATTTTAAAAAAATCGGGTAAAGTGGGTTTTGCATTACTCTTTGAAATTTGCTACTTGATAAACGCGCTTCCGTTCGACCATTCGTTCAGGATGTAAATCAACAACCGCTCCAATTACAATAATAGCGGGTGTACTTAAGCCCTCTTTTTGCACTTCTTCTACAATGGTATTGACCGTTCCTAATGCTTTTCGTTCATTGGGCAGAGAGCCATTCTGAATCACCAAAACGGACATTTCGCCTTTGCCTTGTTTTTGAAACAATCGAACAATTTCCGGCAGTTTTCTCATACCCATTAATATTACCACGGTCGCCGTAGATTGTACTGCCAAAGCAATATCTTTGGAAAGTGTACCACTAGAAGTGGTTCCAGTAATGACCCAAAAGCTTTCATTAATGCCCCTTTTGGTAAGCGGGACATACTGCAATTCAGGCACCGCATAGCAGCTTGATATTCCCGGAATCATAGCTGTTTCGATACCAAAAGCATCAATGTATTCGAGTTCTTCATGTCCCCTGCCAAAAATAAAAGGATCTCCTCCTTTCAATCGGACTACATGACCATAAGCATAGGCATATTGGACAAGCATCAAGTTAATTTCCGTTTGCGAATAGCGATGCCGGTTGGCTCTTTTACCCACGTAGATTTTCAAGGCATTTTGAGGCGCTTCTGCTAGCAAAGCCGGATTGCTCAAGGCATCGTACAACACAACATCAGCACTTTGCAAGGCTTTCATGCCCTTTATGGTCATCAATTCAGGGTCGCCCGGGCCAGCCCCTACCAGGCTTATTTTTGGATATTTTCTCATTGCTTTTATGCTTTATAGTACTGATCCACGACCAATTTATCTGCGCCTTCTGCACCTAATTGCTTTTCCCTCACTTTTACTACTTTTTTGAAAAAAACATTTGCTTGAGCAAAATAGAGGGTTGCAAAGGTTTCTGTAGGTTCATTTTTTTGAATTTGCAAAACTAAATCGCTAAAACGAACTGGAGGTTCCATTGGGAAGTTGCCCGTATCTATATAATGTGTATCAAAATCCTCAATAATGCCCTTGTGGGTGTTGCATTTAACATCTGCACTCAATAATAAAGCCTTAGCACCAATAATTAAAGAGGTATAACTATTATAAATACTATCCGCATAAGCGCCTTCCTCGATGCCTTGTCGGGCTAATTCCAGCCGCTCTTTGGCATCATTGATAATGGTCGCTACCATGTCTAGCGCAACACCCGCACACTCTCCCACGCCAATTTCCTGAACATAGGCTTGACTTTGTCCCCAGTCAAATAAAAAGTCTTGGCTTAAATTTTCTACAGCAGCTAGCTCTTTCAACAGAGAATAGAAATAGCGTTTGCCCTGCTTTTGATAATAGTCATTAAAATATTCAAATTCGCCGCCATTGTCTTCATAGTCTGCTAGTAAGTAGCGTACTACATTTGGCACTTGTTTAGTCGGAACTTTAATGACTCGATCCGCTACAAAGCCTCTACCCTCAAAGTCAACGCCTCCGCCTAAGACCACTTGCATCGCTGGAAAAACCAATGGACCCCGCTTAATAGAACTACCGTGAAAGCCAATATTCGCTGCCATGTGTTGTCCACAGGAGTTCATACAGCCACTTATTTTGATTTTTATATTTCTCTCATTGATTAAATGCGGATATTCCTCCCTTAATACTTCTTCTAGTTTAGTAGTTAATCCAGTACTATTGGTCACGCCCAATGCACAGGTGTCTGTACCTGGACAAGCCGTAATGTCCATAATGGTATCAAAACCAGGTTCTCCTAATCCAATGGCATCCAGTTCATTAAAAATATGCGGCAAATGCTCCTTGCGGACAAATCGCAATAAAAAACCTTGATTAACGGTGATGCGGATATCATCTGCGGCGTATTCTTTGACCAAAGCGGCAAATTTTCGAGCTTCAGGAGCTAAAATGTCGCCCAGCTGTACTCGAACCTGCACCGCATACCAACCCTTTTGCTTTTGCTCAAAAACATTGGTCCCTAACCATGTTTTATACTTTTTAGGATTAGGAGCAAAGTTAACGGGAGCTTTTTTATAAGGAGCGGGAATGGCTTTGGGAACGCTATTTCTATCAATTTTATAAGTCTGATTAGCAATCGCTTTTCGCTCCTGCTCCACTAATCCCATAAAGTCCTTTAGTCCTAATTTTTTCACTAAAAATTTCATCCTGGCTTTATGCCGCTTTTCCCTTTCTCCATGCCGATCAAATACTCTAATGCAAGCCTCCATAAAGGGGATAATCTCTTCCTCATGTAAAAACTCGTAAGCGGTCGGTGCGACAAGGGATTGTGCGCCCAAGCCGCCGCCAATCACCACTTTAAAGCCCCGCTCTTCTTTGCCATTGATCTTTTTGATACGAGGAATAAAACCAAAGTCATGAAAATAAGTATAGGCCGAATCTCTATCACTGCTAGAAAAGGCGGGTTTGATTTTGCGCCCCATATCCTGGCATATTGCATTGCGAAGGAAATATTCATAGGTCGCCTGGACATAAGGCGATACATCAAACAGTTCGTCTGGATCAATGCCCGCATTAGCGGAAGCGGTTAGGTTGCGGACAGTATTGCCGCAGGCTTCTCTGGCAGTTACACCCACCTCGCCTAACTCTGCCCATACCTTTGGTGAGTCTTCTAGCTTTACATAGTGGAACTGAATATTCTGCCGAGTGGTCAAATGCAAATTGCCCGTAGCATATTTTTCGGAAGCATCCGCCAGCCTTTCTAATTGCGCAGCAGTCAGCCGCCCAAAAGGAATTTTGGTTCGAAACATTTGCACTCCCGTTTGTCGCTGCCCATATACACCTCTGGTCAATCGGTAATGGCGAAAGCGTTCTTCATCCATTTTACCGTCTTTGAAGGCATTGATTTTGTTCTGTAGCTCGATAATGTCTTTGGCTATGACATCACTTACATTTTTTAAATTTAAAGCTCTGCTCATGATTTTATAAATAAAGGTTATAATTTTGCTTTTGCCAATAAAAAAAGTCCTTCCAGAATTTGCGCTGGAAAGACTTCATTATTTTATAATCAATTTTAATGATTAGGCATAATAGCATATCGCACTTTCCAGTCGAAAAGTTAAAGGACAACAACAACAGCAACAACACCTTAAATTTTTCATTTCTGAATGGTACAATATTTTTTTGAAAAGTGTGATTATAAATACAATATCAAACCGCTATAAGTTTGATTATGCTGCAAATTAATGCACAAAAAATGCCAGATGCAACTTATTTTACAAGTATTTTAATATGAAAAAAGCGACATATTTTTTTATTTAAAAAAATTATTTTGAGGCTATGTTTATTTTACAATTACACATAATAAATTGGTAATCAATTTGTTGCAAAAAGCACAAAGGCTTTCAATCGAATTTTCTTAAAAAAGCGGACTAAAAATAGTCCTCGTTAATTTTTCGTTAAGGAGTCAACCTAAGGTTAAAATCTGCTAAAGCCCGTTAAACCTATTTTCAAAAGCTTATAATTCTAATAAATTAATGCTAGTAAAACATATTTTTACCTGCCTTTTGTTGCTTTTTTTATTTTTGACAAGTTGTGGAGAATCTTATATTTATGATAAGACCCACGAACTGGAGGAAGGTGCTTGGACCTATGAAAATACTTTGGACTATTCTTTTGATATCGCAGATACCACTAAAATTTATAATTTATTGCTAGCGATTGAGCATTCGAGGGATTATGCTTATCAAAATTGCTATTTTAAAATCTATACCAAATTTCCATCTGGCGAACAGGTAGAACAATTATTATCGCTTGATTTTGCTGACAAAATAGGACAGTGGTATGGTAGCTGTAGGAGCAATTCCTGCTCCCTATTGGTTGATTTACAAAAGGGTGCTTTTTTCAATGCCTCAGGAAAGCATACCATTATATTGGAGCAATATATGCGCAAAAATCCATTAAAAGGAATCAATAGCTTATCTATAAAATTAGAGGATACCGGACTGAACAGGTAGTTTGGTCTGTTATCGTACCAGGTTCATCGTTTTTACCAATTGCTCCTCTGTTCCGTCAATTAATACGGCTTCTACAAAAACCACAAAAACGGCAGGTGTCATTGGTTGTCCATTAAAAAAGCCATCCCAACCTTCGGGCATATTAGACGGTACAATGTTTTTTACCTGATACATCAAGCGCCCTTCGTAATCCACAATTTGAAAACTTTTAATCAGGCGAACTGCCCGGCTGGGGTAAATCTGAAAATGGTCGTTGAGTTGATCGCTATTGGGGCTAAAAGCGGTAGGAATATAGATAGCCGCCTCTTTTTTGACCCTTATCAAAAGGGCAGCGGAAGCCGAGCAGCCATTGGCAGCATAGGCGGTTAATTCGTAGCGTTCATTCGTTAAAGGCTTTACATCTATTTCCGGACAATTCGGACAATCTATCGGCCTGCTTGTTGTCCATTCGTAGCGATTTATTTCGAAATTGGCAATGGGCTTCAAGGTGAGGCTATCACCCAAGTTAATGCTTATTTCCGTTCCCAAGTCCAGTTTGGGAGAAAAGACCGAAATGCTTACCATTTTACTTTCCTCTATCCCCATATCATCTACTAGCGTGATGATATAATTCCCAGCAGGTAGGCTACTAGCTATATGCACTTCATTATTGGACAGGATAATTCCTTTTTCAAAAGTGTCCAATTGATTTTCATCCAAAATAAAATAATGATAAGGAGGCATGCCGAGAGTTGTTATTATTTCAATACTGCCATTTGCTTCCTGCCCACATAAAGTATCGGCAAGGGCAGAAAAAGCAATCTGGCAATCGCTTATAGAAGTTGCTTTTATATTAATTTGGACAACGCTATCGCAGTCAAATTGATTGACTAAATTCAGTACAAAAGTTCCAGTATCCTGTGGATTACAACTTGTTTCCTCCACCAACAAAAAGTGGCTCTTCAATAAATGAGTGGTAATAATCACCAGGCTATCGCATAGAAATTGATTCGTAAAAAACAAGGTGTCTATACCTGTGTCCACAGAATCACAGCTATGCTTTTCCAAAAAAGCTATACTAGACGAGTCCAAAGTAGTAGTAATCACTACTAGACTATCGCAATGTTGATTATTTTTAAAAAATAAGGTATCTATACCCGTCAGGGCTAATTCGCAGCTTGCTCTGGAAAGAAATGTAATAACTGCCGCTGTGTCCAGTGCGGTTTCTATTATGACCAGGCTATCGCAATTAAACCGATTTGGGTAAATAGAAGTATCTCTACCGAGATTAGCTCTATTGCAGTCCATCTGCTTCAACACGGTTTCATTAGCAGGATCAATAATTTTGTCCAGAATAATCAAGCTGTCACAGTTAAATTGATTAATCAAGACAGTCTGAAAAGTGCCTGTTTGTGTTACATCGCACACTATTTCTGTCAAAGCAGTTGTATCGGAAGGCAATAACTGGGTATTGGTGATAATCAGGCTATCGCAGTCAAATTGGTTGGACAAGGCAATAGAAGAAACACCCATTAATTCAGGACTACAAGTACTTGCTTCTATAAATGTAGTATCTTTTCTAGCTAGTTCAACTGTTGTCAATAAAATATCCACGCAACCATCTTCACCTCTTTGTTCTACCAACTCAAGCCCTACCTGGTTTATATCACAGGTATAGACTACTTTGTAAATGGTATCCTGTAAAATTTTTGAAATTTCAATAGTGTCCGCTACTACACATCCCATTGCATTGCTAACCATTACGCTATAACTTCCTGCTTCGTAAACAATAATTTCCGAAGTAGCGGCTCCAGTTGACCAAAGGTACTGATCATAATTGGCATTTAAGGTAAGAATAGTGGAGTCCTTTTCACAAATAGCACTATCCAACTCCGTAATTTTCACTTCTAGAGGCGGCGGCTCCTGCACGACAATAGTTGCTGGTTTGGAGCAATTTTCTTGATCCGTGACCGTCACCTCATAAATTCCTGCAGGTAGTCCGGAAGGGTTTTGCTGTCCGTCCAATTCTTCTCTTCCCCAGTCAAAAGACAAGGGTTCTACGGCATTTTCTATGATTAAATGGATGCTACCATTCTGGTTCCCTTTGCACTGCACATCAATGATAGAGGGATCAACTATTATATTACAAGGCGGTTCTTCAATTAGAAAAGTACAAGTTGCTTTGCAGCCTTCATCGTCAATCACTTCCACTGTATATTCTCCTGAAGAGAGTTGATCAAATTCTTCTATTCCGTCAATAGAAATGATATTATTGAAGTTGGCATCTACCAATTGTATATTATAGGGAACCGATCCACCCGAAACCGTCACTCTTGCAGCACCGTCCATAGCATTTGGGCTGCTTAAATGTTGTAAAATTTCACAGGTTATTTCAAGAGATAATGGTTCAGATATGGAAGTATCGGCACTTATTTCACAGCCGTTTGCATCTCGAACAGTAACGGTGTAATCCCCTTGCCCTAATCCGGAAAAAGTATTAGTCGTTTGAAAATCATCCATATTTAAACGATACTGAAAGGGGGCATTTTGACCGATTACTTCAATGGTAATTTGCCCATTATTTTCTCCATTACAGGAAAGATTTGTAGTATTGACAGATTGAATTTGCGGCAATTCTCCTGCGAAAATGGTAGCCGTTTCTTGGACGGTACAGTTCCTTTCGTCTTTACCATAAATGATATATTGACCTGCTGCAAGCCCCGAAAAAACAGAAGATTCTCCAAAATTTTCTCCGTCCAGAGCGTAATTTACCTGTCCAATTTCCCCTTTTGTGAAAATTTGAAATTGCCCATCTTCTCTTCCCGGGCAGGACTCTGGCTGTGCATCAATAAAAGTAATGATTAAATTGGACCCTGAATCAATCCTCGCAGTGTCCGTCACAATACAACCTGTCCCGTCCCTAGTGAAAACCTCATAGAGGTTGGGAGTCAAGTGATCAAAAATATTTTCTTTTTGAAAGCTTTGCCCGTCCAAGCTAAATTCGTAAGTCGTATTTTCATCATTGGGGACGATATTTATTTGCCCGTTTTCATTCCCTGCACAAACTTCTGGCTGAACATTTATTCGGACGTCAAAAGTAGCCTCCTGTCCAATAAAAATTTCTTCTTCTACCACGCAATCCTTTTGATCTCGCACCCGAATCTTATGCAAGCCTGCCGCCAAATTAGCAAATTCCGTTTTTCTAAAATAGGGTCTATTATCGTCATCAATATAATAACTAACAGCCCCTACCCCTCCAGTTGTAGCAATATGAATAATGCCATCCATTTTTCCTGCACAAGTGACTGGCTCCGCTTCGAAGGTAACCATTAAATCAGAGCCTGCTTCTATGACTTGTTCAAATGTTTTGGCACAATTATTAGCATCCCTTACCACAATTTCATGCTTGCCGGCCATCAAATTTGATAACACCGGATTGCTACTAAAAGGACTGCCATTCAAGCTATAAGAATAGGGTGCTTCTCCCCCACTGGGGCTTAATAGAATTTGCCCCCCTCCCTCTCCGGCACACTTTTCCTGAGCCACCCTGGTATTTCCTAATGTAAATTGGGACCCTTTCTCAATGGTAACTAACTTTTGGTCACCGCAGCCCGATGCATCTATGACCTGAGCCAAATAGTTGCCTGGAGCAAGATTGTCAAAATAGCCTTCTTCTTGTGTATTTATTCCGCCGTCAATACTGAATTCCAGCTTTCCCTGTGCTCCCGAGGCTGCTAACGTAATGGTGCCGTCTTTTCTATCCTTGCAGGTTTCATTGGTTACTATTGGTGGGTTAAGCGGGAGGAGTACGGGTGCATTGATAATGGCCGTGACCGTTTCAGTGCAACCATTTCTATCCGTTATAGTGATAACATAGTTTCCTGCCCCTATCTCTCTGACTGCTGAAGAGGTCTGAGCACCTTCTCCCCAATCATAGGAAAAGCCGCCGACCCCTCCCGAGGCATTGATCCTGAAAGAGCCGTCTTTTTTGGGCTTACAGCTCGGTTCTTTAATATTGCTTATTTCGGCATTAATGGCAGGAGAAGCACCATTGATAACTTTGGTTGCCATAGCGGAACAACCTTCGCTGGTTGAGATAGTAACACTATAATTTCCAGCTCTTGTTACCGTTATGGAATTGGTAGCACTTCCTGTTGACCATTTATAACTCGAATAACCCGTTTCTACACTAAGCCGAATGGAAGGATTCGAACAAAGAGCACTTGCTCCTTGTATTTCAACTATTGGAACACCCGAATCGTGGCTGCCTAAATGAGAGAAGTCGTTTTGAGGAAAGCCAATCCACTCTTTTGATAAAGCAGAAAAATTACAGCCACTACCCGAATTTCCACTTAAAATACAGGATTTTCTCACCAGCGTAACATCTTTAGTGCTTAAACCACCTTCAGTCCAAGCATCACCAGGGTCACAACCAATGGCCCCGAAAACATCAATTGTCCTGCCATTATGCTTTAAGGCGATAGCATCATCTCCATTGAAAGAGCCAAAGCCAAAATGCCCATCTTCAATGGATTGTAAAGCGCCATCTGCTAATCCACTGCATAAAACAAAAGTTCTCATAGACGGGATAGTTCCCGACAAAGCCCAAGGCGTTCCTGCTGGGTTAGCACTTCCATTATTGTAGATTTCAATGGTATAGGCATTTAAATTGATAGCAGCGGTAGTCGGATTATAAAGTTCCAGACATTTATTATTGCCCGACCCTTCTACATATTCTGAAAAGAAGAGATTATTTTGAGTTCCTGCTTTATTAATTGAGAAGAATAATATAAATACCAGGAGATAAAGAGGCTTGTTCATAGTTTTCTATATGGTTTTGGATTGGAATCTAAAAATACGAAAATATTTTGTTTTTACCTAAAATGGGAGGGTAATGTCAAAGAAAAAGAATGATTAACTACCTTATCGTGAAGAAAACGAGTTTATTACAGGTTTTGGGAACAAGTCAATAATAACAAGTGGATTGTGTAGAACAATGGGAAAGGTTAGACAGTCGCTAAAAAAAGGAATAACCTAAGTTCAGGAACAAGTATAATTGGGTGGCGGCTGCCCGTCCAAAAACTGTTTGACGGAGGAGTTTTTTTGGACTAGAATTTTTTGTTTCTTTTTTTTTCAATTGTTGATTCTAATTAAGTCGTACTAAGTAGAATCTAAAAAAGTCGTGCTAACTTTTTTGATCAAAAAAGTTAGGTTAAATTAACTCAAAAGAGAGTTAATCATCTTGAAATACTGTTTATGACTACGGAAGAACAAAGAATACAAATGATTGAGCTTTCCAACCAAGGCTTAACGGCTCCTCAAGTTGCAGAAAAGCTGAACTGTTCTGTGTGGACGGTTAGGAAGTGGAAACAACGCTTTAAAAAAAAGCGAGCCTACATTCTGAAATGGGGCGACCAGTTACTGGATGCTTATCTAGTTTCTCAACCATGGTAAAAGAACAAATTCTTTACTTAAGGAATGTTCATCCTGGTTGGGGACCTGGTACTATTTGGGAAGAATTAAAGCTTGATAAAAGGTTTGAAAATCACAAAATTCCAAAACCCAGTTCAATAGCCTTATTTCTAAAAAGTAAAGGTTTAACCAAGAAGTACGATAAACATGTGCCCATCCCTAATACGGAGTTACAAAGTGCTCAACATGCTCATCATATTTGGCAAATTGACGGGCAAGGAGCATTTCCTATAGAAGGGATAGGAAGAATACATCTAATCAATATAAAAGATGTATTCTCTAGAACGTACTGTGGGTCTATTCCAAACGCTGCTGGACTTCGTAGTGGATCACCTTCTGGAACGCATTATCAGCATGCTCTTAGAGCAGCTTTTTGTGAATTCGGTCTGCCCAAACGAATACAATGCGATCATGCTAGTGTATTCTATGAAAACAAAGGAAAGTCTCCTTATCCAACTCGATTTCATTTATGGCTGATTAGTTTAGGTATCCCACTTACTTTTAGTAGAAGTAATACGCCAACCGACCAGGGAGTGGTTGAACGAACTCATCAAACCATATTTAATCAAGCAGTGAAAGGAACTACTTTGGAGTCTATTATATCTCTGCATTCTTATTGTAATGAAAGGCGTCAACTTCTAAATGAAGTGCTTCCTTGTTCAACCCTAGGTGGTATTGCCCCGCTAAAAGCTTTTCCAAATGCTAGATTTTCTGGTAAATCCTACTACCCTCAACTAGAAGCACAAATGATTGATTTGAAACGGATCTATCAATTTTTAGCTAAGGGAAAATGGTATCGAAAAGCAGGTAAAACAAAGACCATTCACTTAGGAGGTCAATGGTACTACCTTAAGGATGCACCAAAGCAGTCCGTCCTCCAAATTAGTTTTAATGAAGAAACTAAATTACTTGTCTTCCGCGATGTCAAAGAACAGATAATAGATCAACAACCTATAAAAGGAATTTCTAAAGAAATTTTGATGGGAAAAGACTTTTTTGAAGCTACTCTCCCAGCTTTTCAATTGAAACTTCCTCTTACCTGGGAAGATCAGTTGATTAGTACGACTTTTTTAGATTCTACTTAGTACGACTTAATTAGAATCAACACATTGAAAAAAAGAAAACATAGTCTAGTACAGTATATTCGTTTTTAAGCGATTACCTAGTATCTACGCCTCAAAAAATGCAAAATCAGTAGCTTCGCTATTTCGCTTTTATCACCTGATAGCGTTCAATTTCCTCTTTGTCCGCTTTAATTACTAGAACGTATCGCCCGTTGGGTAACCGGCTTAAATCGAGGGATTTTAGATAGTTTTTAGCAGCTTGATTGCTGAGCCGATTATTAAAGACCTCTCTTCTGTTAACATCGAATAGTTGGTACGTGACAGAACTATTCTTTTGTAATCCATATTTGACCTGAAGTCTTCCACTGGCATCCGTCATTAGTTTTTTAATATCTGACGATGCGGCAATGATTCCTTTTCCTTTCAATTTGGGAACGGGGGGGTGATATAGCCCTTCTTGGCCAGAAGCGTGGATATGTTTTAACCGATAGCGGACATAACGGCCTTGAGCCGTTACGCCCAGCCCTTTGTCCAAAAATTTATAACCATAATTTCCGCTGTCATTTTGGCATTTTCCCTTTATTTCGCCAACTGTTTTATAGTGTTCATCGCCAAAAGAACGCTGCACTTCAAAATGGCAATTAGGGGTTTCATTCTTCACTTGCCAGGTTACAGCAATATCTTTTCCGGTCAACTGAGCATGAAAATTATTAATTTCCATGTGGGCTTCGCCTCTGGCAACCATTTCGGTGCCTACATTGCTGGTAAAGGCAGCAGGCGAATTCAAGCCATTATTTTCGATTACTAAAACGGCTCCACTTTCTGGTTCCCAAATTTGTAAGCCCAGAGGGGGTATAAAAATATTAAACGGATCAACGGAGCCAATGGCATCCGCACCGTCTGTCTTTACCGTGCGAATTTCAATTTTTTCTCGGTCAATAAATATCCACTTGAATTGGTTAAAACTACCACTGGCACGCGTCCAGGGTTTTTCATCGTCGTTTTTTCTTAAAGGTGCCCCCCAACAACCTTCTCCCACATAGACGGTTCCCATTTGGTCATCTCGAACAAATCCTTCGTAACTTCCCGCTCCTCTGGAAGGCTTTATGGGGTAAGTTGTTTTGACTACATGTGCATCTGATTCGACAACCAGTTTTACCTGGTATTTATAAAACAGCGTTGCCCAATTTAGGAGCAGGTCATTTTTTTCGGGCTTTTCTTTAGTGTGGGGGCGAATGGTATGGTGGTATTGTCCCATTTTCCACTGGATGTATTCATTCCGCTGCAGGTCTTTAGCCAACCACATTTGCTGTTTTCCACCAGAAGGGATCAGGGAATTCAAAGTGTAAATACGCAATAGGTCCGTCCCAAAGGTATGCGCATAGAATAAACCCAGACCTTTTACATCGAATAAATCAATCAATGTTTTATTGGAATACTCATGATTGCCTCTGGCCACAATAATCGGCGTCAATCGGCGGTCCGCACTGATTGTAAATTGCCAGTCATTAAACCATTCTATCCACTCCGAACCCGTATCTGAAGCAGTCATATCTCCTCCGAACATTACAAAGTGGGGGCGTAGCTTTCCAACCAATTTATTGGCACTAATGCGGGCACTTCGATGATTTCGAGAATCGCCTCCAGCAATAATAGATAATCGAGTATAAGGGGAAGCGGGAGCAGTTTGGAAAGAATGAATTTTAGAGCTTCCCTGACTATCTTTTATTTTAAAATAATAAACCGTATTGGGGCGCAAGCCCCGCAAACGAACAAAGTGGTTATTCATCCCTTTTATGGCAATCACCCTGTCAGGGACCTGAGAAGTAGCGTAGGCCTCTATATTTTTTCCCTTGTTTTTATCTGTATAAAAAAGCACGGGATTGATCCCAGCAGTTTGGTCCCAACCAATGACCATAGTGGTCATGGGATCCTCTCGCCACATACAACGCAGTCGGTCTATTCGACCAAAGACAAAAGTAGTACCAATAAAAAGTAAGGAAGAGGTAAAGAGTAGTTTAACAAAAGTCCTTTCTCGCATGCTGATTCATTAGTGTGGTCTAAGCAAATCTGATTAAAAAAATCTGTGAATAGTTTCAAAACAGTTTCTAAGATCGAGCTAATTTTGAGGGTCAATCAAAAGGAGTTCGATTAAAAAAGCCAAAATTGATGCCATTTGAGGGAAATTTTACAATTTATTATAAATATTTTTAAACTAAAAAAGTTGTAGTAGCTTTTTAGCAATTTTTGGGGAGCAGCTATTTTATCAAAAACGAAAATAAGCACCTTTTCAAAAATCGCATCGTTTATTAAAACTATCGGTTTTGATAAGTATTCTTTGAATACGTTTTTTTTAGGGTATTTTATTGTAGTTTTACTGCCCAATTTAAAAAAAAAGCAATAAAAATTAGTAGTCAATGGCAAAAGATAAAGTGATCTCTGACTTGCTTCAAAGAGAATTAGAGCGCCAGCGCAAAGGTATTGAGTTAATCGCTTCTGAAAATTTTACGAGCCAGGCGGTTATTGATGCAATGGGGTCTTGTCTGACCAATAAATATGCAGAAGGCTATCCCGGAAAACGCTATTATGGGGGTTGCGAAGTGATAGATGAAATTGAGCAAATTGCCATTGATCGCTTAAAGGAATTATTTGGTGCAGAATACGCCAATGTGCAACCCCATTCTGGCGCGCAGGCAAACGCCGCCGTATTTCTAGCCGTGCTGCAGCCAGGAGATACCATTTTGGGCTTTGATTTATCGCATGGCGGACATTTATCGCATGGCTCTCCTGTCAATTTTTCCGGCAAAGTTTATCGTCCCGTTTTTTATGGAGTGGAAAAAGAAACTGGAATCATTGACATGGACAAAGTCGAATCCAAAGCCATTCAGGAAAAACCGAAATTGATTATCTGCGGGGCTTCCGCCTATGCCAGAGATTGGGACTATCAACGATTTAGAGCCATTGCTGATAAGGTAGGGGCTTTATTATTGGCGGATATTGCCCATCCTGCAGGTTTGATCGCTACGGGCTTGCTAAATGACCCGATGGAATATTGTCATATTGTCACTTCCACTACCCACAAAACTTTAAGGGGTCCTAGAGGCGGAATAATTATGCTTGGCAACAATTTTGAAAACCCCTGGGGAAGAAAAACGAAAAAAGGCAACCCAATCAAAATGTCTGCCATTTTAAATAGCGGCGTTTTCCCTGGTATGCAAGGTGGCCCATTGGAACACGTTATCGCCGCCAAAGCCGTCGCCTTTGGAGAAGCTTTGCAGCCCGCTTTTAAAACCTATGGCGAGCAGGTTATTAAAAATGCGCGAACAATGGCAAAAGCCTTCGTACAAAAAGATTATGATGTCATTTCGGGCGGAACAGATAACCATCTGATGCTCATAGATTTGCGCTCCAAAGGAATCACTGGGAAGACGGCGGAAAATGCACTGGTAAAAGCTGATTTGACCGTCAATAAAAATATGGTTCCCTTTGATACACAATCTCCTTTTGTTACCTCCGGCATTAGATTGGGAACGGCCGCCATCACGACCAGAGGCTTCAAAGAAGCGGATTGCCTGAAAGTGGTCGATTGGATAGATGCCATCATAAATGAGGTAGAAAGCGAAGAATTAATTATTGAAACCCGACGGAAAATTAATGCCTTTATGGAACGATTTCCATTGTATGCAGAAGCAGAGGTTTTTTAAGTTTCCTAGAAAAAAGTGAGATGATAAGAAAAGTAGCAGCACTCGCCATTTTCACAATTGGTTTTATAGCCTGCAATTCCAGCCACAAAGTAATCAATCCCGCTTTGGAAATAGGCGATTTTCAACGCCCTAAAAACATTGTTTTGATGATTGGCGATGGTATGGGATTAGGCCAAATTACAGCGGGGATGTACGCAAATGGCAATAAAATACATCTAGAAAAATTCCCTGTAATCGGATTGCAAAAAACCTATTCTTATAATGATTTGATTACGGATTCTGCGGCAGGCGCTACGGCGATGGCTTGTGGGGTCAAAACATATAATTCGGCATTGGGCGTTGATAAGGATACCCTTCCGGTTAAGTCCATCCTGGAAGAGGCATCGGAAAAGGGTTGGGCTACCGGCTTGGTTGCTACTTCCACCATTGTCCACGCTACACCTGCAGCCTTTATTGCGCATCAACCCCTTAGGAGCATGTATGAATACATTGCAAAAGACCTCTTAAAAGCAGAAGTGGATTTGTTTATTGGCGGAGGAAAAAAGTTTTTTGACAGCCAACGATTGGATGGAGTTAGCCTAATTCCTCAACTGGAAAAAAAGGGATATACCATTTTTGACGACTTTCAAATGGATCTAAACGGGGTAATTTTTTCTCCGAACAGGAAAATAGCCCATTTTACAGCAAATGACTCCCCAATGCCTAAATTGAGTGGGAGAGACTATTTGCCTCTTGCCAGTAAGTTAGCTGTCAGCTTTCTCAGGAAGAGAAGCAAAAACGGTTTTTTTTTGATGATTGAGGGCTCTCAAATTGATTGGGGGGGGCATGCTAATAATCCCAATTATATCATAACAGAAGTGACTGACTTTAATGAAGCAGTTGGAAAAGTACTGAATTTCGCTCAAAAAGATAAAGAAACCCTAGTCATTGTTACTTCTGACCACGAAACGGGGGGCTTTGCCATTAATCCTAGATCTAAAATGGACAGTATTGTCGGTGCTTTCACTAGTACGTTTCACACTGGAACGATGATCCCTGTTTTTGCCTATGGACCGGGTGCTGAGTTATTTGCAGGTATTTATGAAAACACGGAAATCTATCACAAAATGCGGAAGGCTTTAGGATTTGATGAACAGTCATCCAAGTCGGAGAATTTTGAATAATTGCAATGCCTACTTCAACTGGAACAAAAAAAAAGTCGTGCGGTTGGCACGACTTTTTTCAACAAATTATAATCCCATGAACATATCCAAAATTAATTCTTAAGCATATATATTATATATCAAAATTGCTGTCAGTTTGTGTGGTTCTATAAGTGTCGGGTATAGTAAGTCACAAAAATCCCACTAATTGTGACTTACTATGTGCGACAAATCCCATGAACATATCCTAAAATTATTCGCTAATTCTTTTAATTAGCTCGTGATAATTCCATACTTATTTCCTTATCACACTACAAATATGCAAGCATTCTATTGCTTACCAAAGTACATTATTACATGTTTGTGAATTATTTTTTTAAAATTAAAATATCCTAATTTATTGGTAACCAATTTATTAAACTATTTTATAAAATCGTTTTTGTGAAAAAAAATAACTTTATAAAATGATTTTTCACTTAAAAAAAGACTGAAAAAGCATTAATAAAAAATTGCTTTCCTTGCAAACTTCCTATTCTACCCTTACTTTTGCTTCGCTTATGTTGATGTATAAAACATATAATTTTTCTAGCAAACCCAGTCGCTGCCTTCGTCGCCCCGTGGGGCGTACTTCTTAATATTTCATCTCCTCGGAAGATGGGCTTCACCTATGCTTCCTTTGGTTAAGTTCCTAACCCAATAGTTATACCTAAATTAATAATTTGCTGCATACTTGTAGCATGATAGCTATCATTAAATCTTTACTGGCAATAAATCTATTATTTCAATCAAAGAATGAAAAAATTCACCATCGAAATTGCTGGCGAGCAGCACTTTAAATATGCCAAACCGATCTGCCGATTAATCGAGGCATCGGCTAAACAGCGAGGTACAGGAATTGCAAAAAGGCAACCAGAATATATTAAAACCAAAATGGAAAATGACAATGCAATTATCGCCTTAAATGGCGATCAGTTAGCTGGATTCTGTTATATCGAAGTCTGGAGTCATGGTAGATATGTAGCCAATTCTGGACTGATTGTTCATCCCGATTTCAGGAAGCAAGGATTAGCAAAAAGGATCAAGGAAAAAGCCTTCAATCATGCGCGAGATAAATACCCACAGGCCAGCGTTTTTGGCATTACCACTAGCTTGGCGGTCATGAAGATTAATGCTGATTTGGGATATCTACCCGTTACCTTTTCAGAACTCACGCAGGACGAAGCGTTTTGGAAGGGCTGTCAAAGCTGCCCCAACTATGACATTTTGCAAAGAAGTCAGCAAAAAATGTGTCTGTGTACGGGTATGCTCGCCCCTTCCAAAGAAGCAGCAGCAAAACTGGATACGACTGCCGATAACAAAGAAAAAAAACGGGGTGCTTCTACCCTTTTTCAAAAAACAAAAAGCAAACTAAAAGCTGCCCTTCCATTCAAAAAATAAGATTTGTTGGAGAGTCAAAAAATGTCGAAATGAAAAATAACAAAGTTGTTTTAGCTTATAGTGGAGGTTTAGATACTTCTTATTGTGTAAAATATCTAAGTAAGGAAAGGGGACTGGAGGTTCATGCCTGTATGGTGGATACAGGGGGCTTTTCAGAAGAGGAATTAAAAAAAGTAGAAGAAAAGGCCTTTTTTTTAGGAGCAGCATCTTTCAAAATTATTGATGCCGTTCCCGATTATTATCAAAAATGTATTCGCTATCTGATTTATGGGAATATTTTGAGAAATAATACTTATCCCCTTTCTGTAAGTGCCGAGCGAATGTTCCAGGCACTAGCAGTCGTGGAATATGCAAAGGAATTGGATGCCCATTTTGTAGCACACGGTAGCACGGGTGCAGGGAATGACCAAGTGCGTTTTGACCTGGTTTTTAATATTTTGGGAAATGGCTTAGAAGTCATTACACCCATTCGGGATATGCAATTATCCAGGCAAGAGGAAATCGAATATTTAAAAAAGCATGGAGTCAGCTTAAGTTGGGAGAAAGCTCAATACAGCATCAATCAGGGAATCTGGGGAACCAGTGTTGGAGGAAAAGAAACATTGGTCTCTAACCAGGCCTTGCCAGAAACTGCCTATCCGAGCCAGTTAAAAAAACGCAAAGAAAAAAGCATTACCCTCCATTTTAAAAAAGGCGAATTAAAGGGCATTAATGGCAAAAATTATCGAAATTCGATTAAAGCTATCCAGCAGTTACAAAAATTATCAGCCCCCTATGCTATCGGCAGGGACATCCATGTGGGCGACACCATTATTGGTATCAAAGGTCGGGTTGGCTTTGAAGCGGCGGCTCCTCTAATCATTATCAAAGCCCATCATTTACTAGAAAAACATATCCTGACTAAGTGGCAGCAATATTGGAAAGAGCAACTGGCCAATTGGTACGGAATGCTGCTACACGAAGGGCAGTATCTGGACCCCGTAATGCGAAATATTGAAACTTTTCTGGAAGCTACCCAAAGCAATATCACAGGGAGGGTTTTCGTCAAGTTATTGCCTTATCGCTTTGAGCTACAGGGTATTGAATCCGAATTTGACTTAATGAGCAATACTTTTGGAAGCTATGGCGAAATGAACAAAGGCTGGTCAGGAGAGGATGTTAGAGGCTTTACAAAAATACTAGGCAATCAGAGTAAAATACATCAGTTGGTTAATAAAAACCTTCTTTGACAAATTGTGTGGAATAAAGCCATTTAAAAGGACGAAGACTATGAAGGGCGAGCATTTTAAATGACCTTATTCTCCGCTAACACAATTTTTGTCGAAGAGCCATAAAAAATAAAAAACATGATTAAGGTTGGCATAATCGGTGGAGCGGGCTACACGGCGGGAGAGTTATTGAGAATTTTACTGCACCATCCCGAAGTAGAAATTACCTTTGTACATAGCACCAGCAATGCAGGCAAATTAATCAGTGACGTGCATACGGATTTGTTGGGAGAAACGGCATCGGTTTTTATAAATGAAATCAACTTGAAGTCTGTAAATGTCGTCTTTTTTTGCATGGGACATGGCAAATCTAAAGAGTTTTTAAAAAAATATGCACTTGAAGATTTTCCGAAAGTCATTGACCTAAGCAGAGATTACCGACTGAAAACAGCTGAAAATGACTTTGTTTATGGCCTACCGGAATTAAATAAAAATGATATAGAAAATGCCAACTATCTGGCCAATCCAGGCTGTTTTGCTACAACCATTCAATTGGCACTACTGCCCTTGGCAGAGGGACGTTTACTAACATCAGATATTCATGTAAATGCCATTACAGGTTCGACAGGTGCAGGTCAAAATCCCACACCTACAACCCATTTTAGCTGGCGAAATAATAATGTATCGGTCTATAAAGCATTTAAACACCAACATCTGGACGAAATTTATCAAAGCATTTACCAATTGCAGCCAAAATTTGAAAAAGGCATTTATTTTATCCCCACAAGAGGGAATTTTGCCAGGGGAATTTTTGCCAGTATTTATACTGACTGCGAATTAAATGAAGCAGAAGTCACTTATCTCTATGAGCATTTTTACGATAATGATCCCTTTGTTTATATTTCTAAACACAACCCCAATCTAAAACAAGTGGTCAATACTAATAAATGTATGCTCTATCTGGAAAAACATGGAGATAAATTGCTGATTATCAGTATGATTGACAATCTAATAAAAGGTGCTTCCGGACAGGCAGTGCAGAATATGAATATAATGTTTGGATTGGAAGAAAGTATCGGATTGAAGTTGAAGGCAGTCGCATTTTAAATCAACCAACTATCATCTACTGAAATTACTAAAAAAATGAACCTATTCGATGTTTATCCCTTATTCGATGTTGAACCTGTAAAAGGGACGGGCTGCTATGTTTTTGACGGAGTAGGCACTAAATACCTGGACTTATACGGTGGACATGCCGTTATTTCTATTGGGCACGGGCATCCGCATTACGTAGAAAAGGTGTCCGAACAAGTAAACAGGCTCGGGTTTTATTCCAATTCTGTAGAAAATCCTTTACAAAAAGAATTGGCTGATAAGTTGGGTGCCTTATCCGGTTGTGATAATTACCAGTTGTTTTTGTGCAATTCTGGCGCAGAAGCTAATGAAAATGCCTTAAAATTGGCTTCTTTTAAAACGGGCAAAACAAAAATTATTGCTTTTAAAAAAGCTTTTCACGGACGAACCTCTGCCACTGTTAATGTGACCGACAAACCCAGTATTCAGGCACCAATTAACAAAACTTTTGTCAAAGAATTCCACCAATTCAATCAGTTAAAAACGGTTGAGGAAAGCTTGGCTAAAGAGGCTGTTTGTGCGGTGATCGTAGAAGGGATTCAAGGGATCGGCGGGGTTCATGTAGCAACTAAGACCTTTTTGAAAGGCCTAAGCCGTTTGTGCAAAAAATATGGAGCGATTTTAATTTTGGACGAAATCCAGTCTGGCTACGGTAGAAGCGGTCGTTTTTTTTCCTTCCAATATGCTAACATTCAGCCAGATATTATCTCTATGGCAAAAGGTATGGGCAATGGTTTCCCGATTGGAGGCATCCTGATAAACCCTGAGGTATTTAAAGCTGCTCCTGGTTTGTTGGGAACAACTTTTGGAGGCAATCATTTGGCTTGTGCAGCAGGCATTGCGGTCTTGGACGTTTTAAAAGCAGAAAATTTATTGAAAAATGCCCAGCAAATGGGCGATTATTTTATTAAAAAACTAGCAAGGATAGAAGGCGTAAAAACAGTTCGGGGCAAGGGCTTAATGATTGGCTTGGAGGTAGGCTTCCCCGTTAAAGATTTAAGAAAAAATCTTTTGTATAAGGAAAAAATCTTCACGGGCTCTTCTTCTGATGCAAATATTTTGCGTTTATTGCCCCCTCTAAATATTTCCAAAATAGAAATAGATCTTTTTTTAAGGGTTTTTAAAAGGGTATTGGCAGCGCTTCTGACAACTGCCTAAACAATTGTAAACCACTAAAATGAAAAATTTTACATCTGTTCACGATGTCAAAAAAATAAAAAAACTGATCCAGGAAGGCCTAAAACTAAAGGCCAATCCTTTGAAGTTTCAAAAACTAGGGAAGAATAAAACCCTCATTTTGCTCTTTTTTAATCCCAGTCTGCGAACCCGCCTGAGCACCCAAAAAGCAGCCTTGAATCTGGGCATGGAGGTCTTAGTAATGAATATGACCGAAGGCTGGAAACTTGAATTTGAGGATGGTGTGACCATGAATATGGATAAGGCAGAACATATCAAAGAAGCGGCAAAGGTTATTAGTCAATACGCAGACATTATTGGCATTCGGACTTTTCCTTCTTTGACAGACAAGCAAAAAGACTATCAGGATTTTATTTTAAATAAATTTATAGCCTATGCCCAAGTCCCAATTATTAGTCTTGAATCGGCTATCCGGCATCCATTGCAGTCATTGGCAGATTTGATAACAATAGAGGAGCAGAAGCTCCAAAAAAAACCAAAAATTGTCCTGAGCTGGGCACCGCACCCAAAAGCTTTGCCGCAGGCTCTTCCTAATTCTTTTGTAGAATGGGTCTTGGCGGCAGGTATGGATCTAACCCTTACGCACCCAAAAGGTTATGAATTAGCTGCTGAATTTACAAAAGGAGCTAAGGTAGAATACAATCAATCGAAAGCCTTCGAAGGAGCAGATTTTATTTATACCAAAAACTGGTCTTCTTATAAGAATTATGGAAAAATACTTTCAACAAATAGCAGTTGGATGGTTACAAAAGCAAAAATGGACTTGACCCATAATGGCAAATTTATGCATTGTCTTCCTGTTAGAAGAAACGTTGTCGTGGTGGATGAAGTGTTAGATAGCGATTATTCCATAGTGATTGAGCAGGCAAATAATAGAGTCTATGCAGCTCAGGCAGTCTTAAAAAACCTGTTAATGAAAGAAAATTTACCTTCTTTGACAAATTGTGTGGAATAAAGCCATTTAAAAGGACGAGCATTCTAAATGACCTTATTCCTCCTAACACAATTTTTGTCGAAGAACCAAAATTTATTAAAATCAAAAAATTTAATAATGTTTGAAAATTTATTTGGAAACGTTGAACAACAGCAAAAGGAATTGCAAGAAAAACTGGATAAAATTAGAGTAGAAGGCGAAGCAGGAGATGGCGCTATAAAAGTAAATGCAAATGCCAACCAAAGAATTCTAAATATTTCCATTAATAAAGAAAAACTGAATTGGGATGACTTGGAAGAGGTAGAAGATTTATTAATGGTAGCGGCAAATCGAGCTTTGGAAAAGGCCGCCGAGCAGCAAGCCATTGAAAGTCAGAAGCTAATTCAAAATATGATGCCTCCCGGAATGGATGGATTGGCCGACTTGCTTGGCAAATAAGGAATTCCCATTTTCTATCCTGCTTTTTGACTAGCAGGCAACTTTTGTTTGTGCAAAAAGGTAAAATATTGCCCAAAGATATGCGTTTACAAATCGAAATAACAATCATGCGGAACGCTCAAAAAATTAAATCCCAAATTTTAATTTTTTGCTCGTGCTAATCATTATTTTTCTAAAATTATTGGATGAAACTTGTTTTTTGTAGTTTATTTATCGCTTGGGGAAGTTTTCTTTTTTGCCAACAAATCGATAATGGCTTGGTTGCCTATTATTCTTTTGATGACTGTGCTGATATTGGAAAAGATGACAGTGGAAATAATACCTCCGCTGTGGTACAGGGCAGTCCCGAATGTGTTTGTGGCGTAAAAAATAATGCGATTAAGCTCAATGGTGTTAGCGATTATTTGCTTTTTTTAGGAACCATTAGCAACGCTTTTAATACCATAGACTTCACCTTAAGTCTGTATATAAAACCCACCAATCCAGTTGGTAGTCAGGATATTATCTCCAAGCGGGAGTCCTGTAGTGTAGATCGAACTTTTGCTATTCGTTATTCATCCGGCTCTAATTTTATCCAGGCTCAATTAAGCCAGAACGCCGACAGAAGCACCTCCTTGAGCAGCCAGCTTCCTTTTGCGCCCTGTTGGTACCACATTGTATTTGTTCGAAGAGGCAACCGAAGCCAATTATTTGTTGATGGAGAGTTGGTGCAGGAAGCATCTGCCGAATCTAGGGTAAATATTGATAATAATGCAGAGCTTAACATTGCCAATGGAGAATGTGTGGGCATTACAGACAATCGTTTTGCCGGATTAATTGATGAATTGCGGGTGTATGATCGCGCTTTATTAGTAGAGGAAATAAAGGCATTAAACTTAATGCCGGACCGCATTGAAAATGAAGATGCTATTTTATTTTTAGGCTCTTCTGTAGATATTTCGTTAGGACAAAGTTGTGCAACGGATTTTTCTTGGTCGCCCGCCTTAGGAGTAAGTGACCCAAGCATTGCAGAACCCAGCATCACGCCCGAAAGAGCTGGCATTTTTACCTACCAACTCAATCTATCAGACGAATTTTGTATAGCTACAGATACTATTCGAGTGACAGTTATTGATCCTGACGAGCTTCCTTGCATTGCTCAATTACCCAAAGCTTTTACTCCAAACGGGGACGGGAGGAATGATACCTATGGAATAAGTAACTCCATTGTCCTCGATGGCAAATTGATCGAATTCGAAATTTTTGACCGCTGGGGAGGAAGGATTTTCTTTACTAATAGCCCCTTTGACAAATGGGACGGGACGTTTGATGGAAAAGAGCTAAACCCTGGGGTGTTGCTTTATCGAGTGCGATATAGATGCGGAGAAGAGGAAAAAACGGAAATGGGCAGCTTGACGTTACTTCGGTAATCGCAAGCAAGGCAGCCAAAGGACGAAATGCCTGATGATCCGCTATCTAAGTTCTAAAGAAAATTAGTGTATTGGTAAATTTGGTTATTTTTGTAAAAAAATACTTTACCTTCTTTGACAAACACAATTTTTGTCGAAGAACCATATTTTAAAAATGTTTCGACAAACTTTCGGTCCACTATTTTTAATTGCAGCAATCGGTTTTTTTATACAATGCAAGGAATCCAATAATAATTCTACAACTCAAGAAGCCAAATCCGCGCCGAGTATCGAAGAAGCAGTTGCTAAAAAAACAAAATCAACCGAATCAAAAACAGATATTTCTACTGACGAACCTCTTGAGATTGTAGCCATTCCGGCCAACCAAAATCCAAATGGAAAAGAAGCCGACGCTGAAAAAATAACTACCCAAACAACCATTGCTACGGACCGAAAAACCGAACCAGAAAAACAAGAAATTAAACCGAGAAAGCGAGCAAAAATAGCATTTGAAAAGACAACCTATCAATTCGGAACCATTAAAGAGGGGGAGAAGATCAAGCATGATTTTGTTTTTAAAAATACCGGTAATGCCCCCTTGCTAATCAAAAAAGTAGAGGTAAGTTGTGGCTGCACTTTTCCGAGCTATCCTTTTATTCCAATTGAACCAGGAGAAAAAGGAAAAATAGGCGTGACTTTTAATAGCGAACATAAATCGGGCCGTCAAAAACCAACGGTTACTATAATTACGAATGCTCGTCCGAGAACACATAAACTGTTTTTAGAAGGATTTGTCGAATAATATTGGTTTACATAGACTTAAAGAATAAAATAACATTTGGACCTACACGCAATCGAATCTGCCGATAATTTACTGGAACGCGGTAAAACCCACCTTTTAGCCCACGAGTTGGATAAAGCCCTGGAAGTGATCCGTCAATCCCTTAAAACTAGTCAACTAAATCAATTGAACAATCAAGAAATAGAGGCAAAACTATTAATCGGAAAAATACACATTAGCAAGAAGGAATATGTACATGCTATCACCCCGCTATTGGTCGCCAAAGAAAAAAGCCATCAAATCCAAAATTTGGAGCTTTTAGGACAGTCCATCCTACAAATTGGTGTACTCTACAATCGAGTATTTCATTATCCCAAAGCGTTGGAGAACCTCTATTGGGTGAAAGAAAACTATTGGGAATCATTGAATTTGACCGACCAAATTCTTTTGCTAAACTATTTGGGCAAATCTCACTTCCTCAGCTTTGAAAATGAAGCAGCAGAGGAACATTTTGCTGCGGCTGTACAATTGGCCAAACAACAACAGGATAAACGCCCTTTGGCCTTCGCATATGCCTACTTAGGACGGCTTTATACGATCCGAAAAAATTTTAAAAAAGCATTGATTTTTGCTAAAAAAACCAATGATATAATAGAAAAAACCGGCGACACCGAAGGCGTGCAAGTGAACCTGATTAACCTTGGAGATATTCACAGCCAATTGGAAAAGTATAGCGAAGGGATCAAATTAGCCAGTCGGGGAATAGCCGCTGCCAAGCGAATGAAGGATGAGTTTTATGAAATTCGCGGCTACCAAATCATGGCAGAAATTTTCAGAAAAAAGAAAGACTATAAAAATGCCGTGATGTACCAAATGATCTACACCAAATTTTATGAAGACTTTTACCAACGAAATGACCGGCAAAAAATTAGCGAAATAGAAAGCCAGTTTACCATTCAACAATTACGGGACCTCATCGAACAATTAAAATCAGGTAGTAATTGAAAAGAAGCAGTCGTCATTTTTCTGTTCCCAGTACTATCGCTTCTGCCAATTCGGCAAACATGTTCCCCTGCTCATTGATACCAATTAATTGAACAAGTCCCAATTCATTGATTTTTGAAGCCTCGCGAGGCAATTCGACTTTTAAATAATTATCGGTAAAACCACCCATTAGGGCTTTGTCCTTGTGAACTTCAAAAAGCACCTTTCTTTTCTGACCAATAAATTGCTCATAAAATTGCCGTTTTTTCTTTTCAGAAAGAATGCGCAATATTTCATTTCGCTTCCTGCGAACAGAAACGGGGACCACTTCTTTCATTTCAATAGCAAGCGTATTCGGGCGTTCGGAATAAGTGAAGACATGGAGGTAAGAGATGTCCAATTGATTAATAAAGCGATGTGTTTCCAGAAAATCCTCCTCTGATTCTCCTGGAAAACCAACAATTACATCAACCCCAATACAGCAATGCGGCATCCATTTTTTAATGTTTGTCACCCGATCAGCATATAATTCTCTTTTGTATCGGCGACGCATTTGCTTCAACTGTTGATTATTCCCCGATTGGAGCGGAAGGTGAAAGTGAGGAACAAATCGGTTGGATTGAGCAACAAACTCGATAATTTCGTCCGTCAAAAGATTGGGTTCAATAGAAGAAATTCTAAATCGCTCAATGCCTTCTACCCGATCCAATGCTTTGATTAAATCAATAAACAAAGCTTCTTTTTGAGTTTTTTTGCCTTCAATGATTGCCGTTCCATTGCCAAAATCGCCAATATTCACGCCCGTTAAAACAATCTCCTTAACACCCATTTCCGCTATTTTTTGAGCATTTGATACCACATTTTCTAATGTATCACTTCTACTTTTTCCCCTCGCCAGCGGAATCGTGCAAAAAGAACATTTATAATCACACCCATCCTGCACTTTTAAGAAAGAACGAGTGCGGTCACCAAAAGAAAAAGCATTAGTAAAGTGATTGGCCTCTTTGATTTTGCCAGCATTAATCATCCCTTTCCCCGGAGCTTTAGACAGGTCATCCACATAGTCCAAAATTCTGAACTTTTCAGCAGCCCCAAGCACCAAATCCACTCCGGGAATTTCTGAAATTTCTTGCGGCTTCAACTGAGCATAGCAGCCGGTGACGATTATAAAAGCATCTGGAGAATAGCGCAAAGCCTGCCGCACAATTTTTCGGCACTTCCGATCTGCAAAATCTGTTACAGAACAGGTATTGATAACATAAATGGCTGCACCTTCCTGAAATTTGACTGCACCATAGCCTGCCGCTTCAAATTGGCGAACAATGGTAGAAGTTTCCGAGTAATTTAGTTTGCAACCTAAAGTGTAGAAAGCGACTGTCTTTGGCGTTGCCATCTAGTAAAAATTTTTGATTCTAGCTACAAAATTAGGGCTTTATGGGGGATAAAACCGCTTGTTTAACTCAAAATAGACTTGAAAAAAATAATTTTTTCTACTTATGTGACTTCGCTAAAGTTTTCCGTCTTTAAGGATAGAAGTAGGCAATTAAAATATTTGATTAATCATAAAGTTTTGATAATCAAAAAACTAATGTTTATATTTGCCGTCAATTCAAAAATGAGAAAACTGAACATTCCAAGTGTTTTATAATATAAAATATTCAAAATTCCTTCTCATAGAATTTCTTTCCCGACAGACCTAAAAAGTAAACATTTTAGTAAACTTATTTTAAATTAAAACAATAACAGATGACAAACATTGTTGATGCTCTGAAGGGGTATATCACTCCTAGCCTACTATCTAAAGCAGTAGATGTAGTCGGAGAAGACAAATCGTCTATTCACAAGGGTATTACTGGTCTAATACCAACTATTTTGGGAGGATTGATTCAGAAGTCCTCCAATACAAGCAATTTTGGAAGTATTTTTAACATGTTAAAGGATTCAAAAAATGAAAGCTATTTGGATAATTTAGGGGACTTGATCGGCGGCGGTAATTTGGCAAAAGACGACCCTAAAGATATTGCTGGTAATTTGATGAGTAAACTTTTCGGCAATAAAGTCGGTGGAATCCTAGATTTGGTAAGTTCGGTTGCCGGACTTAAAAGGAGTTCTTCTTCTACCTTGCTAGGTATGGTAGGACCATTGGTAATGAGTTATTTAGGTAGAAAAATCAGAAAAGAAGGACTAAGTGCCCTGGGGCTGAGTAAATTTTTGCAAGGACAATCCACCAATGTTGCAAATGCTTTACCTGCTGGAATGGGCGACTTGATGGGCTTTTCTGCTGGCTCTAATATACCTGAAGAAAGCACTACTTCTAGTGATGGATCCAACAAATGGTTATGGCCCTTGCTTTTACTAGCTGCGCTCGCCGGAGCATTTTATTTTATGAGGGGTTGTGATGCTCCCACTGCACCTGACGTAAATCTGGATGCTGCCAAAGAAACGGTAGAAAATGCTGCAGATGCTGTAGCAGATGCTGCTGGAGATGCTGCAGACGCTGTGGCAGATGCCGCTGGAGACGCCACGGATGCTGTAGCAGATGCTGCCGAAAATGTAGCTGGTTTCTTTAAGAAAACACTAGCTTGTGGAATTGAAATGAATATACCTGAAGATGGAATCGAGGCACAGGTTGTGGCTTTCATTGATGATGAAAATAAAGCTATAGACAAAACGACTTGGTTTAATTTTGACCGATTAACCTTTGAAACCGGCGAGGCGACACTAAATATGACTAAGTCGGCCGAGCAATTGGATAATATTGGTGAGATCATGAAGTGTTATCCTAATACTAAAATTAAAATTGGCGGATATACGGATAATACTGGTGGTGCTGATGTCAACATGAAATTGTCCCAGGATAGGGCCAATGCTGTGATGGCTGCTTTAGTAGAAGAAGGCGTTGCAGCAGATCGCATGGAGGCAGAAGGCTACGGTTCAGCTCATCCGGTTGCTTCTAATGACACAGAAGAAGGTAGAGCGCAAAACAGAAGGATCGCCCTTCGATTGACTGCGAAGTAAATTTTATATAATTATTTTAAAAGCCCACTTTGAAGCAACTTTCAAGGGGGCTTTTTTGTTTGCCCGTAATTAGTAATTGGCTTACTTATTATCCGTTTTGGCCGCCAAAACACTGCCAAGTGTAGTAACCTGGCAATCTTCTGGCACGAAAATCCGAATTTTCACTTTTTCGATACATTCGCCGTTTTTAGTACGGATAGGTCTTCGATCTACTTCTTTCAGTTTAAGACTAAGGGAGGATTCATTGGAGGTTTCAACGATTTCATAGCGGCCCATTTTGATAAAATGCCCTAGAATGCTTTGGGGAATATTAAAGAGTTGCACTTTGGTTTCAGTAAGAATGGTGTTTCCTGCCCAGGTTTCTACTTCATAAGGCAATACAATGTCCAGTGTAATATTTTTGCGATCTCCCAATTCAAAAGATTGATGAATAACTTTTTCAAATTGAGCATTAGAGTTAGGAATAGAACAGAAGAGGTAGATAAGCGTGCACAGTAATGTGTTCATCAGCGTCTTTGTTTTTACTTTAGCTAAATTGCAAGTGGTAGGAATTCTATAATTAGAAAAGGGGGCTGATAAAATTACTACTGCATCAAAGTTAAAAAGAAAATTCTTAATTTTCATTACTGTGGAGGATTTTTTCATGAGATATTTATAAATGTCGCTGGATTAAATACAATGCAATTGTAGTTCCAGAATGGTTAAAGGGGCTATACGGGCGGCATTATATCTAGAGAAAAACGAATTTATTTAAATAAATTATATAATACCCTAATATAAATTTGCTTGAATGACAGGTAGGTGGCAGATGGCAACAGGAAAATAAATAGGCAATCGAATTTTGGGTCTTGATTATTATACGTAAAGGGAGAAGCAAAGATACATAAACTAATCCGTAGTTTCTGAAGCGCAGATTCTTAGTTTTAAGAATATTGAAATAGGCAAAATCGCTTTACTTTTGCGGATAAGCTATCATTTTACCATACTAATAAACTAATTTTTTGAGTAATAATCTGATCTTCGGCCGCCATCCGGTCCTCGATGCTTTAAAATCTGGAAAAACCATAGATAAAGTCCTCCTTCAACAGGGAACAAAAGGAGAACTGGAAAAAGAAATTCGCCGCCTCTGCAAGGCGCAGACGATTCCCTTACAGATGATTCCCAAAGAACGAATGAATCGCCTTAGCCGCAGCAATCACCAGGGGGTGATCTGCTTTTTATCTTTGATCGAATATCAACGATTGGCGGCCGTTTTACCATTTATTTATGAGCAGTCCAAGATACCTTTGTTTTTATTACTGGACGGCATCACCGATGTTCGCAATTTTGGAGCTATTGCGCGCACGGCAGAAGTCATGGGGGTTCACGCCCTCATTATTCCCAAAAAGAAATCAGCTCAGATAAATTCAGAAGCCATCAAGGCCTCTGCAGGTGCTTTATTGGACCTGCCAGTTTGTAGAGAGCCTAGTATTATAGCAGCTATTGAGTTTTTACAACTATCTGGTGTTCAAGTATTTGCGGGTGACTTGCAAGCAAACACAGCTATCGGCCAAGTAGATTTTAAGGGACCTGCCGCTATTGTTCTTGGGGCAGAAGATCGAGGGGTTAGTCCCTCTATTTTAAAAATGGTCAATGAAGTTTTTATTATCCCACAGGTCGGAAAAACAAACTCTTTAAATGTATCCGTAGCAACGGGGGTTATCTTATACGAGATTACAAGACAACGGGGATATCTTACTGCCCCCTAATCAAATGAATTGGGCCGCTTAATAAATTTTCCTGCTCTACAATCCCTGACACCCTTGATTCAAAGACCCGACAGGTATAAAAATAAACCCCTTCAGATAGGTCCTTGCCCGACAAGTTTTTGCCATCCCAATTGATATCGGGGTTTGTGGTTTCATAGACCAAACCTCCCCAGCGATTAAATACCTGAAATTCGATTCGATCAATAAAGCGATAGGGAAATGGTTTGAATAATTCATTGCTGCCATCGCCATTTGGCGTAAAGGTATTGGGCAGGCTGTAAGAAGGGCAATTATCCACGCAAAAAACATTGCTAAAAACACTCTCATTGCGATTGGAGTCAATAGCGGTTACGGCATAACAACCCGCTATGCCGAGATCGGGCCGATGTTCATAACTGGTATCCGAAGCAAAATTAATCGTTTCAATCAAAACAAACTCCCCTCCTTCTGTAGGCGTATAATAAACATTATACCGTTCTACATCGTTGACTTCCTCACAGGTATTAGTAGGGTTAGTCCAGCCAAGAAAATTGCGAAATTCCTCCTCTGGTAGTTGAACAGAAGCATCATCGCAAATATTGCTTACTATTAATTCTGGTGGACAGGGAGGGACATTATCTCCTGGCCTGGCACAGGCTTCCTGAGAAAAGTTAACTAGTGGGAAGGTGATTCCATTAATACCATAAGTGCCGATGCTTTGCACTTTATAGCAGTATTCCTCGCCGTTCATTAGTCCCTCATCCAGATAGGAGGTCGTATTGCTTACTCCGATAGAATCAAAAGCACCCTGGTCATTTTGTCTAAAAATCCGATATTCAAAATTATCCCAGGGAACCATTTCTTCCCAACTGAGTTGATTGGCCTCATCTGTTGGAGCAATGTTCAAAAACACAGAAGAGGCAGGGTTTGTTCCCCCTAATGGCTGGTTTTCTCCGTTTACATAAAAATCAATTCTATAGGTATAAGACCTATCGAGCGTATTCAAACCGGTATCCAAAAAGAAGGTATCATTGGCCTGGCTAAAAAATTCAGCTTCAAAATTAGCTCCGGAAACCGGCTGGAAGCCTGCCGTGGTAAATCCCTCCGCTCTTAATAATTGGTAGCGATAAGGACCCCCATTTAGCAAGGTGTCTAAATCTTCTGCTTGAGGTTTTGTCCAACGAATTTCAATACTTCCATTGGTAGCATCCGTTGTTTGTACATCCACATGAGTGATTAACGGAATTTCTCGATTTAACTGCACACAAGATTCCTCGGAGGGCAGGCTTTCCACTTTATTAAATGGATTGCCCGCTACGGATAGATGGGCAAAATTGGCTAAAATTCGGTAACAGTAAGTTCGTCCTCTATCCACCTCTTCATCAATGAATACATAACGACCGTCTTCCATATCATTAACTAATCCCAGGCTTAGTTTGGTATATCCCTGTCCTTCCAGCCCCGGACGACAAGTATCAGGGGGGAATTGGTTACTGCTTATTCTTCGCCAGACAGAAAAGCCCTGGAAATAATTATTTGCCGCCTCTTCGCAAGAATAAGGCTTTTCCCAGGTTACTTTTATCACTTCGGGCATGGCTTCCGTTTGTACGTCTTCTGGTGGCGGCCCGACTACTTTTATCAATACTGTTCTCAAGGTGGATAAAAATACAGAATCTCCTCTGGCATCAATAAGAGCTTTATTATCTGCAGAGCGAAAAACGATCGAATATTCCTGGTCAGAGATGTGTTCACAAGCTGTATTCCAAATGAATTTTCCCACTAATGGATGAGGTTGATGGCCGGGCGCAACTTCAAAAACAGCCGGACTAATAGCCTCCTGAAAGGGCCCACCTAAAGCGGTTAAGTTGACCAATTGTGAGGGCCTATCCGGATCTGTTGCGATGACGTCAATTTCCAGTGTTTCTCCTGCAATGACACAAATCTCGTCCACAACTTCTATTTCAGGAGGTTGATTATCGCATTTTTCTATCAAAATTTGCATATCTCGAATCATGGTGTCCAAAGGAATTCCCTGTCGAAACTCAATGATGATAAAAGCAATATTATACTCGCCGACGCGCTGTGGAGCTTCCCATATAAATTCCCCCGTGACGGGGTCAAGTCGGTGGTCGTTATTGGCACCGGGGCTAATCATTTCCGGAAATAAATAATTAGGCACCTGGATGGGCTCTCCCGTTTCGTCGTCTATCCCTCTTAGTGGAACGATTAATTCATAAGCTAAACTATCCCCATCAATATCATAAGCATTGGGGTTGTGGATAAATGGCTGGCCAACACACCCGATGTCAATGGGAGGCTGCAATAAAATAGGAGTATTATTAACCCCTTCAAACTGCGGATTTAATAGCGTATAAACCGTTTGAATATGGAATTCTACCATATCCGAGTTAGGAGGATTTACATTGATGATGCCACCATTTCGATTAGGGTCTGTCATGGAGAGCTTATAAGTCCCCAGCCCTGGATAAATATGCATCATCCGGTAAATATTCCGCTTGGTATCATTGGGAAGGATTTGTCCATCTGGAGTGCCGTTAGCGTCTAGGTCAGGGCCATTTAATCGCCCTAAAGCACTGCAAGTGCCATCTCCCCAACAAAGCGTCAGAGTATCTCGATCTGCCTGAATGCTACTGGCTTTTGAGTAAGTCGTAATGGTCGCCATGATAGTTAGCGGGTCTATTTGTTCCACAGTGATTTCCCCCGCGCGATTATGCGTAGCAAAAGCATTATTGGCAATGAATACTAAGGAGCCAACAAAGAAAAGAATCTGCGAATTGGCTATTAAACGTTTTAGCATAAGCGATCTGTTTTTTAAAATCGGGTATTCGATCCCTCTTTCCTGCCATACTTACTTAAAATTGTGAAGATACGGGCTAATGTATTGTCTAGTGTATTTTTTTATAAAAAAGTTGGTTTGCATTACTTTTAGAACGAGAAAAGAATAGACTTAGTTTTTAGCATGGTCCTATAAGATTTTGAAAAAGATTTTTGGCTCTGGTTTTACGCTATGACTATCCGCCCAATCTACAAAAAGGATTTTTACATTTTTGTCGGTAATAATAACGGTCAGCAGCATCGTACTAGGCTCATATTTAAGTGTTTGCAATCCAAAGAGCCGTCCATTTTTAGCAAAAAAATTAGTTGTTGGGCTGCTTTACTGCCTTCGCCCACCAAGAAGCAAAATCTCGCCCGGAATTTTTTGCCAGCGAAGCCATACTGTACAAAATTTCAATCGCAACTAAAATGCTTTTAAAAAGTATCAAATAACAAATAAATGCTTATATTGAACTTTTATAGACGGACCTATTTTTTTATAAAACCGAATTAATAAAAAATTTGTTTTAACTTAGAGAAGCTGTTAGAGTTTTATTCATTTCTTTGTAAACAATTCAAAAACTGGCGGTATTTAACATGGAGGAAAGTTACAAATATCCAGGATATAAGCGGCATAAGTTTCGAGAATTGAAGGTCTATGGTTCGACGGAATGGCTGGCAGATAATAAAAAGAAATATCGCCAGGTTTTTGACCGTTATGAGTCTTCCTACATTTACGCCGAACTCTCTTTTTTCAATAAATTATTCGATGAAGAAGATTGGGAAATAGAGGTAGAGCTACATTGCTATGCTATGAAAAAAGGGCGTAAAGAATTGTGCGTGCTACCTTTTAAAAGAAAAGTGAGCAAATACGACAGCATTGTTTATATCCGAGAAGGGTGGGGAAATAAAAAAGACGGGGCTTTCTGGAAAAGAGGCACTTACTACTGGGAAGCCTGGATAGAAGGCGAAAAAGTAGCGACCAAATATTTTTATATAGAAGATGCGGGCAGAAAATTTGGGCAGGACGGTGATAACCCTTATCTAGAAGTACAAACCTTGAGATTGTACGAAGGTCCTTATGATGATGTGAATGAGGATGACCGCGTTTATTTTAGAAAATTCAGTGGAGAGGAAACGCGCTATATTTATGTAGAAATTACTTTAAAAAACCTCAACCCTGCCCGCAATTTGGCAATGCGAACTATTTTCAAAATTTTATAATGATGCGCGCGAGCTAAAAGGACAAGTGGTGCGGCTACATCGAGTAGAAAAAAATGAAGACCTGATCCGGTTGACTGCTGGTTGGGGATCTAATGTAAAAGGCTCTTGGCGAAAGGATCGCTATACAGCAGAACTGATTTTTATGGATCGCTTATTGGCGGTTATTCCATTTGAAATTGGCGATGCATTTGAAGAAGGCATTTCTGGTGTACTCTTGCCAAACAGGCAGTCCCCAGTTGTTTTGACCCCTGATGAAGATGCCAACTTGACTTTTGATGAAGTCATGTTGCGACTGGATACCTTAATTGGCTTGACGGATATTAAGGTAAAAGTAAGAGAACACGCCAAATACATCCAGTTTTTGCAGTTGAGAAAGGATAAAGGTTTTGAAGAAAAAGAAGAAATAAATGTCCATTCGGTTTTCATCGGTAATCCGGGAACGGGGAAAAACAACCGTTGCCAAAATGATGGGCTTATTATATAAAAAAATGGGCTTATTGTCCAAAGGACACGTCACAGAAGTAGATCGGGTGGACTTGGTCGGTGAGTATATTGGACAGACAGCCCCCAAAGTAAAAGAGGTCATTGCGAAAGCAAGAGGAGGGGTCTTATTTATTGATGAAGCCTATTCGCTAGCTCGCTCCAATGATGACAGTAAGGATTTTGGACGAGAAGTCATTGAAATATTAGTCAAGGAGATGTCGAATGGCGAAGGTGATCTGGCAGTAATCGTTGCGGGTTATCCTAAAGAGATGAAACATTTTATGGACTCTAACCCTGGCTTGAAATCTCGCTTTAAATTGTATTTTGAGTTTTCCGATTACCTACCCCAAGAACTCTCCCAAATTGCCAGTTATGCTTGCGATGAAAAGAGGGGTAGAACTGACATTGGAGGCTAAAAAACGCATTGACGAAATCATTGTCGAGGCCTTCAGAAACAGGGATCGTACTTTTGGCAATGCACGCTTTGTTTTTGATTTAATCGAAAAGCAAAAATTAATTTGGGGCTCCGGATTATGGATACAGAAGACCCGAGACCATTTATGAAAACAGAGAATTGGCAACTATTGAAGTAGAGGATGTGGAGAAGATCGAAATCGAAAAACGCAAAGAATTGCCAAACATCCCAATTGACAGTGCTTTGTTAAGGGATTCACTCACGGAATTGGACCAATTGATTGGCATGGAAAATATCAAAGTACAAATCCATGAACTGGTCAATTTGGTGCGATTTTATCAGGAAACTGGCAGAAATGTGTTAAATAGCTTCTTTTTGCACACTGTTTTTATTGGCAATCCGGGAACAGGAAAAACAACCGTCGCTCGCATTTTAACCAAAATTTATAAAGCCCTCGGCATGCTAGAACGAGGGCATATCGTAGAAACGGACCGGCAAGGCCTGGTGGCAGGTTTTGTGGGGCAAACCGCCATTAAGACCGCCGAAAAAATAGAAGCGGCAAAGGGCGGCGTTCTTTTTATTGACGAGGCTTATGCACTGACCAATAAATCAAGTAATGGGACGGCACATGGAGATTTTGGAGATGAAGCCATTCAAACGCTGCTAAAACGAATGGAAGACCATCGAGGCGAATTTTTTGTCTTTGTTGCCGGTTACCCCGACAATATGGAAAATTTTCTAAAAGCTAATCCGGGTTTGAATTCCCGCTTTGATAAAGTTTTAAAATTTGAAGACTACCCTCCCAAAAAATTGATAGAAATAGCTCTCTTTATGTTTAGAGAAGAAGGAATGAAATTAAGCTCGGCTGCCAAAGCGCATTTGAAAGACTACTTGGAATTTCTTTACGAATACAGGGATAAATATTTCGGCAATGCTCGAACCGTCCGAAGTGTTGTGGCAGAAGCGATTAAAAATCAAAACCTTAGACTGGCAACTATCCCTTTGAAAAAACGCACGAAGGCGACCATAAATACTATTGAATTAGAAGATGTCCAGTCCTTTAAATTGAATAAAGATGATTTGGTCTTTAGCAAGAAAAGGATTGGATTTTAGAAGCCGGGGAGAGTCCTAACGGTTCAAAGCAAAAATAACTGCTTCTAAACTATCAAATATTTCTGTCTTGAACCACTAACCCATTAAAATATTTCCATAGCTTGCTCTAGGTCTTTTATCAACCAGTTCGGGTCTTCCAAGCCAATGTAGAAGCGCACCATTTGAAAAGGATGTGGCGAGTCCTTTTTGCCTGGAATCACTAGCAACCACCAGACAATCTCCTGCGCCTTCCAGTGCTGCCAGTTTCTTCCTCAAAATGGCGACGGTTGGATTATTTCCTCTGGTATAAATCCTATACTCCAGTTCATTGCTCAAGGCCTGGCGAAAATCATCCAGCGTATCAAATGCAAAATTGCTGCTTTGGATGATAGGGGGAGAAACGGCATTATAATAATTTTTTCTTTCCTCGCCGAGATGATTGATAATAAAATTCTAGATCCATTTTTTTATTTTTTGAAATATTGTCTCCAGAATTTAAATGGAAATATATAGAAATAATGTGGATTGAGCCAATGATGAAAAGTTAATTTCGAATAGCCATTTAGAGACGTGGAAAAACATAAGTATTGCCAATAAAAAAATTCATAAAAAGAGAATGTTTTTTTTCTGAAAAAGGAGAAGAAAAAAATTTGGAAAGCCCCTCTTTTTCAAGTACTTTAGTCGCCCCTTTGTAAAAACACCTGGATATTAAAAATACCACCCGGAATGAATAGTGAACCTTACGACCGGTTTATTTTTATTGGGTTTGAAGACCTAAAGAAAATTAAGTTCGACAAATTAGAACAAGTTTGTGACAAAGTTTTTGTTTTTGTTAATAAAAAAGAAAAGGCAATCCCTTTTCCCTAGTACGGCAGCTTCAAAAATTGGGAGAAAACGTGCAGTGGGTCGCCACCGAAGGAATAGTAGCATCAACTTGCCATTTTATTAGCTTTCATTTGGGGTTGTACACGAACAATCAGAGGAAGATATAGAATTTTCCATTATTTCTGATGATAAACTGCTAGACCCACTTGTCAGATTTTATCAATGAACAGGGCAGAAATTGTGTGCGCGTGACCCAAACTAAACAAAAGGATGCAAAAACAAGTGACTTTAACAAAATAAATTGGTCAACAAAAAGGGAAAAAGATCTCACTTTGGGGAACTGGGGAAAAAAAAACAATGAATCCAGCTCAACCCAAGCCAGCACCGGATAACTCTATGAACCAACAATTATCAGAACGAATCGCCCGAGAAACCATAAAGCGGTTATTAATGTCGGGCAATAGACCGGCGGTTATTGATTCCTTAAAGAGCTATATATTATTGCAGTATAACAACCCTGAGGTCAATAGAAATATTGATTCTATTATTGGCAAGTTAGAAAAAAGCAAAGAAATAGAAATAAAAGACAAAGAGGTCGTTTATAATTTTTGACCTTCTTTGGCTGAAGAACTTGACAATTTTTTTTTTACAATAAATGCACTTATCCCTATCGTTAAATCTTTGAAAAATGCTAAATTCAAGGTTTGGGAACATCCGCTAACTAACGGATAAATTTACTAACGAAATTTTTTATATGCAAGAAGAATTAGAAAATGGCCCAAGAATTGATGAAAGAAGCCATTGAACATCTAAATAGGCAATTATTAAAAATTAATACGGGCAAGGCTTCACCTGCTATGGTCAATGACCTTTTGGTAGATTATTATGGCAATCCAACGCCACTTAAGCAGGTGGCAAATATCTCAAAATCAGATTCCAAAACTTTGACGATTCAACCCTGGGAAAAAATCTATGTTGGGGCCCATTGAAAAATCCATTTTTGAGGCCAACCTCGGTGTTACTCCCTATGAATGACGGAGAGATCATCAGAATCATTATTCCCCCGTTGACGGAAGAGCGGCGAAAACAATTAAGCAAGAAGGCTAAAAGTATCGGCGAAGATGCTAAAATAAGCATCAGAAATGCTAGAAGAGAAGCCATGGACACAATCAAAAAAAGCCGTAAAAGATGGTTACCCCGAAGATGCAGGCAAGCGAAGAGAATCAGAAGTGCAAGATTTTACCAATGATTTTAGTAAAAAAATAGACCAATTAATCGAAGTGAAGGAAAAGGATATTATGACGGTTTAATTTCCAACTGCCCCGTTTTTCCTCTAAATTTAATAAGAAGCCTTGCAGAATATTTAAATGCTCTGCAAGGCTTCTTTTATACGGCCTTTTTTTTCAAGCGGGGCAGCTCGATGGGCTTAGATCACTGAATGGCCATCTATTTTATCCAAAACGTCCATTAAAACTAAACATCCGTTATTAAAAAACTTTCAATAAAGCAAATATTTAGCATTTTAAAATTAAAATATTTTCAATAAAAAGCTATTTAAATAAAAATATTTGAAAAAAATAAAAAAAAGTTTGAAAAATTTGCATCTAAAAAGCTATCCCATTAATTTTGTATTATCAAAAGAAATAAAGCGATATTTCTTCTAATACTGTGAGGTGATGAAATTGGCAGCCATGCCCTCCTGTCTCGGGGGTGGGGATTCCAGAATAAACTTAGCATAATGGGTTGACCACTAATTTTTTTGTGCTACTGCTAACTGCCCCGTGGAGGTTCGAATCCTTCTCTCACAGCTAAAAAGCTCCATTTATGGGGCTTTTTTTATGCACTTAAATACAGCAGGCTTTAACCTATTCTTTTTTGCATATCTCTTGCCCCACAAATAAACATCATATACCGAACCCCCCATTTATGAACTTTAGTTTTGTTTTGCTCCCAGAAACAGGTTTATTAGGGTGACGGCTATTAGTTGACTGTTTTCCCAAGACTGACTTGCTTGAGTTTTTCAAAATAGTTCTCCTTTTAAGTGGAAATTTACCACTATATTTGTAGCTACTTTTTTTTAAAATTGATAAAATGAGCCTGGTAGAACTAAAAGTACCTATCATCGGGGAGTCCATCAATGAGGTTACATTGGCCAAATGGCTAATTGGTAATGGAGAACAAGTCAATTTGGACGATCCTATTTGTGAGTTTGAATCTGATAAAGCTACCTTGGAATTCCCCGCCGAAGTAGCTGGAAAATTAATATGGGTTGCCAAAGAAGGAGATGATTTGGAAATTGGAGCGGTCATTGCCAAAATTGACACCAGCATTACTACTGGAAATGGATCAGCTAATCCGGCATCTGCATCTCCAAAAACAAACCTTCCTAAAAAAAAGAAAATACCTCTGCAAGAACTGAAACAGTAAGTAAAGTGATAGAAATGAAAGTCCCCATTATCGGCGAATCTGTCACAGAGGTAACCCTCTCTCAGTGGCTAAAAGGGAATGGAGAAAGAGTGCAATTAGATGAACCCATTTGTGAATTTGAGTCCGATAAAGCAACCTTGGAATTTCCAGCCGAGGCAGCTGGAAAATTGATCCATATAGCCAAAGAAGGAAGATGATTTGGAAATTGGGGCTTTAGTGGCAAAAATAGAAACGGGCCCTGTTGCAGCCAGTGCGCCTATCGCGGACAAAGCGGTGCTAGAAAATACAGCTTCAGTGGCTGGACATCCTTCTCCTGCTGCTGCCAAAATTATGCGAGAAAATGATCTGCTGCCCTCTAAAAACCTAACAGGAACTGGAAGGGGGCGGCCGAATCACCAAAAGAGGATGCAGAAAAGGCAGCAGCCAAACAAAAAAACAACCCCATCCCCTCCCTCTGACCCAAAAGAAGTAATTACCTCTAATTCTAATACTACCGTAATTTCCAATACGCTTAGCCGAGCAACCCGTACAGAAAAAAATGAGTCGAATGCGCCGAACAATTGCCAAAAATTTATTGGCGGCCAAGCACGATTCGGCGATGCTGACTACTTTTAATGAGGTAGATTTGATGGCGGTCATGGCTTTGCGAAAAAAAATATCAGGAACGCTTTGTAGAAAAGTATGGCATCAAATTGGGTTTTATGTCCCTGTTTGCCAAGGCTTGCGCTAAAGTATTAATGGAAATGCCCCAAGTCAATGCAAGAATTGACGGCGATCACTTGGTTTATCACGATTACGTAGATATTTCTATTGCTATTTCCACGCCCTACTGGTCTAGTAGTGCCTCCGATTCACAATGTAGAATCTCTAAAATTTCACGAAATCGAACTGAAGATTAAGGAATTAGCAGAAAAGGCCCGATCCGGAAAATTGAGCCTTCAAGAAATGCAGGGCGGTACTTTTACGATCACCAATGGGGGTGTATTTGGCTCTATGATGAGTACGCCGATTCTAAACAAGCCCCAATCTGCTGTCCTGGGTATGCACAATATTCTACAACGACCCATGGCTATTGAAGGAGAGGTAAAGATAAGACCAATGATGTACCTGGCTTTATCTTATGATCATCGAGTCATTGACGGCAGTTCTTCGGTTACTTTTCTGGTAAAAGTGAAGCAATTGCTAGAAGACCCCACTACCCTTTTGCTGGATTTGTAAAGTTTAATTTCGTTGCTTCCACTTGCACCCTCGAAAACACCTGCTTAAAATAAGCTTTCCCCTGTGGAGCCATATCATTGGCATACACCTGCTTTCCATCTTTATAAAAGACAAAGTATTGACACACATCGTCAAAATACATATCTGCCTCTATCATTAATTCTCCATTTTTTTGAAAAAAAATACGTCCGGTTGGCTGACATTCGGGATTGAGTGCGGGTATGTTAGGGGTGACAAAACCAACTATTTTCTGAACATTGGTCCTGGCATTTACGCTCATGCTAAAATCGAATTTATAAAAAATAAAATCAATAAAATCGCATTGCTCATGTATTTCTTTCATCTCTTCAAAGGAAATACTGGGCAAAGAAGTTACTTGATTGACTGGAGTGGATACCGTTTTTTTTCTTCTGCTGAAGAACCACAACTCAAAAATAAAAAAAGGCAGCAACCTGAAACAACTAGTAAAAATATATTTTTCATTTTTTTCTATTATATTTTGCATGAAATTGGTTGATTAATTATCCCTCTTTAAACGAATTCCCCTGCCAAAGATAAGGTTATTTAATAGGGACAAAAAATTAATTCCCTATTTCAGACCAAGTAGGTAGGACGCACAAATAATTCCCTCTTTCTTAAGGTCTTCAAATACTGTATCTTTGCGCTCTATGAAAAATATCAGAAATTTTTGTGTAATCGCCCATATTGACCACGGCAAAAGCACCTTATCCGACCGCTTATTGGAGTTTACCAAAACCATATCGGAAAGAGAAATGCAAGCCCAAGCTTTGGACGATATGGATATTGAGCGAGAGCGGGGCATTACAATAAAAAGCCACGCTATCCAGATGAACTATGCGCATACGGATGGACAAGAATATACCTTTAATTTGATTGATACCCCCGGTCATGTTGACTTTTCCTATGAAGTATCTCGATCTATTGCTGCTTGTGAAGGGGCTTTACTATTGGTAGATGCTTCTCAAGGGATTCAGGCACAGACCATATCTAATCTTTATCTAGCAATTGATCACGACCTGGAGATTATTCCCATTCTCAATAAAGTGGACATGGAAAGTGCGATGATTGATGAGGTATCTGACCAGATTATTGATTTAATCGGCTGCGACCCAAAAGAGATTATTTTAGCAAGTGGCAAAACGGGCAGAGGAGTAGAAGAAATTCTAGCTGCCGTAGTGGATAGAATACCCGCCCCGAAAGGCAATCCCGATGCGCCCCTGCAAGCACTGATCTTCGACTCTATGTTCAATTCCTATCGAGGAGTAATAGCCTACTTTAGAATTATCAATGGAACGCTTAAAAAAGGAGCGGCGGTTCGATTTATGAATACGGGGAAAGAATATCATGCAGATGAGGTGGGCATTTTACAAATGAATCAAGTGCCTAAAAAAGAACTAAGCGCAGGCAATGTGGGCTACATTATTACAGGTGTGAAAATTTCTAAAGAAATAAAGGTAGGAGATACTATTACAACCGTAGCCCATTCCGCTACTGAGCCGATACATGGATTTGAGGATGTAAAACCTATGGTTTTCGCTGGTATTTTTCCGATTGATAATGATGATTTTGAAGATTTAAGGGATAGTCTTGAAAAACTACAACTCAACGATGCTTCTCTGGTTTTCGAACCGGAAACCTCTGTTGCTTTGGGCTTTGGGTTCCGATGTGGTTTTTTGGGAATGTTACATTTGGAAATCATTCAGGAGCGACTATCTCGAGAATTTGACCAGGATGTAATTACGACCATTCCCAATGTATCCTACTACGCCTATACCAAAAAAGGAGAAAAAGTAATTGTCAATACTCCTACGGACTTGCCCGATCCCACCCTCTTAAGCCATGTAGAGGAACCGTATATCGTTGCCCAAATCATCACCAAACCGGAATACATTGGCAGCATCATGACGCTGGCAATGGAAAAACGGGGCGAATTGACTAAGCAGGTTTACCTGACAACGGAAAGGGTAGAGTTGTCCTTTGACTTACCTTTAGCAGAAATTGTTTTTGACTTTTACGATCGCCTGAAGTCCATTTCTCGCGGCTATGCCTCTTTCGATTATGCGCCGAAAGATTACCGAAAATCGGATTTGGTAAAAATGGATATTAAATTGAATGGCGATTCTGTGGACGCGCTCTCTGCCCTAGTCCACAGAAGTAAAGCCGCCACTTTTGGTCGCAAAATTTGCCAGCGATTAAAAGAATTATTGCCCCGCCAGCAGTTTTTGATTGCCATTCAGGCCGCTATTGGAGCAAAAATTATTGCTAGAGAAACCATTTCTGCCCTGCGAAAAGATGTCACCGCCAAATGCTACGGGGGCGATATTACCCGCAAGCGAAAACTGCTGGAAAAGCAGAAAAAGGGAAAGAAAAAAATGCGCCAGATCGGAAATGTAGAAGTGCCACAAAAAGCCTTTTTGGAGGTATTAAAATTGGATTAAGACTTCTTTAGGACTTCATTAACATTTTTTAGGCAATCCAAATCGTCTTATATGTATGTACTACTAGTCAGCATCGTTATTGGCTTATTTGCAGCTATGTTATTTTTGAATATTTATTTTAGACTAAAAGTATTCAAAGTCTATAAAACGCTAGTGCAGCATAAAGTAGAATTTGGCGCAGCACATATTTTTAATGAAAAAAAAATGGCAGCAGAAATTTTTCCTCACTACCCTGGTCAAGTAGATAATATAAAAATTTTTGTGCGCCATATTCGTTATTCTATTAAAATGGCCACAATTTTGACGACGCTGATTACCCTGTTTGGAGCCATTTTGATGTATTATAAATAAACTCGTATTGCGGACTTTTCTTCAACCCTTTTTGAAAAAAGGTAATCCGCCCACTGTACAAATCCATTTCTATTATGAAAAAAATATTGTTTTTTAGTTTTCTAACGCTCTTTTTCACTAGTTGCTTTGAAATAAAAGAGGAAATAAAAATGAACGAAGACGGTTCTGGAAAGATGAGCATCGTCCTGGATTTAAGCGAAAGCAAAGACAATTTAAAAGAATACATGAACTCGGGAGAGGTCAATGGAATGGCACTGCCTGGTCAAAAGCAAATGCTCGCCTATCTGGACCAAATAGAACAAACCATCGAGTCGGTCGAAGGTATGTCTAATGCAGTAAGTAGTGGCGACTTTGAGGAGTTCATTTTTACTTTTACGAGCGATTTTACCAACATTAAATCTATGAATAAAGCGGTCAACAAACTGACCAAAGAACTATCCAAAGGGATGATTTCGATAGAAAATAATTATACCTTTGCCAATGGGCAATTTACTCGAACCTTTGGAAAAGTCATTAGCCCAGCGGATTATGAAAAACTGCCCACAATGCAGCGATTTGTCCTAGAATCTGCCCGCATGATTAGCGTGTATAGCTTTAATAAGCCAATTAAAAAATTTAGTAATACCAATGCCCAACTATCTGCCAATAAAAAGTCTGTTTCTTTTGAAAGTACTTTGGGCGATATTGCCAAAGGAACCAAATCTGCTGAAAATACGATTACATTCTAATTTTAGAAAATACTATTTTTCAAAAAATACAGGTTATTGTTGTTCACGGCAATAACCTTTTTCTTTCTTTGGTAAATTCGATTGAACCAATTACTACATGTGGGGCAATTAATTTTTGGCTCTTTACGATTTTACGTGGTAGTGGCGCATGTAAGAAGTGGCGGGGAGGGAGCGGCAAAACATGTGGGTGCGGGAGCGGCATTGTATAGAGCCTTTGTTTTGCCTTGATTTTTGGTTACTTTTTATCAAGAAAAAGTAACATACTATAATTTAAAAAACCCGAATGGTTTGGTCTTCACCACGTAAAACTATAAAGAACCTTATTTTTCCTAATGCATTATCCATAACCACAAAGTCCGAGACCATGAAAAGAATAATTATTTTATTAATAAGCAGTTTATTTTTACTACAATGCACGCAGCAAGGAAATTTGAGTGCGGAGCGAGCCACAAGCCTTGAAACACTGGCAGAAAAAGAATATGAAACGACAGAAGGAAAAATGGACGACCAATCAAAGGATGAAAGTACTTTGGGAGACGATCAACAAAGCGCTCCACCATCAAAACCGACTGAAAAAAAGGTTATTAAAACTGGACGAATCATCATTGAAGTAAGTAACTACCTAAAAGAAAGAACTGCTATTGATGCCCTAATTGCTCGCCACAAAGGTTATATTGCTAAAGAGAATGAAGACCGATCAAGCTATCGCCTCTCAAATACACTGGTCATTCGATTGCAACCGGAGCAGCTTGACAGTTTTGTTAATGCTTTAGAACCGCTCGCGCTCAACATAGAAAACAAAAGTATTGAAACCAAGGATATCACCAAGCAATTCATTGACTTGGAAACTCGCCTGAAGAATAAAAGGGCAGTTGTTGCTCGCTATAGGGACTTACTAAAAAAATCCCATACTGTAAAAGAGATTCTAGCAGTAGAAGAAGAACTCCGAAAAGTAACCGAGGAAATAGAATCTACCGAAGGTCAATTAAAATATCTTCGAGATCAGGTCAGCCTAAGTACAGTCTATCTAACTTACTATGAACGCATTGAACAACCACATCGCAAAAAGAAAAACTTTTTTGCCCGATTGGGCAACTCCATAGCAGACGGTTGGAATGGGCTGCAAGAATTGGTTATTGGGTTAGTCGGTCTATGGCATATCTTATTGTTTTTAGGGCTGGTGATTTGGGGAATCGCTCGATTTTGGAAGCGGAAGAAACAGAAGAAAGTCAAGCCTACTTAGTAATTAGATGCCTGAATTTGGTTAAAATGTGATTATTATTACATTTGTGTTTAATAGTGGCCTTTTGATTTTTTTTTGTATAAAATGATATAGTTATTAATTATGAAAAGGATTTTTCCCTTATTATTTGCCCTCAGTTTTTTTGCAAAAAAATCTATTTTTGCCCAAGCACAAACCCTCGGCTATGGGTTTAAGGCAGGACTTAGCTTGTCCAAAATTGACGGACCTTCCGAAATGGATGCGAATGGCATGAATGTAGAATCTCCCAAAAATGTAAACGGCTTCTTTGTAGGTGCTATTTTTCGCTATTGGCTGACAGACCTGGTCGGCCTCAAAGGAGAATTGTTGTATGCACAGAAAGGAACTCAATACAATTTTGATGGACCGGGCTTTCAATCTTTCCCAACGGATGTGGGCAACCGCATTGACTTGATTGGCGATCAACGGATCAGCCTAAATATTTCTAATAGTTATATAGATATTCCCATTTTAGTATATGGAAAATTTGGACGATTTGAACTGGAAGGTGGCGTAAATGTCGGCTTTTTGATCGCCTCTACTGCAAGTGGAGAATTGAGTTTCAATGGGACTTCTCTCGCTGGCAACTTGGTTGATCCTTTTTCATTAGGACTCGATTATAAATACTTTAAAGATGATCCAGGAGAAGTCAATTTCGAAGACGGGACTGTAGCTATTTTGCTGGATGGCAAAGAAACTAATATCCCCAAAGTTTTGAAGGCCTATTACCAATTTCCAGAAGACAGAGGAAAATATTTTAACACGATTGATATTGGCTTAAATGCTGGATTGTATTATTATTGGAATCAAGGCCTTTTTATAGGCGCGCGCCTCAATTATGGGCTATCGGATGTGACCAACCAAGACTACGACGTGTCAAGAGTCAATTTAGATAGCAATGGAAACTTTATCCCTCGCTCTGATAAGGATCGAAATATTTCTTTGCAATTTTCGATTGGATTTAGTTTTTAATAAAACCATTTATGCAACATTCCTCCGCTACCTACAAATTATTGGGTATTGATCCTGGAACCAATGCTTTGGGTTATGCCATAATTGAGGTGAGGAAAAAAAAGTTGCTATTAGTCACCCACGGTGTCCTAACCCTAAGTCATTTGACCAACCATCAGCTAAAACTTAAAAGAATTTTTGAACGATTGCAAAAATTAATTGACCAATATCAACCCAAAGAAATGGCGATTGAAGCCCCTTTTTTTGGAAAAAACATACAATCCATGCTAAAATTGGGACGAGCGCAGGGCGTAGCGATTGCAGCAGCGATTACCAAAGGGGTTGAAATGACCGAGTATTCTCCCAAAAAAATCAAACAGTCTGTCACTGGCAATGGCAACGCGTCAAAAGAGCAGGTAGCCGCTATGCTGGAAACTATTTTAAATCAAAAACTGGATGACTTACCTCTCGATGCCACCGATGCCCTGGCAACTGCCGTTTGTCATTATTACCAATCTAATAGTGTTTTGGGAAAACGCGGGCAATATAGCGGTTGGAAGGGCTTTATTAATGAAAATCCCGACCGTTTGAAATAAATGTCTCGATAAAATCACCAATCACTTATAGCTCAAACCGTTATTGTTAGGCTAACTCCGCCAACTCTATCCAGCGCATTTCCTTTTCTTCCAGTTCTTCATTGAGCTGACCTAATTCAATAGAAAGTCGCTCAATTTCTGTTGGAGAAAGGCTGGTGTCATGGAATTTTTCAGTAATGGCCGCTTTTTTTTCTTCCAGCTTTTCAATCTGCTTCTCTAATCGTTTAAACTCTTTGCGCTGCTCGTTGGTGAGCCCACTGGTCAGTTGGGCCTGAAATGCTGGCTTTTCTTTTCTTTTTTTGGGGTTGCTCTCCTGCCTTTTTACTACCCGCTCTCTTTCTTTTTGATAAGCTCGATATTCCGTATAAGTGCCATTGAAATCCCTGATTTTTCCATTGCCCTCAAAGACAAACAAATGCTCTACCAATTTATCCATAAAATAGCGATCATGCGTTACGATCAGGATGCACCCTGGGAAATCCAATAAAAAGTCTTCCAGAATATTTAGGGTCAAAATATCCAAATCATTGGTTGGTTCATCCAAAATCAGAAAGTTGGGGTTTTTCATTAACACAGAGAGCAAATACAAGCGTCTTCGCTCTCCCCCACTTAGTTGAGAAATATAAACTCGTTGCTGCTTTCGACTAAAAAGAAAACGCTCTAGCAACTGAGCCGCCGTTAACTTCTGCCCTTTATCCATTGGAATAAATTCTGCAATGTCCTGTATAAATTCAATCACCGTCTGATCTTTTTCCAGTTGGATACCCTGTTGGATGTAATAGCCAAAAACAGTGGAGCCTCCCAGCACTATTTTCCCACTATCTGTTCTTAACTCTTTGGTTAACAGTTTTAAAAAAGTAGATTTTCCCACGCCATTTGGTCCGACGATCCCCACCCTTTCTTTTTTTCTAAATTTATAATCAAATCCCTGCACCACTACAAAATTGCCGAATCGCTTGCTGATATTATGGGCCTCCAAAATCTTTTTTCCCAATCGCTGCCCTTTGATATCAATTTGAATTTTATGATTATCTACCTTTTGAGTCGCTTTTTCTTTGATTTTGTAGAATTTATCTACTCTGGCTTTGGCTTTGGTCCCTCTGGCTTTGGGCATTCGGCGCACCCATTCCAGTTCTCGTTTCATTAGCTTTTTGGTGCGATCCAAAGTAACCGATTGCACCTCTTCTCGCATGGATTTTTTTTCTAGAAAGTCGGAATAACTGCCTTGGTAACGATAGATCACCCCGCCGTCTAACTCAACGATATAATTGCAAATTCGCTCTAGAAAATAGCGATCGTGTGTCACCATTAAGATCGTCAATCGGTTCTGCTGTAAATATTCTTCGAACCATTCGATCATATCCAAGTCCAAATGATTGGTCGGCTCGTCCAAAATCAAAAATTCGGGGTCATCAATGATTAATTTGGCTAGAGCCAGACGTTTCTTCTGTCCACCAGAAAGCGTTTTTACTTGTTGATTGAGGTCTTGAATATTTAACTTGAATAAAATTTCCTTGTACTTTGCTTCAAAATCCCAAGCCTTCAGAGCTTCCATTTGGGCGATAGCAGCTTCCATTTTTTCCGGTTTGTCTTGCCAGATTAAAGCCTCTTCGTAATCTTTGATTGCTTGTATCATTGGATTATCCGAATCAAAAACGGCTTCTAAAATGGTGTCGCTACCCTCAAAATCTGGGTCTTGTACCAAGTAGCCGACTTTTATCTCTTTGGAAAGCCACACTTTATGAGTTTCACCTTCGGCGGGTTCTACTCCTGCAATTACCTTTAATAGCGTAGATTTGCCCGCCCCATTTTTGGCAACCAAAGCAATTTTTTCGCCCTTATTGACCTGAAAATTAATTTGGTCAAAAAGGACTTTTTCCCCATAAGTTTTGCTGACGTTTTCTAAAGTTAGATAATTCATATCGCACTATGGTAACCCATTTTTAGTATTGATTAAATCGCCAAATCGCTGATTAAACCCTTTGATTCCTTGCAAGCCGCCCGTGTGGATTGCTAAGATACTACTTCCTCGTTTGAAATAATTGTTTTTGATTAAATCAAAGAGCCCATAAAAAAGTTTTCCAGTATAAAGGGGGTCCAACTGGATATTATTTTCTTTTTTAAAGTGATTGATAAAATCAATTAATCCAAGTTCAAATTTGGCATAGCCGCCAAAATGATATTTAGTACTAACTTGCCAATTAGCGAAAATGGGTCTTCCCAATAATTGGCTAATTTCTTTTTGGTGAAAGTTGCCTTTTAAAACGGCAAAACCAACCGCTTTTTTTCGCCCTTTCAACCCCGTAATAAGTCCTGCCAAAGTACCACCTGTGCCACAAGCCACACACCAGTAGTCCGGCATTGTGTCCAGTTGTTGCTCTACTTCTCCCACCAATTCTGCCCCCCCTTTTAAAGCTAATTCATTGGTTCCACCTTCTGGTATCAGATAAAAATCGCCAAAATGATTTTTTAATTCTTCTAAAAATAGAGGATAATTCTTTTGCCTATACGCAGAACGGTTAATAAAGTGCAGTTGCATACCTGATTGCTCGGCAAATTGTAAAGTGGGATTCAATGGGTCTATTCTTTCCCCTCGAATGACGCCAATGGTTTCTAAGCCAAAAGCCTTTCCTGCAGCGGCCGTGGCATAAATATGATTGGAATACGCGCCCCCAAAAGTGAGCAAAGTCGCTTGATCTTCTTCCCTGGCTCGAATTAGGTTGTATTTTAGCTTTCGCCATTTATTACCAGAGATCCATGGGTGAATCTGATCATCTCTTTTGACCAATAGCCGAAGACCTTTGCTTTGAAGCAAGGTGTTTATGATTTCCTGTACAGGCGTAGGCTGATGTTTAAAAAAGGATTCCAAGAGAATGCAAAAATACAATCAACAATGAATAATTTCGCTTCCTTGACCCAACCTTTTCACCTACTCATCTAGTCTATACAATAAAAGGGAAAAAAATCGATTCAAAAAAGAATTGACAACTATTCGAGCTTTTCAACTTTACCATTCATTTTAAAATTTAAATCCATGAAGAAAATATGCTATCTAACCTTTTTAGCAGGTTTATTTTTTTTACAATCCTGCACCCAGGACGAATGCAATAGAAGCCAAACCTACGTTCGGTTTGATCCGGTCTATTTAAAAGTAGATGAAATAAGAAAAGATATTGAAATTCAAACTGCCAGAAGTTTAAAAAACCCAGGTAAATTATATTACTACAATCAGCATATCCTGATTAATGAAGTCCGAGAAGGGCTACACATCATTGATAATAAAAACCCCGAAAACCCTCAAAATATCGCTTTTGTAAAAATCCCTGGCAATATAGATATGGCTGTAAAAGATAATGTGCTGTATGCAGACAACTACATTGATTTACTAGCTATTGATATTCAAAATCCTGAAAAGCCCCAACTGATTAGCCGGACGGAAAATGTATTTAATTCGATTTCTCAAAACGAAGATTTGGGACATTTGGTGTATTATGAAGAAACAATGATTACCGAAGACGTTGCGTGTAGTGACTCCCGTTTCGGGCAAGATTGGTGGCGTTTTGAGGATCAAATCTTTGTAGATATAGCCCTTGAATCTTCTTCGCCTACTGCTGACAATAGTGGATTGCCTGCAGGTGTAAAAAGTGGCATTGGCGGTTCTTTGGCTCAATTCACCCTCTACGACCATTATTTATACGTCGTGGATGAATGGGATTTAAAAGTATTTGATGTGGCGGATTGCAATAATCCGAATCTAGCAAATCGGGTAAACGTGGGCTGGGGCATTGAAACGATCTATCCCTACCAGGACAAATTATTTATCGGGGCAAATGATGGTATGTATATTTTTGATAATAGTGTGCCACTAGCCCCTCGATTTTTATCAAAATTTGAGCATGCCCGCGCTTGCGACCCCGTAGTGGTGGATGGCGACATTGCCTATGTCACCCTTAGAGAAGGAACGACTTGCGAAGGCTTTGATAATCAGCTAGATGTAGTAGATGTTTCTACTCTCACCCGACCTAAGCTCCTTAAAACCTATCCCATGAGCCATCCCCACGGTTTGGCTATCAGAGACAAAATACTCTACCTCTGCGACGGCGACGCAGGACTGAAATCTTTTGATGTGACCGATTGGAAAACCATTGATGAAAATCAATTGGCCCACGTAAAAGGCTTTTCTACCTACGATGCAATTGCACTACCAGGAACGGAAGTATTATTAGTCATTGGAAAAGATGGATTTTATCAATTTAAAACTGGAAATCCAAAAGAACTGAAAGAAATAAGTGTGATTCCGGTAGAAAGGGATTAGTCAACCTGTATCGTGGACTTTAGTCTGCCCATATGGTATCGCAGGCAGCAGGCTAAAGTCCACGGTACAACCTTTGGCTTTTATGAAATCGCCTCTACTGGTCTAAAAACCAGTTGCTTTCGTCCAGGACCAGTAGAAATCAGGGTGATGGGCGTCTCCAGTAAGACTTCTAGCTTATGGATATAATTTTTGGCATTTAGCGGTAAATTTTCATAAGCAATAACTTGTGTTAAATCCTTTTGCCAGCCAGGATGCAATTCATACACAGGTTGGATATCATAGCCGCATAAATCATAAGGCAAGTCTTCTGTTTGCTGTCCTTCAAGCTGATAAGCCGTGCCCATTTTTAAAGTAGTTAATTTATCCAGCACATCAATCTTAGTGATCGCTAATTGAGTCACCCCATTTAACATAATCGTGTATTTCAATTGAGGCAAATCAATCCATCCGCACCGCCGTGGTCGGCCAGTAGTTGCACCAAACTCCTGCCCCTCTTTTCTCAGAAAATCTCCCGTTTCATCCAGCAATTCTGTAGGAAAAGGACCCGCCCCAACTCTTGTGCAATAGGCTTTGGTAATCCCGATGACTTCTCCAATTTTATTAGGAGAAATACCTAGCCCTGTGCACACACCGGCAGTAATAGTATTGGAAGAAGTAACAAAAGGGTAAGTACCAAAATCAATATCTAGCATAGCACCTTGCGCCCCTTCTGCCAAGACCCTTTTGCCTGCTTTTATGGCTTTATTAATGTAGTATTCGCCACTTACAAAGGGCAGTTTTTTAAGCACTTGTAAGCTGTCGAACCATTTTGTTTCCTCCGCTTTTAAATCAAAGTCAATCGCTGGATATAATTTTAATAAGCCCAGGTGTTTTTCTTTTAAAGCCTTATATTTATTTTCAAAATCCGAATGGTCAATATCTCCGACTCGAAGCCCATTTCTCCCCGTTTTATCCATATAGGTTGGCCCAATACCTCGGAGCGTAGAACCAATTTTTTCTTTTCCTTTATAAGCTTCTGTCGCTGCATCCAGGTAGCGATGGGTAGGTAAGATGAGGTGTGCTTTTTTGGAAACAAACAAGCGCCCTTTATAATCTACCTGCACTTTTTCCAGATTTTGTATCTCTGCTTTTAAAGTAATCGGGTCAATAACCACCCCGTTACCAATCAAATTGATGAGTTCTTTCCGAAAAATGCCAGAAGGAATCGTGTGCAGCACAAATTTATTATCATCGAATTTTAAAGTATGTCCGGCATTTGGACCACCTTGAAATCGGGCGACTATATCATAGTCTTTGGCTAAAACATCCACAATTTTTCCTTTTCCCTCATCTCCCCATTGCAAACCTAAAATTACATCAACTGTCATTTATAAAGTGCTTGTGGTCAATTGTCTGTTGAACTTATAACTCTTATAAGACAACAACCTTTATTTAAACAAAAAACCCGATAGCCTGCTCTTGCGCTATCAGGTTTGTAAAGTTATTTGAATTTCCTGCGATATTCAAAGCGTTCCCATATTTATTTTGCTTCAAATTCGCATACGAATCTAGTTACTCTTTGTCCATAGCTTTGAAAAAGGCAATAAAACGTAGGCAAATAACCCATAAGACCAAAGAAGGGGAGAAAAATTAATTAAAAAAGAATTAGGCTGCCGCTTTTAGGCGAGAATAATTGACTGCACTTGCTACGGATGTTTTAATAGGAAAAACCGTAGAAAGTTTAGTAATGTCTAAAACGTGCCGAATGCGCTTAGAAGCATTTGCCAAAATAATGGAGCCGCCGCTTTTTCTGGTTTTAGCATAAAGCATCAATAAGAAATTTAAGCCGGAGCTATTAATAAAAGATAACTGGGCTAAATCGATGACAAAGTGGTTGGTGTTAGTGGTAATTCGCCCTTGAAGTTCTCTTAAAATTCGGCGGTTTTGCCATTCGTCCAGGAGGCTGTTGATAGAAAGTACCTGTACGGCCTTTTGCTGAGAGATTGAATAAATCGCGTCCATGAGAGTAATCGGTTTAGGATTAAGATAATTTTGGATATTTTGATTGTTCAGGAGCAAATTAAAGGCGATAATTTTAATTATCAAAGCATTTTAACCGGAAATGTAAAAATTTAACATAATTTTATCTTATTCAATTTTGGGATATGTGAAAGCGGTAAAGAATAAAATTCTTTCATTGATTTTGCCTTGCTATTTTAAATTTATTGTTTAGATGAAAGAATCAAGGTTTTATGAAAATGTGATAGCCAAGAGGGTCATTATAGTGATTAATATAAAACAAAAAGTATATTTTTTTTTATTTTAAAAAACAATTTTTTATTTTTGTATGTCCAATAATATAATTTCAAAAGCCCGTAATAAATATAAGGCGGGAAAATTGGGGGAAACATTAGAGCTTCTAGGACAAACGCGGCTTAAGTCAAAAGCAGATACTCTGCTAAGTCGGCTTAATGGGCTAAACCGGAAATTTAATGGCGTACAGTTAACACAGGAAGAACATGGAATTGAAGAAAATAAAATTCGAAATGAAATTGATGAACTCCTCAAGCAATTGGAAGCTCCACCACCCACCCCCAACCCTCCAAGAACCAAACCATTGCTTCCCAAAAATTTTATAGAAGCATTAGAAACTCAAATAAATAGTGGTAGTCCGCTACCAGATTTTTTTAACTATGAAAGTCTTTATAAAATGGTAACGACAGAATATTTAATTAAACTTCTTAGGCTGTGTCAAAATACTCGAAGGACAATCAATCAATCAAAATGGCAATATGAAAGCGATAGAAACGAGGCGTATCGGTCATTGATTCGTTTACAAAAGTGGCTAGATGATTTTAAAGTCAGGTTGACGGACATTGATGAAATGGATTCGGAAATGTTTGATTTTATTTCTGGCGGCTTGCCATTTATAGAAAAAATGCTGGATGATTTGATAAAGGAGGATACTGCTGCTCAGGTGAGGCTAAGGTATAAATCTAATTCACTCTTAACAAGGTTAAATTCTATTATAGAAGAATTAGAAATAAAGATAGAACTTGCAGAGGTAATGGAGTCTTAGTTACTAATGTTTATGGAAGTTATTATTACCGTTTCAAGTATTAAAAAATTTACAAAAGAGCTTTCCCCTGATACTTCACATAGGGAGATCAGTAAATTTTTACGTGGACTTTCGCAAAAACTAAAGGTCTCCAACCGCTTTAATATGACGGAAGAATTCCTTCCAGAAACCCAGTCCGCTATTCTTAAACTCCAAGAAGTTTTGTTTCAACCAAAGGTAAAACTTCGCTCGGAAGCGACGAAGATTTTAATTCAAGTGATTGGGGATATACAACTGATTTGCGAAGAATTGGAAAAAAAAAAGAAGGAAAAAAGAAAAGATTTTAATGTATATTCCGAAATAATCAAGCTAGGCTTGAGTCTGGAAAAACTGTCTAATTCTTTAGCTGTATATATCCCTCCCATAATAACGATGCAAATTCTATCAAATTAAATGCCTGTTGTTATCTCTTACCCATTATTGAGAGCCAATGAATAGGTATGTTTTTATATTAAGAGATACTACATCTTACTCATAATAAACCAATACCTCTTCCTTTTTTTTTCGCTGAATATCTGGCACTTGTACCATCTTACTCATAATAAACCAATACCTCTTCCTTTTTTTTTCGCTGAATATCTGGCACTTGTACTTCGGCTGCCGGATAACCAACAGGGATGAGCAGAAACGGTCGCTCATTTTCAGGCCGGTTTAATATTTTTTGCAAAAAATTCATCGGACTGGGCGTGTGAGTCAAAGATACCAAGCCCGCATTATGAATCGCCGTCAATAAGAATCCAGCGGCCAAGCCAACGGATTCATTGACATAATAATTTTTTTTCTTCGTCCCATTTTCCAAGTCATAGGCCTTTTTAAATACGATAATTAGCCAGGGAGCAATTTCTAAAAAGGGCTTGTTCCAGTCCGTCCCGAAAGGAGACAAAGCCTCCAGCCATTCCTCGGACATTCGGCCATTATAGCTCTCGTACTCTTCTTTTTCTGCTGCTTTCCTAATTTTAGATTTGATAGCAGGATCGCTCACCGCACAAAAGGTCCAGGGTTGTTTATGCGCACCAGAAGGAGCAGAAGAAGCAGTCATAATAATATTTTCAATAATTTCTTTGGAAACGGGGCGGTCTGAAAAATCTCGAACCGTTCGACGCTGATCCATATATTGATAATAGTCCTCGCTTCTTTTCAAGGTTTCTTCTGGAGTGTAAGTAATACTTTTATAGGGTATAAAATTTGCTTTAGCCATTTTATTTTTTCTAAAAAACGGTTCGAAGGATATTTTAAGGTGTACTTACCGCTACAGGAATAATTTTACCATTGTGGAAATGATGCCCATTCAAGGCAAACCAGGCCAAATAGCTCGCCATTTTCTCACTAGAAACAGGGGCGGTATAACCGGGAAAAGCCTCGGCCAACATTTCTGTCTGAATGGCTCCCAAAGCCAAACAATTAACGCTTATTTGTTGAGCTTTAAATTCTTCTGCCAAACATTCTGTCAGATTGGCCAAAGCCGCTTTGCTGGCACTATAAGCAGACAGTCCTGGGAACTTGCTGCTACCTTGTACGCCGCCCATGCTTCCAATATTGACAATATGCGCTTTTTCAGCAGCAGCCAATTTTGGCTGCAAGACTTTAATCAATTGTACGACTCCAAATAAATTGACTTCAAAAATCATCTTCCAATCCACCGTAGTCAGATTCCTAAACGGTTTATTGATTAGCAAACCTGCATTATTGATTAATACATCAAGGGATTCCATTTTTTCAAAAAAAGCGATTAACTTTTTTTTATTAAAATCAGCTAAATCAAAAGCGATTAGCTCTATATTTTGGGTACTAGCCTTCGCTTTTAGCATTTCCAGTTTTTGCTGGTTTCGAGATAGGGCAAAAACCCGATTAGTTGGATTTTTTGCCAACTCAATTACCGTATCAAAGCCGATTCCCCTACTTGCTCCGGTGACCAAAATATTAGTTGTCTTTTTCATTCGTTTTACAATCCGTCAAAGATGGCTAGTTTTTTACAAATCGCTTTGAAATTTGCTCCTTTCCGTCAAGCTTCATATTGAGCAGATAAATACCTTTTGGCAAGGTACTCAAGGATAGTTTTTTTACAAAAAAATGATCAAAATTTTCATGCGTTTGTTTCAAAATCAAACGGCCGTATAGGTCGCTAATCGCTATTTCAACCTCTTTAACTTTTTGTTTGAATTGGGCGTCAATGGTTAGAAAATGGGACCCAACTGGATTGGGATAAATCCTAAAATTTTGTTCTGCTATTAAATCTTCTACCGCCACAGGGCGATCCTGTATTCGCAAATTATCAATTGCCCAACCCCAACCCTTCGCAAAAGGGTCAGAAAACAATCGAAAACGCACCAAAACGGTATCCTCTGCGCTAAAATTGCCATTTTGTAGCATATCAATGCTTTTAGAACGGTAGAGACTCGGCGTGCCGTTGGCATTAGAATCCTGCCCGTTGGCGGGAATGCCATTATTATAGGTCGCCAACCAGGCACTATTCTCTCTAGAATCATAGCCAGGTAAAAAGGGTTGCCAATTAGCTTCTTGATTCTTCCTTCCTTCTACGATCACATAGTCCCAAAACTCCGTATCTGTATATTGCGTATTAGCTTCGCCAGGTTCTACTAATACAATTTCGTCAAATTCGATTAGTGCATCCACCTTCCTAATAATGATGGGGACATTCAAATTATAAATAAAATTGAGGGTATTTTCCGTACCGGCATTTCGGTAAGGATGAGCAGAATGAATCGCCTCATCTGCAAATCCAGCCGGTCTGCTTATTGAAAAGCCATTCCCATTAAAATCTGCTGACGGCGTGTCAAAATCATTGACATAGGAAATTAATGCATTAAGGGTTTGGGTAATATTTACTGTATAAAATCTATTTAGAGGATTGGTAGCTGTGTTTCGAGCTGGGCTTTTATCAATAGCTACCAAGCGGTATTCCAATACATCCTCCTTGCTTAACCCACCTTCAGGAAAGGGAATCCTACCAACCCATAAATCGGGCCGAAAGCCATCAGAAAAATCTTTAGCCATAACAGCCATAGGCTGCAATATTCCATTAATTTTATACTCGATAAAAACAGAATCTACCCCTGTAAAAAAATCGGTGACGCTAGCATTCAAATCAAGCCCAGATGCCTGGTCGTCAATGGTTTCTATAGATTGATGAACAATCTGTGGTCGAGTGTCATCCGCTTCATAGAAAAATTCATAAAAACTGATCTCGGGAGCTTGCGTAGGCGCGACAAAACGAAGGCTTCGGTTGTCTTCTACTGAAAAATAGTATTGATAACGAGTGATTTCGCCCGGGGCCGGAATAGTCGCAGTAAACTCATGGGCATTTTCTGTTGGCATCATCAAAAGGCTTGTGACCGTTTTAAAAGTATCTTGCGAATAATGCACCTTAATTGTGGAAGCATTATAACCATTATCAGAAACCACCTGTGCATTCACTACAAATGGCTTGTTAACATCAACTTCTCCTGTCGAAGGTTGGTGCAAAATGGAGGTCAGCACCCAACCCAAATCGTATAAAACATCGGTTGCAATGCCAGGGTCATGTTCTATGACTCCTGGATTGACAAATGGAGTCATCAAAGAATTGGGAGTATTATTAAAAGCCAACTCATCCAAATGGCTAATACTAGAACCTCTAGCAAAATTAGCAGGCGCAAATATTTTGGGTAGGTTGCCACTCGATCGAAAAGAGGAAGTACCCAAAAACAAGTTTTCACTACGAAGCTGTGCCCCCAAAGTAATTGAAGGATCATCAAAGCTCTTTGCCAAATTTTGCCCTGCGCCATTTTCAACATAATGACTATAAATAGAGATCAAGCCTTGTAATTGCTGCGTGCCGGAATTGCCCGATAGGTCGCTAAATCCAGAAAACCCCATCCCGTGCAGTAATTCGTGTAGAATAACGGATAAAAAATCAAACTGCCCAGTAGTGATTCCTTGCGGATTATTAAAATTATAATACCAGAGAACCCGATTATTGACCGTTACATTAATATCACTATTTCCATTATTGAAATCTCGCCGCGCTATTTTTTCTGCTAGCGCAACCGGATACCACACGTTGCCAATCGGGGCATTGGTAAAATTGGTCAAATAAGTACCTGGAGAAGCTCCTGCCAACGAGCCTGCTGCCAACGAGTCCCACCTTACATTGACGACAATAGGAATAGGAGAAGCAAACAGCCCACTGAGTATTTCTGTTGCCCGATTAAAAGCGGCCCTTGCAGCAGCTGGAACGACGGGATCGAAGGTTACTTCAAAAATAGCTGGTTCACTTGGATTATTGCGGCTTTTAGCGGGAGGCAAAATGATATGGTATTGTTCAAACTCGCCAGCTTTGCAGATGACGCCCAGTGGGTGTCCGTCAATTTGTTGAAAAGCAGTATTCTTTTTTGTTTGAGCCATTGCTATAGAGCAAACCAAACCTAGAAATAGTAGGAAAAATAATCGCATTATTGAGCTTTCATTGATGATGAAATCGGGCGGGTGTTTCTTTTTTGACACAATAATAAGGCCTTACAAAGGATTTTAATTACCAGAAGAGCGGATTTGCATTGGCAAGAAAGCGACAAAAACAGAAACTAAGCCATTAACTCAGACAAAATGCCCTCTTTCATCGCATAATTAGATACAATAATTTCCTGGATTTGTGCCTTTTCCAGTATAACCTCAACCAAAATCATGGCCACCACAATCATATCTGCCCGCGTATCTGGTATATCCTCCATGGCCAGCCGTTCTTCCAGTGTAGAATTAAGTAACTGATAATACAAAGGGTAAAAATCCTCAACTTCTACAAAAGCATGATTTTCTGTATTTTGATCTTTTGCCAATATATTTTCTAACACATCAAAAGTGCCCGAAGCCCCTATTAGAGTAGATACCGGATATTTTTCTAACGAATCATACAACAAGTGCAAACGACGGTGCAAAAAGCGCCTGATTGCATATATTTCTTCCGGCAAAATGGGTTCTGAATGTTTGAATATTTTATGCAAAATGGCTACCCCGATTGGAAAACTTTTCGCCCATAAGACCGTTTTTGATTAGCGATAATAAATTCCACACTTCCCCCGCCAATGTCCATAAGGAGGTAGTTTTGGTCCTGGAAAGGAACAGCTTGCACAACGCCTTTATAAATCAACTCCGCTTCCCGACCACCATCAATTAACTCGACTTTCAAGCTAAAACTTTCTTTTACGGCACCCAGAAACTGCTGTCCGTTGGAGGCCGTCCGCAAGGCGGCGGTGCCAATTGCTTTTATTTTTTTTATCTTCAATTCATCTATTATTTCTCTGAAAACTTTTAATGCCTGCATCCCTCTTTTCACAGGTTCTGCTCCAATGGTTTCGATGCCTTCTTCTGCCAACTTTACGAAGAATCGCTGGCGGTGCAATTCTTTAAAACGATGGTTCTTTTGCTTTTCGGCTATTAGCAAATGAAAAGTATTGGTGCCGAGGTCAATGACGGCGTATCGGTCGGGTAAGATGGCTAGCACTGTTTCTGCAAGACTTTCTTCAGAAGGGTTTTTAGCGACCAAAACGTCTGTCACACCCAATTTATTCAAGGCTTTCTGGGTGGTTTTTCCTATGGCGATGACTTTTTGATGTTTTTGTACTGTATATTTTTCAAAATAAGCCTGTACATTCATTGGACTGGTAAAAACCAGACAATCACAAACGGGAAGATTAAAATCACTGCTGATTATATTGTTGTAAGCAACTAAATCCGCTACCTCTAGCTTTTTTTTCAACAGAGATTGTATAGATTTTTTAGAATTTTTTGCTCGAACAAAAAGAACCTTTTGCCCTTTTGCCTTTTTTAAAAACTCCATAGCCGTCATTTTAGGAGAGCCGGTTCCTATAAAGTCCGGGGAAATGTTTTGTCGTTTCAAGGCAGCAGCCGTTCCCTTGCCCATTGCCGCCCATTTTATTTTTTGGAAAGAAGTTTTGGGGCAGTTTTCAAAAAAAAATTGGACGCCTTTTTTGCTATAAAAAAATAGCCAGTCGGCTTGTGGAATTTTCGAAAAAGATTTGGGGGAAAAAGTCAATGAGCGATTGGTCAAACAATTCAAAACGGGCTTCGCTGAGGCGTTTTTTGAAAACACTATTTTTTTTGTAAATCCCTGCTAATAAATACTTTAGGCATCTAAAATGCTTACTTTTTGTTCAAAAAAGATCAATTTCTTCTGCATCTACCAGTTTAAAAAAGCAATTGGCACAAGCCTCTACATCTGCTCGGGCATTGTGTTTATTATCAAAATCTTTTCCAAACACCTTTTGGTGCAACTCCGAAAGGGACGGCCATTTGTACTTGCCGTACTTTCCGGGGATTTTGCAAAAATAAGTGCCTTCGCGCATGGTGCAATACCTTTCAGTATTAAACAACCGGTGCTCGACATTTTTTCGATAAAATTCTGCTCCAATGATCTTTTCATCAAAAGCCAAATTGTGTGCGATGATATAATCGGTCTTATCAATAAGGATTTTGAATGCTTGTAAAACGGATAGTAATTCCATCCCTTGTTCTTTGGCAGTTTCGGTGCTAATGCCGTGAATGCGTTCTGCTGCATAAGGGATTTCATAGCCTTCCGGTTGAATAATATAATCTTTATCATCCAGCAAATTGCGATCTTTGTCATAAAATAGCCAGGCAATTTGTACCGCTCGTGGCCAATTGAATGTGTCATTTACAGGAGCTTTCCAGTTTTTGGGCATTCCTGTAGTTTCTACATCAAAAAATAAGAACATACCCTGTTATATTTGTTGAAGTTTTCTCAAAAAAAGCAAATTAAGAGGAAAATGCGAAACTGCAAAAAAATTTTAAACTTGTATCAGAACAAAAAGTGCATCATTTTTATTTCCGAAAAATGAAATTTAAACCTTTATTTTTAAAATAAAAATCCCCAGCTTTGCAGCCAGGGACTTACCAACCTATTAAGAGAATAAGTGCTAATAGCCCAGTAGGATGCTTATTTTGGTTAGTCCAGGCATTCCAATCAGTTATCGTAACTTGGCTGGCCATAGTTGGAGCTATGGGATTGGAGGGATCATTGCCTAAAGGAATTTTATAGAGTTCTCTGGTTAATAAATTGATCGTATATAAATGAGATAAATCGCTGTCAATCTCCAAGTCGCCAAACCCAATGCGCCCGACCGCATCATAAGAAGCAGAGTCTATAACGTTTCCATTAGCTTCAACGGTTATAAAATCATGCGGGTCGCCTCCTGCAGGCATCTGCACCAAATAAACTGTCAATGTCCAAAAAGAGGGAGGCGGTTTGGGAAGTGCTGTTTTTTGGATTTGGAATCGCATAAATGCCTCCTGTGCCAAAACCCGTAAATCGGCGTTGATAAGCGGCAGCAAATAATATATCAGCAGCGCGACTATATGCCAGTCCGTAAGTCGTTCCAATGACCCCCACAGAGGCTTCTTCCTGTTTACTAGTCGGAGCAATTGCATCAAAAGAAATGATACCCGTATCTGTGCTATCAATATTATTTCCTATGAAATAGCAACTGGTTGCTAATCGTTGAAAGGAGACAAAGCCTTAAATAGCGGAATCTGGTTGTACAGATTTATAAATCGGGAAAAAATTAAAAATACATCGTAGCCGGAGTCTATTTTCAAAACAGGAAGAATGAGGCATCAAAAAATGTCCTTATCTCAATTTTAAATATACTTTAGGTAATGATGAAAAAACGACCTTTCGAATTGAAGTGATAGATAAAAAAATCCCCGCCATTGTGCGACGAGGACTTACTATAATAAGAGAGAATCTTTGCTCTTGGAGGGAAAAGTATTTATCTAGGGATAAATAGGTTCATCAATAATATTCATACACGAATAGTTCAAATAACATACCTGAAGAGCCGGAATCAAAAAGACATATGTACGGATTTATAAATCAATAGCGAAAAGGAATAAAAGGTCAGGATGCTATCAGTCTTTTTGGTTGTTAATATAAACGGAAGGGGAAACACCTGTATACTTTTTAAAAGGCTTTATTAAAAGCAGAGCGGGACTTAAAGCCCGCATTATTCGCTAAGGTCTCAATTGTGTAAATATCGTGAGCGTTTTCCTCAATATCGCTGATTACTTGCTTAATTCGATATTCATTGATGAGTGTATTAAAATTTTTATTAAATACAGAATTAATGGTTTTGGACAAGTAGCTGGTGTTCGTGTCCAGATTGGTTGCCAACTTGGATAAAGTTATATCAGAATTCAGGAATGCTTTTTCTTCTTCTAATGCAATAATTACTTTGGATTGCAAATCTGTTAGTTGTTTGTCATTATAAGTAGTTGAAATAAGGGATGTTTTAACTTTTTTGAGTTCTTTTTCTTGTCGAATGATTTCTTTACTTTTTTGAACCAAGGTACCATAAGCAGCACCCAATTTATTTTTTTGAGCATAAATTACTCCTCCTCCTATTACCAAAACCAACAGCAGTAGTAAAATCAAGGCAATGGTCCTGCGCTGGTTGGCTATAGTAATATCTTTTAACTTTTTCTCGTTTTCCAGCTTTGTTTTTTCCTGTTGGTGGGCATAATTGAGTTGAAGTGTAGTCAACTTTTTGGTTCGTTCCGAACTGAATAAAGAGTCCTTGGTTTGGCTCAAAAGTTCAAAATATTGTAAAGCTTTTGGGGCATTACCTTGATTTTCATGGGCCTTATATAGACAATTACAGGCATCTTTTTTCTCATTTAAAAGAGTAGCCTCTTCTGCCAGTTTTAATCCTTTTGCACAATACTTAAGGGCTGATTCGATCTGTAGATTTTGGAGTGCAATCCTTCCAAGTTCGATATTGCTGAAAGCAAGGCCTTTTCTATTATCCAGTTCTCCATAAATATCCAAACCTACTTCAAAATATTGCCTTGCTTGCTTCCATTTTTTTTTCTTATAAAACAATTTTCCTAAAATGTTATAAATATAAGCTTGTGCATATTTATCCTTGTTTTGAGTGGCCAGTTTTAAGGCCTTCGTAAAGTAGTCGAAGGCTGCCTGGTAAGCTCCCAAATTCATTCTTACCTCCCCCAAGCCAACAAAAGCTTGTGCCAACTCTATATCCTCTTCTTTGTATAAACTTGCTGCTTTCAAATAATTTGTTTCTGCTTGTTCATAGGCTCCAGAGGCATTTAATACCTCGGCAATATGGTAATAAACCTTAAAATAACCTCTTTCCTTACCGCATACTTTGAAATCAGCCTGAGCTTTTTGGAAATACTCCAGGGCCGTTGCATAATCGGCTAAATGCACATAACAATTCCCGATATTTATATAAGCACTGCCATTACAAGGTTTCTTCCATAATTGCAAACCCCGTTTAAATGCTCTTATGGCTTTTGCATAATTACTTTTTTTGGCGTAATAGATGCCTTGAAGTGTAAGTACCCTTGCTTCCCAGCGGATATTTTTTTCTGCATGAGCAGCCTTTTTTAGTTCCTGTGAATAATAGAGTGCCGAATCAGGTTGTCTAGGTAAGTAAACATCCCAAATGAGCCAATAGAGTGCATTAAATCTGGCACTATCTACTAAATGCTTGTTATACCAAACCGCCCAAAGGCTATCTGTTTTCTCAGATTGGGCATTTACAGATACCATTGAAATGATAAATAATAAGAGTAGGAAGTGCTTCATATTACAGAATAGTAGAAAATGCAACTGAAGAACATTCAAAGAATCACGTCCATCAAATGGATAAGTTGTTCTTTAATCGTTCCTAAAGCTGCAAATATATAAACAATCGAAAATCAATATTGAACTTGCTACTTCTTTCTCATTGCTTCTGTTTTTACAGGTAAGCATACCTGTGGACAATCCACCCCAATCAGATAGTCCTCTACTTCTCCTTCATTAATTTGTCCATACGGGGTCATATTATTCGTATTGCTCAATCGAACCCTCAAACCCAGCAAACCACCTGTTTGGATATTGGCGGGAGCAGTAATTTCCAAATAAGCAGGAAATCCACTAAGATCGTCTATATCTATTACCATTTCGCCAATATCGTCAAAATCGCCATCGCCATTCCAGTCTATCCAAGCCTCCAAATGAGCTGTATCGCCGGTGATATTGGTCGCCTTCAAGGGCAATCGAAAAGTACCGCCTGGTCTTATATTTAGGCTGGATAAGATAGCGACCCCGTCTTCATCTGCACCATCGCCTAGAGCATTCGTACTTGGTTGTCCATCCGTTTCTCCATCAATAGTGCTGCCCAATTTTAATTCGGGAATAATCTGATGTACGGCACCGCCATTAGCATTGAACGTTTGATAATCACCTGAATTAGTCATTGCAGTAGTGTCAGGTAAATCACCCCAATCACAGGCATAGACAATGACTTTTATTTCGTCATAAGGTCGGCAAGTATTATCGCTTGGCGTGGGGTGTGCAATGGCATACACATAAAAGGTATCAGGCGTGTTACTCGTATTTGTAAAGTTATTTAAATTAAAAATGCGAACAGTATCGTTACCGTTTGCAATTTGTACAGTATCAATGCCCGTACCACTCGAATAAATCACGCTGCTGTCCGTCTGCTGAGTCGTAAAATACACGAAGGCGATGCTGTCGGGATTTGACGAAGTGGTCGTCACAGCGAGGGTATCTACCGATTCACCAGAGCAGATGATTCGATCAGAGAGGAGGCTGTCAATATCGAAACAAGGTGGCGCGCAGTCGAGTACTTGAAATGTTATACAGCATTGGCTAACATTACCACAGCTATTGTTTGGCGTGACGCACACCTGTTGACTCCCTGCAGCAACGGCATTGTTGAAATTCACTGTGATCGAACTCGTCCCATCTCCCGAACTGATGGTCGCTCCCGTCGGGATCGTCCATGAATAACTCGTCGCTCCTGTTACCCCGCTTACACTAAAGCTCAATCCCGAATCCGTATCGCAGTACGTTGGCGGAATGGTATAATAAATTTTTATGCAAACCTGGTCTATATCTGCTCTTTCATCTTTACCACCACCAGAAGTAGTCACCTGTATGCGAAGTCCCAAATCATTAATATTACTACCTGTCCAAGAATAACCCCAAAGGCTGTTAGCACCGCCATAAGTAAAAGTGCCTTCGCTAACTGGCCAATCTCCAGTTAGTGCTAAATTAGCTCCTACTGCCAAGCTACTATCTAATAATTGTACGATCTTATCCTGTATTTTTTTCCCATTTGATAAATCTCCTTCTTTCTTTCTAATTGTAATTTCAATACCCTCAATAATGGCCGTGGTTGGAATATTCCAGTCCTGCCCTGTTATGTCCAAAGAATCTGAATCCCCACTTAGGGTAATATGCGTAGAATCCCCATCATTACTCGTGAGGCTCCCTGGTGGCATTGTCCAATTAGTTCCTGTTCCTGTACTTGTCTGGTTGCCACCGCATACCGTTGTATCCTTTGCTATGGAACTACTATCCTGGCTGATGATGCAAGTTCCTTGCGGTACATCTGCCACCGTCACCGCTACTTGATCGGTATCGGTACAGCCATTAGCATCTGTGATCGTCACCGTATAGGTTGTTGTTGTACCAGGCGTTGCAGTTTTATTGGCTCCTGTGCCTAACCCATTGTTCCAGGCATAACTGTATGGGCTTGTGCCATCGCTGCCTACTGCACTAAGGGTGGCTGTATCGCCGTTACAAATTGTCGTATCGTTCGAGGCGATTACCATTGGTAAAGCCGCAATGCTCACCGTAATCGAATCTACATCACTACAATCCCCAATACCTTTACTGACGTAATATTTGGTATTTGCTGAAGGAGCTACCGTACTGGATGCTAATCGATTTCCAGTTGAAGTGGGAAGAGCGGTATGATAAGTTTCGCTTCCCGCTGAATTATTCAAATCATCTGTCAAAACGGCTAAGTCAACCGACTCTCCTGCACATATCGTTGTGTCTCGGGTACTCAAATTTGGCGTTTCTATTACCGTCACCGTAAGAATTGCCGTATCCACACAACCTGTCATTTCAACACTATCCCTTATAAAATAGGTCGTCGTGTTAGTCGGATTAACCATTTGACTACTTGTATAATCTCCATAGGTCGTACCATAACCTACCGTACCGATGGTATCTCCAGTCAATAAGGTCCCCAAATCTACACTCTCACCCGTACAGATGCTCGTATCTCGTCCGGTAATAGCGGGTTGTGGATTAACCATTACCATAATTTTTGCGGTATCCACGCAGCCCGACGCAACACTATCCCGCACATAATAAGTGGTGGTGGTCGTAGGGCTGACCACTTGACCACCTGTGTAGTTTCCGAAAGTAATTCCGTAACCGACTGTGCCGATGATGGTACCGGTTAATAAGGTTGCCAAGTCCACAGTCTCAGTAGAACAAATGGTCGTATCCCGTCCTGTGATGAAGGGAGCGGTAACGGTCACTACGATTTGCGCCGTGTCCACGCAGCCCAAACTTTCAGCACTATCCCTTACAAAATAGGTCGTCGTGCTAGTTGGGCTAACCGTTTGGCTACCTGTATAATTTCCGAAAGTAGTTCCATAGCCCACCGTGCCAATCGTATCTCCATTTAATAAAGTACCTAAATCCACACTTTCCCCAGAGCAGATTGCCGTGTCCCGACCCGTTATAGAAGGATTAGAGACTGTTATAGTAATTTGGGCCGTATCTACACAGCCCAAACTTTCAGCACTATCCCTTACAAAATAGGTCGTCGTGCTAGTTGGGCTAACCGTTTGGCTGCCTGTATAATTTCCGAAAGTAGTTCCATAGCCCACCGTGCCAATCGTATCTCCATTTAATAAAGTACCTAAATCCACACTTTCCCCAGAGCAGATTGCCGTGTCCCGACCCGTTATAGAAGGATTAGAGACTGTTATGGTAATTTGGGCCGTATCTACACAGCCCAAACTTTCAGCACTATCCCTTACAAAATAGGTCGTCGTGCTGGTTGGGCTAACCGTTTGGCTGCCTGTATAATTTCCGAAAGTAGTTCCATAGCCCACCGTGCCAATCGTATCTCCATTTAATAAAGTACCTAAATCCACACTTTCCCCAGAGCAGATTGCCGTGTCCCGACCCGTTATAGAAGGATTAGAGACTGTTATGGTAATTTGGGCTGTATCTACACAGCCCGCATTTTCAATACTATCTTTTATAAAATAAGTAGTGGTAATCGTGGGGCTAACTGTTTGGTTACCTGAGTAATCTCCGTAGGTTGTCCCATAGCCCACCATGCCGATAGTATCGCCCGTTAATAAAGTGCCTAAATCTATATTCTGTCCACCACAAATGCTGGTGTCTCTTCCAGTAATAGAAGGCAAGGGGTTTACAACTATCAAAATCTCCTCATAAAGGAGGCACAAATTACTCGTCGGTTTTGGATGAATAATAGCATAGACATAAAAAGTATCCGGTATGCTTCCTGCATTCGTGAAACCACTTATATTATAAATACCGACCGTATCCGAAGTAGCAGAAACCTGCACGGTATCAATACCTGTCCCATTTGAATAAATGATGCTGCTGTCGGTTTGAGGCATAGTAAAATAGACGAAAGCAATACTATCGGGATTTTCAACGGTAGTGGTCACAGCAAGCGTATCCACTAATTCGCCTGTACAGATAAACCGGTCCGTAATCAAATTATTAACTGCTGGGCAGCAGCCTTCCCCTGCTTCTACTGAAACACTATCTACTATTTCACAGCCGTTTGCATCTGTAACAGTGAGATAGTATTTAGTAGTATTTGAAGGGTTAACAGAAATAGTCGTAGTCGTGTCTAAAGTACTCCATGAATAGCTGTAGCTTTGTTCTCTTAGTGAAATATCATCAATAGCGGCATCTCCCTGAAAACTTGTACCCCTTGCAGAAATAAATCGCAGATATAAACTATCCACGCCGTCATAAGTAGATAAATCTACGTTTGCTTCAAACCATTGGTCGCCTTGGTTGCTTGATAAAGACCATATTTGCGACCATATTGTGCTATCCGTACTCACTTCCACAGAGAGCGTTCCCATACTTGCGCCATACATGTGATAATAAAAAGATAAGGTAGTATATTGTCTCCCTGTTAAATCAAATCTCGAGCTTTCCAAAATTACCTGGTCACCCGTACTACCACCACTGGTTTCCTGAAACAAATACCAGGTTGAACCATTTGCCCCCGTTGAAGGTCCTGTACTAGAACTTGGTGTACCGCCGCTATCTCGGCTCCAGTTGCCATCATCTCCTGTTGCTTGCACCCAATTTCCCAGCCCTGATTCAAATCCTTCGGTATAAAAAGAAGTCCCATATTCTATGGGCGAAACCGTAGGGATTAAAGTAATCGCCGAACCACTACAAACGTTGGTATCAGGGCCTAAATCCACCATTGGTGGTATCGCCAGGGTTACTGGCGCTTCTACTGGACTGGAGCAGTTGTCGCCATCTGTTACGGTAACATAATAAGTCGTATCATTAAGGGTGTTTACTGTTCTGTTTGCGGTACTTGTGCTATCATCCCAGAGAAAAGTATATCCGCTGCCCGAGCCACCACTACCAGTTGCTGTTATTATAAAATTTTCGCCTGGACAAGGCGGGTCTGGGTTTGTGGCAAAGGTCGCAGTAGGCCCATCTGAATTAGTGATAATCGTTGTATAAGTTGCCGTACAACCGCCTGGTGCAGTAACAGTAACCGAATAAGTACCAGCAGCTACCGCCAAATCTTCCGTCGTCGCACCATTGCTCCATAAAAAACTAAGCCCACCACTCCCTCCTCTAACTATCAAATCCACTACCCCGTCTGAATTTCCACAAGTAGAGGTTGTATCTGTAGAACTCAATAACCAATCTTCTAAAATATAAGCAACTACATTATCATTACTCACACAAGCACCATTCCCAATAGTATATCTGAAAATATAGCTACTATCAGCCGTTAGGGGGCCGTAAGTAGTGTTTTGGGCAGTTGTATCTCCAAATGTCCCCGAATTAGTACCCGAAATTAAAGACCAATTACCCCCTGCATTTCCTGCTGATAAATTGACCGTACTACCCCCACAAACAACCGTATCTACCCCTGCATTTGCTTGAACAAAAGAAGTAATAGTTATTGCTACCGTATCTCTTGCAATACAGCTTGGATTCAAAGAATCTGGATGATAGCTTACTTTGTATTCAAATTCATAAGTACCAGAAGTTAGACCAGAAACTACCGTTATAGAAGCACTATCATCAGCAATGGTTGGCGTATTTGGTCCTGAAACCTGCGACCACTTTACATCGGCAATATCATCCACTTCATTTCCAATTAACGTGGTGCTGGTCACATCGCAAAGGCTGGTATCTGTTGCAGAAGCATCGGCCAATAACCAAGTCAATATAACTTCATCTTGATTTGGGGGACAAAAACCGACGCTATCAAAAACCGTCCATCTCAAAACAACCTCGCCCGGCTTGGAAAGGCTTGCCGTAGAGGTAGGATTATTTTTATTTGAAAAAGTGACGCTGGAGCCCGTCGAAGAGACAATAGACCAAATTGCCGTATCGGGAGCTGTATAAGCATTACCATTCAAATTAAAAACACCATCTGAACCGCACATAGTCGAGTCCGCTCCCGCATCAGCTAAAGGGCCAGCATCCCCGCTTATTTCTATTGTTACAAAATCACTATTAGTTTGACAGGCCTCATAAATAAAGTGCCTCCATTCCAGAATATACGTTCCTGGCCCGTTGAAAGTAACCGTAGAATCATTGTTCGAACTATCCGCAAAAATTACTGCTTCTGGCCCGGCGGCTAATCTCCAATAAGAAGTAACGTATTCTTGTCGAGAAGTATCTCCTTGCAATTGCATAGTATATGGAAAGGAAACACCGCATAATTGGGCATCCTCTCCTGCCTCTACAAACCAAACGGGATAATCATAGATTAAATAAATCGTATCTATTGTCGTAGAACTACAACTTGAATCACCTGTGATTTTATATTCAATTTCATAGACTCCTGCGTGTTCTACGCTGCTTACTCGTGTGGTAGAGTCTGTAAGCGATGTAAAAGTAGGTGAAGAGGTGTCGTCAGATGGCATGGAAAGGGTCGTCCACGTTACTGTACCCGAAGTTACAGCTACGTGTTGTACATCCACTGTTGATGCAGCAGGATAACAAATATACTCGTCTTTAAGTACAGCGGGAGAAGGCCCGGCTACTGACCCTGTTGAAAAAGTTACATCAACGTGGGTCGTATCACAATTATTAAAAACTTCCCATCTGTAAGTATAATTGGTGTTTGCCACAAGGTTGTCCAAGGTAATATAGGTCGAACTTGTGTCGGGATAAATTTTTTCTGTGGTTTTAGTTGGGCTGATTTGTGTCCAAGCACCCGAAGCAGCATTGTCGGGCAAATTGGCAGAGATTTGTACAGGGCCGGCCGCACATGGAGTTGTTGTAAGCACCGTTGCTATTAGTGTATCAGGCGCCCCCGTGTTTACCACAATGGTTACTTCATCAGCTTCAGCATCACAAGCTCCGTGCGTTTGCCAGCCATAGCTAAAGACATAAGTTCCTTCCGTTAAACCTGTAAGAATCGGGGTCTGCTGGTGGCGAGCAGTATCATTGAAAGGATCCATGGGACCAGTAATAAAATTCCATTGCCCTGCAAAACCCGAACCACTTGTGGTCAGGTTATTGCCACTAAGCTGAACGGTAGTAACCCCGCAGGGCAGCAAGGCATCTGTACCCGCATTGGGTATGGTAGCACCATTAGCACCGACCTTTTCTAAAGAAGACCAGGACTGAGTTTCGCAGCCATCAGAGACAGAAATATCCATGCCGTAAGTTCCAGGGTCACGGGTGCCTATAACAATAGCAAAAACGATGTATTCTCCACAACTCCCAATGTTATCAGCTAACCATGTAGAATCAATTACAACAGTTAAATCTCCTCCTATGACATAGGTAGTCGAAGCAACATTCCTAAACTGACAATAGCCGAAAAAACTAGCTGGAAAAGAGGGTTTATCTTCATAAACATAAGCCTGAATAGAATATTGAGTGGGATTGATAGCAATGCTTTGCGTGGGAGTAGTTTGGAAAATTAGCGTATCAATATCTGACTTTTTTAAAGCATCAATTTGGAATGCCCATGAGCCTGTTTGGTTGGTATAACAACGTTTCAAGTTTCTTGCATATCCCACGATGTCAGGTTTTTCAATAATCCGCACTGTGTCATATACGCTGCACTCTGTCCCAAATAATTCCCAGGCAAAAAGATAGGGACCACCTCCCTTTTGAAGTCCCATTACGACTGTGGAAGGGCTGGTATTATTGTTAATAGTAACAGGTAAACCGTCCAATTGCGACCAAAGCCCCGTCTGCCCATTTTCCAAAGGTGTGGCATTTAAAGAAATCGTTGAGGGAAAATCGCAGTAATATTGAGTTGGCCCAGCATCTGTTGTAGTCAATCCAGCACCAAAGCCTGTAAAAGAAGCTGTATCCGACCCCACTCCTGGGCGGCAACCACCTGTAACAGTCCAAGTGAAAGTATAAGTCCCCTCTGCATCCACGCATGCGCGGGTATATGCTTCTGTGGGATTTGAAAAAGTGACATTGCCTGGTCCCGTAGCTGTCCATAGGCCGGTTCCATCCAAGCTACAAGCCCCATATAAATCTGTGCAACCGGGCGAACCACAAATATTATCGGGAATAGCCGTTGCATAAATCGAATTAACGGTGTAATAATATCGCACCACCACATCGTCAAAAGTCGTACAATCTCCATTTGAAATAGTATATCGAAGCGTTGTAGTATGATAATCCCCTTCTTCGCAATCTCTCTGATTGAGTATAGGGTCAAAAGAAACGGTGGAAGAATTTGCATTTGTCAAGGTGCCATCATAGCCGCTTATAATTTTCCAAGTAACCGTTTCGCCCATTGCAGGTGTATTTCCCGCTATAAGGATAGAAGTGTTGCCATCATAACAAGTAGAATCTATCGTAGCAGGCAAGGCAGCTTGAGTCGGTAGAGGATTGACTGTATGCGTTACCTGCTGACTAGGCGTGCCACTGGTATCAGAGCAGGTTTGTTGTATTTGAAAAGTATAATCTCCTGAAACGATTGTTCCCGAAGTGGAAGATTCCGGTTGGTTTGGATTATTAATAATAATATTGGCGCCCATTGGTTGCGAGATCACCGTCCAAAGTACACTGGACGGATCTCCATTTAAGATAGAAACGGTACCGTTAAGATAGATCGATCCGTTTTCACAAAATTCTTCGGGATTGCCGGAATTTACCGTACAAGTTTGTGAAGCGATTTCATTTACGACAAAAAAAGCAAAAGTAAAAACCCACAAGTATCTAAAAAAAAGCTTCATGAATTAGTTTTTTAAAACAAAAATCAAAACCTTTTACTCAAAAGAATCTATCTTTTCAAGTCTATCATCTTTGAGGTCAAATTTGTTCTTTTATTTTTTTTTAAAACTGGTAGGCAGACTCTTGACTAAGCAGTGCTTTTTTATGAGAAGCTGGAGAAAGGGTTATACAAGCATAGTGCTTTCTAACCAAAAAGGTAATATTTTTTAGTTCTCTCATTATTATTAGTTCTATATGGTTTTTTAAAGATTTCTAAGCAACTGGAGGGCGCACGAACCCAATTTTCTTTGTTTCAAGAAATTGAGTCGCAAGAATTTGTGTAAATTCTATATATTCCGTTTTTATGCCTTAAATAAACCACTACCAACTGCTTACCGGTCAATAAGCAAGCAACAAGTAACAAATAATTCTAATTCAATATTAATGCCAAACATTAAGTGAAAAATTGGCTCTCCTCCCAACATTTTTTATAAAAATCTCTGGTTTTGTAGCCAAGAACCGACCAAATCTATTAGAGAGAATAATATATCTTTAAGTTACCTTGTAGCCCGTTTAGCTTGTTATTTTTTCCTCATTATTGTTGTAGATACAGGCAAGCATACCTGCGGACAATCTACCCCAATCAGATAGTCCTCCACTTCTCCTTCATCAATTTGTCCATACGGGGTCATATCATTCGTATGGCTCAACCGAATCCTCAAGCCCAGCAAACTACCTGTTTGGGTATTGGCGGGAGCAGTAATTTCCGAATAGGTAGGAAATCCACTAAGGTCATCTATATCTATTACCATTTCATCAATATCGTCAAAATCGCCATCGCCATTCCAGTCTATCCAAGCCTCCAAGTGAGCTGTATCGCCAGTGGTATTGGTCGTACTCAAAGGCAAGCGGAAGGTACTACCCGGGCTAATATTTAAACTTGGCATGATGACTAATCCATCTTCATCTGTTCCATCGCCTAGCGCATTACTGCTTTGTTGCCCGTCGGTTTCTCCATCAATTGTTGCTCCCAGTTTTAAACCTGATACTACTCGATGGATAGGTCCATTATTTGCTTTTAATGTTTGATAATCACCTGAATTGATTAAAGCGGTGGTATCTGGTAAGTCGCCCCAGTCACAGGGATAAACAATTACTTTTATTTCTTGATAAGGACGACAACTACTCTCAAGTGGGGTGGGATGCACTATAGCATAGACAAAATAGGTATCCACTACTAATCCTGAATTAGTAAAACCGCTTATGTCATAAAATGCTACGGTGTCAGTAGTAGTGGAAATTTGAGTCGTATCAATACCTATTCCATTTGTATAAATTATGCTGCTGTCTGTTTGTTGAGTCGTAAAATACACAAAAGCAATACTATCGGGATTTAAATAAGTAGTCGTCACTCCAAGAGTATCTATATTTTCGCCGTGGCAAATCACTCGGTCGGTCAAGAGGCTATCAATCGTAAAACATGGCGGGATACAGTCCTCTACTACAAACGATACACAACATTGCGAAGCATCGCCGCAAGTATTGCTTGGTGTAACACATATCTGCTGAACACCTGCTGCAACCGCATTATTGAAATTAACCGTAATACTATCCGTATTTGCACCCGCAGTGATAACCGCCCCAGTAGGAATCGTCCAGGTATAGTTCGTCGCATTGGTTACACCGCTTATTTTAAAACCCAAATTGGCATCTGTATCACAATAGGAAGGCAGTTGCGAATAATAGATTTTAAAGCATACTTGGTCAATTTGGGCAGCTTCATCCTCATTTGGATTTCCACTTCCGCTGGCAATAACCTGAACCTGAAGGCCAAGGCTATCTATATTGAAAGTGGTCCAGGTATGCCCCCACAAGTCGGTTGGTCCTCCATAGGTGAAAGTACTCTCCACAGTTGGCCAAGCAACACCGACAACGGCTCTGCTATTCCCAACCGCAGCTCCCGATTCTGTTAATTGGATGCTGAGGTCTGAAATAGTTTTGCGAGTAGATAGACTGCCTTCCAGTTTTTTCATAGTAATTTCAATTCCCTCTATCGTACTGCCTGTAGGAATACCAAAGGAATTTCCTGATATAAATAGCATATTGGAAGGTCCGTCCCGTGGAGAAACAGCTACAGAACTATAGACATTATCATCATTACCTGTATTGCCTGTTGTCCAATTATTGCCAGAGCCTGACTGCGTTTCTATCCCTCCACATATAGTGGTATCCTTATATATAAGTGATTTGGGTTGAGAAAGAGAACAGTTACCTTGAGGAATATCATTGACCGTCACCGTTATTTGCTCTACATCAGTACAGTTGTAATTGTCTGAAACCGTTACTGAATAGATGGTAGTAGTTGAAGGACTTGGAGAGACAGATGAACTTGTTCCCAAACCATGACTCCAGGTAAAAGTATAAGGGGGTGTTCCACTGATTGCTGAAGCTGTTAACGTAGCATTTGTGCCATTACAAATTGTAGTATCATTGGAAACCGAAATGACTGGAACGGGATTGACGGTAAGGGTTAAGGCAGCCGTCGCATAGCAGCCACCCGGTGTTTCTACCCTTGCATAGATAGTCGTCGCACTTGTAGTAAACGGACTTGAAATACTCATTGTGCCGTTTTGGGCAGCCGTCAAAGTGGGGTGATAAGTAACCGTATAACCCGTCTGGCCATTTAGCACTGCACCGTCAGCACCAGAGAGGGTGAATTGGGCTTGGTTACTGCCATCGTCGCATCCATTCAAGGTAGTAGCAGTAGCGGTGGGTTGGGCGTAGATATTTACCTGCACTTGCGCCCCCGATTGGTCGAGGCTGTCTAAGTTGAGGCAAAGGGTGGTATTACTTAAAATTTGACCAATATCGTTATCGTTCGGGTCGCCGGCACCATCAATGCTATTTAAATAAGCTGTTACATTATTAGGCGTGTTTTGTTGGTCATACGAAAGCGCATAAATATTATACGTCCCTGCCGAAAGGGTCGAATAATCATAATCGAAAGGAAGGCTTGTAGCATAGGTAAGCAGTTCCCCCGTTGCATTGGCTAGAAGGATTGCTATATCAAAGCCCGAACCAGGATTGGTTTCATTTAGGCTTGCATAGGTCGTATCAAAAGCGACCGACACATTACTTGCATTCTCCAAATCCTCCCCTTCGCAGATATCAAAATCAGCAACAGTAGGCGTTGGGATAATATCTCCAGCATCGGCTTCGCAAGCAATCGTGGAAAATCCAAAATCAAAGGAAAAAATGTTTTCATTCTCATTACCAGTTGCTACAGCAGCATAGGGTAAGTCATTATTATCAATTGTCGTAATGCCCGATGTTTGGACGCTCGGCATAATGCCATCAGAGTCATTCAAGTCGGTTAATCCCACCGTACTGTTATCATTGACGGTCAGTTCGCCGTAGGAAGTGCCGCTTATTTCCAATTCTCCTGAACCATTAAAGTTGGAAGCGGCAATTGCCACGTAATAGGTCGTTCCGGCATCAATACCGGAAGCACCGTTGAGGTTTACGTTGGCATCCGTAAAATAATACCTACCCTCCGAATCGGTAGTGGTTTGACCAACCAGCGTTCCACTATTATTATAAAGTTGAACAACTACGCCCTGAATGGCAGGCTCGGTCGGTTCTTGTACACCATTACCGTCCACGTCCTGCCAAATCCTATTTCCAATTTCAATTTTCGTCGGGCAGTCGCACATATATTCTACATCTCCCCAGCCGTTTCCTTTACCAAAATCCGCAACGCCTTGATAGTACCCTTCCCAAGCGTAAGTGGTTTCTCCTGTTGTATTGTTCATCCACATCAGACCTCCCGAAGACCAACGAAAGGTATTTGTTTGCTCTTTATGCGGGGAAGTCGGGTCGAAAGCAGAAACGATTATATCAGGCCACCCAGGTATCTGCACCAAGGCCCCAACTGTATTTTCCGTATGGGCGGAATAATCAGCACTGTTCGATTAAAGTATGATAAATTAACTTTGTATTCAAAAGAGAATACAAATGCTAAGTAAAGAAGAATTTGATTTATTAAAATCACGTCAGTATTGTGATAATCCAGATTGCGTTTATTACAATCAACCAGAGTCAGGAAATATCAAAATTAATAGTCGGTCAAAAGGCCAAGTATATTGCAACGAATGTGGTAATCGCTGGGTCTTGACCAAAGGCACGATGTTTTTTGATTTACGTACACCGATTGAAAAAGTGATAAATACCTTGCTCTTACTAGTTCGAGGAATGGGGGTCAACCAGACTTGTAAACAAGCAGATGTCACCTCAGATTCCCTTTTAGCTTGGGTAGAAAAAGCAGGCACTCATTGTGATGAATTTACGAATTACATGCAAGAGCAAATGCATCTGGAACAATTACAAATAGATGAGTTCTGGTCCTTTATCAGAAAAAAAAGAAAAACCTTACACATGAAGAGAGACAAAAATCCGAGCTAGACCCTGAATTTGCTGATAAACAGGGAGATAGATGGAGCTTCGTGGCTGTTTTACCTGATACAGGATTTGTTCATACTGTACATAGTGGCAAAAGAACTTTAGCACAAGCAAGAATTTTTCTTAACAAAATAAAAGACAAAAGTGATGGAGTAGCTCCATTATTTTTATCAGATGCTTGGTTCTATGAAGAAGTCTTATATGAGACCTATTGTCACTACGAGCCTGTTCCATATGGAGGTAGAGGTCGACCGTCTATACCCAAAAGAATAGTAGATAGTAATTTGAAATATGCCCAAGTCTATAAAGAAAGAGATGCCAAGGGCAAACTTAAAAGTGTGACTACTAGAATTATCAAAGGAACAGAGGCGGAGATTTTAGCAATCATCCGAAAAAACGGACGGTCAAAAACCATTAATACTTCTTTTGTTGAGAGTAGAAATGGTAAATATCGTAAAGACGATGCTCGTTTGACTAGAAAGACAATGTGCCATTCTAAAAAGGTGAAATACCATGATGCACATATCAATCTATTGACCGCTTTTTTCAATTATTGTAACGAAAATTGTGCTTTGAGAATATTAATTAATCCTCAAGCAGCACTTTTTGAAACAAAATACCAGAAAAAATCACCTGCTATGGCAGAAGGGTTAATCGACAAAATACTGACTATCAAAGAACTATTATTTTGGAGAGTTCCTAAACCCTCCATACTTTAATCGAACACCACTGAATAATCATCATCATAATAAAATTCCCCACCTCCAGGTCCCGCATAACTATCGGCTCCAAAAGTCTGTTGTTGGCCTGATTTTTCCCCATCAACTTTGGCATTGTCCTCCAATGTCCAAGTATTTCCATTAAAACCCGCTCTTAAAATATCCCCTGCCGGAACAGCCGATATGTTACCACTATGATATCCTGTGGGGTCGCCGGCAGAGCTAAATTGAAAACTAAACCGGTCTGTAAATGCCAAAATCATATCACAACCATCAAATTCAATATCGGTCAAAATGGGTTGTGGATAGGAAAATATTGTATAGTCATATTTATACAAATAATCGGGAACATCGCCGGGGGTGGTAAAATCGTCCTTCCATGGAAACCAATCCGCATTTGGAACATAATCGAATATATTCCTTCCGTAAGCTCCACCGGCCCGCTCGTAATCCAGCGGAAAATCCAGAACAGGTGTACTGTTAAATCCGCTTCCCTCCGTATATTCAAAAACATAAGCCCAAAGGTTACTGGTATTTTGGGAATTATTGGCAGTACACACTGCTCCTACGTATAATTTGCCTTTGAAATATTTCAGGGCAAACGGTTTCAATAAATCTCCTGAACAGGTATGCGTACCTGAAGGTGTAGGAAGTGAATAGGCTGTTTGGCTACTCGCTGTGCAACTATTTACCGGAATAACAATTAGCTGATTGGTGTTTAGGTTAATGGTATAAATGGTATCCTCGGACTCATTAATATCAAGGTCGCCCAAGCCTATCTTTCCAGCATAAGGCATATACTGTGGGTCATCTCCAACGCAAGAACCTCCTGTTGGGTCTGCTCCTGTATTACTAATGGTAATTAAATTACTTACGTCGCTATCTCCAACGGATTGGTGGGTTCCATCATTATTACTATTATCCACACAATAGATTCCGCCTGTGCCTAAGGGACCTGGATCGGATAGATTAAACCAAGATGCCGAAGCATAAATGACATCATCATTTTTATCGTAAGCAAGCCCCCACAACGACCCCGTCCTTCCGTAAGTAACAAAAACGGGCTTAACGGTGGACTGATAATCGGCAATATTGGTCGAGTTGCCTTTATCGGATTCCGCAAAAGAGATAATGGTAGGAGAAGCATTTGGGTCGGTGCCGTTGCACCTTACATGGCAGACATTTATCAGTTCGGGATTGGCACAGGCATAATCGGCATCTTTGTAAATCCCATAGTCAATACAACATTCGTCCGCCACTACAAAGGCAACCTGAGTGCTGGAGGAATCAGTTGAAGAGATGCCAGAATAATAGCCCGAAGGCAATTCATATTCTATCCTTAACGTATCATTTGGAGCAGCGGCATAACTCCAATTGCCCACACTGTCTGTCGCAGTAGAGGTTACTAAACCGCTGTCATCATATACATTGACTGTCACCCCCGGCACGCCTTGTTCATTAATCCCCATAGGGGAATAATCAAATTGGCCATTATTATTATTATCCAAATAAACAAAGCCGCTGACACCCGAACAAGCAGGCTCGGGCAAAGAGTATTTTATAACCAAGCCCGCCGAATAAAAACCCACTCTATAATCAGGGTTTCCTCCTGGACCGTCATCGGTATCGTAGGCATAAAAGGCTTTATCCAATCCAAGCGTACCATTTCTGCTCTTCATAAAAAAGGTCATGGGGCTGCCAGTAGTCCAACCTTCACTGATAAACTCTTGAATAATTGATTCAAGGTTTGGGGTTCTGGTAGGGGCTGAATTTACGGCAGTCCCGATAAGGTCAAAATCCCAATCGACAGTTTGAGTGGTCCTCGCTCTTGCGGAAATAGTACCTGTTGTATTCACATCGAAGGCTTGGGAAGATTGGGTGTTGTTTTCGCCACTGATAACAACCTCTGCAATGCCATCATCTTGCTCATAAAAAGAATAAAACTGAATATAGGCTTCTTCGATTATGGCATTGGTTGGAAGTTGTACGTCTTGAAACCGCATCCCCGATTCTATATCTCCGGGGCTTCCCACTCTCAAGGAACGGTCATTCGACCGCCAATTCCAAGGGGCAGACTCAAACATATCGTCGTTGCTGGAGACAATTCTTGCAGAAGTAATGTGCAAGGGGCGGTGATAATAGTTACAGCCACCGGGTGGGTCGGGATATAAGAAGGTGGTTTCTGCCACTTTTTCTCCAATATTCTCTGATTCTACTGTTTTCTTGAGCATGTCCTCAATTTTATAATATTCTTTTACTTGACTATCAAGGAAATGAAAAGAATGCAAGGCAAAATTTGTAGATTTAGACTGTATATTGTTATGTTTATTTATTTCTTCTATTCTAATTGTATATCCTAACAAAGGCAAAAAGATAAGCAAAAATAGGTAGGCGAAAATTCTGTAATTCAAATTTCTCATAATATTCTCTTAACATTCTAGGTGGGAAGTTATAAACCCTTGATTCAATATATATGCCAAACCCGCCTCCCTTGTCCATTATAAAAATAAAAAAGGCAGTGAGTACAATTTATTAAAAAAATAAATAAATCCATAATATGTGACATATTAAATCTATTAAATTTCAAAATAAAACCCTATGTATTTACTAGATATTAAGCTTATATGGAAAATAAAATGTTTTTATACCTTCATATTTTGTGACAGCTAAACAGTGCTTTTTTCCTCTATTTCAAAAAGATGCCTGTATTTTCGGCAGAAAATGGTCGCCAATTTCAGATATAAATCAATAAATCTTACTAATATTTAATTTTCCATGTCACAAATAGGCTAAAATATTTTTTTGAAAAAATATCCTCTAATGTTGACTTTTTGTGACATTGCTTTTATCTTGCAGTTGTATTTGAATGACTCCTCTTCTTTACCACTTTAAGTTTCCTCCTTTTTTTCCCTCTAAAATCTCCCTCCAGTAAAAATTCCCCAGACAATTATCCAACCTCCTTTTTAGCAAAAATTTTTCCCTCCTTTTAAAATTCCTCCCGAATAAACTAACACCATTTACAAACTACTTATTTAATGAAAAATTTAACCTACACTACCCTGGTTTCCTGTATTCTTTTATCAATTACTTTTACTACTAATCTGGCTGCCCAAACCTCTCCTTGCATCGAAAGAATGGTAAGTCCTACTAAAATGTGCAATGCCTCCGGTGATTTATTTTATAATGCTTTGCTTGTATTTCCAAGTGTAAACAATCCATTTTACTTAATAGAAAACGGAGAATTCCAAGAATTTGAAAATGGAACGGCTGTTTTGAATGGTATCTTAGTTAATACAGCAGATCACCAGATAAAATTTCAGCTTAATATTCAATTTGAAGGGCGAGTCAGCACTGGTTTTGACCCAATACAATCTCTTTGTTTCCCTACTATTGATGGTTCCAATTTTTATTACTACCCTGCTTTCAGTGGTTCGTTGACTGGCATGGAAGCAGCAACAGGAGCCGTTATTAATATTTCTCCTTTTGCTACTCCACTTCAGTTAGGATACGGAGCTAACCGAACGAATAACGAGCTTTCCTTTGGTGCTAGCACCAAGTTTAATTTCCAAACCATCTCTAATCCTACTACGGGCCTGATACTGAATAGTAGTACTCAAACAAGCAATATTGGGGAGTTGGTACTGAATCTAACAGAAGGAGCCATAGATTGCAGCCAAGTGGTAGATGAAGACGAAGACGGCTTTATTGCAGCAGTTGATTGCGATGATAATAACCCTGCTGTTCCAGCTACCCCAGGTGCCATTTGTGATGACGGCGATATCCATACAATTGGTGATATCATTCTGGAAGATGGCTGTACTTGTGCAGGAACCTTTGACCCTTGCGCCGCAAATGGTGGCGATAATGATAATGATGGGATTTGCGCTTTGGCTGATTGTGATGATAACAACCCCAACTTGCCGGCTGCTCCAGGCACGGCTTGCGATGACGGCGATCCCAATACTGAAAATGATGTCATTCAAGCAGATAGCTGTGGCTGTCAAGGGGTCATTATAGCGACTGAAAAAGAAAGTATCTGTAGCTCTGATACCAATGACTGTCTAGAAGTAATTTTACACAAAATAGTCATTATCGCGGATGGAAGCCTGGAATATGAGTTTGAAATTACCAACGACTGTAATTATGCCATATCCAATGTAGCTTTTCAACTTGCCGACGGAACCATTGCCATTATCAATGGTGGAGGAAAATATGTGGGTCTTCACAATAGCTATCATGTAGAAAATCCAACCAATAATCCGTTTTATTCCGTAAAATTTGAAACTATCGGCGAAGGCATCAAGGAAGGAGCATCTGAAAGATTTAAATTCTCCATTCCTTCAAGTGCCATTGCCTTAATAGAAATGAATGTACAGGTAAAGATGGGCAATAAGCAATATGATATGAAATTGTCCACCTGCCAGGCTACTGCTAGCGCAAGTCTCAGAAATGCAAATATTACCTTTGAAGCCTATCAGGCAAACCGGCAGGTAGCCTTGCAATGGGCGAATACAAACGGAATCGCTGGTACGACCTATAGCATTGAACGTTCTGTTGACCGCATCCATTTTGCCTCTATCAATGAAACTTTAGCAACTAGTTCTAGTGCCGCCGACATGGATCATGTCTTTACTCAAAAGGATGCCTATCCGGCAGAAGGAAATAATTATTATCGCCTAAAAATAAGACAACCTGATGGATTAACTCTATATAGCAATATTAGGCAGGTCTTTATCAATCCTTTGGAGAATCTGGACATTTTCCCTAACCCCGCCACTGAAGTAGTCACCGTCAACTTTAAAAATCAATTAGATAAGGGGGCGATCTTAACCATTGTAAATCAGTTTGGACAGCAAATCAAACAAATCGAAGTTAAGGCCAAAAGTCAGCCATCATTGACTATAAACCTAGAGGGATTACAAAATGGCTTATATTACCTCAACATACACATTGATAATCAGCAACAAATATCTAAAAGGTTGCTAGTGAATAGAATGTATTAAGAAGTATTTGAGTAACTTCAAATAATCCAACCAAAACACCAAGTTGTGTATTTTGAAAGAAGTATTAAACAAGAGTCTTCCCTATTAAAATTCGGGAAGACTCTTGTTATTCTCTCATATTAAACTTATTCTCCTCTTTGTTCTGTAGGAGAAATAGGTAAGCATAAGATTTGCGGGCAATCCACTCCCAATAGATAATCTTCCACCTCTCCCGAATTAATCCTTCCATATGGGGTCATATTATCCGTATTACTCAAGCGCACTCTAAAACCTAGTAAATTACCTGTTTGAGCATCTGTTGGCACTGTAATTTCCAAATAAGCTGGAAAGCCACTACTATCATCTATATCTATCACCATCTCCCCTGTATCCGCAAAATCGCCGTCCCCATTCCAATCTATCCAAGCCTCCAAATGAGCCGTATCTCCTGTGGTATTGGTCACGCTCAAGGGCAAGCGGAAGGTACTTCCTGGACGAATATCCAAAGACGGCAGAATCGTCAAGCCATCTTCATCAGCACCATCTCCGTCCGCATTGACGCTTTGCTGTCCATCTGTTTCTCCATCAATAGTATCCCCTAATTTTAATTCGGGTATTATCTGGTGTACCGGGCCATTATTGGCATCCGAAGTTTGATAATCGCCTGAATTGGTCATCGAAGTCGTATCTGCCAAATCTCCCCAATCACAGGCATTGACAATGACCAAAATTTCATCATACGGGCGGCAAGTTATATCTGCCGGTGTGGGGTGAGCAATGGCATATACATAAAAAGTATCTGGGGTAGTGCCGGTGTTAGTGAAGTCGCCCACATTGAATATACGAACGGTGTCATTCCCACTACTTATCTGCACCGTGTCTATCCCTGTTCCACCAGTATAAATAATGGATGAATCCGTCTGGGCACTATTGAAATAGACAAAAGCGATGCTATCGGGATTGCTAAAGGTCGTGGTCACGGCCAAGGTATCCACCTGCTCTCCTGAACAAATAGTCTGTTCCGTTGTCAGGCCTTCTATCGTTTCCACTTTTATATTGACGGTAATTATAAAAGCACCACATTGCGAATTGTTCCCTGCACCGTCCGATTCCAGCGTAAAAATGCCACAGGCATCAGGGGCGGTTATGGTTACAGAATTGTCACAAGCATTGTACGTCAAGCCTATATTGCTCCCGTCTTCTGTCCAAACACCCTCGCAGATAGTCCCCTCGCAATTGATGAGTTCTTGCAGAAAAATCTTGTCGTTCAGGGCGGTCTCACATAGGGCTAAATCTATGGTAACATTATTATTGGTGGGACAACATTCCTTTTGTATAGCCATTCCCTTGCCTTGTGAACCATCCCCGGGACTCGGTACTGCCGCACCCAAGTAATTCATCGCTGTGTCAAAAATGGCTACGCAGTCGTCAACTGGTGATATGGTAGATACATACAGCAGATTGGCCGTTTCGCTGTATATAATGCCTATCGATTGAAAATAACCCATGCTGTCTGCAGCCGTATCCCATGCCGAAGCCCCAAGGAAGTTGCCATCCGGGTCATACTTCAGTATCCTGCAAGAGCCCGACGGCACCCCCACAAAATTCCGCGACGCTCGTTGAACCGCATAGATATTGCCTACATTGTCCAAAGTAATTCCCAGAAACGCAGAGCCATCTCCAGCGGCTTGTTGCGCCGAACCCATCGGATTAAACGGAAACCTCGAGGTATGTGCGGAGTCCACGGTCGGGTCGAACGTAGGTCCAGGGTTGATGAGCGGCGCAATGCAAGTGCTGGTAGGCTGGCCTTCGCCCATGAGTTGAATGGTATCAAAATCGAATCGCCACACCCGGTCGGGTGCTTGATGTCCAAAGCCGTCGGTGACATATACTTCATTGGTGGATTCGTCGAGATATAAACCCCAATCTCTGGCGGTTGGGTTGGAATGTGGGCCAAGAAATAGAGAATCAAGGCAAATGTACCCGAGCAGGGAATCTGCACAGACGTCGTAGGCATAAATCCCATCGTTTGCCGGGTCATTACCTGTTAAGTCTGCATCCACCGTGGGGTTGTATAAAAGGATATTGCCAATGGTTACAAAATTGAAGCCTCCACCCTCGAACACAAAGGCTGATTCCGGAAGGATGTTTCCATCGCAAGTAAACTTTCTTACATCACCTCTGCTGGTTTCCCCTATGTAAAGAAAACCATTTAAATCGGTACCCAAGCCATGTGGGTCAACCACTTCCTCTCCTAAGGCTCCATTATCAAACCATGGATTTCCAACCTCCGAAAAGGAACCATCATTGTTTATTTTAAATTTATGAATGGCTCCTCCGTGTGTAGTCTCATTGAGATACAGATATTCCTCACAATCACAGCCCACGGTACAGTCCTGCTCGTTCATAGTCAACACAATGTCGGTAAAACAATTGCTGTTTTCATTAAACACTCGAAGGGTGTAATCTCGGCTGCCGCTTGGATTGCTCTGATTGGTATTAAATTGAAAAGGTAAAGTGCCAATCGTTGTGGCATTGGCATAATCCGTATCGCCTCCGTTTGCTACAAAACCGTTACCCGCTACCCAGCTGACTTTATCGCCATTGGTGACAGCCGAAATTTGTAAATAACCATCCGTGTTAACCACACCGTCCGTGCAGGAAGGCTGAATGGCAAAGGCAGTTACGACGGGAAGCGGGCAGGGTTTAAACCCAACATCAAAACTATGGTCAACACAGCCCCAATCGCCCGTTGTAATTTTAGTTACCGGAAAATTATTCAACCCGCTCAATCCCCCTGAAAAGCCGCTTCCGATTTCTGCATCCGAGTCAATGGCATAGCGGTTGGCACCGCTGTCGGTGCTATCCACGGTTAAATCATAAATCTTGGCATTTATGATTAATTCTGAGTTACTAAACTGCCCTTGTCCGACCAAGAGGTAATACATGGTATTGGCTTCAACGCTGTCTTGTGCCGCAATCCAATGCTGGTCGGTGGAATTAGAATGGGAGAAGTAATATTGCCCCTTGGCATCGGTGGTGTCGAAGGCGATTAAGGTTCCGTCCATTTCATACAATTCCACCCGAACACCGGCTATGCCGGGTTCACAGGCATCCTGAATACCATCGCCGTCCGTATCTTCCCACACATAATTGCCGATTTCGAGGGGGGCGGGGGCGCAAAGGGCTTCCACATCACCAAAACCAGAGCCCTTGCCATAGTTTTGGTTGAAATTATCCCCATAGAGGCGCAAGGCACGCACCCATTCTCCTGTATTATTGTTGAAATAGTTCAACCCTCCTTGACTGGTATTGCCATCTAAAAAGCGTACCGGGTCAAAAGCCGTGCTGACTACTGTAGAATCCCCCGACAATAGCCATATTCCACCTACATTCGTTTCATCGTGAAACGGGTTTGTGCCGGTTGCATCAAAATCAGGGTAGTCGTCTTCAAAATAATACTCACCGCCTCCGGGGCCCTGTTCGTTATTTTGCCCAATAGTTGTTGTCATTCCTGTATTTATACCTGTGACGGTTGCATTTTGCTCTATGGTCCAAGTACCGTCGCCATTATTGCCCGCCCTCAAAATATCCCCTGCCCCAACCGTAATGTAGCCCATTGTATCCGTCCCTTCAGCGACCAGTCCGAAATTGACCTGCTCGTTCATTCTGTTTCCAAAACTAAGTATCATATCCCCCCTATCAAACTCTATATCAACTAAGGTAGGTATACACGGCAAATAATAGGCACTATCAATTGTAAAAGGAGTACCATTTCTAAATTGGTCTAAAATTATAGGCGAGAATTGGCGCATGGTGGTTAGGTCGTTTAGGTCATTCACCCAATAAGTCCAATCTGCGCTGACCGTATCATTTGGATGCACCGTAGAGTAATATATTTGATAATACCGACGGTCATAGTTCATCGGAAAATTTAGCACCGGCGCAGCGTCAATACTTGCATTCCCGGGTGAATAGGTGAATACATACGCTGATAAGTTGTCAACATCTTTTGTAAATTCTGCTGCACATATCGCCCCGATATACAATTTTCCTTTATAAAATTTCAGGGCAAATGGCCGCAAGGTATCTGCTGAGGTGCATATATTCGTAGGCATCGGCAGTACCTCTATATCACCCACAGCGGGGGCAGAACCATCCGTCTGAAGCGGCAGTACGTACAGATTTCTGTCTTTTAGGTTAATGGTATATAATGTCTTGCCATCTTCCGACACTTCTAAATCCCCCATACCCACCTTGGTCGTTTTTGCAAAAAGGGCAGGGTCAACAAATCCTTGTAAAGCCAATGGCGTTAATGCAAAATCTCCAAACGCTCCGTTAAAATAGGACGCCGAATTGAGGTCAACGAAAACAGAAGCGGTGGTTACGGAAGCATCTGTACCATCATTCGTGCTATTGCTGATTTCATAAATTGCGCCAGCACTATTTGCGGGTCCGAAGGTACTCAGTTGTTTGGCGTAAGCCGAAGTAAATATTTTTTGAAATGGCCTGCTGTATGCCACCCCCCACGTTGAGCCAACCTCTGATACATCCACATAGACAGGTCTTCCGGAAGGCAATCCATAGGAAAGGGAATCCGTTGTGGAATTGCTCCCTCCCGAATACAAAGCGGACACTACCGCCCCTCCCGTAGCCGTGGAAGCATCCCCTTTGACATAACAAACAGTGACCAATTGGGGGTCTGCCTGACAGTATGAATCAGGGCTTGCTATTCCCAAACTGGCACATTCGCCCGGCTGTACAAACTGCACCGTCGTACCATTATCCGCCCCTGCATTGGTGGGGCAGGCCCAGCAGGCGATGTTTTCTGGTAGGGAAAATTCCACCCGATAGTCCTGTCCGCTGGTCAGGTTTTCAAAGCGATAATTGCCGAAGGCATCGGTGTAGGTTGTTTCCACCAGATTATTGTCACAATCGTATAAATAAACAGTAATGCCCTGCACACCAACGGTATCGGATTGGTTCATTACGCCGTCATAGTTCCAGTCCTCGAAGACCGTCCCTCCGATTTGGGTAACGCCCACACTGTCGCATACCTCGCCTGCGGTGACATTTGGAACAGCAGGGTCGGGGCATGGCACGGGGCGTTTTAAAATAATTGTATCCGCACAAGTATTATCACTTGCCGAGTAAACATAGATTGTATCATAAACACCGCCGTCGGCAACGGTGGCTATTGTTATGGAAGTAGTATCACAGCCAGCACTGGGCACGAAAGTCGCATTGGCTTCGCTATTGCGGCGGTAGTTGACCGTCTGCCCTTCCAAACCAATGGTTTCCACATTGAGTTGCCAATTGGCAGTAAAAGTGCCATCGCCATTGTCCGTGCAGTCGGAAGTAATATTTAAAATATTGACCTCGCATCGGGTCAGCCCAAAGTCATAACTATGGTCGGCACAGCCGCTTTTTAAATTGGAAACCGTCGTAAAAGGCACGCCCGTCAGACTGCAAATATTACCCGTTGTCGCATCGCTGTCAATTTGGTCGTTGCTGCCCTGATTGGCAAGGGTCAGGTCAAATTCAGAACCGCCAGCAGTCAATTTGTTGCTCGTGCCATCCCATTGTCCGCCCGTTCCCAAAACCAGATAGTAGGTCGTGTCGGGTAGTAGGGTATCCAGTCCGGAGGTGTTTTCATTGAAATAATATTGCCCGTTGGCATTGGTAGCTACGGTGGTGAGGCTGTCGCAGCCCGAACCGTTCTGGATGTACAGCGTCACATTCACCCCTGCTATGGGCGGCTCGCAGGCATCCTGGGTGCCATCGCCGTCCTTGTCTTCCCAGACGTAATTACCAATTTCCAAAAAGGCCGGACAATCCCAAGCACATACGCCAACAACCTCCACATCCCCTAAACCAAATTTATCATCCCCCTCCCCAGAACCCGTCGAATTATCATAATCTACAAAATAGGAATTGCTTGGAAAGCCTATTGTATTGCCATTGCGGTCGGATATTTGCAGTCCATATACAAAAGTGTTTGCCATCGTGTCGTATTGCAAAGCATCCCCACTCATCACTACCGCATCTTCACAATTATCGCCGGCATTCGTATTCGTCCCATAATTATTATAACCATAATCCACCCCGCCTGCTGAATTGGTGGCATTAAAATTGGTGCCACCATTCGGGATGTCTTCTCCTATTAGAAAAGTCTGTCCTTGCGTCCAAGTGCTGCCCGATAAATCGTACTCTATCACTCGGGAGGCATGGGCTAACTTGGCTGGTAGCGGTTGACTCACTCCCCCTATTTCTACCGTCAAAAAGCCCATAGACATCTCGGCTATCAGCATCGAAGAATAATCCTGATTGAAACTAATATCCGATATCATTGCCTTACTATCTACATTCGTGATACTGGCCAAGTCAAATTCTTTCTGGGCACTCCCAGACTGTATCGTCCCATTGGCATTCAAGGCCACCGACCACACCTGATTGGTATCAGAAAATTCGTAGGACCCTATCACACTGCTCGTTCCCTCTGGCACGGCATAGTACAACCGCTTTTCTAGGGCATTATAGGCTAGACCAAACACCATTCGACCCATCTGGGTATTGACCAAAGCGGTACTATCGGCTAGGACTGATAAGCCCTCCAATGGCCGACCTTTTACACCGTGGTCAAAAGTACCCAAAGTACTGCCACTGGCAGCATCCACCACATAGATTAATCCATCTTCAAAGTTGGAAATGTACAATACCCCATTCTCCCCATTAAAATCAATTTGACCCAAGCCGGTGTATTGGTCAGCGGTAAAAGCTCCAAAAAATTGGCTCAGGGTAAAGCTCGTATTGGGCAGGGAAGTCAAACGGCTATATGCCCCTGTCACACCATCTATTTTATATACATCGCCGCCGTTGCCACCACTGCCTAACTGAATCGTTGGCTGGGGGTTGCCTGAGACCACTCCAAAGGCAGTCGTGTAAATATCAGGCGTATTGCCATTGCCAAGGGTAAGGCCAAAAACTTCCCCTAAATTCGAGGCTATCCAGTCCGAATGATGATAAATCCCAGCGCTGGCAGTAGTCCAATTGGCAGGCGCAGCAGGCGCACTATTCCCTACAGGGTCACGGGTATCAATCAGAGCAAAGACATAGCCATTGGGGTCGCTGGCGATAGAATTGGAGCCTAATCCTGAAAAACAGGTGGCAAAAGTAAGCCCTTCTTGGGCTAGAGCCGTCGGCGCAGGGCATTGGGTGTAATCATACAAGCCCAGACTGGCACAGTTGCCAGGCTGAACGAACTGAACGGTGGTGCCATTATTAGCTCCAAATTGGCTAGGGCAAAACTGACAGGCCACCGCTTCAGGGAGCAGCAATTCGATGCGATAGGTCGTATCCGCCGTCAGCCCTGTAAATTGATAATTGCCATTGGCATCGGTATAGGTCGTATCCACATTTCCGCTGCAATCAGAGAGCAGGACTTGAATCCCCGCTAGACCAATAGTGTCGGCTTCGTTCATCGCCCCGTCATTGTTCCAATCTTCCCATACTGTTCCTTTGATTTCGGAATTGGATACGGAGGCACAAATTTCGCCCGGTTCGCTGCCCAAATCCATCGGGCAGGGTACAGGGCGTTTTAAAATCATTGTATCCGCACAGGTATTATCACTCACCGAGTAAACATAGATTGTATCATAAACACCACCGTCTGCAAGGGTCGCTATGGTTATGGAAGTAGTATCACAGCCAGCAGCAGGTGTGAAAGTGGCATTCGCTTCGCTGTTGCGGCGATAATTGATTGTTTCGCCTTCCAAACCGATTGTCTCTACATTGAGTTGCCAATTGGCGGTAAAAGTTCCATTGCCATTATCTGTACAATCAGAAGTAATTGATAAAATATTCACTTCGCAACGGGTCAGCCCAAAGTCATAGCTATGGTCAGCACAGCCTGTTTTCAGATTGGAAACAGTGGTAAAAGGCACATCCGTCAAACCACAGATATTGCCCGTTGTCGCATCGCTGTCTATCTGGTCATTGCTACCCTGATTGGCAAGGGTCAGGTCGTATTCAGAACCGCTTACGGTCAGTTTATTGCTCGTGCCGTCCCATTGGCCGCCTGTTCCCAAAACGAGGTAATAAGTCGTATCGGGCAACAAGGTATCCAGTCCGGGCGTGTTTTCATTAAAAAAATACTGCCCATTGGCATTGGTCATTACCGTAGTGAGACTATCACAACCAGCACCGTTTTGAATGTACAGCGTGACATTTATACCTGCTATAGGCGGCTCGCAGGCATCTTGGGTGCCGTCGCCATCCTTGTCCTCCCAAACATAGTTGCCGATTTCGAGGGGGGCGGGGGCGCACAAAAGCTCTAAGTCCCCCAACCCTACTGCTTTTTCAAAAGGGCTACCAGATGCGGGAACTAATTCAAAGTCTCTCGTTACATCGCCAGTATTAGTGCTTAAAGCCATTAAGCCTTGTGTGTTAAAGTCTAATGGGTCAATAATTGTCGTCATTACTTCATTGGTTCCTTTTTTTAGTACTAAAGCCCCAAGTGCAATTTCGGCGTGACCTCGTGTCCCAGGCTGAGTAGGGTCAAGAAAAAATTCTCCATAAAAAAATTCCCCCTGTCCGCTAGGACCATCTGTAGTGGAAAGTAATGCTGCCGTGTTTTGGTCATTTACTAGGCATCCTGTTGCTCCTTCCAAAAGGTAATTCCCATTAACGAAGCAAGCTTTGAGAATATCCCCCGATGACCACCTCCAGGCCAAGTTAGGACTTACGGAAACACTTGAAGGAACTGGAACGGGGTCTAATGCCCCAATCTGATGTGCTACTCGGTCCGTTAAACCAAGCACCATACTTCCATCTTCTGTAAACTCAATATCGGAAAGAATGGGCGAAGCATGGTCAATATACCACCGATCAGCAGTTGGGGTCAAGTGTTTTAGTACATCATTCCAATCTGCCACCCACGGTTGCCAATCTGCTGCCATAGTATCCGCTGCGGGAACTGAAAAACGACCAGCAGGCTCACGAGCATAGGTCAAATCAAATTCTAACTCTTTGTTTAGACCAGTACTAGGATTATTGGGGTCAAAAGAATAAACATAGGCCATTAAGTCATTGCGATTTTTTGATACGGAAGCATCACAAACAACTCCTAGATATCCTCGTTCTTTATGATACTTTAAGCCAAATGGGCGCATCTCACCTGTTGTACAGGCATCAAGAAAAGTAAGTGAATACTCTGTAACCAATGAACCAGCTATGGTTGTACCAGTAGTTGGCAACAAACTGGGGTCGCTGATGTCCACATTAATTAAACTCTTATCCTTCAAGTTAACTAAAGTCAGTAGGCTATCATTAAATATATCAATATCCCCAAAGCTTATCGTACCTACCTTCGCAAAACCATCTAAATCAACAGCTTCAGCATTACTAGCTAAAGTATAATCTGGTCCACTACTGCGATCAACTGTCCCCATATCAATGCCATTTACTCCTTGCAAATTAAAACTGCCTACATAGGTCATATTGGAATTAATGATATGAACATATCCTTCCCCTTTCGAAAATCCAGAATTGCGTTTGAGAAAGGAAGAAGCGAAAATATAATCGCTACTTTTATGATAGGCGACCCCCCAAGCACTTCCTAAACTGTCAAAGGTCGTATAGGTCTTTTTTGTACCGCTAAAATTATAATCAATACCCACCAAGGCAGGGTTATTATTTCCAGCTGCTAGTCCCAAATCATAGCAGGTAGTGACTAAATCAGGATTGGGTTGACAATAATCTTCAGGGCTTGCCACCCCTAGACTGGCACAATTCCCAGGTTGTACGAACTGCACAGTGGTTCCATTGTCCACACCAGCATTGGTCGGACAGGCCCAGCAGGTAATGGTTTCAGGCAAGGAAAACTCTATTCGATAGGTTGTCCCTGTTGTCAATCCTGTAAATTGATAATTTCCATTGCTATCGGTATAAGTACTATCTGCCACACTTCCACAATCATCGTAGAGATAGACTTTCACGCCTTCTACCCCAACAGCAGGGGCTTCATCTATTGCCCCGTTGTAATTCCAATCTTCCCAAACACTTCCTTGAATCTCAGAAGCACCAATCGAATGGCATAGCTCCCCTGTCCCTCCTGAACAAGTGCTGGTTGTAAAAATTTGGACTTCGTGAAAATTTAAAATTTCATTGCTGCCAGAAACATGCCTAATCCTAACTTTTCTTCCTGAAATACCCCCCACATTAATAGACTCAGTTCCAGAAGGGTCTGCTGTAGTAATCGTATCCGTAAAAAGAACGGAACCTCCGGTACTCAATAATTCCACGACTGCTCCGTCGAGCCGGTTGATAAAACCAAGCCTGTTCCATATTATAATACTATCAACAGTAAAATCAGCATTCAAGGAATCTTGCCACCACGGGTCAACTTCGTCAGAAGAATGGTGCATATTCCCCGTGACCAGACCATCAATTTCTGCTCCCGGCACATCATCCCAATCATCAGAACTTGCTGTAATAGTGCCCGAAGGAGCTAGGTTTAATGGACAGGGTACATTAAAATTAATGGTGATTGGACAAGGCACTGGCCTCTTTAAAATAACCGTATCCCCGCAAGTGGTTTCATTTTTAAACCACACCATTAAAGTGTCATATACCCCACCGTCGGCGGGGATACCCGTAATACTTATAGTATCCGTGATGCCACTACCAATGTGTTGAATAGCAGTCAAACTATTGCGTTGATACATCAATGTGTCGTCTGGTGCGCCCGTCCATTGGATGCCAATATTCCAGTCCGCTGTATAAGGTCCGCTTCCTGAGCAGTTATCGGAATAAATATGGGTAATGTCCAAACCGCAAATACAAACTATTGGATCGCTTACTATGCCACTCGCTGCACAGCCTGAGGTGGTGGCATCTGTAACGGTCACGGTTACATCTCCATTTCCTACGCTACCTACCTGTAACTGAAAACTGGTAGCAGTGCCATAGGAAGCACTTGTGGGTGAAACAGTGCCACTACTCACAGATACATTATACGTACCGCCAGTGCCTGTACCCGTGGGGTTCAGAAAAAAAGTAATATAGTCATCTGTTGTATTTGCAGGTGTTCCATTCCTATTGCACGCAATATTTGACAAGCCAATATCAGAAATGAGGCATCCATCAAATTCTAATAATCCTCGCAAAAAAGTACCTGAATCTGGCGAAGTAAAATCACAAACATAAAGTGTCCAGTCGCCTTTGGAATTTTCACCATCGAAAACATTTAGAGCCGTACTAACTTCTGGGCTAAAAGTATTTTGATAGTGGGGGGCACTAGTGGTATGATTTCCAGAGATAGTGGAAATGCTTGGGGTGGCATCGCTATCAATTAAAACATCAAAATTATCAGCAGTTCCGCCAACTCGAGTCCACAAAACGGCTTCTGTGCCTGAAGGAGCCCTTAGTCTTACTTCCACATCAGACCTATAGACATGGTTGATGACAATTCCCACATTCAAGTCTGTAATGGTAAAACTATCCATTACACTAAAAGTAGTGTTCGCCCCAGAATAATTGCAGGTACCATTAAAAATGGTAAGGGAAGTGGAGTCTTCATAAGTGTAGGTCATCATCATGGATGATTCTAATAAAGGTCTTTTTACTTTTCTGGTTGAGTTGGGAATAATGCCTATTTTATTATAATATTTTTTTATTTGTTTTTTAAGAATAGTAAAAGAACGGCCCACAAAACCAAAAGATTCTGTCTCAGAGTACTTAAGCGCACTAACATTCCCTACCAAAAGCAACAAAACTAATAAAGTAAAGAGGGATGCATAATATATATAAATATTCCTCATAATTTAATATATAAAAATAGGAGAAGGCTTAATCTATAGGAGGGCTTCTCTATAGCAATATTCACCAAAAGCATCTTGTATTAAATCCAATATACATGCCAAAAGCCAAAATAGAAGCGATATTGAATAAAATGCTGCTTTGCAAACAAAAAAATCCCCAGCTTTTCACAGCAGGGACTTACCAAATCTACTAAAGAGAATAATAGGTTATTCCTTTTGATTATTACTGTGGAGAGAGGCAAATATATTTTAACACAAAAAAAATATTTTGTTATGACACTTGCTGGAGCAGTTGTTACGGAATACCCGTTTGACTTACCTAATTTTTCGATAACTCCACACCGCCAAGGCATTAAACACAACCGCCATTATCGCCATTACCTGAAAATTATAAGCCACATCCATAAAACCACTTCCTTTCAACAAAACAGAGCGCATAACATGGACGAAGTGAGCAATGGGATTGGGAATGGTCAAGTATTGTGCCCATGGAGGCATACTTTCAATAGGCGTAAACAAACCACTCATTAAAATAAAAATGATGACAAAAAAGAAGGTGGTAAACATGGCTTGCTGTTGCGTGTCCGATAGATTAGAAATAAATAAGCCCAGGCCCAAAACGGCGATTAAATTGATAACACAAAAGGCAAAAACGACCCATAAACTGCCTCGAATGGGCACATCAAAGATGAGTTTTCCCGCAGTTAATCCCACCGCTAATAGGACTAAACCAACAATCAAAAAAGGAATCATTTTACCTAAAATAAATTGCCATTTTTTGATAGGTGTTACATTGATTTGCTCAATCGTACCGATTTCTCTTTCCCGCACAATATTCATGGCCGTCAGCAGCATGACCAATATGGTGACTAGCTCGCCCATAATACCGGGTGCCATAAAATGCTGAAAATTCAATTCTTCATTGAACCAATAGGAATGTTGGGTTTGAATGCGAGGGGCGGGGTTGCGCTTTTGAACGACCAATTGCGGAGCTGCTTCTTTCCGAATTTCCTGATTAAAGGACTGTATAATAGCACTTAGGTAGGCGGCGCCTACGGTTGCCTGTTGCCCATTGATAGCATTGACCAATAGCTGTATTTCGCCTGACTTTTTTTTATAAAAATCTTTTTCAAATTGAGGGGGAATAGTCAATACTATATCTACCGTTCCATCTTGCATTTGGGCATCTGCCCGTTTGGAAGAAATCGGCGTATCCACAAGAATAAATCTATCTGCTACTCGTATTTTTTCTATCAAGCGTCGGGCATACATGGATTGGTCTTGATTGACAATGGCGAGTCGAACATTTTTTACTTCATTGTCCGCTGCATAGGACAAGACGATTAATTGGATAATCGGCACAACCGTCATCAAGGGCAACATCGCCTTGTTGCGAAAAATCTGGATAAATTCTTTCTGGATGATGTATAGTAAACGTTGCACTGTTATTCCTTATAAATCACTTTAAAATTCTTCCACGCCGCCAGTAATAATACAAATAACATCAATATTAAGATAAGGGTCGGCTGCACAATGGCTTCCCAACCTGCCCCTTTCAACATAATTGCTTTTTCTATAGTAATAAAATATTTAGCAGGAATGATTTTGGAAAGGTATTGCAAAATCATAGGCATACTGGGAATGGGAAAAATAAAACCAGACAACAACATCGTCGGCATCAACAAGGTAAATAGCGAGGTCATCATCGCCGTTTGCTGGGTATCTGCTTTCGTGGAAATCAAAATGCCAAGTGCTAGTGCTACAATCAGGTAGAGCAATGTCAAGCCCAACAATAGGGGCAGGCTTCCGAGTATTGGCACATCAAAAATATAGTAGCCAATAATAAATACAATCAAGGCATTGATAAAAGAAAGCAGAATATAGGGGGTCACTTTTCCCAAAATAATTAATAGCGGCGGCAGTGGCGAAACCAACAATAAATCCATCGTTCCCAACTCTTTTTCTTTGGCAATGGTCAAAGAGGTCATCATGGCAGAAATCAGCATTAAAATCAAGGCAACGACCCCCGGAATAAAATTATACGCTCCTGCTAATTTGGGATTATAAAACATCCGAGTTTCAATATCCAGTTGATACGGAATCGTTGCTAGAGCTGCTCGTTCTTGTTGGAAAACCCCTATCATTCGGGCGGCATAGCTAACCAAAGTGGTGGCATAATTTGGCTCAGTAGCATCGGCAATGAGTTGAATGGTGGCATCCTTATCTCGATAAAATTGCTGCTCAAATCGGGCGGGGATGACGATGCCCATTTTTACGACACCTGCTTTGAAGGCATCCTCCAAAGCCCTACTATTGGCGGGTGTTTGTACCAATTGAAAATGCCCGGATGCGGTCAAATGCGCTGTCAATGCTTGGCTTAAATTATCTTTGGCTTCGTCCACAATGGCAATGGAAGCTCCTTTAAATTCATTCGTCACCGTATAGCCAAAAATGAAAACCAAGGCAATGGGCATCCCAAACAGGATAACCAAAGTACGGGTATCCCGAAGGATGTGAAATATTTCTTTTTTGACGAATGCGAAGAAGGTTTTGAGCATAGATTATTTTTTATCTAGAATATACTTGCCACTACCAATTCAAAGCCTGTTAGGGTTGTGCTTTTAATAGTATCCCCTTCCATATAAGGCTTACTGCCCACGTATTTTTGCTCTTCATTTAACGTATATACAATAATGGATTCTCTTTCTGGGTCCACTAGCCAATATTCAGGGATTTTAGCAGTTAGATACAATTCAAATTTCTCTTTCATTTCTCGCTTCGTATTGCCAGGCGATAAAATTTCTATCACTATATCAGGGATTCCATTGCATCCTTGTTCGTCTAGTTTTTGCTCATCACAAACTACAGTAATATCAGGTTGTACTACGGTATCTATTTTATCTTTTTTCTTTGAGGTGAGTAAACGAACATCAAAAGGAGCATGAAACACCTGACATTTGTTATATTTGACAAAACTCTTTATCTCATAAAATAAATCGCCTGAAATTCTTTGATGTTTTAGGTTAGGGGCAGGAGACATTTTAAGAATTCGTCCCCTAATAAGTTCAACCCGTTCTTTGAATTGCCATGTTAGATAATCTGCGTAAGTATATTTTTTTGATAAATCCAGTTGCTTGATATTTGTTATCATATTTTTCTATTTTAGAAATGTAAAGAAAGATACGTACTATCTTGCCAATTTCAAAAACACCTCCTCCATGCTGGCTGCTTCAAACTGTGCTTTCAAAGCCCGAGGCGTACCCAGGGCTTCCATTTTTCCAGCCACCATAATGCTGATTCGGTCACAATATTCTGCTTCATCCATATAATGCGTCGTCACAAAAATGGTAATGCCCTTATGGGCGGCTTCATAAATCATTTCCCAGAATTGACGACGGGTAGCAGGGTCCACACCACCTGTTGGTTCATCCATAAAAATGATTTTGGGTTCATGTACGCCTGCAACAGCAAATGCCAATCTTTGCTTCCAACCCAACGGTAAATCCTGCACCACTTTATCTGCATTTTTTTGTAATTGGAGTGTTTCGATAATGGCTTCCGTTTTTTGCTTAATTTGTCGCCTTGTCAAACCATAAATCCCTCCATAAAAACGAATATTCTCTCGAACGGTTAGGTCTTCATAAAGGCTAAATTTTTGGCTCATATAGCCGATATTTTCCTTAATCTGTTCGGTTTGTTTATAGACATCAAACCCCACCACATTGGCCATTCCTTCCGTTGGACGACTCAAGCCAATGAGCATTTTAATAGCGGTGGTTTTACCTGCGCCATTAGCGCCCAGAAAGCCGAAAATCTCGCCTTCCTTTACTTCAAAAGTAATGGCATCCACGGCAGTAAAATCACCAAATCGTTTGGTAAGATTGCTGGCTTTTATGGCATAGGCGGGTATAGGCATTTAACTTATTTGGCTGGTTGGTTCAATGTGACTTATTTCATCGAAACTGACATTATTTCAAATATTCAAAAAAATTCGCTCGGTTAATGGTCGCCATTACCTCAGGTCGGTACTGTTCAATAAATAGCTGTGAAAATTTTCCTTTTTTTTTCGAATTATATTTTATTTCATATACTGAAAGACTTGGACCTACATCTAGTACTAAATCTATCTCTGAACCAGACTTTGTTCGCCAAAATTTGATCGTACCATCTTGCTCTAAATATGCCTGTTTTTTAAGAAATTCACTAACGATAAAATTTTCCCAAAGTGCCCCTATATCATTCCTCTCTGAAAGCGGATTATAATTATTAATGAGAGCATTGCGAATGCCATTATCATAAAAATAAATTTTTCTGGAAGTAGCAATTTCTTTTCTCTTATTAGTAGCGTGTGGCTCAATTCTAAAAATCACATAACTATCTTCTAGCAGACCAATATATTTTTTGATCGTTTGATTATCTACTTGGAGCATATTAGCTAATTCATTATAGGAAACCTCCGCCCCAACCTGAAAAGCAAGTGCTTTTAAGAGTTTTATAATTAAGTCCGGTTTTCTTATTTGTCCTACTTCTAAAATATCTTTATATAGATAAGAAGATGACAATTCTTTTAAGCGTCTAATTTTATGTTTGTTGGATAAAAATATTTCTGGGTAGCTACCATAAATTAGTAATACATCAAGTGCCTGAATGGCAGGAAACAATTTTATTTCGCCTACTATTTCTGACCATGAAAACGGGAATAACTCAAAGGTCCATTTTCGACCAGTAAGTGCTTCATTGATACTGGAGGAAAGATTCAAAGAAGAACTACCTGAAATAAATACTTGTTTTTTCATTTTCAAGTCCAAAATCATTTTTACAGTTAGTCCGATATTCTCAATTCTTTGTGCTTCATCAAAAACGATGAAGTCAAAATCTGCTATGTATAGTTTCAGATTGGCTTTCGAGGTGTTATTCCACAATAATCTATCTTGTGGATCATCACCATCAATCCATAGAACGTTTGACTTGCCTGCTAGAAGGGCTTTAATAAGAGTTGTTTTGCCTACTTGTCTAGCTCCTTTAATAATAATTGCTTTATCAAAATCAATTAATCCTTCTATACTTGTTTGTATATTTCGTTGTACCATCCTATGTTGTTTAATTCAATTTATAATCCTAAATATAAGTTTATTTTTGCGATTATAATCGAAAAAAAGCCTATTTATTTGCGATTACATCAAATCCAAAAAAACATCTTCAATAGTAGCTGTCGTTACCTTTAATTCAATCTTTGTATGCCCTTTTTCCTGTAAAAAAGTATGAATGGTCGCTTCGGATACGCCTGATTTAGTCGTCAAATGCAAGTACTCGCCAAAAGGCTCTACTCGTTCTGTAAATGATTGATGACGCAAGTCCTTTAGCAATTGATAGAAGCCCGTAGCACGCACCGCATAAAGCGGTTTTTGATAACTGTTTGTAATATGTTGCAGCGAATTAATTTGCAGTATTTTGCCATTTTGAATCAAGGCGATGCGTTCACAAAGGGAGGCTTCGTCCATATAAGGCGTACTGACCAAAATGGTGATGCCTTTGGCTTTCAAGCGTTGTAGCATCTCCCAAAATTCTGCTCTACTGACCGCATCTACACCTGTAGTGGGCTCATCTAAAAATAACACCTTGGGTTCGTGAACAAGAGCGCAACACAATGCCAGTTTTTGCTTCATACCGCCCGATAGTTTTCCTGCTCGCCGTTTTTTAAAAGGGGCTATTTGCACATAAATATCTTCAATCAAATGATAATTCTCTTGAATCGTTGTGCCAAAAATGGTCGCAAAGAAATTCAAGTTTTCCTCCACTGACAGGTCTTGATACAAAGAAAATCTACCAGGCATATAGCCAATTATTTTTCGGATTTTTTTATACTCCTTGATCGTGTCAAAGCCTTCCACTATAGCCTGCCCTGCATCGGGCATCAACAGGGTAGTTAGTATTTTAAATAGCGTCGTTTTGCCTGCGCCATCTGGTCCAATTAGTCCGAACAATTCCCCTTTTTCTACCGAAAAATGAATGGCGTCAAGGGCTTTTGTAGAGCCGTAGGATTTGCTGATATTTTCTATTTGAATAGCGGTCATTATTTTTCTGATATTTTATTCTCTTTTTCCTTAAAATTCACCTCCGCAGGCATCCCTATTTTTAATAAACCATCCGGATTCGGCACTTCGATTTTAAAAGCATAGACCAAGTTCACCCTATCTTCTTTGGTCTGAATGGTTTTGGGCGTAAATTCTGCTTCTTCTGCAATCCAAGTAACTTTACCCTGTAAAGATTGATAATTATCTGCTCCACTATCTACCAAAACCGCTACCTCCTTTCCAATATGGATATCTTGAAGTAGCACGGCGTCCGTATAGGCCCGCAATATCAAAGTGTCTAAAACAGCGATGCGATAAAGCGGTGTTCCCATAGCGACCACTTCCGAGCTTTCTGCGAGTTTGGTTAGTACCGTTCCATTAATGGGATTATAGATTTTCGCTTTTCGAATTTGCTCTTTGATGACTTCAATTTGCGCTTTTAAAGGAGCTTTTTCCGCCAAAATACCCCGATTGACAGTTTGTGCTTGCGAGCGGGCTGCCTGAATACGCTGTTCGACGACTACAATTTCCCCATTTAAATCGTCCAGTTGCTTGGAAGTAGCAGCTTTGGCGGCAACCAGTTTTTGGAGTCTATCCCGTTCTCGAATCAGATTGCGCTTTTGGTCTTCTAATACTTGAATATCCGGCTCAGCCGTTCTTAGTTTTTTAGGGAGTGTACCTATCGTTGCCTGCAATTGTAAGCGTTGCAAATGCAAGGCCGTGGTATCTACTTGCCCTATTAGGATGCCTGCGGTCATTTTTTGTCCTTCTTCTACCTTCAGAAAAAGGAGTCGCCCATTGGCTTCCGCACTAACTGTCGTGACGGTTGCTTCAAAATTGCCATAGGCATCTGCTCGCTCTTCGACTTGTTGGCAAGCGAAAAGCGTTAAGGGAAGCAATAGAAAATAAATGTAATGTCTCATTGTCTTTATTTTAAAGTACCTCGATTATTCAAAAACACTAGCTGTACTTTTAATAATTGCAAACGAAAAACTTCCAGTTTTTGTCGAGCCAATAATGCTGCATTGGCTTGGGTCAGATAATCCGTAGCAGTAATAACACCATGCTCCAATTGCGCCGCTAATTGCTTTAAAATATCAGCTTGTAAGGCAGCAATAGTTTCCTGTTTTTGAATTTGTGCTTGCAGGCGTTCTACTTCTGCTAGGTACTGTCCCATTTGGGTGTTCAAATTATGTTCAAACGTAGCTCGTTGATTATCAATTTGTTGAGCAGCGATAGACAATCGCTCTTTATCTAATTCCGCCTTGTCCCAATCGGTGATTTTCCATTGAAAGCGAATACCGCCTAAAGCAAAAGGGGCAAAATCATTATCCAAAAAATTAAGGGGATTGGGATAGCCAACACCTGCTTGGGCAAAAGCAGCGACTTTGGGTTTATTGTCCATGTCCAATAATTTTTCTTGACTTAATAAAGCCTGTTTTTGCAATTGAAAAAGGGTTTGTTCTGGACGATTGAGTTCAGGAATAAATTCTTTGGCTGGCAATGCAGGAAGTCCTAATACCACTTGTTGACTCATCTCCGTACCCGTCAAAGCAGCAAGCATGGCTATCGAACCTTTTTCAGACAAAAGTAGATTGGATTTTTCTGCTTCGATTTCTAGTTCCCGAACTTTGATTTTGGCAACTTCGCTTTCCAAAACGGTTCCATATTCCACCCCAGCAGCAATGATGGCTCGTCGTGCTGCCAAATCTTCTAGCGTTATATCCAATAGTTTTACCTGCTGCCGATGGAGCAAAACAGCCACAAATAATTGATTCACTCGCTCTCTTAAACCATATTTTTCCACTTCCAGCGACTGCTTGTCGGCTAACAATTGTGTGGCTAGTTGTTCTTGCTGGGCTTCCTGCAAACCACCATCATACAATACATAATTAGCTTCCAAGTAGGTTTTCAAGCTATAAAGCGGCAAATCTGTTTGAAAAGGCAGTCCTTCGCCACCCAATTTTGTTACTTCAGACTGAATACGTCCATCCGCTTTCCATTGAATATCGGGCAGTTGGGCAATATCCAGTTTTTTAAAATCAATCCGATGTAGTTCGTCCAGCAATGCACTATTTTTTAGATTCGGATATTGAGCTTCTACCAATTGGTAGGCTTCCAAAAGGGACAAATCTGTGACCTGAGCACTTAAAAAAGAAGCAAAGTAGCAGCTTATTAAGGGTATGATTAGGCGATTTTCCATAGTTAAAATTAAATTCTTGGTTTAACTATTTGGTTAAATTGAGGGTAAAAAAATTAGGGTGAAAGTGCATTTTTCACAAACTTTATCACCTCTTTTTCTCGTTGCTGCATCAGTTGGTCATACATTAAGTCAGGGATACCAACTAAATTGGTGACAACTGGCTTGGCGATAAAGGGAAAAACGCATAGACTCATAATGTTCAATAACAAATGAACGGGATTAAAGGCACGTATCTTCCCTGCTTTTGCCTCTGATTCGATTTGCTGAAAAAACTGTTGAAAATTGGGGAATTGGGTCATTTTTTCTTTTATCCTCACCAAAAACTCTACCCTATTTTGGGACAGTTCGTGCAAAATAAACATAGGAACATGCGGATTTTCTCGAATAGTTTGAATATAATTTTGAATTAAAAATTCAATTTTTTCTATAACAATCCCTTCCATTTCAAAAGCTTGTGCCACTTTGGGGATCAATTGTCCCATAGTTTGCTCCAAAATCACCTGAAACAATTTGGCTTTCGACCGAAAATAATAATGCAGCATCGCTTTATTAATACCTGCCTCATCTGCAATTTCCTGCATTCTGGCCCCTGCATAACCCTTTTTAACAAAGATGTCTTTGGCGGCATTCAAAATGATATGTTCCGTTGTTACTTGCATCAATCGAATGGTTTAACCAAATGGTTAATGCAAATGTAAAATAACTTTTTGAAAATGCAAATTTTTTTTGAGTAAAGTTTTGCTTGTATCCTCAAAATGCGGATTAGCAGCAATGTATGCGAGATCAAGATGGGATACTTGAGAAATAAAAGATTTTTTTAGACTATCCAGTTTATCTACCAAGCAGTTGATTTTTTTTAAATCCCTCTCCCTTTTCCTCAAATCCTGCTATTTTTGCATTTCCTAAAAAATAAATTTTCTTTTAAACTAGGTATGATATGCATCATTTAAGCGACCAGGATCAGGTAAGGCGCGATTCCTTGCAGAAAATCAGAGAGTTGGGCGTGGATCCGTTTCCAGCCAAATATGTAGAAATAAATTTTAAAACAACGGATTTTACGACCCGCGAATACCGTGCAAATCTGGTAAAGGAGGTAGAAAAGCTGGAGGGAATTGGCAAGGTCAAGGCAGAAAAGATCGTAGAATCATTGATCAAAAGGCGTTTTAAAGCACAAGCGATATTGGACGATAAAGACCTGAGCTTGGAAACACAAGTGACCTTTGATGTTTCTATTGGCAGGGAGACCATGGCTTTGGAGGATTTTATAAAGGTCATTCGAGTAAGTGCCTTGGGAGCGTATGCCCCTGAAAAATTGCCTTCTGTAAAAATCGCCGGCCGCTTTATGGGGCAACGAGGGCCTTTCGCTCAACTGCAAGATTCGCAGGGACGCATTCAGTTATATCTTAGAAAAGGAGAAATCGGTGTAACGGAGGTGGAAAAAGAGCAAATAAATACCCTAATCAAACAATTGCACATCGGCGATTTTATCAGTGTAGAAGGCTATTTATTTGGCACTCAGACGGGAGAGGTAACCATTCATGTCAGGCAATTGACTTTTTTAGGGAAATCGCTTCGAACTTTGCCCATTGTAAAAAGAGATAAACAAGGTAACATTTACGATGAATTTAAAGACCCCGAATTGCGTTATCGCCAACGCTATGTGGACTTAACCGTTAATCCACAAATCAAGGAGGTTTTTCTAAAAAGAACCAAAATCATCAAAGCTATGCGGGCTTTTTTTGATGCGCAGGGTTGGCTGGAAGTGGAAACCCCCATTTTGCAGCCTATACATGGCGGAGCCGCTGCTCGACCCTTTAAAACGCATCACAACACCCTGGACATGCCTTTATACATGCGTATTGCCAATGAACTGTACTTAAAAAAGTTGATTGTTGGTGGTTTTGACGGCGTTTATGAAATCGGCAAAATGTTCAGAAATGAAGGCATGGATCGAACCCATAATCCCGAATTTACCTCTATGGAAATCTATGTAGCTTATAAAGACTACGTCTGGATGATGGAAATGGTGGAAAACTGCCTTGCTTATATCGCCAAAGAAGTAAATGGCACATTGGAAACGCAGATGGGCGATCACATCATTGATTTTACGCCACCCTATCGCCGCCTAAGCATGTACGATGCCATCAAAGAATATACAGGGATCAATATTTCTAAAATGAAAGAGGATGAATTAAGAATGGTTTGCAAACAATTGCACATTGAGGTGGATCCTTCTATGGGCAAAGGAAAGCTGGTGGATGAAATATTTGGAGCCAAGGTGGAAGACCACTTGATCCAGCCGACTTATATCACCGACTATCCGATAGAAATGACCCCTTTGGCAAAAAAACACCGAAGCAAAGAGGGATTGGTAGAGCGTTTTGAATTATTTGTCAATGGAAAAGAAATCGCCAATGCCTATTCAGAGTTAAATGACCCCATTGACCAGCGAATGCGTTTTGAAGAACAACTAAAATTGGCTCAGAGAGGTGATGAAGAAGCGATGGTTCTGGATGAGGATTTTCTACGGGCTTTGGAATATGGTATGCCGCCCACTTCGGGTCTAGGGATTGGTATTGACCGCCTGACCATGCTATTGACTAATCAAAGTTCGATCCAAGAAGTATTATTTTTTCCGCAAATGAAGCCGGAAGTAATACAGCAAATGGCAGAGAAAGGCTAAGCGACTTACATAAAGGTCATAAAACATGGAGGATTTAAAGTCAAAGATCAATGTAAAGAAATTGCCCCAGCATATTGCGGTCATCATGGACGGCAACGGTCGCTGGGCCAAACAGCGGGGGAAGCCAAGGGTATTTGGACATAAAAACGGCGTGAAAGCCGTTCGAGAAATTTCAGAAGCCGCCGCCGAAATTGGTATTAAATATCTGACTTTGTACGCCTTTTCTACCGAAAACTGGAATCGCCCTTCTTTTGAGGTAAATACGCTAATGCGCTTGCTGGTAGATACCGTCCACAAAGAAGTCAAAACTTTAAATAAAAATAATATCCGGCTCAAAGCCATTGGCGATCTGGAAAAACTGCCTACCACAACCCACAGAGCCTTGCTAAAAGGTATAGAAAGTACCAAAAATAATACCCGTATGGACCTAGTCCTGGCACTGAATTATAGCGGACGCTGGGATATTTTAAATGCTACCCAAAACATTGCCCAGCAAGTTAAAGATCAACTGATTAACCCCGATGAAATCACAGAAGCCATTTTTAAATCTGCTCTTAGCACTCATGACTTCCCCGATCCGGAATTAATGATTCGAACCAGTGGCGAAACCCGCTTGAGCAACTTCTTGTTATGGGAATTATCCTACGCGGAATTTCAATTTCTCCCTATATATTGGCCAGACTTTCGCAAACAGCATTTTTTTGAATGTATCCTCAATTTTCAAGATAGAGAAAGACGCTTTGGAATGACCAGTGAGCAATTAATGTAAGGAGTCATAACTAAGTGACTAGTACCCGCTCTCACAAATCCCCCAATTGTGGACGCATCACAATTTCTTCTACCGTTGTACTACCACTCATATTATAGGCTCCCCAAATGGCATTAGCAATGTCTTCTGGCGGCATAATGCGCCCTTTTGGTAAGTCAGTCCCTACCCAGGAATTGGTGAGCGTGGCCCCGGGCAGAACAGCCGTTACCTTGATGTTTTTGTCCATTAGTTCTTGCCGCAAAGTTTTTGTGAAACCGAATAAGGCATATTTAGAAATCACGTAAGCACTGCAATTTGGATAGACCTTTTGGCTGGCTACACTGCAAATATTAAAAATATGCCCCCTTCCTTGCTTCAAAAAAGTAGGCAATAAAGCGCGTGTCAAATAATACGGAGCATAAACATTGGTCATCATCATGTTTTCTAAAAAACCATCGGATTCTTCCAAGATCGTTCCGGGCAAAAAAGTAGCCGCATTATTCACCAATACTGCTACCCTATTCCATTTTTCAAGAATTTTTTTGGCAAATTTTTGAGTAGCTGTCTTCGTATTTAGATCCACCTGCTCGGCAATGACAATAATAGTAGGATTGATTGACTCAAGCTCTTTTTTTGTAGCTCGAAGGTCCGCTTTAGTTCGGGCACAAAGGGCGATATTAAAACCTGCTTTTGCAAATCTTAACGCTATTGCCTTTCCAATACCTTTTGTCCCTCCAGTAATAATGACATTCATGTTTTTAGTACAATTAATTGCTAAATTTGTCCAATGAAATTTTTGAAATTCAAATCGGTCAACACTTTCTGCCTGCTATTGCTGTTGCTACTCCTTATAGCCCGTTTTTATATCATCATTCCTTATGGCACTTTCCTATTTATTGGGTTTATTTGGTTGGTCTTGACTATCGTCGGTTCTTTTAATATTTTGTGGAATTACCACTTCCCTTTGCTGAGTTTCAACCCAAACTGCAAAGGCAAAAAAATAGCCCTTACCTTTGACGACGGTCCCAACCCGACCTACACACCACAAGTATTAGAATTGCTTCGTAGTCATCAAATAAAAGCCACCTTTTTTTGCATCGGCAAAAATATAGCAAAGCACCCTGAATTACTAAAAAAAATAGTCGCAGAGGGGCATACAATTGGTAACCATTCTTATAGCCATTCCAATTTTTTGGGTTTTTATTCTAAAAAAAAAATCGTAGAAGAATTAAACAAGACCAATACCCTCGTCAGAGAACTGACGGGTCAAGAGATGAAACTCTTCCGTCCGCCCTTTGGCGTGACCAATCCTTCTATAAAAAAAGGATTATTGGTTTCCAAGCATACTAGCATAGGCTGGAACATTCGTTCTTTAGATACGGTTATTAAAGAAAAGAAGAAAATATTTCGTCGAATTATCAGAAAACTAAAACCAGGAGCCATTATTTTATTCCATGATACCAGCCAACGAACCGTTGAAGTGCTAAAAGACCTTTTAGTTTTTTTGGACCGACAGCAGTTCCAGGCAGTTAGTGTGGAGGAATTATTGAATATAAAAGCCTATGACTAAATTATTGACAATTTTACTAATAGTGGGAATGAGCGCACCGTTTGGATTCGCTCAGGAAGTAGAATTAAGTGCTGACGAAGCGGCTGTTTTAAAATCAAAAGTTTTAAAAACCGCCAGTAATATTCAGACCATTACCAGCAATTTTGTACAAAAAAAACACCTGGATTTTTTATCCAATGACATCGAAACCTTTGGGAAAATGGTATTCAAAGCCCCTGATTTAATTAAGTGGGAATATACTGACCCTTACCGATATAGCATCGTATTCAAAGAAGATAAGCTCCATATCAATGACGAAGGCACCAGAGAGGAAATCAATCTAAAAGGCAACAAAAGATTCCAGTCGCTCAATGATTTGATTGCCAAAAGTATGAAGGGCGACCTGTTTGATGAGCAAGAATTTCGCATCGCTTATTTTAAAAAGGGCGGTCATTTTCTTGTTAAATTTTATCCAAATCGAAAGGAATTAAACACTTATATTAAAGCCTTCGAGTTGACTTTTGACGCAAAAGAGGCCAACGTACTAGCAGTCAAAATGATAGAACCCACAGAAGATTATACCCAAATTGTTTTTGAAAACAGGCAGCTCAATACAAGCATAGCGGATGAAGTGTTCAGCAATTGACCATCGCAAACAAGCTTTTAGGAATCATCTTGCCCTCCTCTTTTGGCTACTTTTAAGCTGTTTCCTCCTAGGTTCCTGCACTCTTCGCACCATTAAAAACCTAAACCCTGTCGCGCTGCAAGAAACTTTTTTTGAAAACACCTACTTTTCCAACCCTGAAAAAGATTATGTCTATAAAGCAAAAATCGAAGCCTTTGGCAATCATTTTGGAGGCATCTTAGCGATTAAAAAATTAAAAAAACAGCACCATCGAGTAGCTTTTACTACAGAATTTGGAGCTAAAATTTTTGATTTCGAACTTGAAAATGCCGCCTTTAAAGTCAATTATATTATCGTTGATTTAAATAAAAAAATCATTCTCAAAAATCTGCAAAAAAACTTTCGCCTACTGCTAACCAGCCCTATTTCTGCTGACAAAAAATATATAGCTGCCGCTCATACTGTTTATCGCTCCAGATTTAATAAACGCTACCATTTTTATTTTTTTTCCAATCAAAATGGTTTACTCGACAAGCTGATACAAACCTCCAAAACAAAAGAAAAGCTAGTCGTTTTGTTTGAGCCCAAAGAGGCGCAATCGGCCCATTATATAAAAATGGTCCATCAACGATTTCCGCTAAAAATAGAGCTGAAGAGTTTTTGAAAAATGTCAAAACACACTAGTCGCTTTATAGGAGTAAGCTAGCAGCAACAAGCTCTAAGTTGAGCGTAGTACCTTTTCAATCACCAGGTAATCGTAATGGATCAAAGCTTTTTTTCCCTTTTTGCCAATATACGCAGTCGCCTTATCGGCATCGTATTGCGCCAGCCCCATTCCCAGCAAAACGCCTTTTTCACTGACTATTTTTATAATATCTCCTTTTTGAAAAGTACCTTCAATCTTTGTAACTCCAACGGGTAGCAAACTGGAAACTTTTTCGGTCGAACACAATGCGGCTGCGGCTCCGTCATTGATATAGACTGTTCCTTTTCGTTCCGACTCGTTGAGCGCAATCCATTTTTTGATATTAGAAGCATTTTTTTTAGGAAGTACTTTGGTCCCTATAAAGTCACCTTTGATAATATCCAAAATAATATTTGTGCGCTTTCCATTGGCGATATAAGTAGTAATGCCCAATTTGGAAGCCTTTTGTGACATTTTGAGCTTGGTCGCCATTCCGCCTCTTCCAAAAGAAGAACGAGCGGGCAGGATGTACTTTTCTAAATTTTTATCCGCTGGGCTAATTTCGGGAATAGGTTTGCTGTCAGGAGCCCCTGGATCGCCGTTCAAAATGCCATCCACGCTACTCAGCATAATTAAGGCTTCTGCATTGGTCATGGCTGCGATCAAACCTGCCAACTCATCATTGTCCGTGAACATTAATTCGTGGACAGAAATGACATCATTTTCATTTACAATAGGAAGAACATTATCTCTAAGCAAAGCCTGGAAGCAGTTTTTCATGTTCAAATAATGCGTACGATCTCTAAAATCCTCTTTTGTTGCCAGTACCTGTGCACAAAAAATCTGATAATTGTCGAATAGGTCTGTATAAGCATTCATTAAACGAACCTGCCCGACCGCTGAATAGACCTGTCTTTGAACCACCCGATTCAAATCTTTAGAAAGCTTCAAAATTGATTTTCCAGCCCCCACTGCTCCAGAAGAAACCAATATGACTTCCATGCCTTTTTGCTTTAATTGGGCAATCTGGTCTATTAAATGGCTAATTGCCGTTATGTCCAAAAATCCATCTTTTCTGGTCAAAACATTTGTGCCGATTTTTATCACTATTTTTTTGTACCTGTTCATAAATCTATCGTAGCAATAAAGTTGTTTTTAAATATGCAAGGTAGGCCAAAAATTGTACCTTTGCAGCCATTTGAAAGATTTGATTTCAATCTACTTTTTATAAAAACTTCTAAAATAATTAAGCTATGGCTTTTGATATTGAGATGATTAAGGCAGTTTATGAAGCCTTGCCCGCCAAAGTAGAGGCAGCTCGTAAGAAACTTGGTTGCCCGCTCACGCTGGCAGAAAAAATTTTGTATGCTCATCTGCACCCCGAATCGCCTTTAAAGAAATATGTAAGAGGAAAAGATTACGTCTTTTTTGCTCCTGACCGCGTAGCTATGCAAGATGCAACGGCTCAAATGGCTTTATTGCAATTTATGATGGCGGGAAAGCCTGCCGTAGCGGTGCCTTCCACCGTCCATTGTGACCACCTCATTCAGGCAAAAACGGGAGCGAATAAAGATTTAGCGACTGCTAATGATGTCAATTCAGAAGTATATGATTTTTTAGCTTCCGTCTCTAATAAATATGGCATTGGCTTTGGAAGCCGGGCGCGGGCATTATCCACCAAACCGTTTTAGAAAATTATGCTTTTCCGGGTGGCATGATGATCGGGACAGACTCGCACACACCCAATGCAGGTGGCTTGGGGATGGTGGCGATCGGCGTCGGAGGAGCGGATGCAGTTGATGTAATGGCCGGAATGCCCTGGGAGTTGAAAATGCCCAAGTTAATCGGGGTAAAACTAACGGGCTATCTAAAAGGTTGGACTTCTGCCAAAGATGTAATTTTAAAAGTAGCGGGCATTCTCACTGTAAAAGGAGGCACGGGAGCCATCGTAGAATATTTTGGCCCTGGAGCCAGAAGGCTTTCCTGTACAGGCAAAGGAACCATTGGCAATATGGGCGCAGAAATAGGGGCGACTACTTCTACCTTTGGCTACGATACTTCTATGAAACGCTATCTAAAGGCAACAGGTAGAGCCGATGTAGCCCGATTAGCAGATAAAGTAAAACAGCATTTGACAGGTGACCCTGAATGTTACAAAGACCCTAAAAAATACTTCGATCAGGTTATTCATATCAATTTGTCCAAACTAGAACCGCATATCAATGGGCCTTACACGCCTGACCTGGCTTGGCCAATTTCCAAATTTGCACAAGCAGTCAAAAAAAATGGATACCCGCAAAAGTTGGAGGTAGGTTTGATTGGTTCTTGCACCAATTCTTCCTATGAAGATTTGACCAGAGCATCTTCTTTGGCAAAGCAAGCGACTCAAAAGAACCTCAAAGTAAAATCGGAATTTACGGTAACCCCGGGTTCAGAGCAAATCCGATACACCGTCGAAAGAGATGGACTATTGGATGACTTTGAAAAAATTGGCGGCATCGTTTTAGCTAATGCTTGTGGACCTTGCATCGGCCAATGGGCAAGGCACACGGACGACCCTAGCCGTAAAAACTCGATTATCACCTCTTTTAACCGAAATTTTGCCAAGAGAAATGACGGAAACCCTAATACGCATGGTTTTGTAGCTTCTCCCGAGATTGTGACCGCTATGGCTATCGCTGGGGATTTGGGCTTTAATCCTTTGAAAGATACTTTAACTAATGAAAATGGCAAACAAGTAAAACTCGACCCACCAACAGGAATAGAATTGCCTCCGAAGGGTTTTGAAGTAAAGGATGCGGGGTTTATCCCTCCCATAGACGATGGCAGTCGTGTAGAAATAAAAGTAAATCCAAGCTCTAATAGGTTGCAACTATTAACGCCTTTTAAACCTCTGACCCAATCCCAACTCGAAGGGATGCGGGTGTTAATCAAAGCAAAAGGAAAATGTACAACCGATCATATTTCTATGGCTGGGCCCTGGTTGAAATTTAGAGGACATCTGGAAAATATCTCCAATAACTGTTACATCGGAGCGGTCAATTATTTTAATGAAGAAACCAATAATGTACTCAATGTAGAAACAGGGAAGTATGGTCCGGTGCCAGATACCGCTCGTTATTATCGAGATCATAATATCGGCTCGGTCGTTTTTGGAGAGGAAAATCTAGGAGAGGGTTCTTCCAGGGAGCATGCGGCAATGGAACCCCGTTTTCTAGGGGTGCACGCGGTAATTGTGAAATCATTTGCCCGTATCCATGAAACCAATCTCAAAAAGCAGGGCATGCTGGCATTGACCTTTGTAAATCCTGCAGATTACGATAAAGTGCGCCAGGATGACAAGGTAAATATTCTGGATTTTGATAAGATGGCTCCAGGCAAAACCTTAATGATTCGACTAGACCATGCGGACGGTACTTCCGATACTTTTGAAGTGGCGCATTCCTATAACCAGGCGCAGATTGACTGGGTAAAAGCAGGGTCCGCTTTGAATAAAATTAGAGAAGAATTGGCTGCATAGTGCTATATTAATATTGAAAAATCATCGGGTGTATTTTTCTTTGAAAGATACACCCTTTTTTAATCATAAGATTCTAACTAATGATTAGACTGGAACATATAGGAATCGCTGTGAAAGATCTGAAAAACAGTAATGACTTGTTTAAAAAATTGCTGGGTAAAAAACATTATAAAATAGAAGCGGTCGTTTCTGAGCATGTCAATACTTCTTTTTTTAAAATAGGGCATTCAAAAGTAGAATTGCTAGAGGCAACCGATCCTAATAGCCCAATTGCCAAATTCATTGATAAAAAAGGGGAGGGAATCCACCATATTGCTTTTGAGGTAAAGGATATTTACAAAGAAATGAAACGCCTCGAAAAGGAAGGCTTTCGACTAATCAATGAAACCCCCAAAAAGGGAGCAGATAATAAATTGGTTTGCTTTCTACATCCCAAAAGTGCAAATGGTGTATTGATAGAACTTTGTCAGTCTATCAAAGAGCCCTAAAATCAATTTATGGAACTAAACTGGTTTCATTACTTTATTGCCCTAGCTGGTAGTTTTTTGGCTGGTGTTATTAATACTTTAGCGGGCAATGGCTCTGCTATTACCCTGACGATTCTTACAGAGCTTTTAGGCCTGCCTGGCAATATGGCTAATGGCACCAATCGGGTTGGCGTATTGACTGCGGGTTGGGCAAGTACAGCTGCCTTTTATAAAAATAATAAACTAAATATTGGTAAAAGTAGTCTTTATACCCTACCGACAATCTTCGGAGCTGTCATTGGCGTCTTAGTCGCAATATGGGTAAGTAATGAACAGTTTAAAACCATTTTTCAGTATTTAATGGTCTTGATGCTTTTTGTCATTTTGATCAAACCTAGGCGCTGGTTACAGGAAACGGATGATACCAATGTATCTCCTTGGTGGATAACGATTCCTTTGTTTTTAGCCCTAGGTTTTTACGGAGGTTTTATCCAAATGGGTATGGGTATATTCTACCTTGCAGCGATGGTGCTCGTTGCTAAATATAATATCATTGACGGGAATGCAGTGAAGAGCTTTGTAGTGGCTGTTTATACAATTTTGGTACTAGCTATTTTTCAATATAAAGGATTGATTGACTGGCATCTTGGTTTGTTAATGGCCATTGGGCAAACCATAGGAGGATGGCTGACTGCTTCTTATGCTTCTAAGTACGAAGGTGCGGGGATTTGGGCCTATCGCCTGCTCGTATTTGTAGTTATTTTAGCGGTATTGAAGCTATTTAATGTCTTTTAAATTCACATCCGTATCATCTTGTTCTAATTTCATATCGAGGCTTTGATTGATCGCCCCACCATTATTGGTAACCTCTAAAGTGTCGGTGTTGGCTTCTGACGAATTGATCTCCTTATCTTTTTCAACTGTTTCTGGTGTAGTAAAAAAGCTCCTTTGAAAGAGAAGAATATTGAGTACTCCAATGGTAATAGAAGCGTCTGCCAGATTAAAAACTGGCCGGAAAAATAGGAAAGACTCGCCCCCCCAATAAGGAAACCAAGAGGGGAACGTTCCCTGAAAAAGGGGAAAATAGAGCATATCCACAACTTTTCCATGCAGAAAACTTGAATAACCGCCTTCAGGGGGGAAAAGCTGCGCAATCCCGCCGTGATAGTCAGAAGCGGAAAAAATCAGCCCATAAAAAGCACTGTCTAAAATATTGCCCAATGCGCCGGCCAAAATTAGGGCAAAGCTGAGCAATAGGCCAAAAGCTGTCTTCATTTTGATCAACTGACCGATATAGTAAATCAGGAAAAAAACAGCAGCAATCCTAAATAAACTAAGAGCCAATTTGCCATAGTCACCTCCTAATTCCAAACCAAAAGCCATTCCGGGGTTTTCTACAAAATGAATTTGGGCCCAGTCAAAGCCCAGCAGGTAAAAATACGCTCCGTACTCCATATTCGTTTTTACCCAAATCTTTAATGTCTGGTCCAAGACCAGCACCAATAGGACAATACCAAAAACCAGCCAAGAACGCTTCAAGTCTTTTTGTTTTTATTGTCTTAAAAATAGGAAAGGGAATACAGTGCGCTTGGGCATATTTCCCTCAAAAAAATAGTGATTATACGAGCGTGAATTGTATAATCACTATTTGGATTATTAGTTGGCTATTCTGTAAAACCAACGATAATTATTTTTTCTTATTTTGTTTTGCATGAATGCTTAAGGTAGCGTGAGGAACTGCCTTTAATCGTTCTTTTGAAATCAACTTTCCGCTTACTCTACAAATTCCATACGCCTTGTTCTGAATTCTTAATAAAGCATTTTCCAAATGTCGAATATGCTTTCTTTGTCTGGCTGCCAAAGTGTTCATTCGCTCTACTTCTGCCGTGCCAATACCGTCATCCAGACCTTTGATTTTGGATTCTTGGTTTTCTGACATCTCCCCCAATTGATTCATGTAAAAGTTCAATTGCTCTTGGGCTTTTGTTAGCTTTTGTTCGATCAATTGTTTAAATTCTTCCAACTCTTCCTCAGAATATCGAGTTTTTTCCACATCTTGATTCATAATAATAAAATTTGTCAAAGAAGATAAAATTTATGTTGAAAAGGTTGATGCCAAAGCAAAATCAATAATCATTCCCTAAGTCCATTTTTTATATAGGTACAACAAAATTTTTGCAAAATTAATAGTTTTTTTTTTTCTACGTGCGTGTTTAAACGGTTATTGCTTTTTATATACCGCAAAATCATTATTTTTCTACGCATAGCTCCAAATTTTCTACAAGAAATCATTTAATTGGTACTTCGGATACTTTTGAAAAGCGACTTTCTGTTCTACCTTTGCATCTAATAAAAAGTGATTCTTTAACAAAAAGAGCTTTATTCCACACAATGTGTCAAAGAAGGAAAAAAGTAAGGAGTTTGGTAAAAACCGATCCATGCAGCAAATAGATTTAACGGGTTATACGATTTTCGTCGGAAGCATTTTTAAAGAATTAGCCGCTTTTTTAAAAGAAAAAAGTTATGCTTCCACTATTGTCCTTGTAGATAAAAATACGCAACAACACTGCTTACCAATACTGGCTAAAAACGTGGATATTCTCTCTTTTGAAAGGATATGTGTGCCAGCAGGAGAGACTTATAAAAATATAGAAACTTGCCAATACATTTGGAAGGAAATGATGGATAAAGGTATCGGCCGAAGAGCTTTATGTATTAATTTGGGTGGGGGAGTAATCGGAGATATGGGAGGATTTTGTGCCAGTACTTACAAAAGGGGCATTGATTTTATCCAAATACCCACAACGCTTTTATCCCAAGTAGATGCCTCGATTGGTGGAAAACTAGGAATCGATTTTAATCAAATTAAAAATAGCATTGGCGTTTTCGCCAATCCTAAAGCTGTATTTATTGATCCAATTTTTTATCAAACACTGCCCCGAGCAGAAATCCGAAGCGGCTTTGCAGAAATCATCAAACACAGTTTGATCGAAGATAGCAAACAATGGGAAAAGATTAAGCAAATAACTTCTCTGGATACGGTTAACTGGACTGATTTTTTGATTCCTTCTTTGAAAATAAAAAAACAAATCGTAGCCATTGACCCTTTTGAAGTAGGCTTGCGGAAAGCCCTCAATTTTGGACATACTATCGGCCATGCCCTCGAAAGTCAACGACTCCAAAGCCCCCAACCTTTGCTACATGGAGAAGCGGTAGCAATAGGAATGATTTGTGAGTCTTATATTGCTCATCACACTGTGGGTTTAGCTTGGAAGCAGTTGGAAGAAATCACTAATTTTTTGATCAATATCTACGGAAAAGAAAACTTTTCTCCTACTTCCTACCCCCAGCTAGTTCGCTTAATGCAAAAAGATAAAAAAAATGAAAAGGACGAGATTAACTTCACTTTGCTAAAATATCCCGGAAAAGCATTGGTCAATCAGACTTGCGAAGAAGCACTCATAATTGAAAGCTTGGACTATTATCAAAATATCAAAGTTCCTACAATTGTTTAGTTAAATTCCTTGTAATTCTGTTTTGACAAAAAGTATCTTTGTATATTCGAGTCACATCTAAACATACTATGCGGAGTACAAAAAATATTTTGAATGCAAACTACCAATAAGTCAAGCGAATTAATTCGTCTAGAGAGGGCTGCCACCTATCAAAAGATTGTCAAAGGACTCTGGATTGCTATAATTGCGGGAATACTCGCCTTTGCCGTCTTAATCATCATCGCCTCTTATGGCAGAATTCCCTCCTTTGAACGCCTTGAAAACCCCAAGAACAATTTTGCTTCTATGGTTTATACCGCCGACGGTAGTACACTTGGAGCTGGCTATTTTCGAGAAAATAGGATTCCAGTGGAGTACGAAGAAATTTCTCCTAATGTAATTAATGCGCTATTAGCCACAGAAGATATACGTTATCACGACCATTCAGGCATTGATTTGAAAGGCCTAATTAGAGCCGTTTCTTTTATGGGTAATCGAGGCGGTGCCAGTACGATTACCCAGCAGCTAGCCAAATTAATTTATACACATAAGGAAGGAAGAATCGCCAGAAATATTTGGGAACGAATGATCCAGAAGCTAAGGGAGTGGGTAACTGCCGTAAAACTGGAACGCACCTATACCAAAGAAGAAATCATAAAAATGTATTTAAATGAATTTGAATTCATCAATGGTGCTTTTGGTATAAAAGGGGCAGCGGAAACTTATTTTGGTACTACACAGGATTCTTTGAATGTTCAGCAAGCGGCAATGATCGTAGGGATGTTAAAAAACCCCTCCTTATACAATCCCGTCAGACGGGAAGAAACAACCAAAAAGCGCAGGGAGGTTGTTTTAAAACAGATGCAAAAAGCGGCATTACTCACCCAGGAAGAATATGACTCTTTAAGGGCACTTCCCCTCGGTCTGAAATTTAATCGCCAGACTTATCGAGATGGATTAGCTCCTCATTTTCGTATGGCATTGAGGGAACAATTGCGACAAATTTTAAACACAACGGCCGATAAAAAAGCGGACGGCACCCCCTATAATATTTTTGTAGATGGTCTAAAAATTTATACTACTTTGGATCAAAAAATCCAAAAACACGCTGAAACCGCCATGTGGGAACACATGAAGGAACTACAAAAAATCTTTGATCGACACTGGAGAAGGATGGATCCCTGGACCTATCGAGATGCCGAAACTTCAGATTATCAGATGGAGATCCGCCAAAAAACCTTGAAACGCCTGATTAGAGAAACCGATTTATACCAAGAACTAAAACAGAAACACGTTGGCGATCTGCTAAGTAATCTAAAGGAAGAATTTCCCAAAATTAATTTGCGGGATACAGATCTAGAGCGAATGACCAATGAAAGCAAAGGTTTTGCCGCCTTAATAAGTGAAAATAAAATTACCTCTTCCCAAGCCTCTAATTACAGAAAGGTCATGCAAAGTAAAAACTGGAAAGCTTTCCAAAAACAGTGGAAAATTTTTCAAGCAGACCTGAAAAAAACCTTCGAAAAACCCGTTGAAATGAAGGTGTTCGCCTATAATAATAAAATGGAAAAAGATACGGTGATGAGCCCCCTGGAAGCAATCAAATATCACCGAATGTTTTTACAAACGGGTAGTATGGTTGTTGATCCCATTTCCGGACATGTAAAAGCCTGGGTGGGGGGCATCAATCACAAGTATTTTCAATACGATCACGTCACCTCTTTGAGGCAGGTTGGCTCTACTTTTAAGCCCTTTGTCTATGCGACCGCTATCCAAAACCAGGGGTTTTCTCCCTGTTATAAAATATTGGATGTGCAGCATACCATCAAAGTGGGTGACGGAAATTTCTTTTTAACTGAAGATTGGAGTCCCAAAAATTTTAGCAATTTTAGCAGAAGAGAGGTCACTTTATGGCAAGGGCTAAAAAAATCGCTCAATTCTGTATCTGTTTTTTTAATGAAAGAATTGGGTAGCGCCGAACCGGTGGTTGATATTGTCGCTCGAATGGGCATTGACACAGAATCTACTTATACAAATGGGCAAAAACGCATTTTGCCAGTTCCTTCTCTTGCGCTGGGTGCAACTGACCTATCCGTTCAGGAATTAACTGGAGCTTATACTGCCTTTGCCAATAATGGCATTTATAACAAACCCGTTTTTATTACCAAAATTGAAGACCGAAATGGTCGGGTCATTTACAGAGAAGAGTTGCTGGAAAGAAAAGCCCTTGACGCTAATGCCAACTATGTGATGGTAGAACTGTTAAAAAATGCTGCCAGGGGGAAAAGGGATTTTTATAAAATCAAATCAGAAGTGGGAGGTAAAACTGGGACCACTAACGACCACGTTGACGGCTGGTTTGTGGGCCTTACTCCAAATCTCGTAGTAGGAACCTGGGTGGGTGGAGAAGATCAATGGATCCGATTTAGAGATAAATCATTAGGACAAGGCAGCAGGATGGCTGCCCCTTTCTTTGCCAAATTCATGGTGCGTTTGGAAAGTGATAAAAGTCTGAATTTTGATACCCATGCAAAATTTTTCCGCCCGCCCGGCGAGCTTGGTATTGAATTGGATTGCAATCAATATATTGATACTTCTGCTGATGAAATCATCGAAGATGATGGATTTTGGGAAGATATTTATGGTGACGAAATAGAAGAAAAAGACACCACAGCTATCCAATAAAAGCAGGTGCATTTAATCAATTGAATCGATAATAGTTTTAGACAAGCCTTACCTTTTACCAAATCGTACACGGGGGTCAATGGCTGCATACAAAATATCCGCAATCAAAATGCCCAGCATCGTCAGCAGGGCTGTAATCATCAGTATAGCATAAACAACCGGCCAATCTCCTGCTCGTATAGAGCCCAACAGGAGCCAACCCATACCAGTAATGCTAAAAATATGCTCTACGATCACACTCCCCGCAAAGGCGGCAGGAAGCACACTTCCGAAAATAGTAATTAAAGGAAACAGGGAGTTTCTAAAAGCATGTTTCCAAACGACAGCCCTTTCTGACAAACCTTTTGCCCTCGCCGTGCGGATAAAATCCTGCTGTAAGGTTTCCAACATACTGCTACGCATCTGTCGGGTAATAAAAGCTAAAACTCCATAAGTGACACAAAAAACGGGTAAAATCAAGCTGGGCGTACTAAACCACAGCTTTTCCCACATGGTAGCAGTAGCGGGAAAAGAAGGGAGTCCAATAGACGGAAACCACTTTAAACCATACTCTGGAGTGGTAAAAAAATTAACTAACATGGTCCCAATCCAAAAAACAGGTAAGGAAAACAATAATAATAACAAAAAAGAAGTCCATTTGTCAAATTGCGAATTTCTGTAAACCGCGGAATAAACTCCTAGCGGAATAGAAAGTAAATAAGCAAAAAAAATAGCTGTTAAATTAATATACAAAGTCCAGGGCAAATGGTCTTTTATTTTATCCATCACCGGACGGCCATCTCTAAAAGAAACACCAAAATTTCCCGATAAAAAATTGCCCAACCAATGATGATATTGATTATTTAATCCATACCATTTTATACTGGGAATCAATAACTTATGAGGGGTAGCAGTGGCTTTTAAACGCCTGTAATCGCCATTTAAGGAAACCACTAAAGAACTCAAACCGGATAAGACAGAATCTTGCCTAACCACATTGATTTGCTCTAAATGACTCTGAATGGTAGGGTCTTTATAGGCGACCAATAAGGACTGGATGGCTTTTCTCATTTGGGTAATCCCTCGACTATGCTGGCCATAAGCGACAGATTCCAACTCTTTTTCTAGTTGGCCTATTTGTTGGTAATAGGCATTGATCTGCTCCCAGTTGCCATATTGTGAAATCAATTTACTTAATGCAGTGCGCCGTTCTTCCCTGAAAAATTTATAGAGGGTGTCAGGATGCGCTGCCGTAGAGAGCGCGAAATAAAATACAGGTTTATCATAACCTTTCAGCCGTGCTTCCTTTCGGCATCTTTCAATATCAAAGATAGGGTCCTCTTCACAATTCAATTTTTCTCCTGTACATTTACTTAAAAAAAAGACAATTAAAGAAACGAGCAAAAAAGTAGGGAGAAAATACAAAATTCGTTTGAGGATATATTGGATCATAAAAAAATTGAGCACTCGATTGATTAATGTTGCATTTGTTTTTCTACCTTTTCTATCCGATCTTTCAAAATGGCTAAAAATTCTTCGTCATCCTTTAATTTCAGGCCTTTTCTGTAGATACTAATTACTTTTTCATTAACCTTTCTAGAGGGATTTTTGGCATTTTTTAAAATCGCATCCCCCCATTCGATATACCCCCAAACGGAATAGTTAAATTTTTTATAAAAATCCTTTACGGCTGCCTCGCCAGTTGCCTCTTCTCCAAGCAAAAAATGGGTTTTAATCAAGATGCGTTGCAAGTATTCCATTAGTTCCATATCAGAGGTCTCGGGAAACCTTTTTTGAAAAGATTCGATAAATTTGATTCGGTGTTCCAGGTATTCAGAATGGTGCTTTCCAGCAATTCCCAACTCTTCAGCAACTTCCCAAATCCAGCCCGACCAATCGTAATCTCCTTTGCCCTCATTATATTTTTCTACCAAAAGGCTAAAATTCTTATATTTTTTAGGTGCGTGTTTATGCAACGTTTCCCATGCTTTTAAAAAGTATTCACAGCATGCTTGGCTAGCCTCCTCGCTTCGCTTTTCAAAGCCCGCTTCAATCCAATCATTTATTTTTTTAAGGGTCGATTTGCGTAGCATATTTAATAACCAGATTATTTTAAAAGCTAAAGATAAGGATTAGATATTAGTTTGATTTCGCTAATTTAACCCTAAATTTAGTTCTTGAGAGTTATAGTTTAGAGAAAAACCGCGCCAATGCTGATTAGCATATTATTCCCCGTCAAAAATACAGCTATTTTTCTAAGCGATTGTCTGGACTCCATTATTCAGCAAACAGAGGGGCAGTGGGAATTAATTGCAATCAATGACCATTCAACAGATAATAGTGGAAAAATTTTGCAGGAATTTGCCCAAGTTGATCCGCGAATTAAAGTCTTTAATAATATTGAAAAAGGAATCATCCCCGCTTTGCGATTGGCTTATTCCAAAAGCCGAGGGCAATTGATTACTCGTATGGATTCGGATGATTTGATGCTATCAAATAAACTGGAAGTGCTTAAGAATCAATTAATTGCCAATGGGCCGGGGCATCTCTCTCTGGGGCTAGTACAATATTTTTCTACAGGTCAATTGGGGGAGGGCTATAAAAAATATCAAAATTGGTTGAATCAATTGAGCTTTTCTGGCACCAACTTCCAAGAAGTTTATAAAGAGTGTGTCATCCCTTCTCCATGCTGGATGGTTTATCGAGAGGATTTGGAAAGGTGCGGAGCTTTTAGATCCAATCGTTACCCCGAAGACTACGATTTGTGTTTTCGATTTTATGAAAAGAACCTAAAAACCATTCCTGTCGATCAGGTTTTACATCTTTGGAGAGATTATCCAACTCGCACCTCTCGCACCCACATCCACTACGCAGATAATCGCTTTTTAGAATTAAAACTCCACTATTTTCTAAAACTGGACTTCGATAAAGATCGTCCATTAATCGTGTGGGGAGCTGGAAAAAAAGGCAAATGGATCGTTCGGCAATTAACCCAACAACCTATTCCACTACATTGGGTTTGTAATAATGAAAAAAAGATTGGTAAGGTGATTTATGGTCAGGCTTTGCTGGCTCCTTCCATAATACAACAATTCCCCCGCCCGCAATTCATCATTGCAGTCGCAGAGGCAAAAGGGCAAAAAGAAATTGTACATTTTATGAAAGATAAGGGGTTAATAGCAGGAGCAGATTATCGCTTTTTTTGCTAGCACCTTATTTTCTCAACTATTGGAGGGGAATATTTTAAAGGATTGGTTATCAATCGATTAATAAAGAATTACTAGATTAATTTTTTCGCTTAAAAATGCGGTCGAAGAATTTTTTTCGCTGCTGTTTTTGAACTTGCTTTCGCCTTAATTTTTCGTTTCGCTTTCGGATTCTTTCTGAATTTTTATTTCTTTTATTAGCGTGCGGAAGAGGTCTTTCATTGATAATTATATCTGCTTCCTCCCCACGCTTATTTTTTCTTTTAAAAATCCAGTCAAATAGCGATTCTATAGACTCTTCCGTTTCCCAATCATCATCAATCGGCATTTCTTCTAAAAAGGGCGGACAGTCCATTTCCCAATAAAGCGAATCCGGCAAGGCTCTAAATTCAGAAGATCGCCAATTTTTGTATTTAGGGTCTTTAAATACTTTGTTCATAAATCTACCCCAAATGGGCAAGGCAGTATTGGCTCCTTGTCCCAGGGAGAGGGTCCGAAAGCGCACTTTTGGAGATTCTGCACCCACCCATACACCTGCTACTAAATCTGGCGTATAACCAATAAACCAGCCATCAGAGTGATGTTGGGTAGTACCTGTTTTTCCTGCAATTGCCGTTTTTAAATGGTATTGATAGCGGAGTCTTTTTGCTGTCCCACTATCTACAACTGCTTGCAGCATTTTATTGACCATTAAAGCGGTACTTTCAGACATAACCCGCTCGAAATCAGCTTGCTCTTCATCATAATTGACCAGAATCTCACCGTTTTGGGTTTCTATTCTTCGGATATATCGGGGTTCAGGGCGCAAGCCCTTATTAGCAAAAGTGCCATAGACTTTTAGCATATCGTACAAGGAAACATCTACTGCCCCTAAAGCAATGGCTGGCACCGCAGGAATAGTCGTGGTGATACCCATATTTTGCGCCATGTTTTTAACAGAATCAACGCCAGCTCGCATAATTAGATCAACCGTTACGGAATTGATGGATCGGCTCAATCCGCCTTCCATAGAGTACACACCGCCGTATTTGTTGTCCGCATTTTCTGGCTTCCAGTCATTATAATCAGTATAAATAGTGAGTCGGTTATGGATATATTCGCAGGGGTGAATACCTTGGTTAAGAGCAGTTGCATACACTAAGGGCTTAAAAGTGGAGCCCGCCTGTCGTCGGGATTTTACATGGTCATATTGAAAATATTTATTATCAATCCCTCCCACCCAAGCTTTAATATGCCCATTTGAAGGATTCATAGCTAAAAAGCCGGTATTCAAAATTGTAAAATAGTATTTTATAGAGTCCAGCATACTCATTTCTCGTTCTTCTTCTCCTTTCCAGGTAAAAATGGTCCTCTTTTTAGGTTTTCTAAAAAGACTGTCAATGATCGTCTTAGGAGTCCCCCCTTTTTCTAAGCGTTGATATAGTGCCGTATTTTCTACTATTTTTTCAATGATTCTATTATTGCCCCAGGGAATGCCCTTTTTCCAATGGCGGAAAAATGTTGCCTGCAATTGGCTCATGTGCTCCGCCACGGATGCTTCTGCATATTGCTGCATTCGGGAGTCAATAGTCGTATAAATTTTTAGACCATCGGTGTATAGATTGTAAGAGCCTCCGTCCGGTTTGGGAAAGCCCTTCAGCAAATCATTTAGCTCTAATCGTAGATGCTCTCTAAAGTAAGTGCCCAATCCCTCTGTATTGCCCTCTCTGGAATAATGGAGTTTTAGCGGCTTAGAGCGGACAGAGTCAATGTGGTTTTTAGCCAAATAACCGTATCGTTCCATTTGCCCTAAAACAATATTGCGTCTGCTTAAGGCCCTTTCGGGATGCGTCAGGGGATTATAGAGAGCTGTCCCTTTGAGCATTCCCACCAATACAGCGGCCTCTTCCAGTCTTATATCTTTAGGGTTGGTATTAAAAAAACGCTTAGAAGCAACCTTTACTCCATAGGTATTATCGCTAAAAGAAACGGTATTCAGGTAAAGCGTTAATAATTCTTCTTTGGAATAAATCCGCTCCAATCGCTTGGCAATAATCATTTCTCTAACTTTGTTGACTGGGAGAGAAAGGATCCAGTAATTTTTTCTTTTATAAAGATTCTTTGCTAACTGTTGACTAATGGTACTCCCTCCACCCGAAGCTTCATTCTGCATCAAAATAGACTTGAAAAAAACCCGAAACCAGCTTTGAAAATCAACACCATCGTGGTCAAAAAAACGCACGTCTTCTGTTGCAATTAAAGCATTGATTAAGTTGGGAGAGATTTCTTCCAGATTGGCGTTAATGCGGTTTTGGATATAGTATTTCCCCAACAATTTTCCATCTTCAGTATAAACCTCAGAGGCAATATTATTTTTTATTGCCCGCAATTCCCTCTCAGTAGGGAGGCGGTCAATCAACTCAAAGCGAATGGATAAATAGAAGATACTGATAAAGAAAAAACCAAATAAAAATAAACTACTTCCAATTAAAAAAGCCCAAGCTGCTTTGGGAGATTTTTCTTTATAGGCTAACCACTTTGCCAAATAGGGCCGCAATTTGTTTTTTACAAAAGTCCATTTTTCCAAAATGACCTTTTGTATCGAAGCCAGATGGATTGGTTTATTCAAAAACAGATAGATTATAGGATTAGAAAATGATTGCAAAGATCTTGTTTCTCTCAACGAATTTAACCAAAAACTTATTCGATTGGAAATGAATTTTGTAGATTTTGGGTTAAAATTTTGAAATAAAAATATCGAAACGCCTAATT
>CBDCUO010000036.1:0-223448 GCA_965222705.1 Saprospiraceae bacterium | reverse complement strand
TTTTGGCCTATCCCAATTGCATCAACTAAGGGGGCGAGTCGGCAGAGGGGCAGAACAATCCTATTGCGTCTTAATGACAGGTTATAAATTAAGTGTGGAGGCCAGAAGTCGCATACATACGATGACCAGCACCAACGATGGCTTTAAAATAGCAGAAGCAGATTTGCAACTAAGAGGCCCTGGAAATATGGAAGGGACCCAACAAAGTGGTATTTTAAATTTTCGCTTAGCAGATTTGGCAAAAGACCACAAAGTCTTACAAACCGCCAGAGAAATAGCCGCCCGAATATTGGACAATGACCCCAAATTGGAAAGGCCAATCAATAAACGCCTAAAAGAGTATATGGATACACAAGGAAAGAAACTTAAGGCATGGAGTAGGATCAGTTAAAAAAAGCCGAGGCTCGCACCTCGGCTCCCATTTATCTCATTCAATTTTTTGTAAAAAACAGAGAGGGAAAATGCCCTCTTTTTATAGTAACCGAAACATCCTTTCTGACTGAAATCAATCTTAAAATCTTATCTGGCAAGTCAATCACCACAAATCCTGGAGCGGGGAGTACTCAAATGCATTCTTCTACATTCAAGCTCACTTCTCCGAATCTGGCTTGCTCAATTACCCTTATTTGCACAGGGGCTTTGGCCACTTCCTATTCAGGAGGACCAAAGAATACTATCTATTTTTTTGACCTTGATGACCAGGTCATTTGTCTCAACAGGGGGATTAAGTTAAAGAGGGGAAGAGGGAACGGGATTTGGTAGAGGATTTTTATTGAGGGAAGTACAACTATTCCAATAACCAAATTTTATACCAAAGCTTTTTTACTAACTTTATTTCTTCGAATATAGCCCTTTTCGGGTAGTTTTGAGGAAACAAAATGGATCTTTTCTGCGAAGCTTACAAATTCCAATTTTGCATTTTTGCCATTTGTAAATCTCATTTCTTCGTATTTTAAAAAAATATTATGCAATTTCGCACCTTGAAACTTTTTAACTCATTACCCAATCAACCCGTTAACCAAATTCACTTTTTAAATTCACTAAATTTTATTCCAATGAAACTAAAAGGATTCATTTGTTGCTTTTTATTCCTTGGGTCGCTTAATCTGAATGCTCAAATGAATAAGATTGACTTCATCGAATATGATCTGGACAATGGCCTACATATCATCTTGCATCAAGATAACTCCACGCCAATTGTGGTGGTTTCTGTAATGTACCATGTTGGCTCAAAAAATGAAAAACCGGATCGAACCGGATTTGCGCATTTTTTTGAGCATTTGCTCTTTGAAGGCTCTGCCAACATAGATCGAGGAGAATTCGACAAATACATCAATGGAGCTGGTGGAGACAATAATGCCAATACTTGGTATGATCGCACTTATTATTATGAGTTGCTGCCTTCTAATCAACTGGAATTGGGGCTTTGGCTAGAATCAGAGCGATTGCTTCATGCCAAAGTAGATAAAAAAGGCATCGAAACGCAGCGAGAAGTCGTCAAGGAAGAAAAGAGGCAGCTAGTAGATAACCAGCCTTATGGCACCATTCTTTCCGCTTCTATGGAAAGGGCCTTTACTCAACATCCCTACCGATGGTCAGTAATCGGCTCTATGGAGCATTTGAATGCAGCACAAGAGGAAGACTACAAGGAGTTTTACGATATTTTTTATGTCCCTAATAATGCGGTCCTATCCATAGCGGGTGATATTGATATTGAAACGACCAAAATGTTGGTGAAAAAATATTTCAACACCATTCCCAAAGGCACCAAACCAATCCCCCGCCCGACTATCGTGGAGCCTCCCCTGAATAAAGAAATACGCGATACAGTCTATGACAATATTCAACTGCCTGCGGTTGTGCATACGTATCGAATCCCTGCTCAAGGAACACCCGATTATTATGCAGTCAGTATGCTCAGTACTTTAATGTCGCAAGGACAGAGTTCGAGGCTGTATCGGGCTTTGGTGGATGAGCAACAAAAGGCCGTTTTTTTCGGGTAGTTTTCCACTCTCTTTGGAAGATCCGGGCGTGACCATTGCTTACTCCATTGCCAATGTAGGTACAGACGTAATGGCTTTAGAGGCAGCAATGGATGCAGAATTCGAAAAAGTTCAACAAGAATTAATATCAGAAAAGGAATTTCAGAAACTAAAAAATCAGACTGAAAGCGATTTTATTATGGGTAATGCAAGGGTTGCGGGCATTGCCGAAAGCCTGGCAAATTATTATATGTACTACGGCGATACGCATTTAATCAATACGGAAATCAATCGCTTTTTGGCTGTGACCAGAGAAGACATCCAACGAGTCGCCAAAAAATACTTTAATAAAAATAAAAGGGTTTCCTTGCATTATTTGCCCAAGCAGGCGCAGCCGTAGTGTGGTACTAAATAAATTACTAAAGTATAAGATAGGAAGTATTTTTTATTGAACTGGTCTAAAAAGTATCCTGTTTTTACGAGGAAATGATGTACTTATGCCCTGTTTTACTTCATACCCAAAAGATTACAAATTATAATATTTTTTTTAAAATAATAAAATAGTATTGTCTGGTTTTATTTTCCCGATAAGCTGTTTTTTCAAATAAAATAATGATGAAAAAAATAGTATTTCTAATATTGCTGGGCGGATTGTTTTTTGCCCAGTGTACTCCCAAAATAGCAGAATCAGATACAGCGACTAAAGACAAAATGGAGGAGGCAATTGCTAATGGACCCTCTGGAGAAGCATTTAGAAAAATGGCTCCAAAAGCAGGCCCTGCCCCGATTATTGAAGTTGGCTCTGCGGAATCTTTTACTTTGTCTAACGGCTTGAAAGTGCTCGTGTCCGAAAACCATAAATTGCCCCGGGTTTCTTTTCAGGTTTTTATAGATGTCCCACCGATTCTGGAAAAAGAATATGTAGGAACCACAAGCATTACCGGGCAATTACTAAGCACAGGAACTATCTCCAAATCCAAAGCAGAAATAGATGAGGCCGTTGATTTTATGGGTGCAACATTGAACACAGGCAGCAATGGAATTTTTGCTGCATCCTTAAAAAAGCATACAGAAAATTTAATGGCAATCGCATCGGACGTTTTACTAAAACCTTCTTTTCCAAAGGCAGAATTTGAAAAAATTAAAAAACAAACCCTTTCGGGTCTGGCAGCTAGCAAGGAAGATCCCAATGCTATCGCCAGCAATGTTTCTACGGTCATTCGAAATGGCAAAGATCACCCTTACGGAGAAATACCAACAGAAGAGTCTATAGAGAAAATTACTTTGTCAAAAACAAAAGAGTATTATAATAAATATTTTAAACCAAATATTGGGTACTTGATTATTGTCGGGGATATTACGGCCGCGGAAGCAAGACCACTGGCAGAAAAATATTTTGGTAGTTGGGGCAAAGGTACGATTCAGAAAGAAGACTTTCCCACTCCCCGTCGTCCAGATGTAGCCCAAGTTGACTTTGTGAGCAAAACCGGTGCCGTACAATCAGTGATAAATATTACTTATCCCGTTGAGCTTAAACCCAACTCAAACGATTGGATAAAAGCGAGAATAATGAATACTATATTGGGAGGCTTTTTTGGAAGTCGAGTGCAGCAAAATCTAAGAGAAGATAAAGCATACACTTATGGTGCCGGAACGAGCCTATCCAATGATCCTTACATTGGTTCTTTTTCTGCCTCTGCCAGCGTTAGAAATGAGGTAACTGCTGATGCTATTCGAGAGTTTTTGAATGAAATGAATCGCCTGCGCACCGAAAAAGTAAGCGATCAAGAATTGACAACAGTTAAAAACCTATTGACGGGACGATTTGCCAGAGCGCTAGAGAATCCACAAACGGTTGCCCGATTTGCATTGAGCACCAGCCGCTTTAATTTGCCTGCCGATTATTATACGACCTATTTGGAAAGGCTCAATGCCGTTACAGCAGCGGATGTTTTAGCTATGGCACAAAAATATGTCACCCCCGATAATGCCCATATTTTAGTGGTGGGCAATAGAAGTGAAGTCGCAGAAAGTTTAAAACAATTTGCCAAAAATGGTGAGATCAATTATTATGACACTTACGGCACCAAACTGGTAATGGAAGAAAGTGCTACAACGGCTAATATGACCGCCGAGCAGGTAATCAACAAATATCTAGGAGCGATTGGTGGAAAAGATAAATTGAAAGCAGTCAAGGATTTATCTATGACGATGGAAGCAGATATGATGGGGCAGGCAGTTACGATGAATCTCATCCAGAAATCGCCCAATAAAATTCGTCAAACGCTCAGTGCTGGCGGTATGGTAGTTCAATCTTCTACTTTTAATGGAGAAAAAGGCATTATTGCACAGATGGGGCAATCCAAGCCCATGTCCGCCGAAGAAATAAAAACAACCCGCAATCAGGCTGTTCTATTTAGTGAAATGAAACTAGCTGAATTGGGTTATCAATCCAAATTGATCGGGACAGAAAATGTGGATGGCAATAATGCCTTTTTGGTAGAATTGACCTCCTCTGAGGGCAAAAAGCAAACCCTTTATTTTGATGCGAATAATTTCTTAAAAATAAAAGAAGTAAGCGTAGTGGAGGGCCCACAGGGGCAAGCGACCATTACTACTGACCTAAGCGATTATAAAAGAGTAAATGGCATTCTTTTTCCTCATACTCGAAAGGTGACGGGAATGGGACCAATGCCCTTAAAAATGGTTGTAAAAGAGATCAAGGTTAATGCGGGGGTAGAAGATAGTGCTTTTAAAGTGGAGTGAGTGATTGGGGATATTATCTCCAATTACTTCTGTCCAATAAGTTATAACAAAAAATGGCTGGGAAAATGTTTTCCAGCCATTTTTTGTTCGAGGGAAATTTCGGCGATCACCAAATTTCTACTGAACTTATGTCTTCAACTTTTTGAAAAATCGCCTTTTTCAATTGCTTATACTCTTTTGAAAAGAGATTCATACGCTGTCGCATCTTTTTGAAATTGGTAGAAGCAGGTGGTTTTTCCTTTAGGCTAGGGCTTTTCTTGAGCGGTAAACCTTCTTTTAAAGAAAGGCAAATAGGCACTATGTATTCTCTATTTAATAACCGTAATTTTTGAATTAGTTGTTCGTGCTTATTTTCTCTACTGCCCAAACTGGCCTGGTAGATAATTCGTTCTAAAAATTGCATTTCGTCCTGAATAAAGGCCAGTTCCATTGACCATTCTTGAATTGTTTCGTGAAGATTTGTTCTCAAAGCCTGAAGGGCGGCTGGGTTTGGAGCAGGTTGCGATATGGCTGTCATGGTTCAAAGATTAAAATTAAGGTAAGACTAAAATAGTTTCATTAATCTTATAACGGCAACTATTTCAATATGTTTTGAATATTATATTTTTTAATATAAATTATAGCCCAAGTTGTTATACATCATTTTTTTTGCCTTTTTGCTGCTGTCTCTCTTGATTAAAGTGTTCAAAAACAGTATGCACAAAACTTAAGATCATTCCTAGTCCAATCAGGATATAAAATATAGTAAAAAATTTCCCCTCTACCGTTTGCGGCGAAAAATCTCCATAGCCAATAGTCGTCAAAGTAATAACAGAAAAATACAGAGAATCTATATAGCTCCAGCCTTCTAAATAGTGGTAAGTAAACATCCCAATTAGTAGTATAACGACGCTAGTAATCAATAAATCCCGATACTGTTTATCTCTAAAAAAACTAATGATCGCTCTAAAAAATACCATAAAGAATCATTGAAAATGGACAAATGAAAAGGCAAAATTAATCCTTTACTCTATTCAATGCCAATGCCTTTAGCATCCATTTGGCTAAGGGTTTTTCAGGATTTCGCTTTCTCAAATCCAGATACCACCCCATTTTTTTAATAATGGGAATTTTATAGGCTTGTACAAACTCAATCAGCGTGCCATCCGGGTCTTCAATATAGGCAAAATGTCCCGCTGCCTCTCCCATGTCAAAATCGCCACTATTTACCGTAAAGGGATGTCCTTCGGACTTACATAATTCTTGCATCTCTTGCATACCCTGGATATCAAAACATAAATGGATAAAACCTATATCGCCCCACAGTCGTCCTGCAAATATTGTATTGGGTTTTCTGTCTAAGGCCTGAAAGAGCTCTATTTCACTTTTTCCCAGCATTTCACTAAAGGGGCCTTTCCTGGGTTGACTATGTGTAAGTAAAACTCTTCGAAACACCCCACTTCCACCTGGCAGGGCTTTCAAATCATCAAATTGCCCCTTTTTATCATAGACAAGCTGGTCATAACCCAATATTTTAGCATAAAAGCCTATGGACTTTTCCATATTCGATACGCCAATAGTGCAGCCATAAATCCCTCCGGTCAATAGTCTTTTATCGGTAAACCAGTCATCGCCAGGTACTATTTCAAAAACATTATTATACGGGTCTTTTACGAAGCAATGGTTTTGTCCGTTTGGCATTTTAGTAACCTTTCCGATAAGCTCCAGATCTTTGGCTACCAGATGATTATAGGTTTTTAAAATATCTTTGCTTTTTATTTTTGCGCTAAAGATGCCCAGGTCCCCTAGTTGGACTTCAAAGCTAGGATATTCCGGTGTTCGATTGGTATATTGCCAGATTTCCAGGCCGCCACCACCTTGCCTGCTCAAAGCTAAAACGGCATGACGATCTCGCGGTTTTCCTCCTGTATAAGGCAACATTAGGGCAGCCGTTGCTGCTTCGTCAAAAATTGGTATATCTACATTAAAAGCAGTGCGATACCATTTCCAAGCTTCATATACCTTTGAAACGCCAATGCCTATTTGTTGAATGCCTGCAATAATTGGTTTTCCCATTTTGATTGTTTTGAATAGTGAATAAGTTCCAAAATAAAAGACTTCTGAGGTTTTCAACAAACCCCAGAAGTCTAAATTTTAAATGCATTTGTTATTTTAAGTACTTATTCTAAATAGTCTGGCTGCTATACTTATTTTTAACCGCTTTGTATTTGCCCTCTTTAAGATTTTTAGCAATGGCTTCAAAGGCATCTAGCGTTTTTTCAATATCCTCTTTGGTGTGAACAGCCGTAGGTATTAGGCGCAAAATTATCATTCCTTTTGGAATTACCGGATAGACAACCAAGGAGCAGAAAATATTGTAATTTTCTCGCATATCTTGTACTAATTCCATTGCTTCATCAACAGACCCGTGCATATAAACCGGCGTTACACAGCTATTGGTATTGCCAATGTCCAGTCCCTTTTTCCTTAAGCCTGTTTGTAAAGCTCGAACATTTTTCCATAGTCGAGTTTTATGAGCAGGATCATCGCGCAGCATTTCCAGTCGTTTCTGTGCGCCGATAACAATAGGCATGGGGACAGATTTCGCAAAAATCTGAGAACGCATATTGTATTTTAAATAGCGGATAATGCCTTTATCTCCAGCTAAAAAGGCCCCAATACTAGCCATTGATTTGGCAAAAGTGGCGAAATAAATATCTATATCATCTTGCACCCCTTGTTCCTCTCCTGCACCAGCACCACTTGCTCCCAAAGTGCCAAAACCATGTGCATCATCTACCAATAAGCGGAAGTTATAATGTTCTTTCAAGGCGACAATTTCTCTTAACTTTCCTTGGTCACCTCGCATACCGAAAACGCCTTCCGAAATGACCAAAGTAGCACCATTCGTTTTCTCTGTTAGTCTAGCGGCGCGCTTCAAGCACCGTTCCAGACTCTCTATATTATTATGATCAAAAGCAAAGCGTTTTCCAAGATGCATTCTTACCCCGTCAACGATGCAAGCGTGAGATTCGGAATCATAGACCACCACATCCCGACGGTCAAGCAGTGCATCTATGGCAGACATGATACCTTGATAACCAAAATTGACCAATACAGCTGCTTCTTTTTTCACAAATTTTGCCAAATCCCTTTCTAGTACTGCATGAATTTCTGTATCGCCAGACATCATGCGAGACCCCATCGGATAAGCCAGTCCATAATCTCTGGCAGCTTCAGCATCTACTGCCCGAACTTCGGGATGGTTGCCTAAACCTAAATAATTATTAATACTCCAGCAGACGACTTCTTTGCCATTAAAGGTCATTCTACTAGCTAATTCGCCGCCCAATTTTGGAAAAATCCAATAGCCTTCTGCTACATTAGCCCATTTCCCCAAGGGTCCTTGATTCTTTTTAATTTTCTCGAATAAGTCCATATTAGTCTAAGTTTTTAGTGAGGAAGTTTTGCGTTGTTTCTATGATTAGAGCATGTTTAAAATTCATTTACTAGGTAGTGAAAACAAACTTCAAACCTGTTCTTAAATATCGCCTTAGTTGATATTAATACCTTTTGTTATCAATACTTTACTTATTTCTTTTTTAAGCTGGATAAAATTGGGCTTAGAAATTGGAGCGAGCGGAAGCCGCACTTCTTTTCTGCACAATCCCAACATTTCCAAAGCCGCCTTGATGCCCACTGGATTTCCGTCCACATAAAGCCAATGGTGTATATCAATCAGCTGTAAATTCAAATGTTGAGCGGTTTTATAGTCATTATTTAAAGCTGCCCGAACCATATCGGAAAACAGGCTTGGGAAAGCATTGGCGATGACTGAAATCACCCCCTCTGCCCCACAGGCAATCAAGGCTAAAGCTGTGGGATCGTCACCGGAAAGCACTAAAAAATTAGCTGGTTTCTCTTTAATGATTTTGGCAGCCTGCACAATGTCACCAGTTGCTTCTTTAATAGCAATAAATTTGTCGCTCGCATTGGCCAAGCGAAGCGTAGTAGTAGCAGCAATATTGGAACTTGTCCTGCCCGGCACATTATAAATAATGATCGGCAAAGGAGATTCTTTTTCCAATTCCATATAGTGGCGAAAAATCCCTTCCTGATTGGGCTTTACATAAGAAGGGCTACTGGACATAATGGCACTGATCCCCTCCAAATTATAATTGTGAACCCGTTCGATAAGTACTGCGGTATTACTAGCTCCAAAATTTCCAGCTACGATTGGTACCCTACCGTTTACGGTTTTTACCGTAAAATCCAGTACATTTTGACACTCTTTGTTGCTAAGCATTGTAGCTTCGCCTGTCGTTCCTAAGGAAACCAAATAATCAATGCCCCCGTTAATCTGGTATTCAATGATTTTTTCCAGATCTTTATAATTAATTTTCCCACTTTTAAAAGGAGTAACCAGAGCTACCCCCGTACCGCTAAACTGTTTCATGCTGATTCGTGAATTTTGCCAAGAAAAAGCTGATTTGTTTTAAATAATTTTCAAAATTTTTAGCTTCTAGAAGTAAATCGTAATTATTGGGATAATCGGTCAAGGCAGCTATTTTATAAGTAGCCTTCACAGAAATCGCGATATAAGACAGCGGCAGGCACTTGGTCTGACAAAGATTGATTAGCAGGTCAAATTTTTGTTTTTTAAATTTTTCAACCGCTTCTAGGTGCTTCGGACGCCAAATCCAGTCCAAGTCTTTTTTGCAAAAACAATCAAAAGTAAAATCCTCCTTTAGTTCTTTAGTGTCACAATAACCTAATATTTCAACATTTTGTGCCTCTTCTTTGAGTGCTTTTATAAAAGAAAGGGCTTCATTTCTAATGAGTACATTTGTCACCTCCAGCAAAACACCAACAGTTTCTAGGTTTCTAAAATCATCTAAAACCCGACTATTTGCCATCATCACCATTTTTGAAGCCGCTTTTAAATGCAGTTTTTCTACATACTGAGTGAAGATACTCATTATTTTTGTCTTTTGTGAGTGGTGTAAAAAACCGCTACTATTCTTTATTATCCTCTTCTGCTTTTATAATATCAAACTGCCCCATTGCACTATATTTTTTTATGCGCTGTTGAATTCTTTCTTCGACACTTAGCTCTTTTAATTCTGCAATGGCTTTTTTGATTTGTCTTTTTAAAATTTTTGCCATTTCTTCAGGATAGCTATGCGCCCCCCCCAATGGTTCTTTAATAATATCGTCTATCAGTCCAAAACTGTGCATATGCTCGGCAGTCAATTTTAAGGCTTCCGCAGCCTGTTCTTTGTAGTCCCAACTCCTCCATAAAATAGAAGAGCAGGATTCAGGAGAGATCACCGAATACCAAGTGTTTTCCAACATATAAACCCGATCACCTAAACCAATCCCAATTGCGCCGCCAGAAGCTCCTTCTCCGATCACCACACACACAATGGGGACTGTTAGTTGAGTCATTTCCAATAAATTTCGAGCAATGGCTTCTGCCTGCCCTCTTTCTTCTGCCTCTATTCCAGGAAAAGCCCCCGGCGTATCAATCAAGCAAACAACTGGATAATTGAACTTTTCCGCCACTTTCATCAGTCGCAAGGCTTTTCGGTAGCCTTCGGGGTTGGCCATGCCAAAATTCCGGTATTGGCGCATCTTGGTATTTACACCTTTTTGATGCCCCATTATCATGACCGTTTGTCCGTCCAAACTCCCTAGCCCTGCCACAATTGCCTTATCATCGCCAAAATACCTATCGCCATGTAATTCGATAAATTTTTTGCACATTTGCTCGATGTAGTACAAAGTATAAGGACGTTCTGGATGCCTAGATAATTGCACCTTTTGCCAGCCCGTCAGACTGGAATAAATCTCTTTTCGTTTATTTTTAATCTTGTTCTCTAGCTCTTTAATAGTCGCCGATAAATCTACCTCTCCCTTTTTGTTTACCTGCTTTATTTGTTCCAACTGGTCATATAAGGTTTCCAGTTCTTCTTCAAAATCTAAAAAAACCATACTACAAGATTTATTTTTAAACAAGAGAAAGCATCAAAAAGCATTCTAATTGCAAAGCTACTAATAAGCCGCTAGTTGGAAAGCACATCTTCCTTTTTTTTATTTTTTTAATTCGGCATATTGCATTTTTTTTAAAAGAAGAGTACATTTGCAAGCACTTTGAAAGAAAGTTAGGTATAAATTTGGGTCCGGTAGTTCAGTTGGTTAGAATACCTGCCTGTCACGCAGGGGGTCGCGGGTTCGAGTCCCGTCCGGACCGCTATTTGAATAAAAGTGACGATTATTCCACGAGGACACCCTAATAGGTCTTTTAGAAAAAATCCTCGTTTGTGGTATAAGTCATTTAGCATTTCTAAAATCAGGATTGAACACCAATCCAACCTGCAAATAATCTTTCCCAAAATCATTCACTCGCTGACGCAAATATCCAAGTTGTACTTGAGTGCTTTTATTAAACTGATAACCCAATGCACCATATAGTCTGTTGCGGTCGAAAAACACTCTTTCTGTATTTAGAAAAATCTCGTCATAAAGCCCAAGAAAGAAAGTGCCTTTCGTTATTTCAGGTTTGTTGAGCGGGAGGAAAAGCATCAAGCGGTATCGGATTCGATTCCTAAAATCATCATTGACCCATCTTTGTTCAAGCCGGTAGCGGTGTTCAAATTTTAAACGACTGACTTTATTGGTCAAAATAAGTTGTTGGAATATTCGATGCTCTTTTGATTCGGGAGCTTTCTGCTCACTCTCAAAATCATGGGAAGCAACATAAGCATAACCGACCGTTATTATAGCATTTTTTGCTACATGATGGTTCAATCCTGTCCGCAAAAGTAATTGTTCTATATTTATAGGTTCGATGGTATGGTTCCGGTATTGTATTTCGGAATGAATACTCCAATCATCCGAAATACGGTTCGTACCAAAGTACATTAGCCAGTTACCAAATTCATTCTGTTGCGCAAACAGAGATCCCGATAACATGGCTAATGTAAATGTATATAAGACGAAAGATAGACGAAAACTCTTTTTCATTGTTTTGAATAGAAAAGCCCCCTCGTCTCTCTGGCACGAGGGGAGTAAAAAATATATTCGAATTTGATTTTTCCTTAAGTCAAAGGAGTATCTTTAAATGTCACTACCCCCGTATTTACATCATACATAGCGCCTACTATATCAATCTCTCCATTTTCGTACATTTCTAATAAGGTAGGACTTTTCGATTTGATTACCTCAATGCTTAATTCTACGTTCTTCCGTGCAACTTTATTGACGAAATTCAAATTTCCTGAACTTCTGTCCTCATGCGGAGATGTCTCAACTGCCTTTACGGCAGGCATGATTTTATCCAGCATTTGCGTAAGGTTACCCAACTCAGCATGATCGCAGGCTCCTTTTACGGCTCCGCAGGAAGTATGCCCCATCACCACAATGACTTTTGAGCCTGCCAGTTTGCAGGCAAACTCAAGGCTGCCCAGAATGTCTTCGTTGACAAAATTACCGGCTATTCTTGCATTGAAAATATCGCCGATACCCTGGTCAAAAATGATTTCGGTCGGGATGCGGGAGTCAATGCAACTCAGAACGGCAGCAAAGGGATATTGTCCGGTGGCGGTCTGTTTCACCTGAGTATGGAGGTCCCGATGAATAGGTACCCCCTCAACGAACCGTGCGTTACCGTTTTTCAACATTTGGATAGCCATGTCTGTCGTAAGACCTGCCTGCGTTTCTACGGTTTGCGTCACGGCAGTATTTCTGTCATTTGAAATATTTGTTGTATTCAATTTTGCGTATTTTTTATAAAGAAATATTTAACGGTGTTTTCATTTTTTCATTCTTAGAACACACTTTCAGCAAACTGCTTCCTGGCTTTTCCATTTTTGATAACAACTTTTTCAATCTTCCTGACAATGATCACCGCTCCGGGACTAATGGCTTCCAGCATATAATAGAGTTGAGAAAAGGTGTTGTGGCCATCAGCGGTACTAAATGCCAGGCTTCCCTCATAGTCTTTGTCATAACCGAAAGCATGTGGAATCTGTTTCAGAATAATGATGACACCAATACCCGACAGCATTCCTTTGATCACAGAAGAGGGGAAGTAATATCCGATAATACCTGCTCTGGCAAAACCCAGTGCAAGTTGAAAAATACCACCAAGTACCACTGCCATTAAGAAGATTTCAAATGCCCCCAATTCATTAATGGCGGAAAGGACGATCACTGCCAATCCCGCTGCCGGACCGCTTACTCCTAGCTGAGAACCACTCAACGCTCCAACAACAGTACCACCTACTATTCCTGCTATGATGCTGGAAAATAAAGGCGCCCCTAATGCCAGGGCAATACCCAGACATAATGGGACAGCAACCAAAAACACCACAATCGAAGCAGGAATATCGTACTTCAGATTGCTGAAAATTCCTTCGTTTTTTACTGGACTCATTTCTTTTTCGTTTTAAATTTTAGACAATAAAAATTCAGGTCATCTTTAGGCAAGATGACGTATCGGTTATCAAAAATTGTAATGAACTACATTGTTTTTAGGGCTATTCTGATAAAATAGCAAAACAACAGTGCAAATATAAAGAACTTTTCTTCATAATAGCAATACTATTATAGAAATAATTTTTACTTTTTCAGGGAAAACCTTTACTTCCTACCGTCGTTTAGTTATATTTGCGTAGGTAACGCTTATTTTTTCATGGCTGTAGGTATTAAAATATCACTCAACAAAGGCTTGTTCCAGCGAGATCCGCAGGAGACCAATCTGGGCCAAAAGATTATTAAACACAGCATCCTTTTAATTGATGAAATTGGTTTTGAAGCCTTCAATTTCAAAAAACTGGCGCAGCGCATGGAATCCACTGAAGCTTCGGTATATCGCTATTTTGAAAACAAGCACATGTTGTTGTTGTATTTGGTTTCCTGGTATTGGGAATGGGTGAGTTTTTTGATTGATATGAACACCATGAATATAGGAGACCCCAAACAACGCCTTAAAATCATCATCAAAACATTGGTTTCTGCTTCTAAGGAGAATCCTTCCATTGAGTACGTCAATGAAAGCATTCTTCACCGCATCATCATTGCTGAAGGCAGTAAGGCATATCACATCAAAGCAGTAGATGAAGAAAACAAGGAAGGCTTTTTTCTCAATTATAAAAAGTTGACGGAAAAGGTGGCGAACGTAATCAGCGAGCTCAATCCAAAATTCCCCTATCCCCGCACCCTTGCCAGCAACTTGTTTGAAATGGCGAATAATCAAATCTATTTTGCCCTGCATCTACCCCGCCTGACAGATGTACAAGTGAAAAAAGAGAATTTTGACGACGTGGAAAATATGCTACAATACTTTGCGTTTACTTTGTTGGAATGCAGAGTATAATGGATAAAAAAAGTCAAAAATCACAGCATCTATATATTGCTAAAAATAAGCTCCAAGCCCTTTTTCACGCTGAACAATACCATGGTTGGGGGAAAACTAAAAAGTACTTTGAAGGATGGTATTATAAAATCATAAACGCTGATGAATCAAAAGCATTCGCCTTTATTCCAGGAATTGCAATGGACGAAAACGGTAATCAGCAAGCTTTTGTTCAGGTTTTAGACGGGAAAAAATTAACGGCAGAATATTTTAAATTTAACGTAAAAGAATTTATCGCCTCAACTGGAAAATTTGAAATTCAGATAGCTAATAATTTTTTCTCTAAAAAAAAGATCAAATTGGATTTACCTTTGGTTAAAGGCAATTTGACATTTAAAGATCAAGTACCTTGGCCAAATTCATGGTATTCACCTGGGATTATGGGACCATTTTCGTTCGTTCCATTTATGCAATGCTATCATGGAGTTTTAAGTATGGATCATTCAATTCATGGAAGTTTAATTATCAAAAATAAAGTTATCGATTTTTCCAACGGAAGGGGTTATATGGAAAAAGATTGGGGAAGTTCTTTTCCAAGTGGATATATATGGATGCAAACCAATCACTTTTCGCAAGAAAAAATTTCGCTAAAAGCATCTGTGGCAAAGATACCCTGGCTTGGCAGTTCCTTTATTGGGTTTATAGGTGGTATTTGGCTATATGACCGATTGATAGAATTTACAACTTATAATTTTTCAAAACTTCGAAAATCCTATGCTAACGAAAGAAAGGTAGAGGTAATCTTGGAAAATAGAAAATATCATTTGGAATTATTTGCTCATCGCGAAGCTGCTACTACACTCGCCTCCCCTATTTTGGGGTTTATGGATGGACGAATTGAAGAAAGTATGACTTCAAAAATTGAAGTAAGGCTCTTTGATAAAAAGAATAAAATCGTGTTGTTGGAAGATACCGGAAGGAATGCGGGTTTGGAAGTGGCTGGAAGGGTTGAGGAGGTTTTTGTAAATTCTTTTTGAGGCCTTAGAAGATGTGCTTGCGCTATACTTGAAAGCGTTACAAAAATAATTTTTGCCAAATTCGTATGCCAATTTTAAATGACAAGAATGAAGAACAGAAAAACGAGCTGCCGCATAGAACAATAAGAAAGGAACAGTTGAGGAATTTATCCCGCTCCTTAGGAATAGCCGATTATCCAGCCGCCAAATTGAATCCTTAATAGCTCCATTTATTACTACAATTAAGTGCTCGAACTCAGCTTGACTGATCAATCAAAAGTAATGACCATCGTTCTCACTTTTAAATCGGCTGCTTTTGCCTTAAGATGGCTAGAGGAAAATATTTCATCCCCTAATAACTCAGGATAAATTACTTCGGGCTTGGCAGGTTCTAAAAAAACGGTCAAATACTCACTAATTTTGCCAGAATTCCAGCCATCCGTTTTTCCGCTATAATCCCATTCAAAGCCAAAAAACTGAAAGTCCTTTCCATTGATTTTTACCAATTCTTCCAGGCTAGTTCCTGTACTGATTTTTTGATCCGTCTGCCAGGAAGCATCTGGCTTTTCAATTATTATCACATCAATTTCTATAAAGGCGCGCGCCGGTTTCCAAACTACGGCTATCTCGTTCTTCGTATTAGGAAAGACCACCGTAGCCGTTGTCACTTCTCCTTCTCCCACACCTATCACCCTTCGAATAACATATTCCTTTCCGTAAGCCGCTATTATATCTGCTTCTGTATCATCCGCTTCGATCAAGCCCACTTGCTTGCCTGGGATGCACTTCCAATTTCGCAATTTCTTTTTATCTACATACTCCTCCTGCACTTGATTTTTATTGGAAGGATTATTATCAAACTTGCAGGCAGTGGTCAATAGGATTAAAAATAAAAGCCATAATTTTCTCATAATTTTTAAAAATTAATTTTTGAAATTAGAAATTTCCACTAATTCCGTACATCTTTCCCCCACATTAATTTTCCCCGAATTGTCTTTAAAAAATCTGTATTGGGCAACTCTATTAATTTAATGGTAAAATCGCACTTTCGAATAGCCATTTGGTGAGCAGCAGTAATCGTTTCAAATCTGGAATCCAGTGTGCAAAGAAAACTTTCTGCACGCCCTTCTATTTCAAAAGACACTACAGAATTGTCCGATATGACAACTGGGCGAACATTCAAATTATGCGGCGCAACAGGAGTGATTACTAGATTGCCGGAGCGAGGAAAAATGATTGGGCCACCACAACTCAAAGAATAGCCCGTTGAACCTGTGGGAGTTGCAACGATCACCCCATCTGCCCAATAGGTATTCAAATAAGCTCCGTTGATATAAGTATGAATAGTAATCATAGAAGAAGTATCCCGTTTTAATAAGGTATAATCATTTAAAGCAAAGGGCATTTCTCCAAATAAGGGCAGGTTAGATTCTAGGTATAATAAATTTCTTTCATCAAGCACCCAGTGGCCTTTTTTCAACAAGGCAATGGCCTCTTCGATTCTCTTTTTTTCGATGCTGGACAAAAAGCCAAGCCTACCCAAATTAATACCCATCAGCGGAATATTACTATCTCTAACTTCCGAGGAAGCAGCCAGCATGGTGCCATCTCCTCCCAAACAAATAACGGCATCAAACTTTTTGCCTGTTTTAAAATCCAAGTAGCCTTCAAAAATACCTACATCTTGTTTAAAATGAATATCTTTTTTTAACTGTTCTAAATAGGGCTTATATACATAGGTGCTAATTCCTTCCGCGTGAAGCACGTCAAAAAATTTCTGAACATAAGGTTTATCCTTGTCTTTTAAAATCGTGCTGTAAACGACAACCTGCATGAAATAAAGAATTGAACAGTGGCTGATAATGCTCCAGATTGTTTGCTTGAAAAGCTAAACAGTCCAGCGTTTCCACTTCTTATTTTACGGTAAATCCATTCCCCATATTTTCTCCAGGGCTAACAAAATCCAGCTCTCCGCTTTCATTCTCTGCCATTAAAATCATTCCCTGTGATTCGACGCCTTTCAGTTTGCGCGGAGTTAAATTAGCCAACAGTAATACCTGCCGGCCAACCACCTTGTCTGGCTGAAAATGTTCGGCGATTCCAGAAACTACAGTTCGTTTTTCAAATCCAATGTCTATCGTCAATTTTAATAATTTATTAGCTTTTTTCATCTTTTCTGCTTCTAGGATTGTACCCGTTCGAATATCCATTTTGCTAAAGTCATCAAAAGTAATCGTATCCTTTACAGGCTGATAAGTAATTTTCTCATCCGTCTTATCTCTAGCTTCCAATTTTTGGATCTGCATTTCAATTACACTGTCCGGAATCTTGGTAAATAAATGTTGTGGTGGATTGATTTGGTGTCCAAATTCTAAAATAGATAGTCCTTCGGACAATTTATTTAAAATATCCAAATATTCTCCCTTGTCTTCCAATGCGGGCAAGTTCAAGATAGTTCGAATTTTATCCGCCGTAAAGGGCAAAAAAGGCCGACAAGCTACGCTCAAGGCAGCTACAATTTGCAAGGCGGTATTCATAACTGCTTTGACTACCTCCGGCTTGGTTTTTACCTGCTTCCAAGGCTCGTTAAATTGGAGGAGTTGATTGCCGGCTGAGGAAATTTCCATTAAAATTTTTAAGGCTCCTCTAAAATCATAAGCTCGAATTTGTGCCCCCAAGTCCTGCAGCTGATCGTGCAATTCGATCAATTCGGAATCCTGAAAAGAGGTTTCTAATTGGCTAGAGGCACTTATAAAAGCCAAATTTTGGTTGATTGCAGGCACTTTTCCGTCATAATATTTATGAGTCAGTACAATCACCCTGTTGATAAAATTTGCCAGATTATTGACCAACTCATTATTATTGGATTCTTGATAGCCTTTCCAAGTGAATTCGCTATCCCTTTGTTCGGGCATATTTTTAATCAAGTTATAGCGCAATTCATCCTCTTTTCCAGCAAATTCTTCCACATATTCATGTACCCAGACTGCCCAGTTTTTGGAAGTAGAAATCTTTCGCCCTTCCAGGTTCATAAACTGATTAGCGGGTACATTTACAGGTAAGACATAATCGCCGTGCGCCCTTAAAATAGCCGGAAAAATCAAACAATGAAAAACAATATTATCCTTTCCAATAAAGTGGATTAATGCAGATGCTTCATCCTGCCAGTATTTTTTCCAATCTTTTCCATAGTCTAATGCCCATTGCTTGGTTGCTGAAATATAGCCTATGGGCGCATCCATCCAAACGTATAATTTCTTCCCTTTCGAGCCAGGAATTTCTTTGGGTACATCTACCCCCCAATCCAAGTCTCTGGTCATTGCTCTGGGCTGCAAACCACTGTCCAACCAGGATTTACATTGCCCCAAAACGTGATTTTTCCAATCATTGGGATAATGCAGTAATGTCCCCTCCAATTCACCTGTTTCAATCCATTCTCTCAGCCATGTTTCATATTTATCCAAGGGTAAGTACCAATGGGTTGTCGTTCTTAAGACAGGCTTTTCACCACTTAAAGTAGATCGAGGGTCAATCAATTCGGTGGGGCTCAATGTAGAGCCACATTTTTCGCACTGGTCACCGTAGGCCTCTGGATGTCCGCATTTGGGACAAGTCCCTGTAATGTATCTATCCGCTAAAAATTGATTGGCTTTTTCATCAAAATATTGTTCCGTAGTTTTTTCTACAAACTCTCCCTTTTTATAAAGGTTTCTAAAAAAATCTTGGGAAGTTTCATGGTGAATTGGGGCAGAAGTCCGATGATATATATCAAAGGAAATTCCCATTTTTTCAAAAGTAGATTTAATCAGTTCGTGATATTCATCGACAATTCTCTGGGGAGTTGTCCCTTCTTTTTTGGCTTTGATCGTGATAGCTGCACCGTGCTCATCCGAGCCACAAATATAGACCACTTCTTTTCCATTCAGTCGCAAAAATCGCACGAAAATATCCGCCGAAATATAAGCTCCTGTAAGATGACCAATATGCAGCGGCCCATTGGCATAGGGCAAGGCAGAAGTTACCAAATAGCGCTTAGGTTCTTTCATTGAATGGTATTATAGAATTTGATTCTTCCACTAAAACACAATTTTTGTCGAAGAAAGTAGAGTTTAGATAAGTTGTTTTTAATAAATTATAAAAATGCCGCACCAAACACACCGGCACTATCTCCTAACTTGGGTTTCAAAAAAATGGTTTCCAATTGGTGGTTAAAAACGTATTTTTCTACCTCTGCCCGCCCTTCTGTGTGGAGCAAATCGATGTTTCCTACTCCCCCACCCAGCACTATTGCATCTGGGTCCAGAATATTAATAACCATCGCCAATGCTTTTCCAAAAGACTGAATCAATCGACGGATAGTCATAGTGGCCACTTCGTCGGATGCTTCCAGATGTCTTTCCAGTATTTCTTTTAATTTTCGGGGAATCCCAACAATGGATTCATAGTATTTTTCCAGGGCCACTCCAGAGAAAACGGTTTCATTACAACCTACCAGTCCGCAATAACAGCTTCCGCCGGATTCGTCCAAAAAATTATGCCCCCATTCGCCGGCAATCCCCTGTATCCCATTGCGAACCTTCCCATTGATCACCAAGCCACCCCCGACACCTGTACCGATGATAACTCCAAAAACGACTTCTGCATTAAGAACAGATTCTTTTACTGCTCCCATTAATGTTTCTGCAATAGCAAAACAGTTAGCATCATTTGCCATAATCACTGGAAGCCCTAAGGCTATTTCTAAATCCTTTTTTAAAGGCATCCCGTTTAGAACCGTCGTGTTGCTATTTTTAATTAGTTGAGAAGAAGGCTCTAAAAAACCTGGATGTCCTATCCCTATTTTTTCTGGCTTGATCCCCACTTCGATAGATAAAACTTCTACCATTTTGACAATCTGATTAAGGATATGCTCATAGCCCTTTTCCCGTTCTGTAGGAATGCGAATACGCTTTAAAACAGTTGGGCAATCGCGATCTTCTAAGACAACTCCTTCTATTTTTGTTCCACCTAAATCAATACCCCATAAAGGCCCCATAAAAATGAATTATTAAAAGGTGACGAATAGATGCTAGAGAACTCATGTAGCAATTTGTAATTAAGTGACTGGTTCGACAAGGTGTTCGTTTTCAATATATTGCAAGACCATAAAAGTGCCAGAAACTCAAAATTTAAATCGCTAAGAAAAACCCTAGTCAGGCTTCTTTGGCGCTCGGTTTTTCATATTTCCCAATCTGCATCATCAGATAGGTTTCAAAAATAGTAAAGATTAGATAAACGATGAAAAAGGGAAGCAAAAATACTTTAGAGGCAGGAGCAGCCAAATAATAATAGAGCAAAACGATAGCAAAAGAAAGTAAAATTTTACCAAAAGTAAAAACAAGAACCATACTGGTAAACAAGCTTTTATTGCTACTTCTAGCCGTTTTTTCTCCCACGATATACATAGCTAAAGTCAATATCAGAAATAGGGACAGGCAAGCAAAAGAAAAAGGCAGATAGGGTCGAAATATAGAAAACTGGCCCAGCACCAAGAGCAAGAGTGCAGTGGCACCCGAAATGAGGGATAATAATCTATAAAAAGTTGGTTTTGCCATTAGAAAAAACCCTAGTGCTGGATCCCTTTACAACAAATCCTTTAAAGAAATATAGAGCGCTATCGGGAGCGATAAGATAATAAATAAAATAGTCAGGTAGGGCGTTTCTAGCACAAAGTATTCATCTAGCTTTTGTCCAATAAAAACCCCTACGCCTATGATGATAACCATCTGAAAAGCCATGCCTGAATACTTCAATGCCGCATTGGTATCTTTACTTGACGATGACTTTTTCTTTTCCGTTTGTTTTTTTGACAATTTCTTTTGAAACGATTACAGGTTGAGTAGTATTTTTTTCAACGACTTTGTTATTTCGGCGAATGGCTGCATTGATAACTGCCCCTTGCTGAACGATCAATTTGTCATAAGAAGCATCTCCATTAATCACCGCCGACTCCTTTAAGGAAAGGGTCTCTGCGACAGAAAGATTACCGTCAAATTTCCCTTCAATGACTGCATTTACACACTTCACTTCGCCATCGACATAACCGGTCGGTCCTATTATTACTTTTGCGCCACATTCCAGGGTTCCTTTTATGGAGCCATCAACGCGAATGTCACTATCCGCTCTGATAATGCCTTCTATGGCGGTTCCTTTAACTAGCGTGTTGAGAGAAAGGCTTTTGTTGGAGAGGTTTGGGGTGTTTTTCGGGTTTATTTCTTTTTTATTACCAAACATAGCGTAATTCTTTTCTGTTTAATTTTTCTTAAACGGGTTAAAAGATATCTATATCTCATTTCAATAGACACAAGTATTGATAAAATGAAAGTAAGATGCCTCTTATCGTTTTCTCATTAAAAATTGGTGAGGAAATATGGTTTTTACGGTATTGTTTTAAAATGTATAATAAACTTAAAGTAGGCAGCTAATAGCACTTTGTTACTTTTCCAATTGATGAAAAGGCAATAATATCCCAGGGGATATTAGGCGTCAAAAATCTCGTCAAAATAAAGGCGACCCACCCCTTCGGGTTCGGAAATATATTTCCTCTTGTCGAATAATATTTTGACACCCACCCGCCTACACAGTTAACCACGCATTATGTCACAATGCCATTTTTACTTTAAAGAAAGGATAAATATACAAAATACCCTGCTAAAAGTGCTAAAAGCAGCGCATTTCTTTCACATATTGAAAATACTAGCCAAGAAGGGACAGTAATCCGTCTTATGTCATTAAAAATTAGGACAATAAACATTCCTTTTCTCTTCTCCCTGGATTTTATAAATAATGGAAAATTCAAAAGCTCCATTGGAGTTACTAGCTGGTTTAAGGCTGGATACATTTAAATCATAACTAAAGCCTAGCCCAAAATTATTATAGTCGAATCGGGTGGAAACAATGATTGCATCCGCCCATATAGAAACGCCTGGATCGGTAGTTGAGGGTGGGGTTGTCGAGTCGGGATCTGAAACCAAAAGTCCATTCACCCGATTTGCTAAGCGGGTCCAAACACCAATCTGAAAGGACTGGTTATCGCTCCGACGGCCTTCGTTTAACAAAAATTTTAAGCTCGTCCCTATATTTAATTCAAAAGAAGGCCCTTGGAAAAAGGCAACTGCTCCAGGAACCAATCCAATTTTTCGGCTGCCCATAAATTCTCCACCTGCATGTACGGTAAACTTACTGTACAATGGTATATCTTGCGCAGAATCAAACGATTGATTGGCTCGATTTAGATGACTAAATGCGCCGCCGAAATAAAAACTATTCCTATTATCCAAAACAGTAAACCATAATAATCCCGCAGATAAATCAGCGAATAAAAAATTATCCCGATCAAAATCTTCCCCACTACCCAGCGTTCCGTCAAAACCGCCCTCCCCATCATGCTGAGAGCCCCATTGTAAAGCCAAAAAGTCAATACTTCTTTGGGACACGCCGCCATCAACCCCTACTACCAAGTAATGAGATTTGCTTCTATATCCGCCCATTCTTTTGCTGTAAGAGAGCGACATCCTTCCTTGAAGGGTCTTAAAATCAGATTGCCCCGCTTTATCTCCCCAGAAGGTACCTCCAATACCGAAATAATCGTATCGGCCAACGGGAATTCGCTGGTCGTAGGACACCGAATAGGTGGCAAAAGCATTGGATTTTAATACGCTCGCCCACTGGTTCCTGTAATTGCCAACTACCCTGACCTGGCTATTCATCACTCCGGTCATAGCGGGATTTAGATTCAATGGAGACATATAAAACTGAGAAAAGTGGATGTCTTGAGCATTGACTGCTAAGAAAGAAAAAACGAGGGTTAATAGTAGTAGTAGGTTTTTAAGTTGTTTCATATATCATGATATTTAAAAAACGACTTTACAAGGATATGGATTTCATTGGAGTCAAGCAAAGAAGATGCGTCCGGATTATGCAAGATTATTGACTAAATATTATTTTGATGATTGTTCTCGCCATAAATTAGTTAGAAACAGGACTTAAAACGCTCTTTTTATCATTCATATTTTAATGCTCTCCTTTTTAAATAAAGAATGACCCTCTTTTTGCAAAACAGGGAGAAGAGGGAGGAGTAAGAATTTTGACCTTTCTTTTTTTCTTATTCTTCCTGTTTCCATCTAGCACCGTATTTCTCTACGAGAATATTATCAAAATGGTCAGCTTTTTCAAATAAATGCTTAAAAAGCTGGACGCCAGTTGCCACATTTAGGTAGCGGTCATAAATCATTAAGGATAAAATAATATCCTGACCATGGGGATTGACACTAAAGGTAAGTCCTTCAATTTGATAATTTTGTTTAAGGAGATATTCGTAGAGTGGTTTGATATTATCCTTAGGGAGGTTGCACAAAAAAGCATCCCCAATAATCAAGCCAGTTTTTTCGTGATAAGTGATATTAATTTTGGCACTCCCTTGATGAATTTCCCAATTATTGGGCGCTCTGCGGGATAAATTTACATCATAGCCAATTTCTTCTAGCATTTCCTCGATAGTTTTACTGATGCCGATGGGTTCGTAATCTTCTTCCAAAGAGGGGATAATAATTTTTGCGCCACAATGAGGGCAATATTGGTGATCCAATTTGCCTTCAAAAACCACATTGGCACAAGAAGTACACCTCGCGCCAATCGCCCCTTTCCCTTCTTGAAATGCTGCGATCGTATCTTTCAAATAATTGACGGGCAAGGAAAAGCCAATATTATCTCCGTCTCGGATGATAAAAGTATTGACACCAATAATCTCCCCTTTTTCATTTAAAAGTGGGCCGCCACTATTTCCCGGATTCAGCGCAGCGTCATGCTGGAAATAGGTCAAGTCATTTTGGCGATGAAAGGTACTGGAAATAATGCCCTGCGTCGCAGTATATTTTAACCCAAAAGGATGCCCAATGGCTATAATCTGATCCCCTTCTTTTACGGCACCGTCATTTCCAAAGGCTACGGTTGGCATAGAAGTGGTCGTAGGAACCTCCAAAAAAGCCAAATCATGCTTGGCATCCACAAAAAGTACTTTTGCCATTTGGCGATTCAAGTGGCTGCTTTCGATAATGACTTTTCTATTCCCCCGAACAATGTGCTCGTTGGTAACTATCAAATTACGTGTTTTCATATAGAAACCCGTCCCCTTGCTATAAGGAGTAGCAATCTGAATCACTACATTCCGGAATAACTCTATAATTTCTTTCACTCGTGTTGGGTTAAGTGATTGAGGCAAAACAGTTTGCTTAATCCATTCTTGTCAAATCCAGGTTTCGCACCATTAGCAAAAAAGAATGAGCAAAATTGAGTATCCCATCAAAAGAAAGCCGATTTAAGTCAGGGTTCAATTTAGGATATTTTTTTTGATTGGCTTCCACAATTTCTTTAATAGCGCGTTTAATGGCTTTTTTGTTGAATTTATTAGTATCAAAATCAACATACTGCAAGTTAAAACCCAATTGCTGGAAATACTTTCCTTCAATAATCTGTAGGTATAAATAAAAGAGGTCTTTATCAGGCTTTGGAATGGCATAATTAAACAAACAATACCCCACAATGTAGCCTGGAATGGCTAAAGCTACCTTATTATAATGATTCTCCTGATACCAATTCATTTGATACAATTCGCCATCAATAAAACTGACGACCCGATCGTGGGTGACGGGTTTGGTAATGCCAAAAGAGGTAATGACCCGATACATTCCTTTGAAAAAATCTTCTTTTGGATATTCGAGCAGCTTTTCAAATTCCTTTTGTAAAATAGCATTTTTCTGCAAATTGGTTTTACCATCTTTGGTAAAATAAAGGCGATGAATGCGCTCCAGGCTTTCCATAAGCATTCCCTCAGGAGCCGTTAAATAGTCCAATTTATAGTTCAGATTCAGCAACAAATAAGCGATGCCGCCAGGGTATTGTTCCTGTTTCAATTTGCCATGTTCTATTTCTTGCAAAACTTCTCTGATTTCCTGGATGACCTTTTGATACTTAATTTCCTTTTGAGCAGGATCAATTTGTTGCAATAGGCTTTCATCTGTATGATGCAAAACCTCAAACTCATCAATCAATAAATCATCCAGTTTATCCGCCTTGGTAGCGACTTCTTTTAAGGCATAATACAGTTTGTAGGGAGAACCATCCAACACATAGGTATCAAAAATAATAGCAATATCATTATCCATATCCAGTCCAAAACGACTATATTTCATTTTGAAATTTTCTTCCATTAGGCGGCGCATAAAGCCAATGTTCAGGCTTTCTGTTTTCGCCACTTTAGCTTCTGCTTTTACCTTTTCTCTATTGGCAAAACCCAAAATTTTTTTAGACCCCTGAATGATTTCAAACCGAAGTTGCTTATTTTCTTCCCAAAATTTGACATTATCCTCTTTTTCATCCCTTAAATAGGTAAAAAACTGCCGATAAGCTTCCAGAAAATTTCCCTTTTCGAATTGGTCCAACGACAAGTCCCAAGCATCGTATTGTTCCTTGCTTTTATAGGAGTCACTATATCTGCCAAAGCGAATGTCTGGCTGCAGTACAATTTCCGTAGTTGTGTTGAATAATTTATCGAAAAGTCCCATTTATTTTATTCCAATTGCTAATTATAGGTTCTCCTAGGATCATAATTAAAGCGGAAAAATAACATTTTTTAGTGGAAAACTGGCTAAACGAGGAGGGAGTCTTGTTTTTATAAAATAGGAATCATCCTAAATTTTTAATATGCCCAAAAAATCTGATTTTTATACCTGAGAAGCTAAACGAGGCGGGCTCAATGCCTGTCAAAATCATTTAGAGGGATAGCTTTTGTTTCGGCAGAAAAAATTATTTAATAATCGAAAAACAACTAAGTGATTGATGGTCAATAATTTACCTGCTTTATCTTCTCACCCTTCTTCCATGACACTGCTTAAATTTCTTTCCGCTACCACAAGGACAGGGTTCATTTCTGCCTACTTTTCTTTCTTCCCTTTTATAAGTTTCTGGTTTTTTTCTACGGCTAACCCCTTCTGCCGCCCTTCGAGAAGCAGCGTCTTCGCTTCGGGTCGCATTATTAGTGCTAGTTTTGCTAAAATCCGTTTGTCGTTGTTTAGCTTCCTCTAAAGTAGTGCCATCTCGAAAAACCAAAGTGCCTTTGGATAAGTAGGAAGTCACTTCTTCATTAATTTTATAAACCAAGCCTTCAAATAATTGGTAGGCTTCCATTTTATAAACGACCAATGGGTCTTTTTGCTCAAAAGAGGCTGACTGGACGGAATCTTTTAATTCGTCCATAGAACGAAGGTGTTCCTTCCAGCTATCGTCAATTAAAGCAAGGGTGACCGCTTTCTCTATATCTCCGACTATGGATTTGCCCTTAGAGTCAACTGCACCTTTGATGTTAGCCGCAATTGGGAGTGGGTTCGATCGACCATCCGTAAATGGTATGGCAATCATTTTGAAGCGATGTCCTTCATTTTCATATACATCTTTAATAACGGGCATTAAAACGTCTGAAATGGCCATGCTTTTTCTTTCATAAAAATTCAGAAATTGCTCCTGATAAGTATGTATCATTTCATCTGCGCCTTCTTCTTCAAATCCCGCTGCGCCTATTTTGGGATCAAAGCCAATAATCCCAACTGAATCTCTTCGGAAGGTGTCATAATTTCCACTTTCCTTATGTGCCAAGACCAGGTTTTCTGTCAAAGACAAAAACATATTATTCAAATCAACCGATAAACGTTCTCCCGAAAGGGCATTCCTCCGTTTTTTATAAATTGCCTCCCGTTGAATATTCATAACATCATCGTATTCCAGCAGTCGTTTTCGAATGCCAAAGTTGTTTTCTTCTACTTTCTTTTGCGCCCGTTCAATAGACTTAGAAACCATAGAATGCTGAATGACCTCTCCTTCTTTATGCCCCATTCGGTCCATTAGTTTGGCTATTCTTTCTGATTGGAATAGCCGCATTAGCTTATCTTCCAAAGAAATATAGAACTGAGAACTACCAGGATCGCCTTGTCGTCCAGATCGCCCCCTTAACTGCCGGTCTACTCGTCGAGAATCGTGTCGCTCTGTACCAATAATAGCTAAACCGCCTGCTTTTTTCACTTCATCCGTAATCTTAATGTCCGTACCTCGACCTGCCATGTTGGTCGCAATAGTTACTTTTCCTGGCTTTCCAGCTTCTGCGACAATATCCGCCTCTCGCTGATGTTGCTTAGCATTTAAAACATTATGGTCAAGGCCTTTAATGCGTAGCATCCGGCTCAATTTTTCAGAAATATCAACGGAGGTAGTGCCGACCAATATAGGGCGGCCTTGATGAGTCAGTTTAACAATATCCTCAATAACGGCATTAAATTTCTCCCGTTCCGTCTTGAATACCAAATCCTCTCGATCATCCCGAATAATGGGTCTATTGGTAGGAATGACTACTACGTCCAGTTTATAAATTTCCCATAGTTCGCTCGCTTCCGTTTCTGCTGTACCGGTCATCCCCGCCAGTTTATGATACATGCGAAAGTAATTTTGTAGTGTAACAGTCGCATAAGTTTGGGTAATGTCTCCAATTTTTACATTTTCTTTGGCTTCGAGTGCCTGGTGCAAACCATCGGAATATCTTCTTCCTTCCATCATTCGCCCCGTCTGTTCGTCCACTATTTTCACCTGATTGTCCAATACGACATATTCTTCATCTCTTTCAAACAAAGTATAGGCTTTTAGTAGTTGGCTAACTGCGTGTAAACGGCGAGATTTTACGGCAAAGTCCTGGGATAATTTCTGCTTGGCTTCTTCTTTTTTCATTTGCTCCAGTTCTTCATCATCCTCAATTTCCATCATTTCCAAGGTAATGTCTGGCATGACAAAAAAAGCAGGGTCGGATTCTCCTTTTGATAAAAATTCAACACCCTTATCCGTTAGTTCGACATTTCTGTTTTTTTCATCAATGGTGAATAATAGCGGATCATCTACCAAGTGCATATTTTTGGATTGCTCCTGCATATAGAAGTTCTCAGACTTTTGCAAAAGCACCTTTGCTCCTTCTTCACTCAAAAATTTGATTAATGGGCGATATTTCGGTAACGCTCGGTGCGCTCGCAATAAGGCCATGCCTGCTTCGCCTTCTTCATAGCCCTCCTCTCCTTCTCTAAACAATTTACGAGCTTGCGCCAAATAATCCGTTGCCAATTTGCGCTGGGCATTGATAAGTCGTTCTACCTTTGGCTTTAGGGCTTCGTACTCCTGATCTTCATGTCCTTTAGGTACTGGGCCAGAAATAATCAGTGGCGTTCGGGCATCATCAATTAATACAGAATCCACCTCATCAATCATACAAAAGTGATGCTTGCCCTGTACCATTTCTTCCTGTGATCGCACCATATTATCCCTCAAATAGTCAAAGCCAAATTCATTATTTGTGCCATAGGTGATATCACAATTATAGGCGGCTTTCCTTTCATTGGAATGGGGTCGGTATTTATCAATGCAATCAACAGTCATCAATAAAAATTCAAAGATTGGCCCAACCCATTCGCAGTCCCGACGTGCCAGGTAATCATTAACCGTAATCACATGGACTCCTTGCCCCCCCAAACCGTTTAAATAAGCAGGCAAAGTAGCAACGAGCGTTTTACCTTCTCCGGTTGCCATTTCCGCAATTTTTCCATCATGCAGTACCATTCCACCAATCAGTTGCACGTCATAATGTACCATATTCCAGGTAATCTCCCCACCTGCCGCCATCCACTTATTTTTCCAAATGGCTTCATTTCCCTGTATAGAAACATAGTTTTTTTTGGTGTTTCCCGCCAAATTTCTATCGTGCTCTGTTGCCTTAACCTTGAGTGTATTGTTTTCCATAAAGCGGCGAGCCGTTTCTTTTACAACCGCAAAAGCTTCGGGTAGGAGGTTTTGCAGGATGTCCTCCAAATGCTTGTCTCTCTCCTTCTTGAGCTCGTCCAATTCTTTAAAAAGATTTTCTTTTTCGTGCAGATTTTCCTCTGTCTTTGCGTGTTCTTTTATGGAGTGAATATCTTCGTCTATTCCCGCCAAGTGTTCCTTGATGCGTTCTCTAAATTCCAGCGTTTTGTTTCTCAACTCGTCATTGCTGAAGTTGCTCAATTTGGCAAATTCCTCGTTGGTTTGCTCCACATAGGGCATGTAATGTGCCTCATCCCGATCGTATTTGGTGCCAAATATTTTCTTTATAATTTCAAACATGGGTCATTTTTAATATAAAATTCGAAATGTAAGTCCAAAATTAATGTATAAAATGGATTTCATTGAAAAATGTGGACTAACGTTCTTTATAAGGAAGGGTTAATCTAATAGAAAAGTACATAATTTATACCAATGCCATTTTTATTCTATTTTAATGACAAAATGGCTTAAACAGTTTAAATTTCCTGCTATTATTTCCGTTTTCTCTTTTTCTGTTTTTTACAATGTATATCGGTTCATGCTGGCAATGCCACTTTTTCTATTTTGACGCGCACGTTTTTATGATAAGGCGTTTTTGCCAACGGGTCGCAGTAATCGGTTGCGGTCAGCATGTTGACCATCGCTCCTATTTCTTGATAGTCTTCGCTCCCTTCATAGGTCAAGCCATGACCGTGAGGCATAGATAAAACGCCTCTTGGGACTTCCTCCGTAATTTTGGTCAATATCTCGATGCTTCCTGTAGAACTGCTCAATTTCACAGCATCTCCATTTTCGATGTGGTATTCAGTTGCATCCTCTGGATTTATTTTCAATATTCCTTCAGCATCCATTTTTCGCCATGCTGGATTTCTAATAATGGTATTGGCATTATAGGTCCTTCGCTCTCCCGCAATGAGGTTAAAAGGATAGGCTATTTCTAGCTGGGAAATTTTTTCCAATTCCTGTGGCAGCGCATCCAACCATTTCAACAATTCGGGAATGACTAAATGCACTTTTTTATCGGGGTGCTTGATCAAATCCCAATGATCTTCGTATGAGTGTTTGCTAAGAATCACCCCAGAAGGGCTATTTAAAATTTTATCAAAAATAGCCGCTCCTAACCCGCCATTTTTGTTTTCAAAACCAGCCCTTTGAATAGCGTTTGGATATTTACTGGCGTACATTTGAGCCGTCATCCATAACAGTCCTGCTGCATCTGCATCGTTTGGCAAGGTTTTTCCAAGGGATTCCTTCAATACAATTGGTGCATATCTTTTTAGGTTTCCGTTTTCAAAGGAAGCTTTCATAAGCGCATTTTGGAAATGCCCCTTTCCGGGTTCTTCCTGATCTCTTTTTGCTGCGTCTGCCAGTTCGTCAAAGTCTGCCGGCAATTCACCCATGGCCTGTAGAATGCGCGTATAAATTTCGGGTTCAGAAAGAGTGCCTTCCAAGGGTTCCAAAACAGGTTTTCTAAGTTGAAAAAAATTCTCTGAAAAAAAGGCAGCTTCCCATTTCTCGTACTGGCTAGAAGCCGGCAGAACATATTGTGCTTCCTGAGCAGTTTCGGTCATAGCTACATCAATAACTACCATTAAGTCCAGTTTTTGATAGGCTTTTTTCTGTGCTTGCGTGTCCGCCCAACTAACTACTGGATTGGCACTATCCACAATGAGGCCTCGAATTCTTTTTGGATGGTCATTATCTATTTCGAGCGGTAGAATATTGGGGGGGAATAATTTGCCGATGCCCCTCATTTTAGTCACTTGCGTTGTCAGCCCTCCTTCTTCCGGATCGCGGGAATGCCCCAAAAGTGGAAAAAACCAAGTGGTTAAATGGTTGGTCCCCGGTTTTCCAAAATGGCCAGTTATCAAAAAAAGTAGCCTTGCCAGATAGGCATTTAGGGTGCTATTATAGCTCATTTCAATACCCAAGTCTGAACGCAAAGCCATCGTTTCTGCTTCAGCAATACCCCTTGCCACTTTTTGTACCAAATCGAACGGCACCCCTGCAATTGCTGCATATTCCTCTACTGGAATTTTAAAAAAACAGGATCTAATTTCTTCAAAACCGAGCGTATGCTGCGCCAGGAATGTTCTATCCTCTAGGCCTTCCTGCACAATAATCCCCAGCATAGCCGCCATCAACCAAGCATCTTTGCCCGGCTTTACTTGTAAAAACAGATTGGCTTTTTTAGCTGTTTCTGTCTTTCTTGGGTCAATGACCACCAATGTTTTATCGGGGTTTCTAGAAATTTCATTAATGACTCGCCTGGCCTTTGCTATCCCGTGAGATTGGATAGGGTTCGAGCCTATAATAACCACATATTGAGCCGTATCAACTGGCTCGACATACATCGTATTTTGCTTGCCAAATAATTTGCCGTGTACCCAGAAATTGCCCGTTTTCTCCTGTGCCAGAGAAGAGTAGATATAGGGCGTTTTGCAGGCAGCTCTTAGAGCAGCAGCATAAACACCCCCTAAGTGATTGCCTTGGCCGCCACCGCCTGCATAAGCAATGGATTGGCCGCCATACGTATCTCGAATATGCACCAATTTGTCCGCTATTTCCTGAATTGCTACTTCCCATGAAATTTTTTCAAAGGTCCCGTCTTTGTTTTTTTTCAACGGAGTAGTCAATCGTTGGCTGTGGTTTTGATAATAATCTAATCGCGTTGCCTTTTGGCAGATATAGCCTTGTGATAAAGGGTGATCTTTGTCGCCTGTTATTTTTACAAATGTTCTCGTTTTAGGATTGACTTCTATTTCTATTCCACAATTAAGAGAACAAAGAATACAGGCGGATTTATGGGTAGTGTGGGCAGTCATGATTTTTGATTTTTTTATAGACTAAGGCATTTCTATTAGATGATTACGCTCTATTAGTGGGCTCTTGTTACAAAGGTAGCAAAAAAGTCTTCCTTTTTAATCATGCCTCAGAGGTCGAATTACTCAATTGTTGTTTATGGTATAAAAGAAAAGGAGAATCAAAATTGAATTTGGCGGCGATTTATCATTTTATTAAGCGGGTATTGGGATAACTATTTAACCAAGCAAACCAAAAAATAGTATGTGCCGGCAAACGCCCCAACCGTTGATTGTCGGAAGATTGCAGGTACTCCTCTGTAACGGTCCAGCCGCGTCCTTGTTGGTCTATTAATTGCCCTTTTTTATAGGAATCAAAATAAATCCCGTCAGAACGATAAGCTCTTGCGGCTCCTGTTTTTTCGGTAATTATAATAATGGGCGTGTCGCCAATTTTTCCCTGATACCAGCCTTTTTTGCGCAAGTACTTAATAGAAATAGCAAGGGGTGTTTTGCGATAATCAGGTGTACGCACGATCAATACTTCCTCTTTATTATTTAAACGATTATCCGTTTTGGGAACTGGAAACATCAAGTCATCTGTTGCAAAATAATCGCTATAAGCAACCCCTTCGCCATAATCCCGATCATAACCCGTTGCTAAAGAAAGTACTTTTGTATCTGGATGTAAAGTCTTCCATTCGCCCCAAGTGGTCGTAACGACCGGATAGCTTTCCAATACAATATTCTTATCTGCTAATAATCCGAGTACCGGTTTGCCTTGAATGGTACTCCAAAGCGATTGGGTCGCCTGGTCATACATTAACTTATTAGAGCGATATAAAAATCCGCTCGTCCCGAGTTCGTGCTGGATCCCTTTGTATGATGCATTATAGGCGATTAGGGTACCACATAAAGTGCAGTAAACCCCTGCGATGGTCACCTTGTCAAAAGCATCTACAAAAAATTCATGCCAAGCGAGGATTCGCTTAGGATAGGCACGAGCTTCTCCATTGATATATAGCCCAAAAACGAAGTTTTTATTGGCTAGATAAGTTGCCTCTTTAGCTGCGATCATTTGGGGATGTCGCAAGGGAGGAATACCATCTTGCTTCACGCCCCCCCAGATGATTTCATCCAGTCGGATTTTTGCAGATTCCTGCTGGTTGTTAAAATAATTTTTAAATTTTGGATCAATATGCTGGTATAACTCTCCTTTAAAATCGCTAAAATAATCCTCATAAATTACCTCCTGTTTCCATAGCCATTGGAGCCAGCCATAAAAGTCTTTTATCTCTGTTTCAGCCGTTTTAGTTTGTAAAAGTCTGTTAATTTTCTGAATCAGCCATTGGTCGGTACTCAGCCTTAAAATTTCTACCAAAGGAGGAATAAAGTCCTTTCTCCAATTGCTTTCAATCATTGCCAACGTTTGGGTTTTGATTCTTTGGTCATTTTCATAAATTAAAGAGCTGAGTAGGTCCTGTTTTTGTTGGTTTGTCAATTGAATGGCTGGTTTTTGGTTAGCAACTGGCAAATCAATTGGAGTTATTTTTTTTGATACGGCCTCATAATCATTTCCATAATCAAAAGGTAGCTGTTGTGCTACTCGTTGTGTTGCCCAATAGCCATATTCTTTTACTTTTTTAGTGTTCAGCACATTGCCAAATTCATTTAACACTAGGAAAGGAGCAATTTTGTATAAATAAGAAATTGCATAGTCAAATTGGGCACTTTCAGTACTTTGGCTGCTACCAAATCGTCGGCTTTCCAGGCCGCCAAGACGCACCCCCGCTTTTTCATAATTAACCGTTTTAAAATTTTTATTAACAACTTTTAAAAATGCAGGGAAATGCAACTGATAGTTTCCTGTCGAAGATTTTTTCAATAATTCTTCTCGCGTTGGGGTCTTAAGGGTCTCGAATTGGTCATTTTTCAATACCGCAATTTGAACTTTGTAACCGTCCTCCTTTAAGCGGTTGTCAATCAGGCTTTTAAAAAAGTGCTTAGGGCTTTGCAAATAAGCCTTTTCCCTATTCTTGAGAATTTGTTTTTGCATTGCGCCTTTGCTAGTATCTGTAAAACTAGCTTTGCCAAGATATTCGATAGACCCGTCCGCTTCAATGGTTAATTGACTAAGTAAATAATGAACTTCATAGCCCAGATAAGGATTATCAATCCGAATTAAATCTACTGCTTCTACTTTCAACTGTCCTGCGATTTCCTTAAATCGAAGTACTTCGGGATTCAATATCGTGCATTTAGCAGCCACTTTATCCGTTCCTAAAAAAGCCCTTTTGAATGCTTTAAAGCGCTTTTTCCATTTATTACTCCGTTTAGAGGTCACCACTACCTCGGAAATATCCAGTTGGTTAGGAATGAGGAATAGCGTATCTTCCAATTGCAACTGGTTGTATTTCGAATATTCCAATATTTTGGTGTCATAATTAATGTGTGTGATTAGTAAGTCTTCCCGAATACCTTGCGGAATCTTCAATTGAACACTTCCAGCTTCGTTCGAGGTCGTACCATAGGTAGTATTGACCAAAAACACATGGGTATTGGATATGGGTTGCTTAGTTTCCCCATCGTATAAACGGAATTCTAATTCCACCAATTGGGCGATTGTCGTGGTAGCCATCAGTGATAAATAACAAACTAAGAGGAATAGCTTCGTTTTCATACTACAAATGTAAGCATCAGCAGCATATAAGAGTATCTTTTAGAAGACGTTGGGAATGATTTTTGGCTTGAGGCTAATTACATCGTAACAAAAGTTTTCTAATATACTTAACTTTGTCTTGAAAAGAGAAGACATATGAAAAAGCAACACCTCACATTGACGGATACAGATTTACAAAAAGTAAATGAAATGCTGGCAAAAGGCGACCTAAATGCCCGAGTACACAAACGAGTACTTGGACTCAAAAAACTTCATTTAGGCATGACCTTTAAAGCAGTATCCCAACTAGTAGAGATTAGCTACCCAACTGTTATAGAATGGTCAAAGCGCTATAATGCAGAAGGATTAGCATTTTTAAAAGATAAACCACGTTCAGGTCGTCCACCTAGTATTAGTGCGGCAGATAGAGGAAAAGTAACTGCTTTAGCTTGTACTAGTCCACCTGCTGGTCATCAAAGGTGGTCTTTACGACTACTAGCAGACCACTTAGTAGAACTTGAACTAGTCGAGAAAATTTCTCATACCGATGTAGGTCGTATTTAAAAAAAAATAAACTTCAGCCTCATCGAAAAAGATACTGGTGCATCCGAGTAATTACAGCAAGATTCTTAGCAAGAATGGAAATGATTCTTCGCTTGTATTTACTGCCCTATACTCCTTTAAAACCAGTAGTTTGCTTTGATGAACGCCCTTGTTTCCTCATTGGAGATGAAGTTAAAGGACTTGATATGTCTCCTTGTCAGGTAGCCAAACAAAGCTATAAATACACTAAACATGGTTCTTGTAGTGTATTAGCGGCTATTGAACCCAAAACGGGTAAAAGATTAGCCCATATTCGACGTAGGGTCTCCATCAATATAGCGACCAAAAGGTAAAACATAGAATAAAACTTAAATTATCTTGATAGATTTCCTCAGTTTTACAGGAATTGTTCTAGTCATAAATGATGATTTTAAATTACTCATTCGGATGTTTAGCCAACTCAAAGGTATGTTGAAAATTAAAAAAGAAGAAAAATTACTAAGGATGTGATATAACCTGTTTGTGTGGAGAGTATTTAGTCATTGGTATCTCTTGACTACGAGAATATTCTTGTGTAAGGTAAAAACAAATTTGCAATTAACCCTTAAATCCTTTATCAAATAGGCCTCCAATTTTATCTCAGGAACAAATTAAGAAGAATCCAATAATCAAAGCTACTTCTATAAACCCTACTATAAGGTAGCGAAAGGGTTGGTTAGAGAACCATTCCTTTATCGACTTTTCTTTTGATAGTACCCAAAGTGTAGAAAGCGACAGACAAAAAAGACCTATCAGGAAAGGAACAAAAATTATCATTGGATGAAAAGGGGCATAAAACATCCACAATATAGAAACTATCAAGGATGCTATTCCCGCTACGTAGCCTTCGGTTATTGATTTATCGCTATATTGAGTGGTTGACATTTTTTTATTTTTATAAATTTTTGACTTAGCTATTCTTCAAGTCCTTCGTACAAAAATTGACTTTCAAGCGTATGTGCTTTAGATGTTACAAAATCTTCCTTCTTGAAGCTGTAATGCTGTAGTAAAGCTGGTAATCCTTGCTTTTTAAAAATAGTAATAGCCATATCTGCTGGGCTTTGCTGATGTTTTAGTCGCTTAATCAAAGGGGCTAGAAATATTTCTTCTCCTAACTTTCTCTTTTGAAGACCTTTTTTGGCAATGTGTATAATTCTGATTAATGCTGACAAAATACTTTTTTTACCAATAAGTGTTTCAAAGGAAGTTCGAGCAGTAGCTTTTCGCAGTAATTGCCATGTTTTCCAAGGCAATTTATCCATTAGTTGATTGGCAGCCTCCAAATTTTCCAGTATTCCTAAGGTTAAAGCAGCTGAAGTTAGGGTTTCTTTTGGAGGTTGTTGACAACACATACGACTTTCAATAGTGCCATGTTTAGGAACTAATCGGGCGTTAAAATAACAGAAAGAATTTAGAGCGTGAATATCCTTTACGCTTGGATGAATAACAACCGACTTGCCATTTAAAGTTTTGCCAATTGATGGCGTACCATCTAGTAAAAATTTTTTAAAAGTGGTTTTGCCTAGTACTTTCAGGAGTTGTTTTCCTCTTTTAACCAACATGGGCTTGAATTGTAGTAGGTATTGAATATAGTCTTCAATGGATTTAAATTTTGGCGGGATTCCTATTTGATTGAGTCTCTCTGGGTAGCACAAATCCCAAAAAATTTCTCGATTAGCTTTAAAAGTAGGGTCGATTGCTCCTTGCCAAATAGGTGAATTTGCATGCAAGGCAATTTGTAGCCCTGATAAGGCATTTAAAACATTAATGGCAGGAATAGCCTCTTGTTGACTAATATCAATATGGCATTGATTAGAAGCGGTTATGGTCAATAAATGAGCATCTGCGCCTCGGGATTTTGGAATAGTCTGATTACCTGAAAGTTGTTCATAAAATAGATAGCGTTCCTTTGGCATCAATAATTTCCGAGATGGAGGAGTGAGTGGCTGAATCCCATAGCCCAACATTTGGCAATTTTGTGTATCAAAATATTCAATTAGAATTATCAATATTTTGTTAAGTTGGGATTGTACTTCATGTAGATTAAGTTGAGGAGCTAAGGCAATTTCCAAAATTCCTATACCCGCATCTGTGGTAATTGTGTCAATGGGGAAATCAAAATGGATAGCACTTTCTATATTTACTTTTGTAGCCGCAACGGTTTGAGTAGAAGCCGATTCTTTTTTAAGCTGAAACCCTCTCTTTTCTAAAAATTTATACATTTTTTGGATTATAGAAAGTGGAATGGCTTCTCCTAAACTAGTTACCACAGGGATTTCACACTCAATGCCGATTCCTCGATGACTTCTATGATAATTGACTACAAAATTTTTAGTGAATTCTGAAAAAATTTGAGGATATAACATATTATTTGGTTAAGGTGATAAGAAAAGATGAAATTAGGACTTGTAGATTTAATTTCTCGCTGTTGCTATTTTAACTACAATGCTTCGACCTTGTAAGGTTGTATCGTGTAATTCCTTGATGGCTAACATAGCCGCTTCTTTATTGTCCATGTCCACAAAACCAAAACCTCGGGAACGATTCGTCCCCCTATCCTGAATAACACTAGCTGAAACAACTTTACCATGGATTTCAAAAACCTTGATTAAGTCTTCGCTTTTAGTATTAAAAGAAAGGTTTGATACAAATAATTTCATTTTGTATAAGTTTTAGTGAAGAAGTATATAAGAAATAGCTTATCTACCTTAGTTGTATAAAATACCTAATTAATTAGCGGTTCACACTTATCTATTATTAAGTTAAATATTTTCGTTTTTATTTACTTGCTTAGTAGGTTCAGCTTTTTTAACAACAATCTTATTTCCTTGTAATTCAGAGTTATGTAGTTTCTTGATAGCTCTGAAGGCATCAGATTCGCTTTCTATCTCTACAAAACCAAAACCTTTTGAAATATGGGAGATGCCATTCGTAATTACCTTAGCGGACTTTACTGTACCATAAAGTTCAAAGAGTTTACGTAGGTCTTCGCCCTTAGTAACTTTAGATAGTTTTGCGATATAAATATTCATATAAAAATTTAAATTATTTTAGAATCACAGCGATTCAGCGATTAAAAAGAAAAAAGCGGCTGGAAAACTATTTTTCATGGACTCGAATTCAAGGAGAAGGAAGTATATTTATCCTTCACATTTATTTTAACCCATGCTAAACAAACCTTAAAATCATCAAATATTTGCTCTTTTGGGATTAAATCAGGGATAATATCTATGCGTTCAAGCATATACCGTGGTTGTTCTAATATATTTACTAAAAGGATTTTTTTACTCTGTTTAACCAAGTCAATTAAAACATCCTCCATTGCGTATAATCCAGATTGATCCATATACTGCATTCTTCCCATTCTAATAATTATAGCAGAGGCAGTATCTGGTATTTGTTTAACTAGCTGTTGAAATTCACTTGTAGAGCCAAAAAACAATGGTCCTTTAATATGCTTTATAAAAACCTCTTCCTTTAAATGTATAGGGAAATCAAGTTCATCTGCCCAAGCTTTTTCTTCGCCAAGAGGTTTAACATCAGAACGTTCGGCTGTTAAATCTCCTATCTTTTTCATAAACATTAAGGAGGCGATAACTAAACCTATTCCGACTGCATACACTAAATTCCAAACAGAAGATAATACTAAGACAGTTAGCATTATTGCTACCTCAGGACGAGGCATATTAGGCATGGCTCTCAAACCTTTATAGTCCATCACACCAATACCAACAGTTATTAATATACCTGCTAAAACAGCAGCGGGAATCTGGGACGCTACTGGACCTAATGCTAATAAAATAACAAGAAGTAAAATACCTGCCATCATACCTGATAGTCGAGTTTTTCCACCTGCATTAATATTTACAACAGTTCTAATAGTAGCTCCAGCCCCTGGAATACCTCCAAAAATTGCAGCAACACTATTACCTATACCTTGTCCAATTAATTCTTTATTAGGCTGGTGTTTAGTTTTAGTCATATTATCTGCTACTACCGAAGTTAGCAAGGAGTCAATTGCTCCAAGAAGCGCTAAGGTTAGAGCTGTAAAAATATACGGAGAAATACTGCTTAAACTAAATTCTGTAAAAATTCCTAAATTAGGTATAGGCAACCCACTTGGTATTTCTTCAATAGGTCTATAATTCAACCCAAAGCCGAAAGCGATGCCAGACATTACCAAGAGAGCTACTAAAGTGCTTGGAATTACGGTCGTAATTCGCTTAAAACCATAAATAATGAGTATGGTTCCTAATGCTAATAATAGCTCCAACCAATTAATACTGCGTAAAGCTCTTGGAAATACTTTTATAGCTCCTAGTACACCAGAGGCTTCTTTAGCTGCTAGGGTTTGTGATTCTTTAAGGATTTGAGCTTCAGTTATGTGTGCTGCTCTATTAATGGTCTCTCTAAAATCTTCAAGCACTAAGATTCCTTCCTCCATTTCATCATGCAATATATTATCTAAAATAATTTCCTCAGCATGTGGCTTAAATTGAGTTACAAATTCAACATCCTCTTTAGGATAATAACCAACAGAAGGCAAAATTTGTGTAACTAAAATAATAACACCAATAGCCGTCATAAATCCTGAAACCACAGGATAAGGGATGTATTTAATATATTTACCTAAACCAATAAAGCCTAAACCAATCTGCATCAATCCTGCTAATAAAAACACCGTTAATATAGCTGGTAATGCTTGATTAACATCGCCATCATGGCTCACTATAATTCCGGCTATAATTACCATACTAACAGCTGTCATTGGAGCAGTAGGGCCTGAAATTTGCGTGTTAGTACCTCCAAAGAGGGCTGCAAAGAAACTGACAAAAATAGCTCCATAAAGCCCTGCACTTGGTCCTAGTCCAGAGCTTACACCAAAGGCTAATGCTAAAGGTAAAGCAACTATTCCCGCTGTAATACCTCCAAATAAGTCACCTTTGAAGTATTTAAAATCAAACAGTTTTTTCATTATTTATTTAATTTCTCGCTGTTGCTACTTTAACTACAATGCTTCGACCTTGTAAGGTCGTATCGTGTAGTTCCCTGATAGCTAACATAGCCGCTTCTTCATTGTCCATGTCCACAAAACCAAAACCTCGGGAACGATTCGTCCCCCTATCTTGAATAACACTAGCTGAAACAACTTTACCATGCATTTCAAAAACCTTGATTAAGTCTTCGCTTTTAGTATCAAAAGAAAGGTTTGCTACAAATAATTTCATAAAAATTTAATTTAATCGATTTTAAAATAACCTAAAGAATGACCAAAAAAAAATACTAACTAGCTACTCCTGGAGTAGCCATCAATTGTCGTTCAAAATAGACCAATTCTTTTCGGTCGGGGTCATCTTTGACTTTGCAATAATAGATTCTATCAACATAGCGCCTAATTATTAAGGGCAGGGTTGGGTATTCTATCGAATAGACTATTTGTCCTTCTTTATATTTATTTTCCATAATTTTTGAGATACTAGAAGTATTTTATTGTCTTTTACTTCGAAGTTCACATTCATAATAAATTTGGGCTGCCTGTTCCAAACTTCCTTCCAAATTGCAATAGTACACCTCCTCTTCATAATTTACGATAACCAATTTTTGAAAAGGTGGAAGTATAGAATATACTATTTGTCCGATTTGATACTTTTGTGACATTTATGTTTGTGTGTAAACCCCTGTTAAAGCACTACAGGTCGCTTAGCCAACCCATAGCACTTAAAGCAGGGTGTTTTTTAGGGTGTTTGAAGAAGGTGTCTTGTTATAGTTCGTCACTAACCCTTCCCTTCTCTCTCTTTTTTGCTGCTTTTGCTGCTCTTTTTTCTTTTAACGTTTTCTGGGGAGCTTTTTTACCGCCCTTTTTTTGAGAACTTTTTCCTTTTGCCATATTGTTTTTGTTTAAGTAACGAGCAAAAAATAAGGTGGACAATTTAGGCTAGACAGATTTGAAGGTAGACAAGGCAGAAAACGTAGTCGATGCAGGGCATCGGCGAGGCTTTCTAACGCCGTATAACTTTAAATATGGCAGCATAAATGTTCAAGTTATTCTTTACTCGTTACTAAATAAATTTATTAGTACTCTTGCCTACCAAACGCCAGCCAAATACCTGCCTGCTCTCCAAAATCCTGCATGTAGTGCATTTGTTTTGCCACTCCGTCATAGGCGTAGAAGACTATACCTAGCGCTGTAGCTTTAGCCTCAAATTCAGAAAGTGTTATATCTTTAAGCGGATTTCCATAGCTAGTCCAGTTACCAGCATCTAGTCCAAAATCAGACATATAGCTTAACTGTCCTGTTTTACTATCCATAATATAAAAAGAAGTGCCTGTACTATCACCCCTTTCAATTGCTTTGAAATGTAAATCAGAAATACCATTTTCTCGATACAGGTCACCGTAATTTAACCAGACGCCTGGCTGTTGACCAAAATTCAGCATGTAGGAGAGTTGACCAGTAGTATTATCAATTGTGTAAAAAGCCGTGCCGTCTCCTTTAAAATTAACTTCAAAAGAAGTCTTACTTATCATTTGAGCAGTAGATTCATGGGGGGTAAAGGCAAATAAAATGCCTGCTAAAAAAGCGAAATAGTAGTTCTTTTTTAAAAATTTTCTCATGAATTGGTAATTATATTTGAATTTATGTTTAAAATATTTTGACTTTTTTTATACTAATACTTATAGATAGAAGAGGAGAGGCATCCTCTCCTCTCTATTGCCTTAAAAATGATTGCCTCTCTATAAGCTGCGTAGTTTTTTGCCTAATATTTCATAGCTAGCAGCATTAACAATTGAGTTTATATCTTAGTACAGCACCATTAAAAAAAATAATCTAATAGCAGTCTTAAAATGAAAACAGGTAAGTCTTTAATTTTTTCTATCGTTAATCCTTGAAAAATAATGGGTTGGTCGTAAATTATTGAGTAGGTCTATAATTTCTTGTCTTTTTTTATTTAATCTTTTGCCGATTCTACCTAGTAACTCTTCTTCTTTTCCAACTTCAAATTGAACATCTGAAAGGGTCAGCTGTCCAAATTGTAATTTAAGTATTTGAGGTTGCCAATCCCAATTGCCTATACTTGCCAAGAGTTCTTTACTAAGTGGCGATTTATTCATCTTTTTGATTTACATGATAGAATATTTACTGGTTCAAAGTTAGCCCTATTTCAAGGTTAAAGTATTACACAAATCAAGAAACAACTTACATATATCCCATGTTTTTGGGGTTTTTATTCCGTTTTGGTCTAAGCTCTATGGAATTGCCGTTTTTTTATCATTCCTCCCTTCAGTTCTCTAACACTACTTATTACAATAAAAGCATTTGGGTCTATTTTGAGGATTTCTTGTTGAAATTTACCAATCTCTAATCGAGTAATAACAGAGTATATGATATTCAAAGTATCTTGGTTCTTTCCATGGAAGTTGTTTAAAAAAGATTTTTGTTAAAATTCAAAAAAGGCAAAAAAAAAGTTGCAAAAATATTAAGTTGTGGATGCTAATTTCCTAACAAAAATTTTTGCAACGATGTACGTAAAATTAACGAAAAAATTCATTACAGAAAATTTATTGCCTTATTTGAGCCAAACCCATTTGGGCAGAAAAACAAAAGTTCCCTTATGGCGAATTGTCAAAGCCATAATTTATCGGCTTAAAACAGGGACGCAATGGAGAGAATTACCCATTGCCCAATTTGGTAGCCGAATACTAATGAATTGGCAATCAGTTTATTACCATTTCAATAAGTGGTCTAAAGATGGCAGTTGGAAAAATTTATGGACAAATCTTTTAAGAAAATATAAATCTTTTTTAGACATGTCTAGCGTCCAACTTGATGGCAGCCATACACCAGCCAAACGAGGCGGTCAAGCGGTAGATTATCAGAAAAGAAAAAGCTGTAAGACCACAAATATGCTTTTTTTGACTGATAAATCTGGAATGCCCTTGGCAATTTCTGACCCCGTTTCTGGTAATCATCATGACCTGTTTGAGATAGAAAAACAGCTGTCAAAAATAGTAGCAGATATTGAGGCAGCTACTATTTCTTGCAACGGATTGTTTTTAAATGCTGATGCAGGTTTTGATGCAATCAGTTTAAGAGAATTTTTTGAATCAATATTTATTATAGCAAACATTGATATAAATAAACGTAATTCAAAAAATACTGATTATGACTACTTATTGGATGAAGAACTTTACAAAGAACGTTTTTCAGTAGAAAGAACAAATGCTTGGATTGATGCCTTTAAAGCGATTTTGGTTCGATTTGAAACCTTAAAACGCAATTTTAAAAGCCTTCATTACCTAGTATTTTCTTTAATCTTAATGCGCAGGGTCAAACCCAATTATTTTTAAAACAAAACATTTTTAAACAACTTCATGTTTTCCAAATCCAGTTTTCCCTTGATAAATCGTTAAACCTTTTCCTAGTTTTTCAATAATCATCCGCCTAATTGCTTCATGCTGGGCAGAAATGATAGTAACGCCAATATATTCTTCCAATCCCTCAATAATAAAATCCATTGTTTTAGAGGCAGAAAGGTAAGTGAGTATAGAATATAAGGCGATTTCAAGCGAAAGAAAATAAGCCCCAATAGAAAAGATTAAAATATTAAAAATAAGCACAAAATCTCCGATACTAAGCCCTGTTTTCCTGCTCAGATAAATGGCTAGTACTTCAGTACCGTCCAATACGCCGCCACCTCTTACAGACAAGCCTATTCCTGCACCCAGAAAAAACCCACCAAAAACGGCTACTAGTAATTTGTCTGAAGTAATAATGGGATAATCAACAAATTCCAGAGCAAAGGCTAGTCCAATGATGGCGAAAATACTTTTAATGACAAAGGTTTTATCTATTTGGAAATACCCTAGAGCTATAAAAGGAATATTGATGGCAATAATTAGCAACGATAATGGATAACCTGAGAGTTCCTTTAATAAAAGGGAAATTCCAGTTACCCCGCCATCTATGAACCCATTCGGCAATAAAAATCCTTTTAGTCCAAAACCTGCGGAAAGTATTCCTAAAGAGATAAACGTAATATTTTTGATTAATTGGAAGAGATTTATCTTGGGATTCGAGGAAGGTGGGACAATATTAGCATTATTTATATGCTCTTCTGAAGGTAATAGTTCTTCACCAAACAAGGACGTTATCTTCATAAACTTTATAAGCTTCGTTAAAAAGGACAGGTAATGGACGTTTCATAAAATTATTTCATCATAACCACTCTTTATGATAACCGATAACATTTTAAAACGAACGTTCGCTTTTATAATGTTATTTGAATGCGCAGGGATAATAATGCACTCTCCATTTTCCAATAAATTAGACTGTTCATCAATAATAACTTCTGCTTTCCCGTCAATGATTTGAAGTAAAGTATCAAAAGGGGACTTCTTTCCAATTAGCACTTCTCCCGAATCAAATGAAATCGCGCGAATTTCACCCGTGTTTTTCTGAACAATAGATTTAATAACTACCGAACTAGGTAAATATTCTATTCTTTCCTTGAGATTGAAAATTTTTGCTTTTATGAATTCAGATTTTTTTATCATTACTCAATGTGCTTTTCCCTTAAAATAACTTTAGGCTCTTACAAATCGTCAATATTTTAAAATGTTGCCAAATTTTTAAGTTCAAGAGCAAGTTTCAAATCCAAATTCAATTCCCATCCAAGATGGTTTAAAACTTGAGTTTGACGCTTGAACTTGAGTTTAATTTAGTGAAGCAAAGGTAGGCTGAATGGAGGATTAAACTATTACATCTATCAATTGAATACTTGTATATATCACATGTTTTCAAGGTTCTTTTTTCTTTTTTGTTGCATTTTTTTATAGAACGAAGGCGTCAGTCCAGTAACTTTTTTGAACTGATTTGATAAGTGTGCAGGACTACTATAATGAAGTTTATAAGAAATTTCACTAAGATTAAGTTCATCGTATAAAATTAACTCCTTAACCCTTTCAATTTTATGAATAATAATAAACTGTTGAATCGTCACACCCTTAACTTCAGAAAAAGTATTCGCTAAATAAGTGTAATTATGACCCAGTTTTTCGCTGATGTAATCTGAATAATTCGTTTTAGGTATTTCATCAGAGTAATGAATCATTTCGGTAATTACGTTTTTTATCTTTTCAATCAGAATACTTTTTTTACTCTCTAATAGTTCTAATCCAGACTTTTGTAAATTCTTAGCTAATAATTCACGTTGTTCGATAGTAATGTCTTCCAAAATTTCAACCATACCCAAATCTACTACTACATAATGGATGCCTAGCTTTTTTAATTCTTCTTTGACCATCATTTTGCAGCGCAAACTGACCATAAACTTAATGTATAGTTTCATTTCTTTTTTTTATAATCCATGGATTAAATAATTGACCACTATTCGTGTCTCCTTCCCAGTAAACTTTATATTAAGCCTAATTTGTCACTATTGGCTTCTAAGGTTTCGTTTTTTCAAATAGGTATTCAAAGAGATATAAGACCCATAACCAAGATTCTTAGAAATCTTTCGCCCTGATAAACCAAGTTCTAGCCAGCCTTTGATTTTTTCTAAATCCGCATCGTACATACTTTTTTGAACAGTACCCTTTGGTTTACCCAGACGGATACCTTTAGATTTTTTAGCGGCAAGAGCTTCTTTTGTTCTCAAGCTAATTAAGTCTCTTTCCAATTCTGCAAAAAGAGAAAACAGGGTAACAATAATTTTCGATGCCATATCGTGTCCTGTTATGTCCAAATTCTGCTTGGTGAAAATGACTCGTACTTTCTGCTTTACAAGTTGATTGACTAGTTCAATAACTTCGGCCGTACTTCTTCCCAGTCTTGAAAGTTCAGTAGCAATCAAAATACCTGAGCCTTCCAATCGCTCCATCATCTCATCAATACGCCTCTGTTTGGTGGTTCGCTTGGAGGACATGGTTACTTCTATAAAGTCATCCACCTTCAAATCATGCTTGCGGGCATATTCCAAAATTTCCAATCGCTGATTATCTACCTCTTGCCTGTCAGTTGAAGCACGAATGTAAGCGATAGTCTTCTTGTCAGATTGCGTTGTTTTTTTAGCCATTTTCTTGATGCGGTAATTATTAACCTTAAAAGTAGTCATTTTTTAATACTTTGACTACTTTTTATAAGGTATAAGACTTATTATTTAGCATAATACAAAACGAACGATAAGCCTTTTCAAAAAACATACTATGGGTAGCCAACTAAACATTCTTTCCGAGAAGGAGAGACGTGAGATTTATGATTTACCAAAATTTAAAAAGAAGCAACGCTCCATCTATTTAGAATTTACCTTGCCTGAGCAAGAATTGGTTCGCAAATATAAATCGCCAGTCACCAAAGTTTATTTTTTGCTGCAATTAGCCTACTTCAAATTTAAGCAACAGTTCTTTGTTTTTAATCTCAACCAAGTAGCAAAAGATGTAGCGTACCTCCAAGAAGCTTATTTCGCTGGAGAGATTTTACCAACACAAGGTATCGCTTCGAAGCCAATTCGACTAAGAGGTGCGGCAACTAATCGTGCAAAATCCGCCAAAATTTTAACATTTAACAGGGTGGGCAAAAACCTCTCTGAAATTCTCTAAAAATTATGGCTGATAATCAACGAGTTATGAATATTGGAAAAAGGTGGACAAAAATAAATGTTTAAATCCTGTCTGTTTTTTTTACTTTTTCATTTTTTAATTCTAAAACTTCACTACTTTCTAGTTTTTCTGGTAATTCTAATTTGAATATAGAAGAATTTAACTTAGTCCTAACACCATAAAGGTCTTTTCTCATTTCCAATATTAATTCATTATATGTATCCAAGTTTGATAGCCCTATATTTTTAAAAAAGATGGTTTTGTTGCCCCTAGATATGAGTTGATGCTGTACCAAAGCCTAAGTAAACAATTACAAGGCGGTAATATCTTCATTGAAGATAGTGTCAGTCATCAAAGTCTGGAAGCAGATTTAATTCCACTTGATTATTGGAAACAGAACAAAGAGCAAATACTGAAACAGGTCGATTTAGAAAAACTGTTCCTAAAACCTGAAGACTTATTAGCTGAACTCAAAAAGGAATTGGAATCTAAAATCAAAATGGTTAATCGAGCGATTCTGAAGGGCGATAATAAAGACGTTAAGATTGAGAAAAAACCAGATGGCTCGCAGAAATGGAAGCTTATTTATAATGCTAAAGAGGAAGAAACCAACCACCTCATTTACAACCAGTTCCCTGTAATTGGTATTGTTCCATTGCTCAATTGGGTTAATGAGCAAACCGAGTTTAGTTCAGCGTTCAAACATATTTTAGAAAAGGGTGGACGCAAAAAAGTAGAAAAGGATTTGTTGACCGCTTGCATTGTTGCTCTTGGCACTAATCATGGAATTGGCAATATGGCTGGTCGTTCTGACATGAATTATAATCATCTAAAAAGAACACTTGACAGTTTTGTTCGAGCCGAAACCTTGAAAGAAGCCAATAGAATTATTGTAGATGCTACGGCAGATTTACCGATGTTTGATGCTTATAATATAGAACCTGAAAAACTACACTCCAGTAGTGATGGACAGAAACCCGAAGGGCAAAAGCTCGATGAGCTTTTGAGTGAGTGAACCGAAATGGGTCGGCTGGCCATAGCCGTAGCTATCAAGGCGAGTACGCAACGAAGAGTTGGAGAAAAAGACATGTTCAAAAAATTAAGAAATTTAGTTTACAAAGTACTAAGGTTTTGTCTGTATCGATTTTCTTCTTATCTTTCGAAAGGCTTTGAACATTGACTTTTGCGTAATAAAAACACTTCTAATGCAGGATTATACCCAAACCAATAAAAATCTGTGGAATCAGAAAACGGCTATCCATATCCAATCAGAATTTTATGATATTCCAGCTTTTATCGCCGGAAAATCTTCTTTAAATCAAATCGAATTGGATTTGTTAGGTGAAGTGCAAGGTAAAAAAATATTACATCTGCAATGCCATTTTGGGCAGGATACTTTGTCTTTGGCGAGGATGGGGGCAAAAGTCACCGGTATAGATTTATCTGATAAAGCGATCGAAAAAGCAAGCGCATTAGCCAATCAGTTAAAGCTGGACGCTCGATTTATTTGCTGTGATGTGTTAGCGCTAGATCAACATTTAGAGGAACAATTCGACTTCGTTTTTACTTCTTATGGCACCATTGCTTGGTTTCCCAAGTTGGATAAATGGGGGCAATTGATTCATCAGTTTCTCCGCTCAGGTGGAAAATTTGTTATGGCGGAGTTTCATCCTATGATTTGGATGTTAGATGACCATTTTGAACGCATTGAACATCCCTATTTTAATACAAAAACCTTTTATGAAGCCTATACTACGAGCTATACAGACGGGGGAGCCCATCCGCTAACTATGGGCTATTCCTGGAATCACCCAATCTTTTACTCGTGAACAATAAAAATCAAGTATAATAAAAATGTGGATATTTAAATTGTTTTAGGCAAAAAATCAAAAGTTGTTTAAGATGCCTCAGTAGCAATTTCATATTGTCCACCTTTGGTTTTAGTATTTCAAAACCAAAAACGAATAGCGATTTTTCTTTGTAAGTTTTGCCATTCGAAAAAGTTCTTTGTTTTACTGTATTGTCGTAATCATTAAGAATTCCTTCCATTATTGCCAAAACATAGGTTAAAGCAAGAATGGAAAACAAGATTTCTTGTTTGTGTGCCCCTTCTAGGGCTGTTTTTTCTAAATCAAATCCATTTGATTTGAGATGTTTGAAACAACATTCAATTTGCCAACGCTTTCTATAAAGTGTTGCAACGATTGAAAGGTTATCCAAATTAGTAATCAAGTAAATAAAAGGTTCTTTGGCATTAGTATCATCATTTGGAATGACCACGAAATTTAGAATTAACTCATCTAAAATCACGATTTCCATATGATTCAGTCCTTTTTTGTGCATATATTTCTCTAGGACTTTCAATCTAATGGTTCTATCCTTCAAATCGCCTTTATACCAAACCTTGAATCTCAGGTTGGTTTTTAGGCGAATGACAAAGGTTAGGTCTCTTCTTTGAAGTGCCATTAACCACGTTTGACCTATAAACTCTCTATCCCCTAAAAGAGATAAAGTTGGTCTAGGTAAACCGCTTGCTTTCCACCATGCTAACAGTTTATCCAACAGTATCAGGCGTTCTTTTTGAGAGGAAGATTTACGTTCTCCCAAATCTTGCCAGACCAAAGGAATTAGTACGCCTTTGCATACTACACCGAATACTAAAAGATTAACCTATTGTAAATTCAGTTCTATCAACTATTAAATAAGGACTGATAAAAGGGTAAACCAAATGGAGAATTAGTACAAATACCGTTTTGTGGACTTTAGCTCCTTTTCCTGTTTGGAAGACTCGCTTAAATCTACCATAAACAGTAGTTAATTTGGCTTTTTCACCACTTACACATTCATGTTCGACTTTACAATGATTCAAACAACAACTGCGGCAGCGTAGAATACAACATGCCAATACAAGGATAGTATATATTTTTCCATCCTTTAAATGCTCAATAATAGCGCTGACTTGCGCTATCTTTGCAAGCAGCGGACTCGTTTTTATTGTTACCATTTTTCAATAAAGCAATAAAATTGCTTTTCGAGTCCGTTATTTTTTATAGAACTTTTTATTATATTTTTTTCTTATTGTTCACGAGTTTAACCCAATCTCTGAAGTCTTGCAAACATTAATACATAACCAATTGACGATCAGCGATTTTCAAGAATATGATTACGCTCCCTACAATTGTTTCCCAAATGTTGTAAAAGGCGAAAGAGGTTATCAGATCAAGGGATTTGAGGGGAAATTGCCGATGGTTTATTCTATTGTTGCCCAAAAGGCAAATAAAGACGGAGCATAAAACAGGAACCCTCCCGAATTTTTACAAAACTCCTGTTTTTTAAGGGGCTTAAGGGGTGAAGCATGCCGAAATTCGGCATACTTCGCCCCTCTATTTTTCTTTTAGGATTTTAAAATTCGGGATGACTTCTATTCATCCGCAACTTTGGTTATTTTATTATAATCATCTTCTTGGTTTCCACGCCAAAAGATGTGACCAATTGATAGTAATAAGTACCTGTTTGTAAATCGTTTGCTTTTATCAAAAATTGGTGTTGCCCTTGCTCAAAATCTCCACTTTTTGTTTGGATTATTTTTCCTTGTGTATCCATAATTATCAGTTGTACAGCTGTTGCTTCCGGCAATTCAAAGCCAATCAGCGTATGTGTTTTAAAAGGATTGGGCTGATTTTGATGCAAACGAACTTTTGGAGAAGGGTTGGTATTTTTAGTGGACTGAAGCATTACCCCCAGCAAGGCCCCATCATTTCGATATGCCTCTGCCTGTATATAATTGGAGTTAATTTCCATTAATGAAAGCAGGTTATTAGTCGTATGGGCTTTAAAAGTAAGGGCAAACAAGGTTTCGTTACTCCTAGTAGGGGTAGTTGTAAAATTGTGCCAACTGGTAGTTAAAATTCCTCGATCCTGAAGGGCAAAGCCAAAGTTATCTGCTTTGGCTATCCCTTCGTGGAAGGCGACCAAATCCAATCCCTGATATTGTAGGGTAAATTGATAGCCCTCTATGGCGAATAAATCGCCTGTGTGGAATACTACTTTGATCGTTTCGCCTTTTTTCACAATTCGATCTTCGACAGCAATTCGAAGGCTTCCCTTTTTATGGCGTTCTTCAGCAGCGAGCAGGCTATTCGGCGTGGCATTGCCATTAATATCTCCTATTTTTATAGCGATAAAATCCATACTCATTCTGTTTTCTGAAAGGTTACCGATTTCGATGTGTTCTGGAAAATTTTCCTCCAACGGCTTATCCGTTGTGAACTCATATTCGGCATCTACAAATCGCCAACTGGTATTATCATTGGGGAATTTTTGTACAATATTTAAAATCAGCTTTCGCAACTGAACAATATCCAAAGTAGAAACATTGCCAGATCGATTAATATCTGCTGCAATGTATTGATAAGGAGAAGTGAACTCCTCTTTTCCCAGTATATGTTTGCTAATTTTTACCAAATCAAAGGTAGAAATGCCATTCATTACATTAATATCCTTTTTGGGCGTAATTCTATAAGAGCCCCCTGTCCCCAGTGTAAATTGATAATTCCCATCCGATTGGGTCATTATCGGCGTTGCGTTTGTCACACTTACTTCCGTTTGCTCTACAGCTTCTCCGTACTGGGTATAGATTTTCCCGCCAACCATGCTACTTTTCCCTGGCAAGCATCCATATTATCCTGTACTTCTACTTCTGCAATGCAAAAATCATAATTGCCAAATTCATCAATCACATAAATATTTACTTTTTGAAAACCAAAAAACCGACAGTCCAAGGTCAATCCGGTTGGTAAGGTGCGTACTTCTTCCAGGATAGTCGGGGCTTCTTCGCTTAGAGATTGGTGCCAGATTCTCAAATCTAATTTTTCTTTGGACGTGCAATTGTCTGTGCTATATAGATCCAAATCACTCGCCCAAATCGCCACTTCTCCATCTTGCCCCATTTCTAAAACTCCCCCGTCCAAACAATAGGGATTGGGTTTTTTACAGTCTTTGAAAAAATAATTTTTTTCTTCCCAGGCAGAATTCCCACATTTATCAAAAACTCGCCATTTTACAGTATAGTGAATACCCGTTTTAACGACCCAATCAAATTCTTTTCCGTAGCCGGTTGTCCTGGAAATAGTATTTTCCAAAATTTCCCAACGATATTCTAAGCTATTGTTGGATGCTTCATTACAATCTGTAGCGGTGACAGAAAAAGTCTTGGTATCGCTACAACCATTTGCGTTTTGGAGGCAATCTCCTATCTCTGACACTATTATTTTTGGTGCTTCAGCATCGCTTACCTTCAGTATCTGCGTGTATTTTAGATAAGAAAAATCGCCAAATTGATCGCTTGTAATTACTTGATTTATAACGACATCTCCTTTAGAATCGGCAATTCTAGTAATATTGTGAGGCTGGTCACCTGCCTGATATTTGCACCAATTAATGATGTAATAAGTTCGGATAACTTTAAAACAGGCATCATTGACAATTTCAAAGGTTTGATCATAAACTTCATAGCCCATAAGGTCACAAGTTCCATTTTCAATAATCAAATTGGCAGTAGGCACCCCGTCGCCACAAGTTCCCGTCCAATCTACTGGAAGACTGATTGCCCAATCAGGGCGATATTCGACGTTGATGTGTTGCTCTGCCCAGTTGGATACATTGCCATTCCAGTCTCTTGCTCGATAGCGTCTTTTTAATTGAATAACGCCACACTCCAAATTTAGCAACTGGTATTGTTGTTCCATTGAAAAATCATTACAGGTCAGATTGTCAATACAAGCTGAAAAGGGCTTGCCGTATTTTTCATTAAACGTAAATTCCAAATCTCCTTGTAGTTTTATCCATTCATCACTATCAAATTGTCCATCCTGATCCGTGTCCGTAGAAAGTCCCAATTCATTTGTGTGAAAGTCATCGCAATAGCCTTTTTGATCTGGTAAATTGACACAGAGAGGATTGATTTTATCTTCTGGCTCGACCTCCATCCAGCAAAAATTGTAATTGCCATTATTATCAATCACCAGTAATTCAATTTTTATTCGTTGGTGTATGTCACAACAAGCAAAATCAACATATTCTCCCCAGCCTGTTGGGTCCAGTTTATTGTTCAGTCGCTTTGCTACATAAGCATTATGGCTCCCCGCCCAAGTATTTCGATTGCCGCAAGTGCTGCGCCTAATTAGTATTTTTTCAATCCCACAAGCATCCCAGCTTCCAGCATCAATATCTTCAGCTCGGATCCTAGCAAAATCGTTAGACATAGAAATATTCAATAAATCTTCGCAAATTGCTGTTGGCTTGGTCTTATCTTCCAGGATAAAATATTGGAAACAACTGTCCTCTTTAGTCTGCTCTGGACAAGTGTCGAATGCCCGCCACCCTACTCTAAAAGTATCTGCGGATAAAGCTGCTGACTGCGCCAGATTATCCGCTATTTTCCACCAGGCACCATTTTCTCGTCGCTCAACAGTGTACATTTTTACCGCAGGCAACACATCGCAGTTATCACTTGCTTCTGGTGCAGTAAGAAATACTTTTTCCGTGCATTGGAAAGGAGAAATGGTCATTTTTTCAGCCGTTTCCAATGAAGTGAAAGCGGTGCATTTAATGACCGGTGCTAGGGTATCCTTAAACTGAATCAACTGTGTGCCAATCGTTACGGGTCCCTGGCTGTCGCACCAATCTAATAAAGTCCAGTTGCGAAAATATTTGGTGCCACAAGTAGAAGGAAATGCCTGGTCTTCTTTTTTTAAAATATAACTACAAACATACTCCGTTGTACTCAGCGAAATTGTATCCGTTGGTGTAAATACGCCATTCTTTTTAATTCCCGTCATCAATCCAGGCATGCCCGTTTTCTCTAAACCATTGATGGCATAAGCAGGATCTTCTCCACAACTTAAAACGATATTGGACGCCTCGACCAGCTTATCTAAGCCTGGACGCATAACCCGAATTGTATCCTTCAAAATAGCCGTATTGCCACAACCGTCTTTTGCTTCCCAACTGACCAAATAAGTAGCTGTTTCATTACAAGCATTTCCAACATTGACCTGGCTTGTACCAAAAAGAGAAACGGTCGCTTTGCTACAATTATCAACGACTGTCGGGCGGGTAAAGGATAATTCCTCCTCATTGAGGTTCAAATCGCAAGCATAAATGGTATCTGTAGAGGAACGCTTGGTAAAAAAGGGAGGGGTGTAATCTTTAAAACTGACATCCGCACTACACGTAATGGTCTGCGGCCCATTATTGTGAAAGGACAATGCCAGATCACTGTAATAGTTTCTAGTGATTTCTACGACATAATTGGTTTGCCCACAAAAATCAATCATTTCTTTAGTAATGATCGGGTAATCCCCTGCCCTTCCGCTTCCTTGTGCCAATATATTTCCACTTTTGGTTTTAACTGCAATTTGATAATAAAGGGTATCTAAAATTGTATCGCAAGGGTTTTCCAAAATCATATCAGGCATAATCTGCATGGAACAACCAGAGCCTAAAGCAAAACTCAAATGGTCGTTGCAAACCAAAGAAGGCGCATTGATAGAAAAGTAAGTCGTCGCTGTTTTGGTGAGGTCTGACTTTAATTGATAAGTCACCACATAAGTCCCCAGCCCAAAAGTATCGGTCAAGGTCATATTTTCATTTTTGGACAAGCAAGTATCTATCCAAACTTTTCCAGTAGCATTGGCAACTTTTACAATGGTGGAATCATTTAAAATATTTCCACAATCAGCCGTAACCATCGCTGGGCCGATGGTCTGAATCCAATAAGCTCGATTGCAAGTTATCCTTGGATTGGGGATAGATGGCGGAGTAATCACAATATTTTTGTCTTCACAATTCACCCAAGCATCCCAGCCTCTACCTTTGGCATAATCTCCATTTGTAGCAAAATAAAAAGTAAGACAGCCGCTAGGATTAGTAGCTGGCGAGCAACTGGAAGCTAACCATCCGCCAAAGGCTTTAGAAATACCTTCTCCAGAATTCTTACCAATGATTGGCGCCTTCCCTTCCCGAAATGCTTCCAAATTGCCGTCATAAGCATACAACGTATCGCCATTTGCCAGACTAAAATCTGTAAAAGTAATTTTTACCGTTTGCCAGGGATTTGGCGGACAAATCGTAATCGTATCGCTTCTGGGATCAAAGTCGTCATAAAGTAATGCGCTGTCATCCGTAAATCGGTTCTTGGCACTACAATCAATAATTGTTTCTTTGATAGAACTGCTGTCTTTAGGCATCATAAAAACCTGCGCCAGAGCAGCAACGTTTGCTTCCGCAGTAGCTGCGTTTAAATCTTTGTCTGCAAAAGAGGGATAAGTAAAAAACACGCTAAAGATTAATGTCAGAAATAGAATGGAGCTAAAACGATAAGCGTGCAGATCAATGGTATATGCGCTCATCAACGATAAGCATTGTTTTTTGTACATGGGAAATGTTGAGTTTTGGTAAAAGATTTTCAGATTCACAAATGAAAATCCTTAGGTACTAATGTTGTTTTGGATAGTCTGTTGTTCAAGCAGTTGTCTATGCTTGATTTCAAGTTTTGGAACGTCAGCCAGCAAATTGAAAGCTTCGCCCGAAGTTGATTTTTTTGGTAGGAGGACAAGGCAATCGAATACCCCGAAGAATTGTTTTGTAAATAATATTCATGGATATATAATTTTGGATTATAATTAAAAAGGAATGGGATGGGCATTTTTAGCCCACCCAACATTCTGTTCAATGGTCTTGATAAAGCAATCAAAAAATAGCTAAAAATAATTAGCGACTAATTGATAATAAAGTCAAATTCGATGGTAATGGTAGATGTGTCCTAATGGAAAAAATTATTGCTCCATTAAATTAAAAAGGTTGTAATATGGTATGGTGAAAATTACTTGAAAAGATGTATTTGTGGAAGTAATGGACTGCAATATTTCCCTTTTTTCAGGAAAAAGGCAAGTGGCAAATCTGTAATTTTTTTGGATGGTAAAAACGCTTTAATTTCTAATACTATTTTAATTAATTGTTTGTCAAATAGTTATATGAAAAAAAATCATTTTCCCTTATAAAATAAAAAAGTCAATTCATATTAATTTTATTTGTATTTGGCTAAAAGGCGACATTCAGTTACAGCGAAATCGGATAAGTCCAAAATTGTTTGCCAAAACCATGCTTTATCCGAATGAAGCGATCTCGCCAATAATATCTTCGCAACAAAAGCTGGTGTCGGCTACTATCCCCTTCCCAATATTCATAACCTAGAGCAGCACATAAATCAGCTCCTGAACTAAGCGAAATCCCATATTTATCCCGATAAAACGGACTGACTTCAAGGGTAGAAAAAGCCGCTCTAATCAACGCTTTTTGCTCGGCTGGCAATTCCAAAAACCGATCTATACTAGATTTTTTGATCGCTCCCGTTTCGTGGTGTTTCCAACCAGACATAGTGCTTGGTTCTGTTCTTTTTTCATGCCTGGCAATAATAATATCTGGCTCAAATGGAATATCCAAAAAAGCGCAAAGCCTCCTCAATGCTGCTTTGGGTTGCAGGACCAACTCTTCATATTTAAGTTGAAAAGAGCGCTCTTGCTCCATACAGGAAGTAGCTATGGCAGTATGATAGACATAATAAGCCGTAGCGGTAAAAGCATTCATCCCTCTTGCCATTAGAGAGGCAATGGCATCGTAGGGATTGCGAATAGTTTGGACGACCTTTCCGTTTGAAAAATGAGCTAGAAAAGCGGCAAAACCATAGGCATTGGCTGGTGTTTTTTCTACCCAAATCTGCTTATGGTCTCGTTTTAAAGGTTTCGCAAAATATTGATCAACAAATAGTTGAAAAGAATTGGACCGATTAATAAGTTTTTTTAGTTCCAATTTTTTCCAGCCAAATTCAGGCTGTAACAAATCCATTTCCTTATGCATTTGCCAGCCGTCTGTTTTGATGTTTCTTAGCAACCGATGCTTGCAGCTATCCCATTTTTTATACACTTGTGGAAAGGCAAAAAGAGCGGTTTCCGGTCCGGCAAATAACATCGAATGGCGATTGAGTATGGTTTTCAACAAGGAACTACCAGTGCTACCTGCACCACCTATGATAATTGCTGGTTTTTCCAATTAATGCTTCCATTTGATATTGCAGCCCGCACTTGGACGCTGCAAGGTTGCCACCGGCCGGCCTACTAAAACAGCATCCAACGCCGCCCGTAAATCTTCTCCTGTAACCGGTTTGCCAGAATTGGGACGGGAGCCGTCTAATTGTCCCCTATATGCCAGACGCATATCGGCATTAAAAACATAAAAGTCGGGCGTGCAAGCAGCATCATAAGCTTTCGCTACTTCCTGCGATTCATCGTATAGGTAAGGAAATGAATAGCCGACTTCTTTGGCATGAGTGGCCATTTTATCAGGAGCATCCTGTGGATAATTTTCTACATCGTTGGAGCTAATTGCTATAAAACTAACCCCCAATTCTTGATATTCTTCAGCCAATTCGACTAATCCCTCATTAATGTGAAGGACATAGGGGCAATGATTGCAAAGAAACATCACCACCGTTGCCACATCTGACTGAATTTCTTTTAAATTGAGATCTCTACCAGAGATCGTATCCGGCAAAGTAAAATCGGGTGCCTGCGTACCTAAAGGCAGCATATTGGATTCTGTTAAAGCCATTTTTTTTCTTTTAAAAGTCCATTAAGTATTAGTCAAAAATTGCTTTCTCTCTTTTTATTCAAAAGTAATTATTTGACCATTGCTAATTAAAAAGCATTTCCTCTTGATCTGTGTCGTCAAAATCTTGGCGAAATTAAGGATTATCAAGAAAAAATGCTCTACTTATAACATTTTATTGAAAAAATGGCTTTAGATTCAAATCTTTCAACTGTCTTCTTTTCACTCGACGATAAAGGCCCTAGTGCCAATGCCCTCTTTTGTATGAACCTTTATCCAATATACACCAGATTCCAGTTTTTTTAAGTCTAAAAAGGTTTGATGCTGATGGAATTGCTGGGTAAGTATTCGTTGGCCTAAGGTATTAAAGATTTCCATAATTCCGTCTTCCAAATTAAGTTCTTCGCTAAGGATAAGGCTTAATTGGGCTTTTGTTGGATTGGGATAGACTTCCAGTTGCCGATCCAGTAATTGATTATTGATATTGACCGACATACTATCAGCTATAATCACAATAGTAGGATTCTTCGCATCTGTGCTAACGGGTATGATTTCACCTCGGGAGTTAATGGCTTTCAGATCGTTAAGATCCAATTCTATTACAGTAGTGCGACCTTCAATTAAATCAGCAATCACTATAAATGCCACTTCTGCAATTTTGCCTGCTCCAGTTACAGCAATTTGATTCGTCCGAGTAATGGCTACTCCCAGTTGGTTGTCTGCTTTTAAATTTTTCTGTTTGGCGAGAATATCGTTAGAATCTCCCAAAAAAGAAGTTTCATCATAAGTAGTTTCAATATCTTGGATAGTTGCTCCCTTATAATCCAAAGCTAAAGCCAATCCATAGAAATCTGTTATTAGGCCCACCTCCAAAGTTACAGGAACCCGAATTGTTTGACTTGGATTAACCAATAAGGTGTCCGTTTCAAATCGCAAAGAAACAATAGGAAGTGAAGGATCTATTGATAGGACGGCCTTTTCTTTAATCGGCAAATAATTCTGATCAATAGCGGTGTAGTCTGCTTCATTAATCAGCCCATTCCCGTCACAGTCAATATGTTTAAAGTTTAGCTGATCCAAAAAGTCCGTCCAATCAAAAGCCGCTTGCGGAATGGGGTCAATGACTGCATTAGGTCGTATTTTTCCTGTTGAATTAAAGCCCACACCCAGCGCAAGGACATCAAAAATATTAATAGTGCTATCTTTATTTGCATCTCCGGGAAGTACGCAGTCATTATAATTGCAAATCTCTGAACCGCTGATTGTAAATACAGGCAGGCAAAATGTTGAAGCGCAAGTCGTCGATTCTCCACTTACTGCTAAACACACATTGTATAATCCCGGCGTATCGAAGGTATGACTAATCGTTTCGGAAGTAGAAACAAGGGTCTGTCCATCCCCAAAGTCCCAAGTGGCTTCTGAAAAAGAGCCGAGGGAATAATTAAAAAAATCAATAGCTCCACTACTGGTAAAATCATGCGGCAAATAGCCAAAAAACGCCTGACAATCCATCACCTCCGGCATAAAATCATCAATAACAAGCAATTCACAAAGCGTCCCAGAGCAAAAACTATCATCTGGATAAATCACTTCAAAGTCTGCACATATATTCACGACAGGCGGGCTATTTAAGGGGGGTTGATAGATGATAATCGAGTCATCCCCCAACACATTGCCCGTTTCATATTCGTACCATTCTACGGTTTGAGGATGATAGGGGCCAAAATCCGTTTGATTAAAAATTTCCAATCGAAAAGACTGATTTTCAGCACTATCTATTTCAAAAGATTCAATGGCAAAATTGCAAGAATAGGACTCCAGACAATTTATATGAACCAGCGGAATATCCGAAGAACAACCAACGCTATCCAATACTTCATAGGAAAACTGGATAAAACTACCCATAGCCAATTCTTCCAATCTATTAGTGGGTTGAAGAACAAGCGCACTGTCAAAGGTAATAATGACCTGCTCACACTCAAATTCTCCTACTAAAAAACCAGTTCCCACCAGCCCGATATGTTCGCAGTTTTGAGCACTTAGTTTTCCCAGGCAGATAAAGGCGAGCAATAGGATAAAAAATTTTAGTCTTTGTAGAGGTTGATCCATTGATGGTTTTTGTTAAAATCCTTCTTTGACCACTGGATTTGTCAAAGAATCGTTAAAATATAAGTGTTTTCTCGCTCCAACTTGTTTGGTATTATACAAAAGTGCATTTCTTACCTAGTAAAAAAAAGAACAAATCTTTACATTTGTACCTAAAAATAATATATTATAACCATAATTAAAATATTGATTATCAATTAATTGTAATTATTTTGACTTTTGTATAATTTTAGTCAATTATTAATAAATCTAGCCCTAGTAAATGTTGAGCAATAAATTAATATCTCTTTTAAAAACATTTTCTAAATATGATTTAAATCGATTCAGAAAGTATTTATCTTCTCCCTTCTATAATGATAATGTTGACCTAATAAACCTTTTCGAGTTATTGAATAAATATTTAAGGCTAAATGAAGGCAGCCAAAAAGAAAAACTTATTGAGAAAAAAATCATCTGGTCTAAGTTGTTTCCTAAAAAGGCATACAGGGACGTAAAATTAAGAAGACTTTGTTCGGATATGATTAAATTGGCCTTTTCATTCTTAGCCCACAAAGTTTATAAAAATAAGCCCCAAAAAGAATTGTTACATCTACTTCATGCTTTAAATGATCCGAGTTTAACCAAACAATTTGAAAGTGTTTTAAAACAAACAGAGTTGCTTCAGCAAAAATCTACAGTTAGGGATTCAGATTATCACTATTTTCAATTTGTCATAGAACAAAACAGATACCGCTATGAGGAACAAACGCGAGGCAGCTCGCTCGCAGGATTAGAACAGTCTGATTTTCAACTCGATTGCTTTTATTTCTCAAAAAAATTGAGGAATCTGTGTGACGCTTTAAGTTATAAACATTTTCTTTCGAGTACACTGGAACTAAAAAGTATTCCTGGTTTTTTAAAGCACTTGGAAGAGAATGGGTTCACGGATATTCCCGCCATCAAGGTTTATTATTTGGTCGCTAAAATGTTAATTGCCACCGAAGGTGAAGTTTATTTCTTTCAATTGAAAGAATTTATTTACAAATACGATTTTTATTTTTCAAAAGCCGAGTTAAACACGCTCTTTATACATTTAAAAAACTATTGCATCCTCAAAAAAATAAATAATGGAAGGCAAGAATTCCAGTACGAGCTATTTAGTATTTATAAAATTTCTCTGGAGAAAAAAATTATTATAAATGGTAATATACTCGATTTACACCATTACAAAAATATAATTACTATCGGACTGCTGGTTCAAGAATACGCCTGGGTAGAAAACTTTATCCAAAAATATACCAATAGCCTGCCCAAAGAACATCGGGAAAACGCTTATACTTATAATTTTGCCAAAGTCTATTTTTCCCAAAAAAAGTATACAAAAGTAATCGAGCAGCTTAGAGAAGTGAAATATAAAAACCACATATATGCATTGGGCGGAAAACTAATTTTATTAAAAACTTATTATGAACTAAAGGAATATCAAGCTTTGGATTCTTTGATTGATAGCTTTAGAATATATGTTCGTCGCAATAAATTGATTTCCAGGGATGTAAAACAACAATACCTCAATATGTTGCGCTTTGTAAAAAAATTATCCAGTATTATTGCAGGGGATAAAAAAGCATTAGATAAGGTAAAAATCCAAATAGATAAATGTAAAGCCTTAGCCGGCAAAAAATGGATACTCGAAAAAGTGGAAGAATTGGCTTAAAATTGGGTATAGGTATTGGACGGCGATACCTGTCAAAACCAGCAATAACTAAAAAATGGCTCTAATCGCACTAGAAGGAATGCGTTTTCACGCTTACCACGGCTTTTATAAGGAGGAACGAAAAACGGGGGGCGACTATATCGTAGATGTTTATATAGAAACGAGGTTATCCCGAAGAGCTTACCAAGACAATTTATACAAAACGATTAATTACGAAACGGTTCACTTTATCTGCAAATCTGCGATGAAAAAACCGTCTCGACTAATAGAAACCGTAGCCGCCCGAATTATTTTGGGAATAAAAAAGCAATTTGAAAAACTGGATTCTGTAAGGGTTCGTATCAAGAAAGAACACCCTCCTCTTGGCGGAGAAGTCGCTCAAGCGATCGTTGAATTGGACGATACCTTCGCCCCAACCTGCAACCGATGCAAAAAGCCACTGGTTTGTTTTGATAAAGAAGGCGGCTGCTGGTGTATTGAAAAAAATATTGACGGGCGGCAACTATCCAAGTTTCAGTCTCAATTCTATAAATGCAAGTGCAAAGACTGTCCCATGAATGACGGAGAGGTTACTATCCCAAAACATAACGTCTAACATTGAAACATTACTAATTTGTATAAAAACTAAAAAATGAAATTGATTAAACTAGCTCTTGTTTTTTGTGTCTTGATTTTTTCTTCTTGCTCCCCTTCCGAATTTCAAAAGGTCTTAGGAGAAGTAACCGGTAGCGACCTTACCAGTGGAGAGGCATCCGCCGGCTTAAAAGAAGCTCTTGAAGTCGGTATTAGCAAAGGGGCAAGCCAACTATCTGCGGTTAATGGTTACTTCAAAAGTCCTTATAAAATTTTGCTGCCGCCGGAAGCGCGAAAAATTACTGACAAGCTGCAAAAAATACCCGGATTTGGGGAGGTAGAAAATATTATTTTGGAAAAAATTAATCGGGGAGCTGAAGATGCAGCTAAAAAAGCCAAGCCAATCTTTGTAAGTGCCATTAAGCAAATGACTTTTAATGATGCTATGAATATTTTGCTCGGGGTAGATAATGCTGCGACCAATTATCTAGAAAATGCTACTCAAACACAACTTTATAATGCTTTCAATCCCATCATCGTCGAATCTTTGGACAAATTTAATGCCCGAAAATATTGGGAAGATGCCGTCAATGCCTACAATAAAATTCCCTTTATAGAAAAAGCCAATCCCAGCCTGGACGATTATGTAACTTCAGAGGCCTTGAAGGGCTTGTTTGCTATGGTCGAAAAAGAGGAAGCAAATATTCGAAAAAACGTATCTGCCCGAACTTCCGATTTATTGAAAAAAGTATTCGCGAAGCAGGATAAGAATTAAATTAAAGGGATTTGGGTGGTAGGAAGTGCTGGACAAGCGCATTGGAACAATACATATAAACCTCTCAACTCCAGCACTTATCCCTCTTTTTCTAATCGTTCGACTAGTCGTCCAGCAATTTTAAGAAAATCCATCTCTGTGATAATGCCTACAAGCTCTTCTCCCTGCACGACTGGAAGGCAGCCAATTTTATTATCCTTCATAATATTCATTGCATCAATGATATAGGTGTCTGGGCTAATGGTCATGGGGTCCTTAATCATAATTTCATCTACTGTTATTGCTCGATCACCTGTCAATCGTTGTTTGTTATTGAATTGCTTTAGTAGGATTCTGGAAGTTACCAAACCGATAAACCTACCCTTATTATCTTCCACTGGCATATATCGAATCTTTCGCCAATCCATCATTTCTACCACAAATTCGATAATATCTTCCTTTCTGACTGTAAAAATGTCTGTTACCATGAATTCTTCTACTTTCAGTTTGGCCGGGCGATATTCTTTTAGGTCGCTTGATTCGGGCATTTCCCATCTATGCACAGGCTGTCCACTGATTTGATTAGCCGCCATACAAGCTGTCAATACGCTGACCGCCTCATCTACACTCACCTCTTTTTTTAATTTGGTAAAAGCCCTCAAAGACCAGCGTGCACCATTCATATGTTTTTTAGCCCGCTCTTCGATAATGGAAAGGTATTTATGGATATCTTCAGCGGCAATATTTTGAGATTCTAGCCCCTTTCTGGAAAGAGGTAATAATTCTTCTAATATAAGGTCACACGCCGTAATTTTTTTATCCTTAAACCAGGTAAATTTAGAATCTATCCCATATTGAGCAGCCTTACCAAAATTATCCCTAGCATCTTCCCAAGACATATATTGGGTAATATCCTCCGTTTCTTGGCTTGCCCCAATCATAGCTCCCAGCCAAAAAGCGGCATTGGCAAATTCATCCACAATAGTTGGACCAGAAGGCAAGACCCGATTTTCGATTCGGAGGTGCGGTTTCCCATTTTCGCTAATGCCATAACAAGGGCGATTCCAGCGATACACGGTAGAGTTATGCACTTGCAAGGATCGTAGTTTTGGAACTTTACCCGCTTGAATCATGGCTAGGGAATCTTCTTCTACATCTCCGGCTATTAGTACTCTAAAACGGGTAATATCTTCTTTATATATTTCTAAAATGGATTTTTTTAGCCAATCATTACCAAAAGTGACCCTTGGGCTGCGCTCACGCATGTGATGATTGCTTGCCCTTGTGTCAACCGCTTGTTGAAACATAGCTATTCGGCTTTCATGCCATAATCTTTTACCAAAAACAATGGGAGAATTCGCCCCAATTGCCATCACAGGGGCCGCCAGCACTTGAGCAATATTATACATTTTGACGAAATCCTTTGGCGCAATTTGGAGATGTACTTGAAAGCTAGTATTACAAGCCTCTAAAAGCGGAGAGTCATGCTTAATTAACAATTCATCAATCCCATTGATCCTCAATTCATATGAATTGCCAATCAATTGATTATTAATCGCTTCCATTAAAGCTTTATAGCGTTTTTTAGGCATCAAATTGTGCATCTCCAGGTCAAACTTTCTTAGCGTTGGCAAAATACCTGTCAGTAAAATATCTGCATTAAAGGTGGTTAGTTTTTCTCTGATTTTGGAAAGGTTACTTCTGTTTTCTTCCTCCATTTCGCTCAAGCATTTTCCGTCAAAAACCCTAGGGTTCAGGTTCGTTTCCAGATTAAATCGAGCCAGTTCAGTTTCCACCCAGGGAAATTGCTTCATTTTCTTAAGTGCTTCCACGGCGATAGGGGCAGGCTTAAATGTTTTAGTATCGACTAGGCACATTTCCTGCTCGGCACCAATTCGGGTAATGCTTTGCTCGAACCAGTCGTTATCCAGCATATATTCCAGTGCTTGCACATCCTTTAAGAGATGGCGAACAAAGTGCTGCATTTGTTGACTATCTTTTAAAATAGAAACTTTTTGTTCTCCCATTATTAAGTGTTTTGATTTCTATTTTCAAACCTATCCTAATCACTTATAAGCACTTCTTAAGGCTTGTTCATTTTCTTTAAAAATGCTAATTTACCCAAAATTTTACCTTCTTTGGCAAATTTTGCGCTTAATTCAAAGGGAAAAGTAAAAACGAACAAATCGAAGTATATTTTTCTCTTTAAATTAATCTGAAATCACGTAATTTGGTCAAATTACTAAATCCTTTAATAAAAACATACCCAACAAAATGGCAAGTATTTTTCCAAAATCGTAGCGGGCGAAATTCCTTCCTACAAAATAGCAGAAACAACAAATTTTTATGCCTTTCTGGATATCTTTCCCTTAGCAAAAGGGCACACATTGGTTATTCCGAAGAAAGAAGTTGATTATTATTTTGATCTGGAAGACGAGTTGGTTGCAGGCTTGAATATTTTTGCCAAAAAAGTAGCAATTGCCATCAAAAAATCGGTTCCTTGCAAGCGTATAGGAACCACGGTAATTGGCTTGGAAGTACCCCATGCCCATCTCCATTTAATTCCAATCAATGGCATACACGATATGAGTTTCGCCAAAAAAAAATTAAAGTTTTCAAAAGAAGAGTTTGAAACTATCGCCGCTACGATTCGGTCCAATCTTCTCCAATAAATACAATGGGCTTTAAGGGAAAGCGTAGATTTAGGGCAGCAATTCGCTAAACTTTCTTCTAAACAAGCCATTGAAAATTGCTCCTCGATGTCCTTCTCGCTCCAATATCACCAGTTGCACCTTATCAGGATTAGAGGCCATTAATTTATTGGAAGAATCAAAGGGAATGACCTCGTCACGGGTTCCATGAAATATAGTCACTGGACATTTTACTTTCTTTAGATTTTCTGCATTATTCAACGGATATTTTACCAAAAAATCGGGAATAAATAGCAAAGGTTTGATTCGATTTTTTAAATCATAAAAACTAACGTAGGGTGCGATCATTACCAATTGAAGGGGATTGTTATTCGCTGCTAACCAGGTTGCCATACCCGTTCCCAATGAATAACCAACAATAATAATTTGGTTTTCTCGATAGTGTTTTTTTAAAAAATTATAGACTTTTTGTACATCGGAGAACAATTGCTTTTCCGAATAGATTTCTCCGTCGCTTTTACCATATCCTCGGTAATCTGGCATAAAAACATCATAATCGTTATTAGACATGTTTTCTGCCTGACGAATACACCTTTTGTTCGTACCTCTGTTGCCGTGGAGATATAAAATGACCCCCTTTGGTTTTTTTTCTTTCATCCAAAGGCAGTTTAGAAAAATGCTCGGGGCAACTTCGATCTCGACTTGTTCGCCTGTGCGAAAAACGTAATTTTCGGGTAGTTTATCAGGTAGGAAAATAAATCTATCTTGCCCAAACCAGAGCAATGCACATATCAGCAGGTAGATAATCCCCATTGTTTTCAAAAAGGATTTCAAGATTTTCATTTTACAAATCCTCGATCACTGCTGATAAGCCCTTATCCACTAGCGCTTCTTTTTTGGGCCGCAACTCGGGTTTGGGAGCCGTTTTGACCGTAGCTTTTCCCTTAAAGTGAATCATCATGGCCAATTGTTCTGCCTGTTGGCTGGAGTACTTGAGGATCTCCATAAAACACTGGATGACCCAATCGAAGGTATTATGGTCATCATTATAGACAATCAAAAGGGAAGGATTACCTACGTCTATATCTTCAACTTCTTCTATTGCTACTTCTTCCAGTTCCTCAAAAGTGTTATAATTTGCCATATTTTGATGGTTGGTAATGCTGTAAGTACAACTAGTTTAAACTGCTTAGGGTTTCTTTTACAGCTACAAAGTTCGGTAAATCTCCGGCACTTTCCAAGACTTCCGCATAGCGAATTATGCCTTTTTTGTCAATAACAAAAGCAGAACGCTTGGCAACGCCTTTCATGCCTAATACAAAGTCTTTATAAAGCGCACCATATTTTCTAGCAGTCCTTTTATTAAAATCCGAAAGCAAAGGAAAATTCAAGCCCTGCTCTGCCCTAAATTTTTGCAAAGTAAACAAAGAATCTACGGAAACAGCCAAAACCTGCGCTTCCAAGCCGTCATAATCTGCAATATTGTCCCGCATACTGCATAATTCTTTGGTGCACACCCCCGTAAAAGCCAAAGGAAAAAAAAGCAATACGACATTTTTTCCTTTATAGTCTTTTAAAGACACCTCCTTCTTTTCTGTATTGTATAATTTAAAATTAGGAGCCTTATCGCCCACTTTAACTGCCATAATTTTTGATTTTTTTATTAATAAAATTGGTTCTTCGACAAAAATTGTGTTATGGAGGAATAAAGCTATCTAAAAGGCTCCTCCTTAATAGTCCTCGTCCTTTTAAATAGCTTTATTCCACACAATTTGTCAAAGAAGGAAAAAATTTTATCGCCGCAATAGTCAGCACCTAGACCTCAATAAGCTAAAATCTAATTATACATTCTAGGTATTCAAAGCCCGCAAATTTAGGGAATTCCCTTAAAATTACCTTTTTTTATGCCTTTTTTCTAGCGTTTTGTTCATCAGCCAGACAAGCATGAATCCTATTCGTCGCGCCTATATAGAATTGCACTTTGCGGTTTTGCTTTATGGTTTGACCGCTATTTTGGGGGATCTAATCGCATTACCTGCCCTAGTCTTGGTTTGGTGGCGAGTATTGATAACGAGCATTAGCTTGTTCTTTTTGATTCGCTTAGGTCGCCCCTTGTTGCAAATACCTAAAAGGTTGATTTTGAGTTATTTGGGGATTGGAGTGATTGTTGCCCTGCACTGGATTACTTTTTTTGGATCCATCAAATATGCCAATGCGTCTGTTGCATTGGTTTGCTATGCTACGGGGGCTTTTTTTACGGCTCTTTTAGAGCCTTTGATGACAAAACAACCTTTCAAATGGTATGAAATAGTGCTAGGTGCTTTGGTTATTCCTGGAATGGCACTGGTCGTACAAAGCCTCGAAGTTCATTTGATTATCGGGGTTTGGATCGGCTTGTTATCTGCTTTTTTAGTCGTTTTGTTTACGATCCTCAATAAGCAATTGATTGACAAGGCAGACCCGATGAGCATCACCTTTTTAGAAATGGGTAGTGCCTGGTTATTTATCAGCCTCCTCTTTCCAATTTATTTTGAATACTTTTCCGAATCCCAATTTTGGCCCTCCCCAAGCGATTGGCTCTATCTTATCATCCTAGCTTTGGGCTGTACTACACTGGCTTATGTACTCGGGTTGAGGGCTTTAAAACATATTTCCGCTTTTGCTGCCAATTTGACTTTAAACTTAGAGCCCGTTTATGGTATTTTGCTGGCAATTATTATTTTAAAAGAAAATAAAGAGTTATCTCCCAACTTTTATTTGGGCGTATTGATTATTTTAGCAGCCGTTTTTGGTTATCCTTTATTAAAAAAATACTTTGAAAAAGTGAAATAAGGTCTTATTATGCAATTCACTACCACGCTCGAAAGAAAACCCTCCAGCCTGATGTGGAATTATCAAATTCTCGTTCCCAACAATATTGCTCAAAAATTGATAAACAACAAAGACAGGCGAGTGATTTGTACCCTCAATGATACTCACCAATTTCATTGTGCTTTGATGCCCAATGGGCAGGGTGGTTTTTTCATTATGATTAACAGCGATATTCGCAAAAAATTGAAACTGGAGCAAAGTGCTGAATTAGTGGTCAAATTAAAAAAAGACGATAGCAAATATGGCATTGCCTTGCCAGAAGAAATGGAAGAGCTATTGCTAATTGACGAAGAAGGCAGCCATTTTTTTCACCAACTTACACCGGGTAAACAAAGAAGTTTGCTTTATATCGTCGGCAAACCCAAAAGCTCAGATATCCGACTAAAAAAGGCGGTAGTCATTTTGGAGCATCTAAAAACCAATAATGGAAAACTCGACTTCAAGATGCTTAACGAAGCTTTCAAGGAAAGAAACCGAAAAGGATAAGGAACATTAAAAAAAATGGTTCTTTGACAAAAATTTATTTCACACAATTTGTCAAAGAAGGAAAAAATCAACGTTTTTAAAATGGTCGATTTTTGTAGGAGTTGAAAACTTGCAGAAAATCATTCAATTCAACAAACTCAACTGTCAAATTTATTTTTAATCATTACTAAGATACTCGTCCGCGCTTGCCCAATTCAATCACCTCAAAATCCGCAATATTTCCTTCGTTTAAACTAAAGCGAACTATAGTTTTCACTTTGTGAAACCCGTAATTCCCACAGGCACCGGGATTAATGTGCAACAAATCATATTTCTTATCAGGCATGACCTTTAAAATATGCGAATGTCCACAGATAAATAGTTTAGGTGGGTTTTCATTCAAAATGCCCCTTACCCTTTTGGAGTATCGACCAGGATAGCCGCCAATATGGGTCATCCAAATATCCAGGCTTTCGCATTCCCAACGTAAATTCAAGGGAAAAGTAGCTCGAATAATCCGGTTATCTATATTTCCATAAACTGCCTTCAAGGGTTTAAAAGCTTCTAACTGCTCTACGACATCCATACTGCCAATATCTCCAGCGTGCCAGATTTCATCACAAGCTTTGAAATAGTCAAATATTTTGGGGTCTAAATAACCGTGTGTGTCTGAAAGTAAGCCGATTTTCATGGTTTAGTTTCTGGTGAAAGCTGCACAAATAATCCCCGTTGCAATAGCCGCATTCAAGGATTCCGCCCGCCCGTTTTTACCCTTGGGAATGGTGATTTTATGAGTGGCTTGCTCTATAATGGCAGGAGTGATGCCCCTTCCTTCATTGCCAATGAGGACGATCCCATTCTTGGGCAAATCAGTTTTAAAAACATCTTCTCCGTCCAAAACAGTCGCAAAAACAGGCAAATCAGGAATGCTTTCTAATAATTTTTCAAAATCCAGATAAACCGTTTTAACCCTCAAAAAGGCACCCATAGATGCCTGAATAACTTTGTGATTATACACCTCTACGCAATCGTTTGAACAAAAAACATAGGGTAAGCCAAACCAGTCGGCGATGCGCAATATACTCCCCAAATTGCCTGGATTCTGGATACCGTCCAAAAAAAGGGTTAAACTATTGTTAATCTGTGAGATATTCAATTTATATTTTGGTATTTTACAAACGCAGACCGCTTTGTTCGGCGTTTGTAATTGCGATATTCGACCTAGTTCTTTTGCATTTACTACTGTCAAAACGTCTCGATAAGCTGCCAAATCATTGGCGTTCTCCTCAATCCAGGAGTCGAGTGCGAAAATACCTTCTACTTCAAGTTGCTGATGCCGAATGATTTCGGTCGTCATTTTAGCTCCTTCGGCTATAAAATTATTATACATTTGCCTAAATTTCTTTTGCTTTAAAGACTGTAAATATTTAATCATATTTCTTGAAAGCATAGGCCATGTAGTGATTAGTGCAAAAAATATTTTGCTTTGAGAAATAGTAGCAAACTTGAATGGATCATAGAAGCAAATATCTGAATAATCATTGGCGAATCATTCCCTTTCTCGCTTCTTTGCTATTGCTATTTTCTTGCAACACTACAAAATACTTGCAGGAAGAGGAAGCATTCCTGAAAAAAAATAAAATCAAATTTGAGTCAACTGAAGCGATTAGGAAAAAAAAGCGGCTGCGAGAACGGCTCTTTTCGGTAGCTCAAAGTCTCCAAAAACCAAACGATAAAGTATTCGGAATTAACCGGCGCTGGTTTTTTTACAAAACCAAAGATCCGGAAGGAACTTCTAAATTCAAAAATTTGATCAGAAGAATGTTTGCCGAGGTCCCCAGCGTCTATGAAAAAGACCTCGCCGAGCAAACCCGCCAAAGAATGGTCAATCTATTGTATGAGGAGGGATACTACGATGCCACGGTCCACTACCAGACGGAAATCAAAAATAAAAAGGCCGCTATTACTTATTCTATTCAGTCCAACGATCTATATACCGTAGATACCATTGTCTTTGTCAGTAGAGATTCCAATATTCAAAAGGTTTTAAATGAAATTAGCTCAAAAACTGTTTTCCAAAAAGGAGAACCCGTTTCTAATCAATTGTACAAAGCTGAGCAGGAGCGCATTACTTTGCACCTGAAAAACATCGGCTATCGAGAATTTATTTTAAATTATTTTGACCAACTTAGTGCAGACTCTTCGGGTACATCAGAGCTAAAACTACAGCTCGAAGTCTTTCCTGTCAATGATACGACCAATCATAAAATTTACAGGGTGGGCGAAATTTATGTCTATCCCTCTTACTATCCCAACGCAGGTCCACTAAGGGATTCTATTATCGAAGGGCTTCATTTTTTAACCCCTGACGGGACATTCGAAGTACGCCCGGATATTATTTTAAAAAGAATTTATTTAAAAAAAGGCCAATTATATAGTCAGGAAAATTACCATAAAACCATTCGGAACTTAGGAGAACTGGGTGTTTTTAAATTTGCCAATATCAACGACCAAGTCAATAAAGACTCCAGCGATTTAATCGATTTTAAAATCTATTTACCTCCCAGCAAAAAGCTAGTTTTAGGAGGAGATATAGAAATCAAAAACACCTTCTTCAGTGAAGCAACACTCGCAAGCGGCAATTTTATCGGAGGCGAATTATCGCTTTCCTATAAAGACCGAAACCTGCTCGGCGGAGCGGAAGAATTTGATGCCAATTTTAGTATCGGCGGCGAATTTGGCACAACGGGTATTCAACGCATTTTTAATACTTACGACATCAATCCGCAATTTGGCTTAAGTATCCCTAAATTTAGCGATCCATTGCGTTTTGTAAAATTGCTCAATGACATCGGTATCTTTACAGATCGCTTTTACAACTCCTTGTTGGAGAATGCAAATACACGCATAAACCTGGGATTGCACTGGAGCAATAGAAGAGATTATTGGGGTTTTTTTAGTGGGAACGTTTCGTTGGGTTACGAAATCCAAAACAACCCTAATCGGCGGTATTATGTCAACCAATTCGGGCTGAATATATTCAATCCGAATGTACCCAAAAATTCCAGAGGGGAAGAAATTTTTCAAGAAATTCCCTTCTTAGAAAGGAGTTTTAACAATCCGCAGCTTTTTACAGGCTTGTTTATCAAAGATTTTGGTTTTGCTTTTTCGGGCAGAAATAATAGAAATAACGATACTTGGCGATTCTTCTTAAACTCAGAGGTATCCGGTTTGGAGGTGCTGGGAGTCAATGCGCTCTACAATGAGTTTAAAAAAGAAGGAAAAGATACTTTTCAATTGTTTGGCTTGGATTATGCCCAATTTGTACGGCTCGATTTAGACGGCCGCTATTATAAATACATCAGCAATCGACAATCTTTTGCTTTTCGATTAAATACGGGCATCGCTATCCCCTTTGGCTTTTCTCCTGATGTTCCTTACGTCAAGCAATTTTATGCAGGGGGTCCCAATAGTGTCCGCGCCTGGCGAATAAGAGAATTAGGACCCGGAAGTTACCAAGATCCCAGCACTTTTCCCGAATATCGAGAAAGCACCCAGCCTTTTTACCAAACAGGTGACTTTAAATTTATTTTTAGTGCAGAATATCGGTTTAAATTATTTAAAATATACGCACTGGACCTCGAAGGGGCTTTTTTTCTTGACGGGGGTAATGTATGGACCCTCAAGAAAGACCCCAGCCGCCCTGGAGCGGAACTAAGTGCACGTTTTTTGCGTCAAATTGCTCTGGGTACAGGGATTGGATTTAGAATGGATTTTGATTATTTTAAATTAAGCCTGGACTTAGGCTATAAAATTCGCAATCCTTACCCCAACCCCGAAGGAAGCTATTGGGCTTATCAGCGTTGGAGAGAATTAAAACTAAGGGGCATTAACTGGAATCTAGCAGTCGGGTATCCTTTTTGAGTGCCCTAATTTCTTTCTTCCAAATTCATCATTTATATTTGCGCTACACTTGCTTAGTGTAAAAATTACACCATGAAAAGAATCGCTTAGTATGATGGTAATCGCAGATTCTGGTTCTACCAAAACAGCCTGGAGGGTTGTGCGCGATGAGCAATCCATTATTCCTTATAGTACAACTGGATTTAATCCAGTAACCGCTTCTACAGAATTGATTGCCAAAGAGATGCAACTTGTTTTTAAGGAAACTTTCTTTCTAGCAAAAGTGACAACCGTGTATTATTACGGAGCGGGCTGCTGGGACAATGCCTCTTGCACAATAGTTGAAAAGGCATTAAGGCGCGTTTTCCCCAATGCAGTGATCGCAGTGACTAATGACTTAATTGCGGCTGCTAGAGCAACTTGCGGCACCCGTCCAGGCATAGTCGGTATTTTAGGTACGGGTTCTAATTCTTGCCTTTATGACGGGGAGAAAATTAAAGATAATGTGACCAGCCTCGGCTATATCATCGGAGATGAAGGAAGTGGAACTCACTTAGGGAAAAATTTATTGAAAAGTTATTTTTATCGCGAACTGCCCCCAGTTTTGGAGAAAAAACTGGAAGCCCAATATACCATTTCCAAAAAAAAGTTAATAGAACGTGTCTATTTTAAAAAAGGAGGAAATACTTATTTAGCCGCTTTTGCCAAATTCATTATCCAAGAAAAAGAGCATCCTTTTATAAAAAAAATAGTAGAGGAAGCATTAGAAACCTTTGTAAAAAGACATCTTTTAAAATATGAAAATACAAGGAACTTGCCTATTCACTTCGTAGGTTCTATCGCATTTTTTTTAAAAGAGATCCTGAAGGAAGTTTTAGAGCTAAATAATTTAAAAATAGGAAATATAATTCAACAGCCAATAGAAGGCTTAATTCGCTATCACTTAGAAAACTAATACCCAGTGAGTACAAAAAAAACAATAGACATCAAAAGAATCGCTGTTTTTACATCGGGGGGAGATGCTCCCGGAATGAATGCAGCAGTCCGAGCAGTGGTGAGAACTGCCGCTTACCACGACCTGCACATTTATGGAGTTTATAGGGGGTACGAAGGCATGATCAGCGGAAATATAAAGCGATTAGAGCCTAGAGATGTGCGCAACATTATTCACAGAGGTGGAACAATTTTAAAAACGGCCAGAAGCAAAGAATTCAGGACCTACGAAGGTCGGCAAATGGCCTATGAAAACCTGCTGGCCAATGATATTGATGCTTTGGTCGCTATCGGTGGAAACGGAACCTTTACGGGTGCTAAGATATTTCAGGAGGAATTTGGCGTGCCAATAATCGGCGTGCCGGGTACTATTGACAACGATCTGTATGGCACAGATAATACCATTGGATTTGACACGGCAGTCAATACGGCGACAGAGGCCATGGATAAAATTCGAGATACAGCAGATTCGCACAATCGGCTATTTTTTGTAGAGGTGATGGGTCGGCATGCAGGCTTTATCGCTTTAAATGCGGGAATTGGTAGTGGTTCGGGTAGAATATTTTTGCCAGAAACGGATACTTCCGTTGAAGAACTTATCAGTTCTTTAAAAAAAGATGCTAAACGCAAAAAACTATTTAGTCTGGTGATGGTTGCTGAGGGCAATAAAAATGGAGGTGCAGTCGAGCTAGCCAAACAGGTAGAAGAGCAGTACCCCCATTATGAAACGAAGGTAACCATTATCGGTCATTTGCAACGAGGGGGGGCTCCGACTGCCTCTGACCGGGTATTGGCCAGCCAAATGGGGTATTATGCAGTAGAAGCACTACTAAAAGGTCGCGCTGGCGTAATGGTTGGCATTAAGAATAGCAAAGTTAATTATGTGCCATTCAAGCAAGCAATTGAGAAGGTAAAAATCTTGGACAAAAACATGGTAAAAATGGCAGAGATACTTGCTCTATAGCTCTGTACTTTTGATTTCTTCAAACTTTCCCAAAGCAACAGCGTTAACAAAAGGCATTGCCTTCAAATATAGAACCGCCTAAATGAGTCAGCAGCAAAAATTTGATTATCAGCTATTCGGTAGAGTGCTTGCTTTGGCAAAACCCCATAAAAAAATATTTGTATTAGCGGGTGTTTTAGCGGTAGTTTTAGCCCCATTAGCGACCCTCCGACCTTATTTGATAAAGGTCATGGTAGATGATTATATCTTTAATTATGACATTTCGGGTATGGCCCGAATTGCGCTATTGATCTGTGTTATTTTAATTTTACATGTAGTTCTTCAATATATTTTTATCTATTCTACCAATTGGTTAGGACAATCGGTAATAAAAGACTTGAGGGTCAATGTTTTCAGGCATATCATTAGCTTAAAATTAAAATATTTCGACAAAACTCCCATCGGCACTTCAACTACCCGAACCATTAATGATATAGAAACTATCAATACCGTTTTTTCGCAGGGGGTGATTACCATTATTGCTGATTTGTTAACGCTTTTTGCTGTACTAGCTATCATGTTTATCACTAGCTGGAAACTGACTTTGGTCTGTTTGACGACCATGCCCTTTTTGATTTTCGCTACTTACGTTTTTAAAGAAAAGGTTAAAGCTTCCTACCAAATTGTTCGTACTCAGATTGCTCGAATGAACGCTTTTTTACAAGAGCGAATTACCGGCATGCGAATCGTGCAAATTTTTAATGCCGAAAAAGCAGAAATGGAAAAATTCAAGGCCATCAACCGCGAATATACCCAAGCAAACTTGGACGCTATTTTGTATTATGCCATATTTTTTCCTGTGGTGGAAATTATCTCTGCAGCTGCATTGGGGCTAATGGTTTGGTATGGGGCAAGAGGAGTAATCGGAGGAGAGGTGACGCTGGGTGCGCTGATTGCCTTTCCAATTTATTTGTCTATGCTTTTTCGACCAATGCGGATGTTAGCCGATAAATTTAACACCCTACAAATGGGACTCGTCGCCGCTGACCGGATTTTCAGCTTATTGGATAAAAGTCAACACATCGAAAATAAAGGAATCATTAAGCCTAAAAAGCTGAAAGGAAACATCGCTTTTAAAAATGTAGATTTTGCCTACATTGGCAGAGATTATGTATTGAAAAATTTGAATTTTTCAATCAATGCCGGAGAAACATTGGCCCTCGTAGGCAGTACTGGTTCGGGCAAAACGACCATTATCAACATTCTCAATCGCTTTTATGAAATTAAAAATGGCGAGATTTTAATTGATGACATTAATATTAAAGATTACGAATTGCAGGCATTGCGGCATAGAATGGCGGTGGTACTTCAAGACGTTTTTCTCTTTTCTGGTTCCGTTTTCGAGAATATTACCCTTCGAGATACTTCCTTTTCTAAAGAACAAGTCATAAAGGCCGCTAAAATGATCGGCGCACATGATTTTATTGAGAAACTGCCGAACGGCTACGACTATGAAGTCATGGAAAGAGGGGCAACGCTCTCTATGGGGCAGCGTCAATTGATTTCTTTTGTGCGAGCGTTGGTCTTTGATCCTGATATTTTAATCCTGGACGAAGCGACTTCTTCTATTGATCCCGAATCGGAGTCCATCATTCAGCACGCTATTGAAACTTTAATAGAAAAGCGGACTTCAATCATTATCGCTCATCGGCTTTCCACTATTCGGCATGCCGACAATATCTTGGTGCTAAGTAAAGGTCAAATCCAGGAATTTGGTCCGCATGAAGAATTGCTAAAATTGGAGGACGGACACTACAAAGAACTCTATGAAATGCAGTTTGTCGAACCAGTTTAATGCCCTATTTTCCATTTGGTTTCTGCCAAAGACAACTCTTTCCCATCCGATTTTCTAATCAGCCGATGCAGCAAGTGTTGGTCATTAATAAGTTGGGTTTCGCAAATCACTTCTTCTTTCCATTGGCATTCCAATTTGTAAACAATATTCATTTTTTGTAATGACCCATTTTGTAGCAGTGTATCAGGAACGGTTTCTAGAATCCATTGTAAATAAAAGACATTATTCAGATGATGATTAAAATCCAAGTCATACCAACCGACGATAAATTTTTTCTGCAAATGGGGGTTTTCAAATTTAGGCAGTTTGTTTTTTGGCCGCGGCAAGCAGTTTTCTACGGGCGGTGTTTCTATTTTTAAAATAAACCCGGGAATGCGCGCCATTTTCCTATTTAGGGTATTCATCAATAACCAGGTGGAAGAAGCATAGGCCAATAATTCCCCCGATTTGGAAAATACTTTATAGTCCCGATAAGTGAAGAATTTTTCAAAACCAGCACAATACGTCACTATTTTTACTATTTCCCCCAATCCAGGCAATTGATTGACAACCAAATTCTTGCGCATAAGTACCCAGGAAATCTGGTGCGCCTCTAGATCCCAAACAGAGAGCTTTAATTCGATCACATTTTGCATGGCAGCCTCGTGCATCAGTCTTACCAAAGAAGGAATGGTTGCTCTTTTTTGGCTATCAATTTCATAAGTGCGAATGGTAAAGGGTGCTGTTTTTATCAGTTGGGGGTGTAAAGACATTTTATCATTGAATTATCAGGTAAATACTAACAGGAGTCGTCCCCAATTTTAAAATAAGGACATTTTGAGGCATCGAATCTAAAGGATACTAAAAGAAAGAGACTAAGAACCTCTTAAAAAACAGCCAGAATGGGCGCGATGCCCATTCTGGCTGTCCAAAAATTGGAGTTTTGTAGAATTTCGTAAAAATTCGGGATGACCCCTGTTTGCAAACTCAATTGCTGCCCAAAGTAAGCAAATTTACTCGAAAAGTAAAAATCAAGCGGATGATTTTACGATTGCCCCTTCTACATTTTCAATTAGACCTGTTGCTAGCAAGTTTTCCTCCTAGCCAGCCCATAGGGATATAGGCTCCTAGAATATCCAGGATACTAAACCAAGTAGGTGTAGGCATCATATTAATCGCCATTATGCCGCCAATGAGAAAGCAAACACCGATACCGATTGCCCATTTCATTTGGTGGCTTACCGCTAATTTTGCAACTGTAAAAGCCCCCGTAAGCGTCCCTAGCGCATGCGCCAAAAAAGGAAAAATGAAATGCTTGGGCTGAAATAAATGAATATTGGCCTTCAAGCTTTCCACATCGGCAGGATTGACTCCGTCGGGGGGTGGAATAATAGAGCCGCTAATCATAATGATCCCCATATTAACAATACTTCCAAGGATAAAACCAGCAATCAATGCTAAAATATTTCTTAAGATTGGGTTCATGACTCGTTATGCTTCTAAAAAGTAATAAATTTTGGTCAGCCATTTTGATTGGTCTGGCTCCGTAGTAGGATCTGTCACATATTCTTCAATGGCTGGCATTTTTCCTTTCAAATTATTGGCTTTAATATAGGCTTCCATAGCCTCGTGTGCTTTGCCTGTGCCGTGATAATCTCCGTAATAATTAATAAGCAATGCTTTTTGAGCAGGTATTTCTATGGTAGAAAATTCCTTTCCTATATCCACTTTTTGTTTGACTGGAATGACGGCCGCCATATCTGTTAGCTGAGTGGTTTCATTATAGTCATAGAAAAAACCACAGGGCTGTCCATTTGCCTCTCCTTCGGCTTTGGTCACTTTTCCAAATATTTTAGGCAGGTTTTCTTGATAGAATGTCTCAATGGCATCTACCCCAATAGTTTTTCTGACCCCAACAAAGGTTTTTGCTGGGAAATTAATGGTTTTCACTTCATAGCCATTATAGGTGACAGGCATGCTCGCAAAGATTTTTTCGCTCAGTGCTTTCAAATTTGCCAAACCAGTATCATAGTCTTTTTCAATCATTCCCTCAAAGCCCATCAATTTCATTATACCTCTCTGCAAAAAGGGAATATCTCGATCACCTGCCAGGGTCCAAGTAACCTTGGTTTGCTTGTCGCCTATTTTATCAAAAATAATATCCGCAAAAGAATTGCCTTCCCAATCGTCAAACTGCATTTTGGTTTTAATTAATTCATTTGGAACAACTTCAATGATTTCCTGGCTGCCATTGCCCAATTTTTCGCTTTCCCAAGTACTCTTGGCGCCAAGCCCAGCTGTATTCTCCGTATAAGTTAATTTCATATTGGGGTCTTGCTTATACCAGCTCCCCCACTCTTGCCATTTTGCCATATCATTAACATTAGGAAAAATGACATTAGCGGGCGCGTCAATGGTTGCAGATCGCTTGACGTCCACCCTTTTAAGGCCCATAGCACAAAGAACCAGATAAATTGCAAATAAGGCAGCTAAAATGCCTAAAATAATTTTTAAACTTCTCATTCTTTAAAGTTTTGATGAAAATAATAAGGTGATGATATTTAATTAATTACTAAACAAATTTAAAAAAAATGTTTTAAATAAAAAAAATAAACACAAAAATTTTATACAAAATATTCCTCTTTTTTAAAATTACCACTTCTCCGCCAAGCCATGCCAACTTTTCCAATGAAAAGGCGATTATTGTCTATATTTGGCATTTTGAAAATTACAATTAATAGCAATAATTTTTGGAGAAAACCTAATGATTGAACTAATAAAAAGAGCTAGGGCTTTCCCTGATAGGACAGCAGTCATTTCTAATGGTCAAGCTTACACTTTTCAACAGTTACTAGATGCTTCGGCATCTCTTGCTGCTCATCTTTTAGGCTCAGAAAAAGATTTGACAGAAACTCGTATTGCTTTTATGATTCCACCGAGTTTTGATTATGTAGCAGCGCAATGGGCAATAGGGCGAGCAGGTGGTATAGCGGTTCCCTTGTGCACTTTGCATCCACTCCCGTCGTTACAATATGTAATCGAAGATACAGATGCACAAATTTTGATTATTAGCCAGGAATATCGGGACCTATTATCCCCCTTGGCGCATGAAAGAAAAATGCGATTGCTGCTGATTGAAAACCTAGAGGATAAAACAGCACAGTTCCTCCCGGATATAACTTTGGAAAGACGAGCAATGATTCTCTATACAAGCGGCACAACCAGCCTGCCCAAAGGCGTCGTAACAACCCATCAAAACATTGAATTTCAGATAAAGACTTTAGTAAAAGCCTGGGAGTGGACACAGAATGATCATATTTTAAATATCCTTCCTTTGCATCATGTTCACGGCATTATCAATGTCTTGAGTTGTGCGCTTTGGTCAGGTGCTTGTTGCGAATTTTTACCAAAATTCGATGCCCAAAGAGTTTGGGAAAAATTGAGTAACGGCCAATTGACCCTTTTTATGGCCGTACCGACCATATATTTCAAACTTATTGCCTTTTGGGAAACTGCGACAGTAGAAGTACAACAACAACTGTCCAAGGCAGTGGGTCAATTGCGGCTAATGGTTTCGGGCTCTGCTGCCTTACCTGTTCCGGTCTTAGAAAAGTGGAAAGCGATTAGTGGTCATACTCTTTTAGAACGCTATGGAATGACGGAAATAGGCATGGCTTTATCCAATCCTTATCGTGGGGAAAGACGGCCGGGACACGTTGGTTTGCCTTTACCTGGCGTAAAAATTCGACTAGTGGATGCTAAAGGAAAAGAGGTGAAAAATATAGGCGAACCAGGAGAAATTCAGGTTAAAGGGCCCAATGTTTTTAAAGAATATTGGCGCAAGCCCAAAGCAACAGAAGCCGCTTTTATAGAGGGTTGGTTTCGGAGCGGGGATATAGCCGTTTTCAATGAGGGGAGTTTTAAAATTTTAGGACGTGATTCGGTGGATATTATCAAATCAGGGGGCTACAAAATATCTGCTTTAGAAATTGAAGATGTCCTCCGCCAACATCCACAAATTAAAGAATGCGCCGTAGTGGGCTTGCCGGACGAAGAATGGGGAGAGATAGTAGTGGCCAGCTTGATTTCAAGCAATAACAATCTGAACTTCAAGGAATTAAAAAGGTGGTTGAAAAAATTATTACCTTCTTATAAAATCCCTCGAAAATTTATGATTCAGAAGGAATTGCCTCGAAACACCTTGGGGAAAGTGACCAAAAAGGCATTGATAGAAACTTTTATAAAACTAGCAGATCAACAAACTTACGATTTTAAAAAAGGAGCAATGCTATTGGTCAATAAACCTCTGGAATGGACTTCCTTTGATGTGGTCAATAAAATACGCTTTGCTTTGCGTAGAATGCTGGGGATAAAAAAAATAAAAGTGGGCCATGCTGGAACGCTAGACCCAATGGCAACGGGTTTATTAATCATTTGTACTGGCAAATTCACCAAAAAACTGGCAGAATTTCAGGGCTTGGAAAAAACTTATACGGGTACTATTGTATTAGGAGCAACGACTCCTTCTTATGACGCTGAAACGGACATTGATCAGACCTACCCCATCGCACATATTGACAAATTATTATTGGACAAAACCAGGAAACAATTTATTGGAAATCTGGAGCAAGTACCGCCGATGTACTCCGCCATCAAAGTAAAAGGACAAGCCCTCTATAAAAAGGCACGAAAAGGTGAAAAAGTAGCATTAAAAGCCCGCCCGATCAATATTTATGAGTTTGAATTTATAAGAGTAGAACTGCCAGAAATAGATTTCCAGGTAGCTTGTAGCAAGGGAACTTATATCCGCTCTCTGGCTTATGACTTCGGAAAATTACTGGGAAGCGGAGCCTACCTATCCAAGCTATGCCGAACACAGATTGGCCCTTATCAACTAAAAGATGCCTGGCAACTAAATGATCTGGTTGCTTTTATTGACAAGTATCCAATTGCTGATTCAGAAGATCAAGAGTCTGTTTAAGATTTACCTTCTTTGACAAATTGTGCGAAATAAAACACAATTTTTGTCGAAAAACCCTATTTTAAAAACAATTCTCCCCTGCTCACCCCTAGTTATGGTAAGCCGAGTTATGCGCCAAAGCACCTCCGCACTTGGAGCAAGTACCCGCCGAACCAGCACCTCCTTCACACCCATTGCTACAGGTATAATGCCATACACCCGCCGCATTCTGAGCAGGTTCTGTGGAATTAGGGTCTGTAAAAGTAACATCTGTCGTAGTCGAATTGAAGGGTTCGGTGTTGGAGAAGTAGTAGGGGTAGCCGCCTGGTTGTGATAGGCAGCATTATGCACCAACGCTGTTCCACAAACGGGACAATTACCCGCCGCATCGCCCCCGCCATTTTCACAATTATTGGGGCAAGTATAGTGTTTTACAGATGCATTGACCGCAGTAGCCGTGCGGGAGTAGCCGGACTCGGTGCTGCAGTATCTTGCACGGGAAATTTAGGGGCAGGCTTGCTTTCGTAGCAGCCAACTATTAAAAAACTAGCTAATGACAAAGCAAAAAAAGTGGTAACTAATCTCATGAGTATAATTTTATTATTTACAAAGTATTCAATATTGAATATAGTGCTTAAAATTACGTTTTCTCTCCATTTTTGTTGAATAAACAGAGCATTTTTCGGTTCTAAATGATTTCATTTGGTCAGGTAGCTAAAGAGCACCAAAAGCGAATAAAATCATTCTTTTAAAATTTTCTTTGTATCGGTAGCCTCTAGCGGCTCTTTTAATGAATTGAATTTTGTTATTCATTCCTTCGAGCAAGCCATTAGTTACCTTTGATTCAACGAAGTTGATAATACTATCAAAATGCTTGTGCATAGACTTACAAAAACTGGTCATTTTATACAGTTCTTTTGTGCGGTCTATCCAATAGCAAAAAAAGGCAGCTGCCTTTTGACAATTGGGTTGTACCCAAAGTTGGTCAAACTGCTTTAAATGAAAATCTAAAAGTTGTTTGTCTGTCTTTTTGGATTTCCAAAGTGGTTTGAAATATCGATTGACTAATTGCACAACATGAAATCGGTCATAAGTCATTCGAGCTGTTGAAAAATACTTTTTTACCCCACTTGTAAAAGCAGGAGACATATCCAAAGAGAATTCTTCTACCTTTTGAGGGGATTTTCCTAAGATTCGTAATTGTTCCGCATAATTTTTTACAGCCTCAGAAGACCTACCATCTTGAATATCAAGAATTTCGCCGTCTTCTAAATTGACAAATAGACTGATATAATCATGCCCTCTTTTAGTAGAAGTTTCGTCCACGCCAACTTTTTTGGCTACTTCCGGTTCCCGTTGTTCATACTTATCTTTGGTGTAAGCATCATAAACAGTTTGAACTCTTTGAGGATATAAATTGAAAAATTCAGCTGTTGTTTTTTTACAATTGCATAAGCGAAGTAAATCAAGAATTTCTTCCTCAAATAAGAGGGTAAAACCACTATTTTTTCGAGCCCAAGGTACTTCAATTACACTTGTTTTTCTACTGCGTTTATCCATAAAAACGGGTAAGCGAGCCTGTATAAAACAAGGATATTGAAATAAACTCATATGTCTCCACTTTTTAGTGTAATAAGAATGGAGGGTATGATGTTTACTAGGTCGATATTCTTTGGATATTTCAATGGTAAAAGTGATACTTTTCACCTTTTTATCCACCACTTCTTTGTCGATTTGACCAAGAGAAAAAGGAGATTCTAATTCTAGTAACTCAGAAAATAAGCTGTGTAAGTCGTCCATTTTTTGAGCTACAAGGTCTTACTCTTTTTGCTTTTGACCAAATGAATTCATTTAGAACCCATTTTTCTCTTTTCTACATAAAATGATTCTAATAATAACAAAATCGCCTTACCCTCGCCAGGTGCTTTGCCAGTCGAACCACCTGACAAGAATAGCCAAATTCATTATCGTACCAAAGGTAGATCGTTGCATTCTTACCATCACTTGACAAAATAGTAGAGGGTGCATCCACAACAGAAGTGGTAGTCATGCCAATCGCATTGCTGGAAACATACTCCGTAGAATTGGAATAATGGATTTGCTCGACCAATTCTCCGTAAAAAGCTGCATTTTTTAGCGCAACATCTAGTTTATATTTATCGGTGGTTTTTTCAAAAGTCAGGCTTAAAATAGCCAAAGAAACATTGGGCGTTGGCACACGAATAGCATTGCCGGTCAATTTTCCAGAGAACGCTGGCATCACTTTGGAAACGGCTTCTGCGGCACCAGTTGTTGTCAAAACCATATTGATCGGTGCCCCTCTTCCTCTACGCGGTTTTTTATGAAAATTATCCAGCAAGTTTTGGTCGTTGGTATAAGCATGGACGGTCTCAATATGCCCTCTTTCAATTCCAAAAGTAGCTTGTAATATCCTTAAGACAGGAGCGATAGCATTGGTCGTACAAGAAGCAGCACTAAATACTTGTTCTTTTTCTACATCAAATAGCTGATGATTTACGCCATAGACGATATTGGGGACATCCTCCTTGCCCGGAGCCGTCAATAGCACCTTTTCTACCCCTTTCGATTTCAAATGCTGCTCCAATCCCGTTCTGTCTCTCCATGCTCCCGTGTTGTCAATGACCAGAGCCGCTTTGATCCCATATTGTACATAGTTAATATCGGTAGGTTGGTTAGCGTAAATAAGCTGAATGCGGTTGCCGTTGATGATAAGCTCAGACCCATCTGGTGCAATTTCAATCGTTCCTCCAAAATCTCCATGCACAGAGTCCGACTGCAATAAGGCTGCTCGTTTTTTAGCCTCTGTATAGCGCCCTTTTAGTTGCGGTCGAACCACAATTGCTTTTAAGCGCAACTGGTCACCTCTGCCCGTAGTAGTAATAAGTCTTCTGGCGATGAGTCGGCCAATCCGACCAAAACCATATAAAACTACATCCTTCGCTACCTGATTTTTGGGATCAACATTGATAAAATTTTTCAGTTTAAATTGGATGAAATCATCAAAATTGCTAAAATCCTTTCGTTCCTGTAGCCACTCTAATGCCAGTTTGCCAATATCAATTTTACAAGGAGCCAAATTGGGAATCAACGCAATAGCATGAGCAATAGAAAGCGTCGTATCCACCGCAATAGGTTTTCCAATAAAGTTTTGAGCAAACAAATGATTGTTCAGCAAGGTGCTGGTTCGAGCATCGTAGATATCCCTGCGAAAAAGTACCAATTCGATTGACTTGTCAAAGCGCAGTTCTCCTGCGATTTGTAATAATTCCAGGGCTGTTTTTTCTTGTTCTCGCCACTCGTTAAGAGAGTATTCTACTTGATTCCTTATCAGAATGTTTTCCATATGCCTAGCGCTTTTTCTGTTTGATTCTTTCCAAAAAAATATTGTATTGGTGTAAGGATGCTTTGGAATAATGTTGCAGGTTCTCCAATGAAAATTGTATACCCTTGTTGCAGCGAAGCTCGCAAACGAGCATTTTTAGATTCGTAAAAGAATTTAACCTGGAGGAATTTAGCAAGTCTGAAATAGCTATAATGGTATAGACTGAATCTAGAATTCGCTGACAAGATTCAAGGTTAAAAGGTCGTCAATTGCAGCTTTTATGTTAATTTAATGTAAATTATAAGTAAATTCAAAGTGAAAAATCTTTGATTTTGAGTATAAAGAACTCTATCTTTGATAAAGAATCAAATAAATAAAAGTGGAAAATGATGAAGTGCTTGTTTACCATACTACTATTATTATCTATCTCCCAAATAAATTTTGGACAAAGCCATATTGCTTTTGTTGATGCGAATGCGGAAGCAGAAAAAACAGCCAGTAATGGTGACTTTTTAGCTTACAGCTCTGCTTTTAAAGTAGTAGAAGGAATGATAATGGTTCGGGCATCTTCAAATAACCAAATAGGCAATTATATTGTAGATACCGGCGCTCCCTTATTGATTATTAATGACAAATCTGATAGGGGGTTCAAAGTAGCTGCCAGAGGGATTACACAATCGCTGGAAATCAGAGAAATTCAGTTGCAGCAATTTCAGTGGTCTGGTATAAAAAAGCAAAATATTTCGGCACTAGCCCTCGACATTAGTCATTTGGAAGTGGCTTCCGGCGAAAAGATTGCGGGTATCATTGGCTTTAAAATTTTAAAAGAGTACGAACTAGTGATAGACTATCCCAATCAGCTTTTAGAGCTATTACCGCTTAAAAAAAGTAAGCGGATGGCCGCTTCCCCTTTGGCGGCTATTCCATTTAACATGCAAGCTCACTTGCCTACGGTCAAGGCGCAAATTGGTAAAAAGAAAATGTGGTTGGCTTTGGATACTGGTTCGGAGGTAAATGTGCTGGATGTAAATATGCGCAATAGAATTAGCGAAGCTTTTATTGAGCGATCGGCTAAAGAGGAAATTCAGGGAATGGACAAGGAAATCAAAGTGGTAGAAGCCGTCAGCATTAACACCACGAACATTAAGAAGATGCCTTTTAATAGCATGAAATATATATTTACAGATTTATCTCATTTAAAACAAGCCAGCAATCTTTATATTGACGGATTATTGGGCTATCCTTTTTTGAAAAAAGGAAAATTTTCTATTAATTATAAGGATAAAAAAATTTACATCTGGCGGCTGGATGATTGATAGTTTTTGATTTAGACGCCAGCCGCTTGCTTAATTATTTCCACCACTTCGGGATTTAGCAAAGTCGAGGTATCTCCTAAATTAGCAGCATCTCCTGCTGCAATTTTTCTTAAAATTCGACGCATAATTTTACCAGAACGCGTCTTTGGCAAACCAGGAACAACCAGCATTTTATCGGGTTTTGCAATAGGTCCGATCACTTTGGTAACCACCTCTTTGACCGATTTTTCAAAATCTTGCCCGCCCGCCCCTTTCTGTGCGATGATATAGGCGAAGATGCCCTGCCCTTTTATATCGTGTGGATAACCAACTACCGCCGATTCTATAACTGCCGGATGTTCATTAATGGCATTTTCTACCTCTGCCGTACCCATTCGATGACCAGAAACATTAATCACATCATCCACTCTGCCAATAATTCGCAAACGCCCAGCTGCATCTCTACGGCAACCATCCCCAGTAAAATACATATTATCAAAAGCAGAAAAATAAACCTGCCGACAACGCTCGTGGTCGCCATAAGTGGTCCGAATAATGGAAGGCCAGGGAAATTTTATACATAATAAACCTTCTACATTATTGCCTTCTATTAACTTTCCGTCGGCATCTACTAAAACGGGTTGAATGCCCGGCATTGGATACGAAGCATAGCAGGGCTTGGTATCCGTAATGCCCGGCAAGGGCGTAATCATAACGCCGCCTGTTTCCGTTTGCCACCAAGTATCTACAATGGGTGCATTGCCCTTGCCAACTTTTTCACTGTACCAATTCCAAGCCTCCTCATTGATCGGCTCCCCTACAGAACCAATTACCTTTAGGTCGCTTAAGTCATAGCCTTCAACATATTCATCCCCTAGAGCCATTAAGGCGCGAATAGCGGTGGGGGCTGTATAAAATTGATTCACTTTATGCTTTTCACAAATTTGCCAAAAACGTCCGGCATCGGGATAGGTTGGTACGCCTTCAAACATCACCGTTGTTGCTCCTGCCAATAAAGGCCCATAAACGATATAGGAATGTCCTGTAATCCAGCCAATATCCGCTGTACACCAATACACATCTCCTTCCTGATACTGGAATACATTTTTAAAAGTAAAACAAGTATAAACCATATAGCCTCCGCAAGTATGCACAACCCCTTTGGGTTTGCCTGTCGAACCAGAAGTATAAAGAATAAATAATACATCTTCTGCATCCATCAAAGCAGTTTTACAGTGTCCCCTTCTTCTTTTCATGACATCATGCCACCATTTATCTCTGGCGGGCTCCCAATGAATATCTGCTCCTGTATTTTTATGGACAATGACCGTTTCGACACTCGTACAGCCCTGCAAAATGGCTTGATCTACGACTTCCTTTACCGGAATATTCTTCGCACCCCGTGCATTATAATCCGAACAAATGACCATTTTGCAAGAGGCATCTTTAATTCTATCTGCTAGGGCAGTCGCCGAAAATCCGGCGAAAACGACCGAATGGATCGCCCCAATTCTAGCGCAAGCTAGTACACCAATTGCCAGTTCTGCTACCATCGGCATATAAAAACAAACCCGATCCCCTTTCCGTATGCCGTTGGCCCTCAAGGCATTGGCAAATTTGCAAACAACTGTGTACAATTCTCTATAGGTGTAAGTAATAGTTGCAGCATCCGGATCATTGGGTTCCCAAATAATAGCTATCTGATCGCCCCGGCTTTTTAAATGGCGATCTAGGCAGTTTTCGGTAATATTTAATTTGCCTCCCTTAAACCATTGGACGTTGGGTTTTCGGAAATCCCAATCCAACACTTCGTCCCATTTTTTTTGCCATTGAAAGGTTGCCGCCTGTTCTGCCCAAAATTGTTCGGGATTTTCTATGCTTTTTTGATAAACAGTTTTGTATTCTTCTAGGGAGCTGATTTGTAAAGTCATAAAGGAAAGCTATTTTGTTGACGGTCTGATTGATAAAAAACCAAATGTAAGGAAAGATTGAAAAAAAGGTAATTATATCAATGAGAAATCTTAACCAACTGGCAATTTGTGATAATAGTCCATTTTCACCTAAGTACTTTGTAAACTTAAGTTAATTGACATTTGAATTTTTTTTACAAAGTACTGGGTACTATGAGGGTATAAATACAACAATCCCGCACTTTTAGAAAGTCAAAAATGCGGGATTGCGTTTTTCATTCAGGCTCAAAAGTCCCGACAGGTTTATTCATTGAAATAAGAAGATTCATTTTTACCTCCATTTTCAACCGTTTCCAACCTACTTTTGAATTCATTAGAAGTAGCCAGGTCATCTTTTCTGGCAAAGATTTCCTTTAAGGCGATCAAAGTATTCCTATCATTAGGATTTAACTTCTCCGCCGTTTTGAAGTATGGCAGAGCTTCATCGAATTGCTCCAAAACCAACTTTCGTAAAGCATCATATTTTTTCAGCCCCTCTTTTGAATAGTCATCTTGCAATTTGTTCATCTCTTTAGTGGTCGCTGCAGCACGGTTATAATATAGAGCGCCAATGCTATAAGTCGCATCAAAGAAGTCCGGTTGTTTTTTTAAAGCAGTATTATAATTTTTAAAAGCGGCTTCAAAATATTCTTGTGCTTTCTCTTGATTGCCTGCCTCTAATTCTTTTTGATAAAGATTATCATACACATTTCCCAAAGTAGAGTATAAAGAAGCATTCTCAGGCTCTTTTTCAATAGCTTTGTTCAACTTACCCGTCAAGACATCCAATTTGCCATCTTGTAGATAATGGTTGATTTCACTAAATAATAAAGAAATATCTTCGGGGAATTTTTCTCTTCCCGCACTTAGAATAGTTAAAGCAGCCGCTCTATCGGTTGTCAATTCCAGTTTGTACAAGGCCTCATAGACTGCCGGCTTTTCATAACCAGCATCTTTTAATGCCATGAATACAGGCTTGGCTTCTTCCATTTTCTGAGCATTCAAAGCAGCCAAAGCCGTGTAGTACATCTGGTCTTGACGGGCAGACTCCTCTTCAAAAATGCTTTTTTCTTCTTTTTCTACCAGATAATCATGGGCAGTCAAAGCAGCTCGAAATGCTGTATAAGCAGCTTCATAATCCTTATTTTCGTAAGCGGTTGCCCCTTCTCCTACCAAATAGTTTTGGTTTTCAGCAATACCTTTCATACCGTCTTTTTTTTCATATTTTTTCTCAGCATATTCCATTGCTTGCATATAAGCATCATGTGCCAAAATAGCTGCATTGCTCACTTCTTTTTTATGGGCGGGGTTTAACTGAGAAAGGGTAGCAAAATTTCTACAGATGCTATTGTAAATATCTCCTTTTACCAACCAGGCTTTGGCAGTGTTTTTGGTATCCTCTGCAGTGGTTGCAGTTTCAATAGCCGTGATAGCTTCCTGCAGCTTATCTGCATTGTTCATAGGGGAAAGGTTGTATGCTCCATAAGCTTTGGAAGCGGTTTTCAAAGCTTTTTTTCCTTCTTGAGCAGAAAGGGTACCGAAAACAAGTACTAAAGAGAGTAATCCAAGCACTAACTTCTTCATTGTATTGATTTTTAGTTTAAAAATTTTTAATCTAATTTGTTATAAAGATGAAAAACAAAACATACAAAATCCATGATCTGTATTTTTCTTCTTTAAATAATGCAAAATTACAATTTTCGCTGCTTAATTTTACAAAAGTTCATTAATAAGACGAAGTCAATGTTCTTTTTAATGTTGTAAAGATGTTAAAGCACTCGACTTAGTTGTTAAAAAGCGTTAAAGACTCGGGAAACTGATGCGTTCATAATTGCTAAAACAAACCGTGACCTATCGTGGTAAGAGTAGCATTATATCAACGCTGTGCTAGTAAAATTGAGCAATTTTCTTCAAATGCACTTAGCGGGCATTGTCCAGAAGGTAAGGCAAGCATATAGCTGCTGTTAGGGTTTTTGAGTGGCAGGTTACCGGATTAGCTCATCTGTCTTACACCGAAAAACTCTCCCCACAAGCACAGGTACGCGAAGCATTGGGGTTATTGAAGAAAAAGCCTTTGCCATTCAGACCGTCCGAAAATTCGAGCGTGGTATTAAATAAATACAAAATGCTTCGAAGGTCGGTAACTATTTTTACGCCATTGTCCTCAAAAACTTGGTCGTCTGGTTGTTGTTGATTATCAAAATCCATATTATAAGACAATCCGGAACAGCCGCCACTAGTGACGCCCACTCGGACAAAGTAATCATCTCCATAACTTTCAGCTTGCTTGATTTCAGCTATCCTTGACTTGGCAGAATCGGCTACAAATAGCATCTTTTAAGGCTTTTGATTTTTTTAACAAAATTATGAACAATTAAAACAAGGTACAACTGCTCAAAGGTTCATTCCAGCAGTCCTTCTTTAAATAATTCCCATACTGGGCTGGATGCCCGAAGTTGCCGAACCCCACTTTTTACTCCCTGAATGGCTGTATCAATCGCTTCTTCAGTGGTATATTTCCCCAGACTAAATCGAATAGACGACTTTGCCAAATCTTCTGAAATGCCCATTGCCGTTAAAACATGAGAAGGCTCCAGAGAAGCAGAGGTACAGGCAGAACCAGTAGAAACAGCTATCTGCTGGTTGAAGGCTCGGATAATGCTTTCGCTGTCCACATGGCGAAAGGACAGATTGCTTACATGGGACATTCTATGGAAAGAGTGTCCATTAACATAGCAGGCTTCGACTTCATTTAGCAGGGTGTTTTCCAATTTGTCTCGGAGTTTTTCCAGTCGTTTGGCTTCCTGGATCATTTCTTTTTGGGCGATTATTGCTGCTTGTCCAAAACCAACAATGCCCGGAACATTTAGAGTGCCAGAACGCATACCTTCTTCGTGACCACCACCGTCTATTTGGGCACTTAGTTTTACTCGTGGTCGCCTTCTACTGACATATAATGCGCCGATACCTTTTGGTCCGTACATTTTGTGGGCGGTAAATGCCATAAGATGCAGGCCTATCTCTTTGGGTTTTACTGGAATTTTGCCTACTGCCTGAGTAGCATCGCTGAAAAATAAAACACCTTTTTCTTCGCAAATTTTCCCGATTTCCCGCATAGGCTGAACCACCCCTGTTTCGTTATTGGCCCACATGATAGCAACCAAAATAGTGTTGTCTTTTATAGCATTTTTTAATTCATTTAAATCAATTAAGCCATCTTTATCAACTTGCAAATAAGTCAGTTCTCCGCCTCTTTTTTCAATACGCTTACAAGCATCTAATACTGCCTTATGCTCCGTTTGGACGGTGACAATGTGATCCCCTTTTCGATGGTACATTTCAAATACACCCTTTAATGCCAGATTATCTCCTTCGGTGGCACCCGAAGTAAAGATGACTTCTCTGGGGTCCACCTCGATTAGGTCAGCGATTTGGTGCCGGGCGTTATCCACAGCGTCTTTTGCTTCCTGGCCAAAGGAATGGTTTTTGCTGGCGGCATTTCCGGGCCGTTCATAAAAAAAGGGAAGCATAGCCTTCACCACGCTGGGATCACAGGGTGTCGTTGCGTTATAGTCTAGGTATATACTCTTTCGATTCTTCATAAAGGCAGACAGTTAATTTTTAAAAGAAAAGTAGCCAATTTAGTAGATCAATCGTCTAAGTAACGAGTCCGTCCCAATGGGAGAGTTATTGTTTCGGCGTTACCAAAGTTAAAATTGTTGTGTTTAGCATTATTATTGAATAGTTGTTTTTGAGTTTTGACGATTATTTTTGGTTTTAGGAATCGTTTACGTTTTTCGCCTTTCATAAAGAAAAAAGAACTGCGTATAAAAACGCAATTTATTAATGTACCATTCCTTAATAAATTTTACGAGGGAACTTAATTTGGTAATATCAGATGTTATGGTAAAAATAAACAAAATAATAAAACCAATAAAATCGTTTTATTGATTCACTAATCCATAAAATTATGAAGACGTTTTTAGGTTTTCTTTTGACAATTGGACTTTTTTATGGCTTGCCAAATTTGGATGCAATTACCCAAGCTTTGAATAGCGGGGATGTCGAAGTTTTGGCAACTTATTTTGATGAGTCAGTGGAAATAGCAGTGTTGGACGAAGAGGATGTGTATGAAAAAGCGGAAGCAACAAAGGTTTTAAAAACTTTCTTTTCTAAAAATAAACCTGCCAAGTTCGATCAGGTGCATAAAGGCACTTCCAAAGGGCAGGACTCGGTCTATTGCATTGGCAATTTGACTACTTCTGCCAAGTCTTATCGCGTTTATGTTTTCATGCGCATTAATGGAAATAAGCACTTTATACAAGAACTTCGCTTTGACGAGGAGTGATTTTTGTCCCTCATATATTCTGCCAAAGCGGGATTAGCCGTACAATAGATTTTAGTTGTGTTACCGATAAATGGTCTATCAACACGGTTAAAGTCCGCCGTATATAAAGTCCTGATAAATCTGATAATTGTCAGCATCAAAGCAGACAAAAACGATTTCTTCCATGCTATTTGGATGCGCTTGAAGAAATGCTCGCACCGCTTTTAAAGCTACTTTTGCCGCTCGCTGCTTGGGAAAGCAATAAACCCCTGTGCTAATATTTGGAAAGGCAATAGTGGTCAAATCATTTTCGACCGCCAAAGTCAAGGAATTTTGATAACAATTTGCCAATAATTGATCCTGTTTGCCTCGCTCCCGTCCATTCCATATTGGTCCAACAGTATGAATAACTTTTTGGGCGGGCAACTTCCCAGCCGTAGTAAGGACTGCCTCTCCAATCGCGCAGCCTCCTTGCTGCGCTCGAATTTGTCTACATGCTGCCAAAATAGCGGGGCCTCCTGCCCGATGGATCGCCCCGTCCACGCCACCGCCCCCTAATAGAGAAGCATTAGCGGCATTGACAATCACCTCCACTTGTATTTTTGTAATATCCCCTTGAATTAATTTTATATTTGTCATTTTTTAGGTATTGGGTGCGATTGCTTTAAACCTTGAAAGAATGATTGACAAGATAAAAAATTTGGAAAAAATTGCTCGACAATTAGAGCCTTCAAAAGCAAAAAGAAGGGAATGGAACCAAGCCATACAGGCTTATGGAGATGATTTTCTGGATCATTTTAATAAGAAAACCACCTTTGTCGTTAATGAAACTTTGGGCAAAGGTATCCTTGATTATCCGATAGAGGAAAATCCCAAAGACATTTCTGTTTTGCTAAAAGCGATCAAGGAAAACATTGATACTCCCAACTTGAATCCTGCTTCTGGCGGGCATTTTGGCTATATCCCAGGAGGAGGGCTCTTCACAACGGCATTGGGGGATTATTTGGCGGCGGTGACGAACCGCTACGCCGGCATTTTTTTTGCCTGTCCGGGCAGTGTAAGAATGGAAAATGGGTTGATTCGATGGATGTGTAAGCTAGTAGGCTACCCCAAAAGTGCTTTAGGCAATTTGACTTCCGGGGGCTCAATTGCTAATTTGATGGCAATTACGACTGCTCGGGACAAAAAGAGAATAAAAGCCAAAGACATAGACAAATCGGTCATTTACCTCACCCGACAGGCACATCACTGCATACAAAAAGCCCTGCGAATTGCCGGATTGCAAGAAGCAATCATTCGCTACATTCCCATGGATCATCGCTTTAAAATGCGCGTGGAGGTACTCGAAAAAACCCTAGTAGCCGATAAAACCAAAGGCTTGCGCCCTTTTATGATAATTGGTTCGGCAGGAACAACGGACACAGGTGCGATTGATCCCCTAGAAGCTATTGGACGACTCGCCCATAAGCATGATGTCTGGTTTCATGTAGATGCCGCCTATGGGGGGTTTTTGATACTGGCAAAAACGATAAAGCCCTTATTTAAAGGTATTGAATTATCTGATTCGCTGGCCATTGACCCGCATAAAGGCTTATTTATTGCCTATGGCTTGGGGGCTTTATTGATAAAGGATGTAAAAGCTTTGTATGCATCCAACCACCATCAAGCCAATTATATGCAGGATTCGTTTTCTGCCAACGAGGAAGTATCTCCCGCTGACCTTTCCCCCGAACTGACCAAGCATTTCAGAGGATTAAGGCTATGGCTCTCTCTTCAATTATTTGGCACTGGACCTTTCAGCGCTGCTCTGGAAGAAAAAGTGTGGCTCTGCCGCTATTTTTATGAAGAGGTACAAAAATTGGGCTTTGAAGTCGGCCCTTATCCCGAATTGACGATTATAATTTTTCGGTATATTCCAAAAACGGGGGCCGCCAATGCCTTTAACCAACAAATCATTGAAGCAATCAAACAGGATGGCCGGATATTCTTATCCTCTACAACCATTGACGAAACATTTTGGATACGCTTTGCCGTTATGTCTTTCCGAACCCACTTGGAGCAGGTCAATTTAGCTTTAAAAATTTTAAAAAAATTAATTGATTCATTATAATATTTATAAAAAAGGCGAGTATTTTCTTTGTTTTTTGATTTTGGTTTAAAAATCGGCTATTTTTGTTCGCAGAATAATACTTCCCGACTGAGCCTTCTCTATTGCCTTAAAATCATGCCGAATAAGCTCTAAAATTAGATAATTATATTTCAATTATGGACCTAGACCAATTAGACCGAGATATACTTTCTATTTTAATGAAAGATGCCAATAAACCCTTTACTGAAATCGCCAAGCAGTTGCACGTTTCCGGTGGAACCGTTCACGTGCGAATGAAAAAACTTAGAGACACAGGCATTGTCAAAGGAGCCAGCCTAGTCGTTGATTATAGCAAACTGGGTTATGACATTAGCGCTTTTTTGGGCATTTACCTCGACAAAAGTTCGATGTACCAGGAGGTCTCTAAACAATTGGCCCAAATCCCTGAAATCGTGGGGGCACATTATACAACTGGAACGTATAGCATTTTTGCTAAAATAATCGTTAAAGATACCGATCACCTTCGACAAGTGTTGCACGATAAAATCCAGAATATTTCCGGTATTCAACGAACAGAAACGTTTATTTCCCTAGAGGAAAGCATCAACCGACCTATTAATATCAGAACGTAATTGTTTTTCAAAAATATAGTAACTTTGTTAGCCAAGGGATAGTTTAAAACTTTACTAATCACTATGAATATTGACATTACTCCCTATATCAAAGAATTGTTGTATGAACATAATAGTCTGGTCATTCCGGGCTTTGGTGCATTGGTTTTAAAATATGCCCCATCCACGATAGACCATGTTCAAGGGCTACTAAATCCGCCGGCTAAGTCTATTTCCTTTGACAAAAATCTGGTCACCAATGATGGAAAGCTGATTGATATTATCCAAAAAAAGCATAAGCTCGGAACGGCTGAAGCCGCCGAAGTGGTTAATAAATACGTCCTCGTCATAAAAGACCAATTAGACCGCCGCGAAATGGTTAATATATTGGGGGTAGGTAGGCTTTATAAAGATTTTGAAAATACGATTCAATTTATACCGGATAATACCAATTTCAATAAAGAATCTTTTGGCTTGCCAACGGTGAACTTTTATCCGATACTAAGGGAAAAAGCCACTGCTGTAAAGGCTGCAAGTACTAACAAGCCTTCTGCTATAACTAATTCAAAAACAACTACTTATAAAACCTCTGCAAATAAATCATTTTACGAACAAGCCCAAGAATTTCTGTCAGAAAATGCTTGGATTCCCGCAGCCGCACTCCTTACTTTATTGGGTGTGATATTTATTTTTGGGGTACTTCCACTTTTTAAAAACTCCGACCCGCCTCCCATTTCTGAAACCAGAATTAATCAAAAACCTACCAACGAAACCATTGCGGCAGTGACGGAGCCTGTGGATGAAAGAGAATCAAATGAAAAAGATGAAGATGCAGCCGATTTTGAAGCGGATCAATCGGCATCCGAAGATGAAATAGATACAGAAAGCATTACTGTTTCGCCTTACCAAAAAGAATGCAAAGTGGCTATTGGGGTTTATGGGGTAAAAACCAATGCCCAAAAAATGATCGAAAAGATTTATGAAGAGGGCTTTGATGCTTACCGCGAAAATGTCCTTCGGAATGGCCGGGAACTCACTAAGGTCGGCATCCAGTTCGCTTTTGAAACGGAGGAGGAGTTTAATACAAAAATGCAGGGTGTAAAACGAAAATTTCCAAATGGAATCATTGTGAAAAAAGGAGAATAGAAGAAAATGCCTAAATGGATAAAGTTATCCAGTGAATAGAAGCTGGACTTATAGCTTTGTCCAGTCAAAATCTGCCCCCAAAAGACTGACAAAAATAATAGCTGTAAGGATAGGCGCAATAATAGAGATGAGCATGAATTTAAAGTACCAGCGGGGCACTTTTGAGCGTTCAATGCTTTCGGAAACTAATGCGAAAATCAATATAAACAAAAAAATAATTGGGAAAACGAGGGTCAGTAAGGTGGCAGTATAGTCACTGATGACCCAAAGGACGGCATAAAATACCACTTCGATTAAAAATATTTCCATTAGTCCAAGGTTAGGAATCGGCAAATCTTTGGTTTTCATATATGCTATTTTGTAAAAATGGCTGTTAGCACTAAGTTAATATATATATCTTCCATTAGCCCAAGGTTAGGAATAATGTCGTTTAGTTAAGGGCTGTATCTTGTTTGAATTTTGATAAAATTTGTCCAGTAATGGGAAATTACTGGACAATCTAGCCCTATTACTGGATAATTTCCTATTATCCCGTAATTTTAGGGTAATTCGTTCCCACTAACTAAGCGACATTAAGGTTAGGAATCGGCAAATCTTTGGTTTTCATATATGCTACTTTTTATAAAAATGACTGTTAGCACTAAGTTAATATATCTTCCATTAGTCCAAGGTTAGGAATAATGTCGTTTAGTTAAGGGCTGTATCTTGTTTGAATTTGATAAAATTTGTCCAGTAATGGGAAATTACTGGACAATCTAGCCCTATTACGGGATAATTTCCTATTATCCCGTAATTTTAGGGTAATTCGTTCCCACTAACTAAGCGACAAAATACCACTTCGATTAAAAATATTTCCATTAGCCCAAGGTTAGGAATCGGCAAATCTTTGGTTTTCATATATGCTACTTTTTATAAAAATGACTGTTAGCACTAAGTTAATATATCTTACCTAAAGCAATAAAGAAATCTAATTTTTGTTTTCTTTAAGAAGCGCGAATCTTTCCTATTTAATCGGCTAAATATTGTTCGAAAAAACACTAAATTAAATGCAATGAGAATATGCTGGGTTTTACTGATGCTCATCGGTATTTTTTGTGAAGGAAGTAGCCAGGAACAGTCACCTTCTAGCCCTGAAGCTATTGAAAAAGAATACCAAAAACGCATTAAAAAAGAGCGTTTGTATGGGGTGTATATTCCAAAGGATTTGGCGGATGCTTTTTGTCGAATTAAATAAAAAAACAGCACAGGAATCCAGACAAGCCCTAAAGAACGCTGGAGAAGAAGAAGCTGCTCGAAAGCTACACTTTAGTTTGGGCCGTTGGATCATCTATAATTGGGGTTTTTACGAAGGCTCTCGCTTGTCCCATTATCTAAAAGGGTTGGGGGTGAGCCATCCAGATGACCAAGCAAAATTTATTATTACCACTTACCATAGATATTTGAATAATGTGCCGCTGGCGGTCAAGGATTTGGCTGACTTCTATCGGGAAAAAAGACAAAAAATATTGGAAGAACGAAAGAAAAAAGGCACGATCCTTTATGAAGAAAAACGAAAGCGCGACAATTGATTGATTCATATTTTATATTCTAATTTTAAACATACTTTTTATTCGAGCAAAAAACTATTGACAAAAAACTCAAAATCGTAAGCCTTATCTCTCAGCCTAAAAGAATTTCTCAGTCCGAAACTAACCGGTAATTCATTCCAAAAATGATTATCAAAAATCACTTCCAGCCCCAGGGAATTATAATGATCTTTTCGATCTACTAAATTGCCTTCTCTGAAATGGATAAAATCTATTTTACCAATACCATAATCAAAAAATAGGTCTAATCGGATTCTTTTAAAATAGGTGATATTCCAGATACCCCAGTCGGGATAAGCAAGTGGGAATTGGTAGTCTGCTGAAAATCGAATAAACTCATCATTAAGCGGCGCATTATAGCCCCTCGGGTATTCAAAACCATCAGAAAATTGATAGTTATTTTTTAATAATTCTCTTTGATAGGCTGCTTCTAGTTTCAAATTGTCGTTGGCCCCGATCCCTGGTAAATACAAGCTTGCTCCCAAATTAAATTTGGGCTCTTTATTACCTTTTCCTGCTTGATTATAACCGATCGTTAGGCCTTGTCCCCAGCGAGGACCGACATTTTGGTAAGCCGTTCTTTTTATATTCAACCAATTAATCCCTATCTGAATGGTGTTAATAGCACGATTTGGAATATTTTCTTCATCGAAAAAAGCATCATTAATATTTCGTCGGATATAGTTGGCACTTGCCCGAAAAGAGGTCGCATAATTGCCTTTATTCCACGATAACGGGATCGTTAGCCCCCCACCTATGGAAGTTTGGTCAAATCGCTGTATCGCCAGCGAGTCTTTCTCCGTTGTGTAGAAGGCACTTCGATTGCTTAAGGCTGCAAAGCCTGTAATCAGGGGATACCATTTTCCATAAGTGACAGCAGCGACATAAACGGGGGACGCTTCGTTAAAATTATAACCACCAATTATATTCATCGAAAAGTCTTCAAGCATATTATCCATCTGAATATCCAACGTTGGCAAGCTGACGGACGGGGTCAAATTCCAACTGTGCAACTTTATGCTCTTGAAGAAGCCTTTATAGCGTTTTATATCATGGTTTTTATTGGGAATTTTGTCCAAAATATTCCCTCCCTCTTCGAAAAGGCTGTTGATTAAATAATGGTTTTGTTGATTGGGCTCAACGATTTTTATACCCGTTTCTCGCGCATTATTATTTTCTAGTCCCAGTTTGGAAAGTTGGTAGCCTCTATCTGTAAATTCACTAAAAATCAAGGACTTGCCATCAATTGAAACCGAAGGAAAAAATGCCCCAATTCTTACAGAAGTCAACTGCTCTATCCGCTTACTACCCCCCAAATCCGTTTTATAAATATTGTCAATCCCACTAAAAGAGCTGGTAAAAAAGACCTCATCGCCTTGTATAAAAAGGTCGCTGATAGTATGATGCGTCCAATCCGTCAACTGTTGAAAGTCGCGCTCGATAAAATTAAATTTGAAAATCGCCAGTCGGCTTCTATGTTTGGCGATAAAAACGATGTCACTGTCTTTTTCTGACCATTTAGGAAAAGCAAGAAAGTAATTCTCCGGATTGGGAATACGGTTAATCTCTGCTCCAGTTTTTGCATTGAAAAGCACCAAAGAATTTTGCTGCTCAGGCGTGATATGAACGGCTATGATTCGCCCTCCTGAATGAGAAAAATCAGGAGAAAACAGGCGGGTGTTGCTAGTAAGGCGAATTTTTTTTTGGGTTTGAAGATCATAATAGACAATATTGGAATAATTTTTTTTGCTTCTGCGTGGGTCTTTTTCATATTCGGTCCAAACGGCTTTGCTGCCTGTAAATGATAAATATTTTTCAATGTGAAACCCTACCTCGCATAGCACTTTTTCTTCGCCATTTTCAATTTTTACCAGTGCATCGGTCTTTGTAAAACTATTTTTTAAACAAATAATGCTGCTGTCTTTCAGTTGATAGGGAAAGCGGTAACTAGTGACCGTTTTGGAGGCTTTGGTCTTGATAGGCTCAATGGAAGAAAGCTCTAAGTGGCTGATTTGCGCCTGCCACTTTTCCTTCGCCGCTCGATAAGCAACTCTATATAATTCATTGGTTCTTAGCCCTATGCTGTTTTTCAAAGCATTAGAAAAGGAATAAAATAAAGGCTTATAGCGCGCGCCATTTTCAAAAACCGTTTTCAAAATATCATTGCCAAATTCCTTGCGAGCATACAAGCTCATTATATAGCCAAGGCGATAATGATTTGGTACTAAATCTTTAAAAGAATTATTCCTAGCTTTTTGATAAGCATAAACTCGATCGTTCAATAATAAAGCTCTTTGTTCTAAGCTAAAAAAGGGCGCACGCCCCCTCCCGCCATTGGTCAAAGCGGTTTCTGCCACTACTGCATCGCCCTCCCAAAACCAGTTGGGTATGCTAGCTCCCGCCGCCAAGCCCCAGCCATTATCTCCCTGTAAAAAATATAGCAGTTTGGTCAATCCAACTTTAGCATTGGAAAACTGGAGAGCATGGCGGTATTCGTGAATTGTCAGGCCGTCTAGCCAATCTACCGTTCCCAGTATATTAGCCGACTGCGGAGGCGTCGCAAAAAACTCGCTCTTAAAAGGGGCAATACCCACAAATCCATTAGGGACAATGGTTTGATTGTGCAAAACCAACTCCAATTTCTGGCTTTTTTCACCAATAGAGCGCTTGTTGTTACGCTCCATATAGTCAATCATATTAGCAACCCTAAGCCCCTGCTGTTCAAATCCCTGTGGAAAAATTACACGCACTTCTGGCATATTAATTTGTTGCCATTTTATGTTGGCAGGGTGAGGGCCGGTCTGGGCATTTGTCCATCCCAAAACTAAAAAACAATAATAGCATAGCAGAGGGGCTCTCAAAAAATTCATGGCAACTTTATTCAAGGTTCAAGACAAAGTGCCAAAATACTCGTTTTGGTTTGAAAAAATTAAAACTTGGTCTGTAAAATTGAGAAAAGGCTGGCGAGTGACTAAGTGCTTGGTAGAGATTCTAATACCTTACTAAGGTAGTCGCTAACTAATCAATTAGGCTTTACTAAACTTCTACTTCCACTAGCATAGCCATGATTTTGGCGTACAAGTCCTGGGGCTTAAAAGGTTTACCCAAATAATCATTGATGCCCACTGACAAGCAGCGGTCTGCTTCTTGTTTGGAAGCATTAGCAGTCAAGGCAATAATGGGTACATTGCTGGCTTGTCGAATTTTTTTGGCAGCATCAATGCCATTCATTACAGGCATTTGAATATCCATAAGGATCAGATCATAGCTGTACTCCCTTTGCTTTTCTACTCCGATCAAACCATTCTCGGCAATGTCCACCTTGACTAGATTCGACCAGGTTGTCAGCACCTTTTTAGTGGCTATTTGATTTAGAAAGTGGTCTTCTACTAATAGTATTTTTAAAGGAGCATCTGGAGTGATTCCAGTTTTAATTTTAGAAGTTTGTCCTATTTTCACAGGGAGCATGGCTTTGTAAACAGTTCCTTCTGTAGTATCGCTTTTTATCTCAAAATGCCCATCGAGCATCTTGGACAATTTGGCAACCATAGCAATACTGAGCAGTTCCTGTTGATTGTCCTCTTCGATGTCTTCTGAATAAACTTCCAATAATTTTTCTGACGTTTCAAATTGTTTGATCTTTTCTTTGGATAAGCGAGTGGTAGAATCTAAAATAGAAAAAATCAAAACAGAATCATTGGAGTCATTTACACTGATAAAAGATTGGATCAGCAATTTTTCTTTTTCTACTGCATTTTTAATAGCGGTATCCGTCAAGTTGTATATAATCTGCGTAATTTTTTTAGAGTCGCTAATGATGGTAGCAGGCAAACTTTTGGCAATATTAAAAACTAATTTTAGCCTGGCATTATCCGCTTTTATCAAAAGGATTTTTTTAACACTCTGCAGAAAATCTTTGATTTTAAACTCCTCTTCTTCTACTTTTATCTGATCAGCTACCAACAGAGAAAAGTTTAGCAAATTATTGACCATAATGGACAAATCGTCAACAGATGTTTTAAGTCCGTCCAAAAATTCTCTTTGCTGAGCATTTAGCCTAGATTTTTCTAAAAGGAATAATAAATTAACCACTGAAGACAGCGGGGTCCGAATATGGAAACTCATATTCATCAAGGCTTCCTCCTTAACCTTGGAGGCTTTGGAAGAAATATTTTTTTCAATGATTAATTGTTCGGAAATTTTTCTTTCGGTGATGTCTTGAATTCCTCCGACCAATAGTATTTTATGGCTTAATTCGTCATAAAACATTTTGGCACTTAGCACTACATATTTTATAGAATGATCTTCCTGAACAATTCGGTGTTCCATTTTGCCCAAATGTCCGTTTTTAGCAATATCTTCAAAAAACCGCTCTACGCTTTCTTTCTCTTCCAGATGGACCATCCCAATATAGTCCTTAAGTCTGGGAGACAAGCTATTGGGACGCAAGCCAAATATGTTATAAATTTCATCGGTCCAATGCATCTCATTGGTGACGATGTCCATTTCAAAATTTCCAAAACTGGCCAAGGACTGTGCCTCTATATATCGCTTTTCATTGACGGATAGGTTATGAGCAGTCCTTTCCAGTTTTTGCTGGGTCTTATGCCGCTGCAGGGCATAGCGGATGCTTCGACCTAATAGTTTGCCATCAAACTGCCCTTTGACCAGGAAGTCCTGTGCACCGGCTTTTACCGCTTGGTTTCCAATAATCTCATTGTTGGTCCCCGTTATCACTATGACCGGAATAAATGGCCCTTTTGCTAGAAAAGTGGTCAAGGTTTTAAAACCAGAACTATCTGCTAGGTTAAGATCCAATAATACTAGCGCGATTTCCTGTTGTTGGATTATTTCCAAACCAGTAGATAGCTTGGAAGTATGGCTTAAGTCGTAACGAATAGAGGAATCTTTCAGCAGTTTTTCTATAAGTTGAACGTCTGCCCCATTATCTTCGATCAAAAGTATAGGAATTCTTTTCTTGCTGTTCATGTAAGTCGTTTCTTCTAATTTTTGGTTAAAGGATGTAAATCTTGTGTTCTCGTTTGATAAAGGGCAAAGTAGCAAGGTGGATTGTTTATCCGCCCAATAGCAAGTGACAAAGTAGCCAGACAATCCGCCTTGCTCATGGATATACTTAAAAATCGGAGGGGAGGCATTAGGGAATAAATGCTTAATATTGCTCCAAGCATTTACGCTTTCGTTTCCTTGTCAATGGCTGTCTAATGACGCCGGCAAAGAAAGCTTCTTTTATATCATTCAAATATGATGCCCAAAAAAAAGAAGGTAGAAGTGTGACATAGATTTGTGTCCAAAACAATAATTATTATTAATGTATTCTATCGCTCAATTAAAAGCTGTTTTTCTCAATTATATGCAAGCGCACCCATTTGATTATGCGCCCAGAGAATTGTTCGCTCCCGTATATTATATGATGGGCTTGGGAGGAAAAAGACTTCGACCGGTGCTAGTTTTAATGGGATACAACCTGTTTAAAGAAGATGTAAAGCCCGCTTTGCCGATTGCCTATGCCGTAGAAATATTTCACAATTTTTCGCTAGTGCATGACGATATAATGGATGCCGCCCCTCTGCGGCGCGGACAAGCAACGGTACATGAAAAATATGACATTAATACGGGGATCCTCTCCGGCGACGTGATGTTGATATACGCCTATCAATATTTGCTAAAAATTGAGCAACAAGGATTGGTGCCGGCGATCCTAAAAATATTTACGCAGGTAGCGACAGAGGTATGTATTGGACAACAATTGGACATGAATTTTGAAACCAGCCAATCCGTAACCATTGCGACTTACCTTAAAATGATTGAATATAAGACTGCCGTTTTGGTAGCTGGCGCATTACAAATGGGCGCGACCTTGGCGGGAGCGAATAAAACAGATGTCCACCATTTGACCGAATTTGGAAGAAATGTAGGTATGGCTTTTCAATTGCAAGATGATATTTTAGACACTTTTGGCAGTCCAGCTACTTTCGGCAAGCAAATAGGGGGGGATATCCTCCAAAATAAAAAGACTTTTTTGGTATTAAAAACATTGGAAATAGCAACAGAAAAGGATAAAAAATTGCTTATACAGCTAATGAAAGACCCCCATTTGGAAGCAGAAAGGAAAATAGCGCGTGTAAAAACGATTTTTTTGAAAAATAATATTCAAAAGTTAGCTAATGAAACAAAAACGGCCTTTCAAAAAAAAGCTATACAGCACTTGCAGGCAGTCGAGGTTTTGGAAGTGCGGAAAGAAGCATTAATCGCCTTGACGGAAAGCTTATTGGAAAGAAACACATAAAAAAGGAGCAACCACTAAAGCGGTTACCCCTCACACTATGAAACACTATATCTTTAAAGTTTTAAACAAACTTTAACTTTTCATTTTCAGCGCAATTATAAAGGAATATTCTTTCCCATCCAAAAATTTTAAGAAAAAAGTGTTGTAAACCTCACTTTTTCAAGCGTTTAGCATGTAAAATAACTGTTCAAAAAGCTTTTAATTGTTTTTTTTATTTGTTCTTTTCCCATTTGCAAAATGGGAAAAGGAAATTGCTTTTTATTCAAAAATAACAAGGCTAATTAGGATAAATTTCGTAAATTTGTGCCGCGAAAAAAATTGGTTTTTGACCCTTCTTCTTTCCTTCAATTTAAAGCTTTTTAATGTCCAATAATCAAAGAATTATTCCCATAAAAATTGATGACCACATGAAGTCTGCCTACATAGATTACTCTATGTCGGTGATTGTTTCCAGAGCCTTGCCAGATGTTCGAGACGGCTTAAAACCAGTGCATCGCCGCGTACTTTATGGTATGTCCGAACTGGGGCTAACTTATAATAAATCGCATAAAAAATCTGCTAGAATTGTAGGAGAGGTATTGGGCAAATACCATCCTCATGGCGATTCTTCAGTGTATGACTCTATGGTACGAATGGCACAAAACTGGTCTTTGCGCTATCCGCTCGTAGATGGGCAAGGAAATTTTGGGTCTATGGACGGGGATAGCCCCGCTGCTATGCGATATACAGAGGCTCGTTTGGAAAGAATAAGCGATGAAATATTGGGGGATCTGGGAAAAGATACAGTTGATTTCGTGCTTAATTTTGACGATACCCTTAAAGAGCCAACGGTGCTGCCAACGAAGATTCCCAACCTGCTGGTAAATGGTGCTTCGGGCATTGCTGTTGGGATGGCTACCAATATGCTGCCGCACAATTTATCAGAAGTCATTGATGGTGTTATTGCTGTAATTAATAATCCTGCAATTTCACTAGATGAACTAATGCAGCACATCAAAGCACCCGATTTTCCAACAGGGGGTATTATCTACGGCATGAGCGGAGTCAGAGAAGCTTTTGAAACGGGCAGGGGCAAGGTCGTTTTAAGAGGAAAAGCCGAAATTGAAACGAGCCAAGCGGGAAAAGAAAGAATCATCATCAGTGAAATTCCCTATCAGGTGAATAAAGCCAATTTGGTGCTTAAAATCGCCGAGCTGATGAATGATGAAAAAATCATAGGAATCAGTGGTGCACCAAGAGATGAATCTGATCGAAAGGGCCTAAGAATCGTGGTGGATGTCAAGCGAGATGCGATGGCTAATGTCGTCCTGAGCAAACTGTATAAATATACCCCGTTGCAAACTTCCTACGGCGTCAACAACGTCTGCCTGGTCAATGGCCGACCTACCCAACTATCACTTCGGGAGATTATCAATGAGTTTATTAAGTTTCGCATTGAGGTGGTTATTCGTCGGGCCCAATATGAACTGCGAAAGGCAGAGGAAAGGGCACATATTCTGGAAGGTTTGCTAGTTGCTTTGGATAACTTAGACGAGGTGATCGCTCTAATTAGAGCTTCCAAAACCGTTGAGGATGCTAAAATGGGCTTGATGCAGCAATTTGCCTTGACTGAAATCCAAGCAAAAGCCATTTTGGAAATGCGCTTGCAAAAACTGACTGGCTTGGAAAGGGATAAAATCAAGCAGGAATACGATGAACTACAAAAAAGGATTGCTCACTTGAAAGCTATTTTAGCTGGTGAGCAGATGCAAAAAGATATCGTCAAAGAAGAACTAATAGCGGTCAAGGAAAAATTTGGAGATGAAAGAAGAACCGCAATCAGTTATGCCGATGGCGAGATCAGCATTGAAGATTTAATTAAAAATGAAGAAGTTGTCATCACCATTTCTCATCTGGGCTATATCAAGCGTACTCCCGTAACCGAATATCGTACCCAAGGCAGAGGAGGAAAAGGCTCAAGAGGGGCAAAAACTAGAGATGCTGACTATGTAGAACATCTGTTTATAGCAAGTACGCATAACTATTTACTGCTTTTTACAGAACAGGGGAAGTGCCACTGGTTGAGAGTTTATGAAATACCAGAGGCCACCAAAAATTCTGCTGGAAGGGTGCTTCAAAACATTATTGCGCTGCCAAAAGAGGATAAAGTAAAAGCCTATATCAAAATTGAAGACTTGACAGATGAGGCATTTATTAACAATAATTATATCATTTTCTGCACGCGCAAGGGGCTAATTAAAAAAACGGTGATAGAGGCTTTTTCTCGACCCAGAACGAATGGCATTAATGCAATCTCAATCAACGAAGAGGATACGTTGCTAGAGGCCAGACTGACTACTGGCGAAAATGAAATATTAATGGGTGCTCGCAGTGGACGGGCGATTCGATTTCCGGAAAACAAAGTACGACCTATGGGTAGAACGGCTGCTGGCGTAAGAGGAATCTTCCTTGATAACAGCGAAGATGCAGTGGTCGGCATGATAAGTGTTGATCCGAATAATGAAGATTTGACGATCCTGGTTGTTTCTGAAAAAGGCTATGGCAAGCGATCTTCTCTGGAAGATTATCGGATGACAAATAGAGGGGGAAAAGGGGTAAAAACTTTGCAAGTCACCGATAAAACTGGACATTTGGCAACCATAAAGTCGGTCGGAGAAGAGGATGACCTCATGATTACCAATAAATCGGGTATTATTATCCGCATTCCCGTAAGTGATATGCGAATAATGGGTAGAGCTACACAAGGCGTAAAAGTCATCAGTATCAACGAAGGAGACTCTATTGCCGATATTACAGTAGTGCCAAGAAACGGCGAGGAAGAAGCGGAAAATGACCCTCCCGAAAATGGAACAATTGAAGCGACCGACAACAAAGAAACTGCGACTGATTAGTAGGAAAGAATAGCTTTCAGGGTTTTTTGAGACTCAATGCTTCACGGCAATTACCACCCTAGTAACTTACTTCCCCGTTCTAATCTTAATTCCCCCATAAAAATTAATTCGTGGTGCAGGCTCATAAAATCGTCCCCCAAAGGCATTGATGCGGATGTTATCGTTGTATTTTTTATTAAATAAATTATTAATACCAAGGAAGGGTTCTAAATGCCAATTAATAAATTGCTTTTGATAGCCTAGCTTTAAATTGGTGACGACATAGCCTCGCTCTATAACCGTATTGCTATTATTGGCAAATAATTCTCCGACAATCCGATTTTGCAGGGAGCCAAAAAAGCCTTTTAGCTCGGAAAAATTCAGGGCGAGAAAGGTAGAATGTTTAGGAATACCAGGCAGCACCTTTCCGTCAAAGGTCTGAAAAGTATCGTATTTAAAATCGGAAAAAGTATAATTCAAAAAAGCTTTGATGTTTTTAGTCAAACTGTAAGTGAGGCTGATTTCCGTTCCATTTCGATCCGTACTGCCAGCATTTTGATAAAAAATTCGCCCGGGATAGGCCTCCAGTTCAAATGGCACTATTTCATTTTTTACATCAATAGTAAATAAGGCAATTTCGTACTTTAACTTATTATTGGCAATCCCCTTAAAGCCTATTTCGTAATTGTTGGCTTTCTGTGGTTCCAAAACGATATTGAAGCCCCCTTCTCCTGTAGGATTATTGGATAACTCCCCCAAAGTAGGCGTTTCAAAACTGGTGGAGATATTTCCATAAAGATTCCAAGCATCAGACACGCTATACACCAAGCCAAAGGTCGGATTAAAGCTATTTAAGGTGGAAGTACCCGACTGGTCACCATCGCTCAAAAAATGATCATTTGCTTTTAAACGAACCACATCATAGCGCAAGCCTAGCATAGTTTTAAATTTATCTGCCAAACTTAATTCTTGAATAATAAAAGAACCAAAACTCAAAAACGCTTCTTTTTGGTCTAGGGTTTTATCTCCCTCTGACCCCTAATAAATTATTAAACCGACGGCGATCATCTGCTTGATTTTGCAAATCAATCCCCAATTGGAGGCGGTAGGGCAGCCCAAAGAGTTTTTTCTCTAGTTGATAATTGCCTCCAAAACCAGAAAAAGCGCGGTCAAATTCTACGATTCCCCCAGTTTCGAAAGGTAGCCGATTGGCAAAATCTCTACTGCTGTACCAGGTTTTTAGTCGTATTTGTTGATGAGCAGCAAAATTGTTTTCATAGATTAATCCAATTTTGCTTTGTGTGACTCGCTCTCCACTTTGAAAGGTAATATTTTGCACTCTGGCACTTAGCCGATTGGTTTGCGCTTGTTCCAGGTTGATTCCCCCGGGATCGTCTGCTTTTGGACTATTGGCATAGTTTAGCAATAAGGTTAATTTGGATTGTTCATTCAATTGATAGTTAAACTTTCCATTTAGAATGGTGCTTTCCATTCCACTATTTTCCCGATAGCCGTCTGTATTGATAAACAAACCGTGTAATAAGAAGCCAAATTTTCCCTTTTGCTGCCCTGTTTTTAACTGATATTGTTGAAAGCCATAAGAGCCAGCAGTCATCCTTGCTTCCCAAAAGGGAATGGGTGTGGGGTCTTGGGAAGAAAAGCTAATGACTCCTCCAGAAGCGTTGCCATACAAGCCCGAAGAAGGTCCTCGAATCACTTCAATACTACTCAAAACGCCCAAATCCAGGTTATCCACTTGTGCTTGTCCATCAGGCGTAGATTCTGGCAAGCCATCCACCAGTACCTTTACGCCCCGAATACCAAAAGCCGCCCTCGCGCCAAAGCCTCTGATCGCCACTCGCAAGTCCTGAGCAAAATTATTGGGGTTTAAAGCAAAAAGGCCTGGAACAGCATGGAGCGATTCATTGACAGATAATTGTGCCTGCCCCCTTTGAATAAAAGATTTGGAAAGAGCGGTAATCGCTAGAGGCGTTTTTATATCTTTCGTTTCAAAGCGAGCAGCTTGAATGGTCACAGGGCTTAATTCATATATCTGGGCGGTGTCAATTTGGGAGGCAGATTGAGTACAAAGGCTCATTGTGACAACTATGAAATAAACCTCCAGGCTTTTGAAAAGCCTGGAGGTTCGCAAGGCGAGAAAACTCATATATTATTGAACATTTATTTTTTCTCATTTTCAATTTTTGATAAATTTTCTAAATCTAAATGAGAAAGCTGTGAAGTATCAATAGGCTATTTAACGCCATGCATCAATTTCCTGACCACAGGAAAAAGTAAAATGCAAAGGACTCCTAGAGCGACAGAAATGCCCGTCAATATCCAGAAGAAATAACTAATGCCATTTTCTTCTGCAATGCCACTAGAAGCCTCGCCAAACACGCCCGCTAATTTCATTCCAATAGCAATAGCCAAGTAATAGATACCAAACATAAAGGCAATCATTCTGCCCGGTACCAGCTTACTGACTAAAGAAAGCGCGACAGGAGAAACGCATAGTTCGCCCAGGGTGTGAAATAAATAAACTAAAATGAGCCAAATAATACTTACCGAAGCCGTCTTAGCACCCGGTGCAATATCACTAGCACCAAAAGCTACACAAGCCATTCCCAAGCCTAAGAGAAACATGCCTATGGCATATTTCATATTGGCATTGGGGTTGTATTTGCTCTCCCACCACTTGGAAAATAAGGGAGCAAAAATGATAATATAGAGCGAATTCAAAACACCAAACCAGGAGGCAGGGATTTCGGACTGCTCCTGTTGAAATTCTCGATTTAACATCCACAAAGCAATGCCCCAAATAATAACAAAACTGATGGCTAGAAAAATATTTGACAAGCTATATTTTGCAAATATTTGCTTATATAATAAAAATATAATATAAGTGAAAATACCTAAAGGAATCAGCGTAATTAAAGAATTAACAACCTTAAAAGTCATAGCTGTACTTCCTTCTAATATCCTATCTGTATAATCTCTTGCAAAAAGAGTCAGAGAACCCGGTGCCTGCTCAAAAACGGCCCAGAAGAAAATAAGGACGAAAGAAAAAAACCAGACTGCCAACATTTTATCTCTGGTAATTTTGGAATATTGGGTCAAGCGATAAATTAAAACTATTAAGAAAATAATAAAAGCTGCAAAAATGGTAATCGTTGAACCATCGTAACCCGCCAAACTAAAATCCAAAAAATTAGTCGCTCCTTCCGATATTTTTGATACGGGGTCATTAATAATCCATACGAAACCCAATATACCCGCTATTGCAGAAAGTACGATTTGCCAAGTAGTGAATGGATTGCGTTTATCACCATCATCTTCTTCTACAACTGCAAGCTTTTTAGAAGGGTCAGGCTTTAAACCCACATCGCCAAAAATGCCCTGGGCAAACCAAAATTGCAAAAGTCCGAATAACATAAATATCCCTGCCAAACCAAATCCCCAAGACCAACCTATTTTTTCACCCAAATAGCCGCAAAGCAATATGCCTAAAAATGCACCTGAGTTTACTCCCATATAAAAAATGGTATAAGCGCCATCTTTTTTTTCTGGATAGTCCTTATACATTTCGGAAATAATAGAAGTCATACAAGGTTTAAAAAAACCACTTCCAATCACCAATAGCGTGAGTCCTAAATAGATAAAAAATTGAGTTTCTAAAGCCATACAACCATGCCCCAAAGCCATTAATAAGGCTCCTAAAGCTACCGAATTTCGATACCCAATAATATTATCTGCAACATAGCCGCCTACCAAAGTAGATAGATAAACCAAAGATACATAGGTGCCAAAAATGGCAAAGGCGTGCTCCTGCGGCCAACCCCAACCACCGCCTATCAAGGAAGCAGTAAAAAACATAATAAGCAGGGCCCGCATTCCATAGTAAGAAAAGCGCTCCCACATTTCGGTAAAAAATAAAACGAATAAGCCCGAAGGATGCCCTAATACGGAGCCATTGGCCGTTAATAAATCTACTTTATTACTTGACATAGAGCTAGTTTATGTTATTTGACAGCTGTTTCTAAAGTAACATCTTCTGCACCATGTATGAGTCGTTTTAAAGGCTTTAAAATTGCCAACACTAATAATCCAAAAATAGTACAGAAAACCGCTATCCCTGTAAAAATATTGAATTCGCCCAAAGAAACCGACCACTCCCCTAATAGTCCTGCTACCTTATTACCTAAACCCGTGGCTGCGAAGTAAGCCCCCATCATAAAAGCAACCCAGCGTTCGGGAGCTAGTTTAGTGATAAAAGATAAAGCAACCGGCGAAGTGCATAACTCTCCTATTGTGTGAAATAAATACGCCAGCAATAGCCACTGCATCCCCGATTTGTCCAGAATATTCCCAGCAGCATCATAAGTGACCTCCGTACTAGCCTTTGACATAAAAAAGAAGCCCCAACCCATGATTATTACTCCAATCGCCATTTTAAAAATGGAGGAAGATTCCTTACCTCTATTTTTCCACCAACCCCAAAAAGATCCCACAATCGTCGCAAAAATCAAAATATAAATGGCATTTACGGACTGAAACCAAGAAGCAGGTACACTAAAACTACCCAAAGCTAGGTCCGTTTTTTCTTTAGCATACACATTCATCAAGCCGCCGGCTTGTTCAAAGGCTCCCCAAAAAATGACAATGATTAGAAAAGACAAATAGGTTACTAAAATTCGATCTTTTTCGATCTTATCGCCATCATTATAAACCACTATGCCCACTCCTACTGCAAAAGCTAGCCCAATTATTAAAAGCCCATAAGACCAAGCCACTTGAAAGAAAATTGCTAAACCAATGAGGGCAGTTAGAGTAAAGCCAATAATCGAATTGGTATGCTTAAATATATCCCCAATCAAGTTCAATTTAGTGCCGTCTGCCTTTTCTTTGACTTGTACCAAGTCCCCAACGCCTTCCAAGTGTTTTTGCCCAAAGTAATAAGTAATTTGCCCAATAGCCATCCCGATCCCCGCTAAACCAAAGCCATAATGCCAGCCAATCGTTTCGCCTACATATCCGACTAACAAAGCCGCTACGGCTGCTCCGAGATTAATGCCCATATAAAAAATATAAAAACCCATATCTCGCCTTTGGTCGCCTTTGGCATATAAACCACCGACCATCGTAGAGATATTTGGCTTCAATGCACCAACCCCCAAGACTATCAGCACCAAGCCCGTATAAAAAGCCCATAATGCCTCTACTGCCAAAATCCCATGCCCAGCGCACAACAACAAGCCACCGAGCATCACGGATTTCTTTTGCCCAATAAAACGATCTGCCAAAATTCCGCCGGGGATAGAAGCCACATAAACGAACATGGTGTACCAACCGTAAAGGGCGTAGGCTTCTCCATCCGTCCATCCAAAACCTGGATTATCTTCATTGGTTTTGGCAACCAGAAATAAAACCAAAATGGCCCGCATTCCATAATAACTAAAACGCTCCCACATCTCTGTCAGGAATAGAATAAACAATCCTTTAGGATGCCCTAAAAATTGCTCTCGCTGAATAACTTGTTGTGACATATTGAATTAAATTTTTGTTGATTTTTCCATAAAAGGACACAGAAGAAACTATTCCAAAAAGACTTCTCCCAAAAGAAAAATCCCGTGCCAAATTGGCTACGGGGGCTAAAAATAGATTTTTTTAACTAAAATAAGGTCAGAAGAATTATTTTATTTTGTATTTTTAGTATTTAACCAAACCTTAATAGCAATCCAACAATCACAAAATCTACCATAAGTTGTTAATTCCGAATCAACCCCGAAAAGATTATACCCTTTTTGTGGAGGCTTTCAGAAATCATCAGTTTACCGGTATTTGATATCATTCATTTTTACTCTTTTTGCAACCAAAATGATATTTAAAATTTTAACTTCCGAAATATTTCCCACACCACAATCCCAATACAAACTGAAATATTAAAAGAGTGCTTGGTTCCATATTGCGGGACTTCCAGACATTCTTCTACTACATTCATTACTCCTTCTCCAACACCCCGTACTTCGTTGCCAAAAATCAAGGCAATTTTTCGATCCTTTGGCGGCTGAAAATGCTGCAAAGCCGTACTTTGCGCTGCTTGTTCGACTGCTACTATATAATAATTTCCTTTTCGTAGGGTTGCAACAACTACTTCGGTCGTCGGGGCATATTCCCAGTCCATAGATTCTGTAGCGCCAATAGCCGTTTTTAAAATTTCCCGATGTGGAGGCTTGGCAGTAATACCACAAAGATAAATTTTTTCCAAAGCGAAGCCATCTGCTGTTCGGAAAGCAGCACCCACATTTAGGCCGGAGCGAACATTATCCAAAATGAGCACAACAGGAGTCTTTTCCCGTTGCTTAAAGGCTTTGACAGATAGGCGATTGAGTTCTTCCAGTTTGAGTTTCCGCATGCGATCAATTTAACTGAGCAACGAGCAATTTATCGCTCATTCCTTACTTAAAATCTATTAAACTTTTGTTAAATATATGAGGGTCAATTCCCTTTTTTTCATCTTATAAAGCAGGTAATTGTCTTTGAAACAAAGATTATTTTTGCCAAAAGTACAAAGTTATAAAAAGGATAAGCCTTGAAGAGAATCCCGCCCAAATGTTAAAATTTTCAGTACCAATAGCAATAAGCCACTTTGAAAATATGTTTAAAAACTCAGAAGTTGAGCACCATCTTAAGTAATAAACCAACTAATCTACACCAGATATGATTTATAAACAATTTTTAGCGTTTCTTTTAATGCTTGGCATGAGTTACACTTCTTTTGCTCAGCAAACGACCGTTTTTACAGATGCCAATGCCGCTTATAAACGAGGGATGGATTTTTTTGATAAAGGATTGTATAGCGCTGCCAATGTAGAATTCACCAAGGTACTTACTGCCGAACCACCGGAAAATGAGCCAGAGTTTCGCGATTTACAGATGAAAGCAGAACTATTTAAAGCCAAAACCTCGGTCCGTTTGAAGCATCCAGACGGAGAGAAACTAATGCTGGACTTCATCAGAGAGTATTCTCCTGAACCCGTTGCCAGCCAGGCAATTTTGGAAGCGGCTAATTACTATTATAATGACAAACGCTACGAAAAAGCCCTAGAGTTTTTAGAAATGGTCAATGTATATGACTTGAGTGAAACCCAACGCTCAGAAGTCCTATTTAAAAAAGGCTATGTTTACTTTGTGAATAAAAAATTTAGAGAGGCCAAATTGGCTTTGACCCAGACCAAAGATATTCGCAATGAATTTTACTATCCTTCCAATTATTATTATGGGATGACCGCTTTTTTTGACGGGGATTACAACCAAGCAATCCGAAGTTTTGAAAAAGTGAGTGCTTCGAATAAATATAAGTCTCATATCCCATTTTATTTGACCCAGATTTACTTTGCACAAGGAGATTATGACAAGCTAATCAATTATGCGATTCCGCAACTAAAAAGCCCGGGCGTACGCAAAAGAGAAGAGATGCACCAATTGGTCGGGCAGGCATTTTTTGAAAAAAGAATGTACAGCGAAGCACTTCCCTATTTGGAGTATTATGCAGAAAGCACTTCCAAAATGCGGGAAGAAGAATTTTATCAATTGGCCTATACCCAATACCAAACAGGTCATTATAAAGAGGCAGCAGAAAACTTTGAAGAGTTAAGCGGAGTGGATAATGCTATGGGGCAAAATGCTTTATATAACCTAGGCGATTCCTACATTCGACTAGGCCGAAAAGAGGAGGCTCGCGCGGCTTTTGGGGCTGCCAGCCGGATGAACTATGACCCCACCATTACAGAAGAAGCTTTATTCAATTACGGGAAATTATCCTATGAACTCAATGCAGATAGGGATGCAGTAACAGCCTTCCAAAGCATTCCCGTTTCTTCCAAATATTATATAGAATCACAGCGATTATTAAGCGAAGTTTTTTTGAATACCCGAGATTATGAAAGGGCTATTAAAATCATCGAGAGCATGCCTTCGCTGACTCCCCAAATGAAAGAAACCTATCAAAAAGTGACCTATTATCGAGGAGTACAATTATATGCAGATGACAAAAAATCACCCGCCAAACGCTATTTTGAGAAATCGCTCGAAATTCCAGCGAGTCTGCAATTTAAGGCACTGGCTAACTTTTGGCTGGGAGAAATCGCCCATAGCGAGAAAAAGTATAATGAAAGCATTAGAAACCATAATCAATATCTGACTTTGGCGAAAGAACAGAGGGATTTTCCGGAAGAAGCCGCCCCTTATTTAGCCAACTATACACAAGGCTATAATTATTTAAAACAAAAAAATTACGCCTCCGCAGTGGGCTATTTTCAAGAGGCCGTAGCAGGCATTAAACAAAATTCAGGGTTTATCAAAAATGCAGTGATCAAGACCCAAATTTTACCTGATGCCGTGCTCAGAGCAGGCGACGGCTTATTTAAAAGAAATCGATACGATGAAGCCATCAATTTTTATAATGAAGCGGTCAACCGTAGGTACAAAGGCTTTATTTATGCCTTATATCAAAAAGCAATCATCGAAGGATTAAGGGGCAGAACGGTTGACAAGATTGTGGCCTTGGAAGATATTGTAGAAAAATATCCCAATTCTGCCTATACCGACGATGCTTTATTGCAGTTGGGCATTACTTATCAGGAATTGGGCAAACTTAGTGAGGCAATTGCTCCATTGAAAAAATTAGTCAATACCTACAAGGGTAAATCGGATATGCTCAACCAGGGCTTGATCCGGTTGGGGTTGATCACCTATAATCAGGGTAGTCCGGAATCTGCTTTGAATTATTACAAACGCGTGTTCGATAATAACCCCACCGCTAAAGAGTCCGAAGATGCTCTAACAGCTATCAAGGAAATTTATGTAAGCGATTTGGGTAGAACGGAGGACTACTTTGCCTTTTTGGAAAGCATTGAATACAACGTGGACGATGCTCAAAAGGAAGATGTCAGCTTTGCAGCAGCCGAATCTCAATTTGAAAATGGCAATTATGACCGAGCCGTCGAAGGCTTTAATCGCTATTTAAAACAATACCCAAATGGTCGCAATAGCCTGATTGCTCGGTATCATAGGGGCGAAAGTTATAGCGTTTTAAAACAATATAGCCTAGCTTTAAAAGACTATGAAAATGTGGTAGATCGGGGACAAAGCAAGTATTACCTCAAAGCATTAGAAAAAGCCGCCATTATTGCCTACAATCATGAAAAAGACTTTGGCAAATCCTATAATCTCTATGCCAAACTGGAGGCTGCTGCGGTCAGCGATGACCAACGTTTTGAGGCACAACTAGGAGCTTTGCGAAGTGCCTATAGAGCGGGCAATAGCGATGCTGTCTATAACCTTGCCAGCAAGGTTGTCAATAATAATCGAGCTTCGCAGGAACAAGTGGCCGCCGCCAATTTCTACCTCGGGAAAGTGGCTTATGATAAAAAAGACTACGACAATGCTTTATCTGCCTTTGCTCAAGTGAAACGATTGAGCGACAATGAGTTGACTGCCGAAGCGAGGTATTTGGAGGCTTACATGTATTACCTAAAAAGAGATTTGCCGCGTGCAGAAGCACTCCTGAAAGAGGCGAGCAGAGCGAGTTCCAGCTATCCTTACTGGGTGGCGAGTGGCATCATCTTATTATCAGATGTCTATGCAGATAAGGGTGACCTTTTTAGAGCAAAAGCTACTCTAGAGGCACTACTGGCAAATTATAACGAAGATGAAGAATTGGTCAATTCTGCCAAGAAAAAACTGGAGCGACTCAAAGCCCAAGAAGGGGCTTCCAATCGCTTACTCAATGAAAAACCGAATAACTTACTGGAATTGGACGAAACAGGAGGAAATCAGTAGCCTGATTAAGTGATTCGTGGCTCCTTATGGCTGCTTTATTTCTCAACATTCAGGAATTAAATTACCATCAATCGCCAAATACAAAAAATGAATTTAAAAAAAATAATTATCCCTTTATTGCTAGCGGTCGGATTTAATCAGTTTACGCTGGCACAGCCGGATTTGCCAAGCGAAGAAGTAGAGGTAATCAAGGACTTTGATGCTCGATTAGCAGATACAGAAAAAATAGAAGTCACCCCGTCTTTGCCCAAGCAAAGTACCACCACTAAAACCCAAATTTATACAATTCCTACCCGAACACTTCAGGTAGAATATTTGCCTCCAAAAATTCGCCCCCTAGCGATGAAGCGGGATGAATTGCCCAAGCAATACAATGGCTTTTTCAAGTTGGGTTATGGGGTTCCTTCTTCGCCTTATGCAGAAGCTTCTTATTATACCTTTTACGATGATCGGTTCGATATAGGCGGCCGCTTCCGACACCATTCTGCCAATTTTAAAAATAGGGAACACCAGCGATTTGCAGAAAATGAAGTAGAACTAAAAGGAACCTATTACCTCGACCAGGGGTATGCTGCAAGTGGAAACTTGGGCTATACTGCGGATCAGGTGCACTATTACGGTTTTAGTGGTGGGCAGGATAGCATGGCCATTCCTACCAGAGAACAGGCGAAGCAGACCTTTAATACCCTAAAAATAGGCGGACAATTCTTCAACGGAGAGCGCACACAAGGGGACATTAACTACAAGGCGGGCTTCAATTTTTATAATATGAAAGATAATTTTGCCGCCCGCGAAAATGCCTTCGATGCCTATTTTGGTGTAACCAAGTGGATCGCAGAAACCAACTCTTTAAATGTGGGTATCAAAACGGATTTGACCAGCTACCGAGACGGCGATAATCGAGGTGCAGATTCTTTAAAACAGAAATTAAATAATTTTTATTTGACTCCTAATTTCACCTATCATGGCGAAACGTTTAGGGTCCAATTAGGTGCTAATCTAGTGGCTTTTGACGGTGAATTTAATTTTTATCCCGACGTAGAGGCTTCCGCTAATATAGTCGGCAATAAATTTACTGTCTTCGCAGGTGCGGAAGGAAGTTTGCAAAAAAACACCATGCAATCCCTTACCGCTTATAACCCTTTTATTAAAACATTCGGGGGTCTTCAAATCCGAAATACGGATTATAATCATTTTTACGCAGGCTTAAGGGGAGCCTTTAAAGCGTTTAATTATAAAGGACAGGTTGGCTTCAAAAAGGCAAAAGGCCTCGCTTTATTCCTCAATGATTTTAATGATTTTGTCAATAATGACCAGATCAGTTTTAACCGGCTGGAGGTGGTGTATGATACCGTTAGTATTTTCAATATACAGGGGAATATTGGAGCAACTTTATTAAAAAACCTGGATGTGGGTGGCACTATCAGCGTCAATGCCTACGACTTGAATAATAATCAAAAAGCTTGGCATTTGCCCGCTTTGGAAGCCAATTTCAATGCTAAATACAAACTACTGGAGGAAAAACTAAAAGTAAAAGGAGAATTATTTATCGCCAATGCGGTCCCCTATTTGAATGAGGGTGGTCTAACCGATAATTTGAATACTTTGTTGGATTTGAGTGTCGGTGCAGAGTACGAATTGACAGAAAATTTTAGTGCCTTCATAGATGTGAATAATCTATTGAATAACAAAAGAGAACGCTGGCATCGCTATCCTACTTATGGCTTAAATGTGCTAATGGGGATTACTGGGCGGTTCTAAAAATCATGTCCTGCTCCTGTAAAACAGGTTGCCGACCTGCCGTACTAGCTACCCCAAAAACCAATTAATAGATACAGAAAAGTCGTAATGCCCCCTGCGACTAGAGCATAGGGAAACTGTGTTTTTACATGGTCAATATGGTCACTCGCTGCCGCCATCGAAGAAAGAATAGTGGTATCAGAAATAGGTGAACAATGATCTCCAAAAACACCGCCTCCTAAGGCTGCTGCAATTGCTAGATGTACATTGGCTCCCATTGCCTGTGCCATCGGAACGGCAATAGCAATCATAATAGCAAATGTCCCCCAGGAAGTTCCCGTAGAAAAGGCTATAAAACAGCTAACCAGAAAAACAATAGCCGGCACCAACGAAGGCGATAGCCAGCTTTTGGCAACTTCCGCTACATAAACGCCTGTTTCTAAGTGTTTACAAACCGCTCCAATTGCAAAAGCCATCAACATTAACAAAGCAAGCGGCATCATGCCTGCAATCCCTTTTAGCGTCAAATCCACCATTTCTTTTAAATTCATAATGCCCTGAATCCGATAAAAAATCATTGAAAACAATAGAGAGGCAATTAGGGCAGTAAGCACGGCAGTAGAGCCAGAGCCCTGTCCAATAGCATAGAAAAATTTACCCCAAAAACTTGCTTCAGCTCGACTTTCCAAGGCAGCTTCCCAGCCGGTATAGCCCAGCATAACAGGCATCATTAGCACCATAATTCCAATGGGCAAAATCATATTATAAGCTTTGGGCTGTACACCGGTTTTGGTCGTCACTTCGGTTAGTTCATCCGAAACCATTGGTTGAGCATCGTCTGCCAATAATTTCCCTTCTTTCACTGCTCGCTTTTCTGCCTTTGCCATAGGGCCAAAATCCTTCTTTGTAAAAATAATAATCAAGACCATTGCCAAAGCTAGCATCGGATAAAAATTATATACCGCTGCATGGAACAAGGTCGAAAAAGGATTTTCAAAGCCTTGAGTCAGTAGCAGCCCCATAATAAATGCCCCCCAGGCATTGAAGGGAATTAATATAGAAGAAGGTGCCGAACTAGAATCGGCGATATAAGCCAATTTCTCCCTCGGAATTTTTAGTTTATCAAAAATAGGCCGATATAAGGCTCCAACGGTTAAAACAGAAATATTGGATTCTACAAAAATTAATAGCCCTGTCAACCAGGCCAAAAACTGGACAATAATTCGATTATTTCCTTCCTTTTTTTGTTCCTGCTTTTCTAATAATTGGGTGATTTTCACTATAAACCCTTCTACCCCACCCGACCGCTGAATAAAAATAATCAAAGCCCCTACCAACGCAGAAAACATAATAGTCCGAGTATTCCCATCATCCTTGAACACATCCACCAAAGCCTGAAGAGTATCAAAGGTCCCAATCAATGGATTCCAACCATCAATAATGAGCCAACCCAACCAAATGCCAAAAAGGAGCGAAACAAACACCTGCTTAGTGCGAATAGCAAGGACAATGGCCAATACCGGAGGAAGAATGGACAGGAAACCGTAGGTAGTCATTTCGTTTAGGGTTTCAAGGTATAAGTGGAATAATCGGGTTGATTCTCTGAATAAAAAACCTTCATAAATACACAATATTAGGATAGTACATAAATTAGAGGTCGATCAAATAAAGCGGGACGAGTATCTCATTTATTAAAGCCACAATTATACCGACTTGTTTTTAATAATCCTTTTTTTTACTAAAAAATGTCTCTCTTTGAACCCTATAATTTTTTACAGGCTTTCATAAAAAATAAAAGAGCCACTTATCGAACAAAACAAATAAGTGGCTCTCCTTTCGTATAATTATGGAACATCCATTACCCTATTCCCATAGCTGCGATAATAGCTCCCATAACGGCCAAAGTAACGATCCAGTATCCTACATTAATTGCGATAGTCTTAAAATCTCGTTGCTCAAAAAGAGAGTTAGTGACTAAAATAGGCAAAGCCATTACAAGCCCCATTTGCGCCCCGTGATAAGCTCCATGCGCAGCAGGGCTAAGACGAGTTTCGGGATGACTCAGTACATAAGCTAAAAGTAAAGAAATCAAAAAAGCCATCAGCAAAGCCAAACCATATCGCAGAGCCATATTGCCGCTGCTGGCTTTTTCTTCCGTCATACCAACTCCTTTCATCCAGGCGGTGCCAAAAGTCTTGGGATGATACCATAAAAAGCCAACGACCATTGCGGATACGGCGGCTAATACTTGTGCTAGTATATTCATTTTTGTTATTTTTTAAAGAAAGGTTTTTAATGTAGATTAAAATGCAAATAATTTTCTCATTATTCGTCTATTTAAATAGGCTCTATTCTAAAAATTTTCGTATGGAGTATTTTCCAAACTACTGATTGAGGGTGGTTTGTGGCTGGCGCACACAAGTCCAAATAAGGTCTAACCTCTAATTATTCAAATACAATCGTCGGAAGCCATTGGTCCAAAATACCACCCATTAATGCCAAAGTAACGATCCAGTAACCTGTATTAATAGCTACATACTTAAAACTCCGTTGTTCAAATAAAGCTTTTGTGGCAATTAAAGGCAAAGCAAACAAAAATCCGATCAAAGCCCCATGAAGCATCCCGTGCTGGAAAGTGTCAAAACTCGCCGGTGCATCTCCAGGCCCGGCAGGATGATTGACAAAATAGGCAAGTGGCATCGTTAGCACAAAAGCCAACACAAGTGACAAGCCAAAGATAAGTGGCATATTCCCACCCGCAGCTTTTTCCTCCGTCAGGCCAATGGAATCCATCCAGGCATTTCCAAATACCTTTTTATGATACCAGCCAAAGCCGACAATTAGCGGAACAATTGCCGCTGCTGCATGAACTAAATAATTCATATTGTTTTGTTTTGATTAGAAAATGTTTTAAATAAAAACGAATTTAAATAAAAATTTTCAAAACCAAAATTTGCCCCAAAAAAATTTAGAGAAATTCAATTTTTTTGTAAAAAATAGACAAATCTTGCCATGCCCTATTCAGACAGGATGGGTCAACAAGCCGTTTTACGATTTCACTCTATTTTAGGTAAGAGCGGGAATTTTTAAAAGAAGAAGGGAAAAAATTATCGGGCATCTAGTATTTTTACAACTCCTCTTTCAGCGAATCGGTCACCATTTCCAACACGGCTAATGCCAAGAATACTTTTTCTTCTTCTGCTGCCATAGGGGCCAAAAATTGAAAAGCGCGGGGGTTATGCTTTTCCGTCTTTAAGGCATTGACGACACTAGCGACCTCTTTTTCGCCAATAATAATGGGATGCAATTTTAGCTCATCATCCCGATTGATGCGCGCCAGCAGCCGGTTTCTTCGCCCGCCATAAAGCCCACCATTTTCCTTCAATACGCCTACGTATTGATTATTGACATTGATGTCTATTTTTTTCTTTTGAAACCGGTAAGCAAATTCATGCTTGGAAGTGCGGGCGTATAAAACGGCATTTAATCCGGTAGAAATGTATTTTTTATAGCTATACACCAGCAACGGTTCGTGATAAATCGAGGTAAAAATACCTTTGGCGGTTTTGTTCAAACCTCTGGTTATTTTCTGATTGACCTGACGAAGCGAGAGCAAACTCATTTCCTCTTTATCCCAGGGCACTAGCTGATTCGTCCATTCCTGGATGTCATCTCGCATTTTTCTCAAATCTGAGTGTACTTTGCTCTTTCCAGGCTGAAAATTGGTCAATAGTTGGTATAAAAAATATAGCCCCATTCCGGCAACGGCAAAAACAACCAAAAAGGATAATATCAAAAAAAGAATGGATTGCATATTTTAATTTTAGTGGTTTAGTACGTTAAGGACTAACTACTAAGGGTGTAGGGCAATTTCATATAAATGTACACCCCATTATTAAAAAATCATCGGGTAAGTTTACGCATAATCTACAAGAAGTAGAAAGGTTTTTCTACCAAAAATCACTTTTTCCTGTTTAGAGTAGGATTAAATTTCCTCGTTTCCCTCAATCATAAAATTTTAACCATGCTCTTATTTGGACTTGCTTGGTTAAGTCTATGAAAAAATAAATCATATTTTTACTTTTTTTTATTAAAAAATGAGCAGAAGTAATGTCGTTTAGTTAGTGGGAACGTATTACCCTAAAATTACGGGATAATAGGAAATTATCCAGTAATAGGGCTAGATTGTCCAGTAATTTCCCATTACTGGACAAATTTTATCGAAATTCAAACAAGATAAGTCTATGAAAAAATAAATCATATTTTTGCTTTTTTTTATTAAAAAATGAGCAGAAGTAATGTCGTTTAGTTAGTGGGAACGACCCTCGGGATAATAGGAAATTATCCAGTAATAGGGCTAGATTGTCCAGTAATTTCCCATTACTGGACAAATTTTATCGAAATTCAAACAAGATAAGTCTATGAAAAAATAAATCATATTTTTACTTTTTTTTATTAAAAAATGAGCAGAAGTAATGTCGTTTAGTTAGTGGGAACGTATTACCCTAAAATTACGGGATAATAGGAAATTATCCAGTAATAGGGCTAGATTGTCCAGTTACTGGACAAATTTTATCGAAATTCAAACAAGATAAGTCTATGAAAAAATAAATCATATTTTTGCTTTTTTTTATTAAAAAATGAGCAGAAGCCTTTATATTAGATATTTTTTTAAGAATAAAAATGGCTTTAGGAAGCGAAAGTTGTTTAGAATCGTTTTTACCAAAAGAATTGTCCCAATTAATATATCCAATCTAAACCGCTTTCTTTCAGTCTGGATGATTTAAAAATTTTTGCTACAAAGCTATTTTGTAAAAGGGGTGTTCATCGCCTATATCTGGCGAACCTTTTTAACAAAATTGAACAGGAATTTCACCAATATTTTTCAATAAAATAATTATCATTATGAGAAGTAAATTTACTTTTTGCCTCCTTGTGTTATTGGCGACAAGTGTGAGCGTCTTTGCTCAACAAAGAATTAGCGGGACGATTGTAGATGGGGCCGGAGAAACAATGATCGGTGTCAACATCCTAGAGGTAGGGACTTCTAATGGTACCATTACGGACATTGACGGGACTTACGCGCTGACCGTAGCCGGACCAGAATCCATTATTGAAATCTCTTATACTGGCTATGAAAGCATCCGGCAAACCGTTGGATCTAGCTCCGTTATTGATTTGACGCTGAGAGAAGATGTAGCCGTGCTAGATGAAGTAGTGGTTAGTGCTTTGGGATTCAAAGAGAAAAAAGACGAATTAGGTTCTACGGCTTCTATTGTACAGGTAGATGATATTCGTCGTTCTGGGGAATCTACTTTCTTAAATACATTGGGTGCGAAGGCCTCGAATGTACAAATTTCTCGCTCCAATGGCGATCCCGGAGCAGGAACAACCATTCGAATTCGCGGTGCCAACAGTATTTCTGGTTCTTCTAATCCCTTGATTATTTTGGATGGCAATCCAATCTCCAATACAGCTATATACGCTGGAGGAAATGAAGGAAGAGATGGCGGAACTTCCCAGCAATCTCGCTTGAATGACTTGAACCCCAATGATATTGAGTCTGTCCAGATTCTAAAAGGGGCTTCTGCCGCCGCCCTATGGGGCTCGCGTGCAGCTAATGGCGTAGTGGTCATCACGACCAAAAGCGGAGCTGCCGGAAAAATGAAAATTGACTTCACTTCCACCGTTTCTTTTGACAAGGTGCATGAGCGGTATTCTTTACAGACAACCTGGGGACAAGGGCGTAATGGGTCTTATGGTCCAACCAGAGCAGAATCTTGGGGAGATTATATTCCAGATCGTTCCGGAGGAGCAGACCAAGTGGATCAGTCCGGTCAATTTTTTGAAGCCGCAAATGGAACAAAATATTATCCAATTGATTCAAAAAATTCTAAAGAAATTTTTGTGGACTCTAACTGGGATGAAGTCTTTCAAACTGGACGGTTTATTCAAAATGATCTAAGTCTTAGTGGCGGTACAGAAAAGGCCAACTTTTTCTTTAGTTTAGGTCGGTTAGATCAAGAAGGAATCATTAGAAATAGTGATTATGACCGAACCAACCTTCGCTTAAACAGCAAAACTTTCTTGAGTGATTGGCTAACTCTTTCTACCAAAGCGGGATATACCCATAGCAATTCCAATAGAATTCAGCAGAGTTCAAATACAGCTGGATTATTATTGGGGCTTTTACGCACCCCGCCCGACTTTGATAATAGGGACTACATTGGTACTTATGTAAGTAGCAATGGAGCCATCACGCCCTTGCGACATCGCTCTTATAGAAGATACTTGGGAAATAGTGACAACCCTACCTATAATAACCCAAGTTGGACTGCCTTCGAACAGGAATCCTCTACGAAGGTAAATCGGTATATTTTCGCCGGCGACATTGATATCACCCCTACGGATTTTCTTCAGATAAAATTGCGCGGTGGCGTAGATGGCTTTGATGATCGTCGAATTTATTTCTATCCAGTAGGCTCGGCCTCCCACGTTTCGGGAGAGTTATCAGAGGATGTACTAAACAGGCTAGAGTCCAATTTTGATGCAATCGTTAGGAGCAATTTTAAATTAAATTCTGATATCTCCCTTCGGGCGACTTTGGGTTGGAATTATAATGATCGAAGATATAAGCGAAATTCTGTAGAGTTACAGGGCTTTGGTGCGAATGTAAGAAAACAAACTTCAGACTTGAATTCGGCAGCAGAAGCTACTCAATTTGATAATTTCAAGTCAAATATCCGTTCTAATCGGGGATATGCAGTGTTAAACTTTGATTTATTTGACAAACTATTCGTCAATCTTTCTGGCGCCTTAGAAGCATCTTCTACCGTAAGGGGTCGGTTTTTCTATCCTTCTGCGGATGTAGCGTATCAATTAATCCAGCCTAGTAATGCTAAGGGCGTTCTGGATTTTGCAAAAATCAGGGCTTCTTATGGAAGAGTGGGCATTCAAGCACCGGCTCATGCTTGGGAAACCCTAGCAGAGGGTGGTTTTTCCTACAGCACTTACTCCGATCCACTGGAAATTGCCTTATTTGGTGGAGGCTTTCGATTGGATGATGACAAAGGAAACCCAGACTTAGAGCCAGAAATTAAAACGGAATGGGAAGTTGGAGCTGATTTGCGTTTTTTCAAAGAAAAATTGGCTTTAGGCATGACCTACTATCAAAATAAAATTACAGGTATGATTATAGATGTGGCCTTAACGCCTTCTTCCGGCTTTGATACCCAGACGCTAAACGCTGCCGAGATGGAGAATAAAGGCTTTGAAGTAGAGGCAGATTACTCTATTTACAACAAAGGAGATTTTGATATAGGCCTATTTGCCAATTGGGCAACGAATAGTAATAAAGTACTGGATTTAAAAGGTACCGAAACGATTAACCTAACATCCGGTGCATCTGTTAGCTCCCGAGCTATCGTTGGCGAGCCACTAGGTGTACTATATGGTACTTCCAGTCAAATGGATGCCAATGGCAATTTAATTTTAGATGAAAACGGGTTCCCCCAATTGACAGACCGGCCAGTTGTCTTGGGCGATCCAAACCCAGACTGGAAGGGGGGATTGGGCATTAGGCTGAGTTGGAAAGGCTTATTCGCTAATGCTTTGATTGAACATTCTCAAGGGGGTGATTTTTCTCCGCGGACGCTTTGGGTACTAAGGCGTTTTGGAACTACGGAAGTAACCGCTAACCGCGTAACCCTCGACCAGGATTTAATAAATTATGGCGGCGATATAATCGCTGCGGGGACAACCGTCAGAGGAAATGTCGAAGATTTTGGCGGTGGACCTGTTTTATTGGACGAAACCTGGTACCGAACGGGTATTGGCGGTGGCTTTGGGGATAATCAGGCCTATAACTTCTCCATTTTTGATGCCACTTTTACCCGATTCAAGGAATTAAGCGTGGGTTATATATTTAATGGGCAAAGGCTTAGAGAAAAGACCAAATTAGGTTCTATTACCCTAACCTTTACCGGTAGAAATTTATTTTTGATTGACGATATTCCAGGCGTTGATCCAGAGATTAATCAATTTGGTGTAAGCAATGGTTTTGGTTTAGATTATTTTACCAATCCAAGTACCAAGTCTTATTTATTTTCTGTGAAGATTTCTTATTAGAATGCGGAAACACACAGGCACAGCAAACCCGCTGTCTCTGTGACTCTGTGTTTATATTCTTTTAAAAATATAATTATGAAAAAAATAATTAAAAATATATTGCTGGTGGCCTTGGTTTCTTTGGCCTCCTGCACCGGATTGGTTGAGGACATTAATACCAATCCCAATAATATTGCTGTGGACGAAGTGGCACCTACTTCTTTCCTTACAGGAATTTTATTGGCAAATTCTTCTGCACATGTTGGGCATTTAAATCGAATTTCCGGTCTGTGGAGTGGACAGTTAGTTGGTTACACTTCCCTTTATTCTAATATTTATGGTTACAACATCTCTACGGCAGAAACCGATGGCACCTGGAGTAGAGTGTATATTGCGATTATACCAAATGCTCGTCATGTCCAAGCAAATGCGCCTAATGATGCTTTATTGAACGGCATCACCAAGACAGTTGAGGCCCTAGCGATTAGCTCTGCGGCTTCCTTATTCGGAGATGTTCCATATTCCCAAGTAAACTCCGAAGTAGAAGATCCTGCTTTTGAAAGTCAAGTGTCTGTGTTAAATGCAGCTTTAAGCCTACTAGATGATGCCATTAGTGATTTAGGTAGTGCTAGCTCTCGCGAGTTAAACGAGGATATTTACTTTGAAGGAGATGCCGACAAATGGAAGGCGGCAGCCAATACAATTAAAGCAAGAATTTATATGTGGATGCGGGATTATGCTGCTGCCTATACAGCAGCCCAGCAGGGGATCTCCTCTGTCAGTAATAATCTGCAACATATACCAAGGGGGAACGCAGCGGTCAATACAGGAGATAAGAATTTATTTTACGAACCTATTTCTGGTTCCAGAGCGGGGGATATTGGCTCTAAAGATAGTTATTTATTGAGCCTATTAGATGCCAATTCTGATGTATATAGAGGCAATGCCAAAACGGATGAGGCTGCTCGTTTGGCTTATTATACCATTGACGAATCTATCGCAAGTAATAACTTAGGCTTTGCTAATCAGTTTGAACCGCAAGACATCGTATCTTATCAAGAAAACCAATTGATTTTGGCAGAAGCAGGAGCGAGAACATCCGGTTTTGACACAGGTTTACAGCACCTGAATGAATATCGTGTTTATTTGAACGATGGAGGAGATGTTAATGCTAATTTTCAGGATATGGTCCATACTTATATGCCTTACGAGGCGGAGGATTTTGCAGCCAACGGTATAGAAAATGCGGATGGAATTAATGCTGATAGAGCCTTATTAAGGGAGATCATTGAAGAGCGATATGTTTCCGGATTTGGTATGTTTATGCCTTTTGATGATGCTCGAAGATTAAGAAGGTCAGATAGTGATATTTCTGTACCTTTCCCTTTCAATAATGCTGCTGCCAGTCAACATCCCGAGCGTTTTCCTTATTCTGATGATGAATTAAATACAAATGCCAATGCGCCCGATAATGATCCGGGCATTTTCGTAAAAACAGAGGTGAATCAATAAAGATTTGTCTTTTCAATTAAAAACGCTCTAGGCGCTTTAAGTGCTTGGGGCGTTTTTTTATTTATTGGCTGCCTTTCCATCCAAATTCAAGAATAAATTAACAAAATTTAATTCTTTTAAAAATAATCGTTAATTTTAGTGGGTAAAATACTTTACGATCACTAATTCCTACGTCCATGACTTTAATAGCCGAAACGGTACAAAAAAGTGCAACTATCCAGACGGAAGTTCAAAAAATATTCGAAGCACAACGAGCGAATCAGTTCAAAGTAGGTCAAACTACTGCCAAAGAACGAAAAGCAAAGTTAAAAAAGCTAAGAGACGCCATCCTGAAATACAAGCCGGAAATTAGAGCAGCGTTGCACAAAGATTTTAGAAAGCACCCCAGCGAAGTAGATTTGACTGAAATTTATCCCGTAACGGGTGAAATCAAGCATACGCTGCGCCACCTGAGAAGTTGGATGCGACCGCAATATGTGGATACCCCAATGGCTCTGTTAGGCTCCAGTTCTTATATTCTGAATGAACCCAAAGGGGTGGTTTTAATCATTTCTCCCTGGAATTTTCCAATTAATTTGACTTTTGGACCTTTAGTTTCTGCTATTGCGGCAGGTAATTGTGTGGTCATAAAACCGTCAGAAATGACCCCAAATGCTTCTGCCCTCATGAGCAAAATTGTGCGAGAGGTTTTTGATGAAAAGGAAGTAGCCTTGATTGAAGGTGGCATCGAAACTTCACAGGCTTTATTGAAACTGCCTTTTAATCATATTTTCTTTACCGGCGCACCTGCTATTGGAAAAATTGTCATGGAGGCAGCTGCTAAAAATCTAACTTCCGTTACTTTGGAGTTGGGTGGAAAATCGCCAACCATTATTGATGAAACGGCCAATTTAAATGCTGCCGCTACCCGCCTAGCTTGGGGGAAATACAGTAATAACGGACAAATTTGTATCGCCCCTGATTATGTATTTGTACACGAAAAGAAAAAAGATAAATTCATAGAGTTGGTCGCCAAAAAGGTGAAAGAATTTTATAGTGAAGATGCTTCTCAATCCGAATCTTATAGCCGCATGGTCAACAATCGACACTTCAAGCGCGTAAAAAGTTATATAGATGATGCCAAGGAAAAAGGCGCAAAAATAGAGTTTGGCGGTCAAGCGGATAGTGAGCAAAATTACCTCTCCCCTACTTTAATGACCCATGTAGATCCCAGTTCCAAGTTGATGACCGAAGAGATATTTGGTCCCGTAATGCCCGTTTATGGCTATACCGATATCAAGGAACCGTTAAAAGTCATCAATTCAAAGGAAAAGCCCCTAGCATTATATATTTATAGCAAAAGCCGAAAAAACATTGCCCATATTTTGGAAAATACCCGCGCTGGCGGTACTTGCATCAATCACAATGCTGTACATTTCTTCAATTATGATTTGCCGTTTGGCGGGTCCAATAATAGCGGAATCGGCAAAGGGCACGGCAAATTTGGCTTTGATGCCTTTTCCAATGCCCGAGGCGTGTACAAGCAAGTTGCACCGATGAGTGCACTGGAAATGATGCTACCGCCTTATAATGGCTTAAAACAGAAAATGATTGATCTGAGTATTAAATGGTTTTAACCCTACTAATTCCTTCGTTAGACGGGATTAGTCTGCTGCTTGCATAGCTTTTACGCTGGCTTTTTCTTCAAAAGGTTCGGCTAAAATGACTTTGGCATAATTTTCCCAGCTCATTTTTCGAGTAGTGGCTTCCACATGGCTTCGATTGATTGGTTTTTCTAAAAACTGAAGCATTTGAGTTGCCATAGAGTCTGTGTCTTCCGCCTCTGCCAAGTAACCATTAAAACCATGCTGGATGGTTTCGGGAAAATGCCCAACTTTGGTTGCCAAAATGGGCATTTTGAAGTTATAACTCAACGATTCGACACCGGAAGGGGTGGCATATTCATAAAACAATAGGACAGCATCGCTGATTTGGAAATACTTGTGAACATCCTCGTTGGCAATAAACTCATTCCGAATCAGCGTTTTATTTTCCAGGTTTAATTCCTTAATTAACTGCAAAGGCCGATAATCTTTCTCATTTGATTTTTTACTCAAGAAAATTCTTTTGGCTGTGCCAAATAGCGCATTTTTGATTTTAGTAGAAAATTTCTTTTGGTCCAGCGTTTTCCAAAAAGATTCCCCGCAAATAGCTAAAGAGACATCCTCCCGCTGGTCTGCTACTTTTTTGAATGCCCGAATAGCATGATGCAAGCCCTTGTATTTTCTAATAAAACCAAAGAAAAGGAATACATTTTCTTTCAATCCATGCTCCTCTTTAAAAGCGGCTACATCGAAATTGGGATCAGGCTGGAATAAGTCATAAATAGGATGATACAATTTAATGACCGTTTGCCGCCCATCTGTTGCTCGCGCTCCAGTCTCATTGACCACAAATTTAGCAGAAGGATATAGTTCTTCTAACTCTTGAACCGTCTTGTAAGCATGGGTAAGGTAGGTGTGAGCCGGTCGAATGCCATAAGCTGTAAATCGCTTGTCCAGACTACTGCTCTCTTTTTGAATGACAAAATGTAAGTCGAAAATAATCTCGATATTCGTATTTTTTCGCAGCATTCTGGCTATCTTTCCCAAAGGCAAGCCCTGAATGGCGATCGCCCATTGAAATACGATTATATCAGGGTTTAAATCTCGAATATATCGGTAAGTTTCTGTCCAGGAAAAGGGGTTATTATAGTTAGTGAGATATTTTACCTGAATATTTGTGTCTTCCAGAAAATCCGTTTTACTGGTTTTATCCACGAATTCTCGTGGAATAATCGCCGGATACTGTTGCGTCCAGGAAACGATATGCACCTCTACATCCGCCATTTTATCAAAGGCTTTCGCCAAAGAGGTATTATAATTAGAAATACCGCCTTTAAATTTTGGTCCTGGTCCGAAACAGACTATTTTTTTCATGAATATTCAACAATCTAGTGATTTAAACCCCCAAAGCATAAAAGGCATTCAACAGTCATACGACTTCTGCTGCCCGTTCTCTTTCCAGAGCAGCTCGATAGACCCTTCTCATCCCCTCTTCTAAAGTAATTTTTGCTTCCCAACCTAGTTTTTCTTTTACATAGTCCATATTGCAGTAGCGGGAATGGACGCCCACTGGCTTATCCAGCAATTGCTTGATTTCCGGCTCATAGCCAGCTATACCGCAAAGGGTGTGAATGATTTCGATAAAAGAGGTCAAACGACCCATGCCGATATTGAATGCCGAGCCATCGGTAATTTTGTCCATGCCAATAAAAATGCAGTCCAGCACATCGTCTATGTGCACAAAATCCCGACCTTGTCGGCCCGTCCCCCAAACTTCTACGGGATTCTCTCTACGAGCAATTCGCGCAGCAATCGCCGGAATAGGATAGGTCAAATCCTGATCTTCGCCATAACCGGAAAATGGACGAATACAAGTAACCGAAACGCCATAGTATTTTGCAGCGATATGCGCCAAATATTCTCCGGTCAATTTGGACCAACCATAAGTCATATCCGGCTGCCCCATATTTTTAAAATCAATATCCGTTTCGCTCAGCGCAATCGCATTTTGCTCCGTTTGTTTATCTACTGGGTAAGCAGCACTAGAACTTGGATACAACACCCTTTCCGGTTTATGGCGGGTGATCCAAAAGAAAAACTCGGCATCAATAGACAAATCCAAAGCCACCATCATTGGATCACCGTCAATAGTCGCCCGCCCGCCGACAATCGCTGCAAAGTGAAATACATCGCTAAATCGTTCGAAGTCCAGTCCGTATTTTTCCTGAATATATCGAGGATTATCTGCCAGGTAGGCGAGCAAGCGGCGAAAATCTTCTTTCAAAAACAATAATCTTTCTTCCTCGCCATAGACCTCTACATCCTGATTATCTGCTACCTTTGGCGCATCCAACCAGGTGGAAGGATGCGTGCCGACCAATAGATTATCTACAAAAAGTATAGTGTCTTTGGTGGTTTTATACAAACGTTTTACCATATTGCGTCCTACAAAACCACAGCCGCCGGATACCAGATGGATTTTCATATAGTTAATTATTATAACTTTATTAAAATTAGAATTGCTAAATTGCTCTCAACTATACGATATAATCTAAACAATGTTATTTTTGAAACGATCTTTTTGAGTATCTATCAAATATGGTTAAATAGCCGCTAACAATTTGGCAATTTTAGTAGCCCAACAACTCCCCAATATGCAAGAAAAAATAAAAGAGATCCTCAAACAAGCAGTCCTGCTCAAACTGCAAATCATTGATGATAAGCAATTGATTAGCGAAATTAAAAATATCGCCAAAGAACTGATTTATTTATTTAAAAAAGATCAAAAGCTGTTTTTTTGTGGAAATGGTGGGAGTGCTGCAGATGCTCAACATCTAGCCACAGAGTTTTCCGGCCGCTTTTATCTGAATCGCGCGCCCCTGTTTGCAGAAGCCTTGCATGTCAATACCTCCTTTTTGACAGCCGTTGGCAATGATTTTTCCTTTAAGGATATTTTTTCCAGAGCGATTGAGGCTAAAGGCAGGGAGGGAGATGCACTGGTTGCCCTTTCTACTTCTGGCAACTCGCCCAATATTATCAAAGCGATTAAAACTGCCCGAAAAAAAAATATGCTGACCATTGGTTTTTCCGGCGAGAGCGGCGGCATTATAAAAGACCTTTGTGATTACATGGTGTTGATTCCCTCGCGTGATACACCGCGCATACAGGAGGGACATATTTTGGCAGGGCATATCATTTGCGAACTGGTGGAGGCAGAGTTGTTTGGGGCTTAGCTTAGTAATAAGAGCAGGTCCCAAATTAGTTTATTTGATCGATTCATTTTTCTTTGTTTTTAATAATTCTACTTCAAAAGCTAAAACCGTATTGGGTTTGATAAAGCCCGGGAAACCTTTTTCTCCATAAGCCAAAGCAGACGGAATTAAAAATAAGGCTTTCCCGCCCGGCTTCATCAGTTCCAGTCCTTGATTCCACCCTGAAATCATATTTCCAACATAAAATTCAATAGGTTTTCCTTTTTTATAAGAAGCATCGAATACTTTTCCATCTAAGGTATAGCCTTTATAATTAACCATCACCCAATCGCCCCATTGAGCATTTTCTCCCGTTCCTGCCTCTATTATCTGATAATACAAGCCCGTTGAAGTAGCTTGTACTTCAATGCCTTCGTCCATCGCATAGTTAAGGATAGTATTTTTGTCTTTCTCGGCCTGAGTTCGGGGATTGCTAATCAACTCAGCAGCCAGAGATACTAGTAGGTCGTCTTCGTTTTCCGATTTTTTTACTTCAATGGTATCTTTTGGGGTAGGACTATTTGGAGCATTTGTACAGGAATAGAACAAAAAGACAAGAAAAAGAACGAGAAGGTGTTTTAGGTATGACATAAGTAGAAAACGAGAAATTATTTCTAAAACACCGTGATATCAAGAATCACGGCGTTTTAGATTGTTGAAATTAAATGCCTACTTTGCTGCTCGAATCTTCGTATTTCGCTGAATCCAACACGACACTTTATAGGTCCCACCTTCTTGCAAACTTCTTTGGAAAATATCTTCGCGACTGGGCATATACTGGGCATATTTTCCGATCCATTTATTTGCTTCGGCGGTAGAAGAAGGGTCAACCGATTTGGCCTTATTCCACATATCAATAGCTACCCAAACGACGACTTGACTATCAAAACCTGTGCCCGGCCCACACAAAGGACCACTTGAGGCATACAACCGGCCAATGACCAAATAAGGTTCGCCCCAATTGGGTTTGAGTTCAGCAGCTTTCAAGGCATATTCTCTAGCTTTTGAAAACTTTTTAAGATGGACGTAATAAATCTTTGCAATCCGCAGGGTGTAAGTAGCTTTCCTATCATTATCCGTTTCCTCTGTAATTAATTGTTCATATCGAGTAATGGCTTCTGAATAATTCCCATCCCGAAGTGCCTGACTACCCAATTTGGCATTAGAAGGGGCATTCACAACTACACAGTTGGTATTATAAGCATTGACCACAGCATTTAATGCCTCATCATTTTCTCCACAACCAGCCCATTTTAAGCGGCTAATAACCGTTGTGATTGCATCGCAATCCTTTGGGTTTGCCTCATATTCGGGGAAATATCTATCTTTATAATAAGTACAATTATAAAAACCTTTGATCGTTTCCAAATCTTCTAGGCGAACGGGGGCGTAGCTTTCAATAATCTTCCAAGCATTACAGGCTTTTCCCTCGCAGTCTTCAATGCCCTTAGCAATTGCTTCTTTTATCAATTGTTGATATTTAAACGCCTCCTCATTAGGTATTTTCTCTTCTAAAGTTAAATCTACTAGAGTTGCCGTAAAGGGATTAATCGTAAAATAAGGCATATCTGCCCCTTCTCGATCCGCTACCTCTTTGAACATGGCATACACTTCTTCCTTCGTAGCGTAATCCTTATAATTAAAATACAAATTAAAGGCTTTTAGCCCTTTGTATTGGGAAGTCTTATGGGGATAGCACTCAGCCGCAGCATCGTACATTTCGAGTATTTTTTCGATGTACTCTTTTTGTTTGTCCACATCCTTTTCTTCGCTGTGCATCCATTTATAAAACGTCACACCGTCCATAAAGTGGTAATCCCTTTGACCATCAGCAGCCGGAGCCATTTTCATGGCTTTTTCCCAAAGCGGCATCGCCTCTTCATACTTCTTCAATTTGATTAAATCTCGGTATAAAACATGAGCAGTTTCTGCATCATCAGGATTAGAAGAATCGCTAAATTTGGGGCAAGGACTTAAGTTTTCACTAACCTTTGGTGGCGGTGGTGGCGGTGGCGTTTCTTCCACTACTTCTTCTGCTATTTTAGGCGTGCAAGCAGCGATTGCTAAAATTAATAAAAGCAAGGCTAATAAATAGAATTTGTTACGCATGATTTTTCTTTATGGCATGATGAAAAAATAACACGTCATTATTCGCATTTTTTACAACTCAAAAGAGCCTCGTTCAAATAGATGTGAACGAGGCTCTTTAGGTCGTATATTTGAATAATTACATGGAAACCAGCTTAGGCATTAGTTATATTTTACCTGTACGGTTTCTCCAATCCAACAAGGTACTTTATCCGTTTTTCCGCCATTTTTCCCGCGCATAAATACCTCTTCTTTAGGAGGAATAGATTTTTGATAATTTCCTATTCGTTTATTCGCTTCTGCTGCTACGGAGGAGTCAATAGATTTTGCCTTTCTATACTTATCAATCGCAGCCAATATAGCCAGTCCCCTGGTATAAGCATCTCCGCCACAATTGCGGCTACCTTTTGCGTATAAATCACCAATGAGCATATAGGGTCTGCCCCAATCAGGGCGCAACTTAGCTGCATTATAAGCATTGGTTCTGGCTTGTCCATATTGAGCCATTTTTCTGCCTTGAATAGAGGCAATTCGGAAGTAGTAATCCGCTTTTTTGACCTCGTCCGTTTCTTGGCCTAGTGCTTCTCTATATTTGGCAATGGCTGCTGGAAAATTGCCCGCATCGTATTCTTTTTTAGCCATGAAAGCAGGGTTATTGGCTTCAAATTCCGCTTGTCGCCTGGCATTCTCTGCGATAGCATATTTTTCGTACTTCTTCTCCAATTCATCCAAAAATGGCTCGCCCGCTACACAGCCTTGTCTTTTTAAGACCGGAATGATTTCTTTCATTACTTCCGGATTATCGGGGTCTGCATTGTATGTTGGCCGCAACTTATTGACGAAATATTCGCAATCGAAAATATTATTTTCGATTTGTGCAAAAATCCCTTCTACAGAAGCCTTTGCCTGCTCGTAATAAGCCTTATGCTTCGCATTATTTGCGATATTATAATCCGCTATTTCAAATAACTTGGCATGGGCATTTCTGGATTCTTCCTTGGACATCAAGTCATTAGTGAATTGATGAACGACAATTCGGGCATAAGGGTCCAATACGATGTATTCCGTATTATTTCCTCCTTTTTCTACTGCCCTTTCTAAGGTTTTTCTCACATCTGCATAGGGTGTTCTAAGTTCATAAAACATATCAAAAGCCTTTCTTCCCAGCAGGTAGGCAATTCTATCGTTTGCTTTCATTTTGGGCAGTTTAACCGATCCAGATTCCAGACAAGTAATGGCCTGGTCATACAGGGTATTTACTTGATCTGCATAGGTCTTTTTCTTTGCTTCATCGGTTTCATTTTTTAGCTTGTGCTTTAATATTTTTATACCATCTGTATAATGAACATCTCTCGCTCCATCTGCTGCAGGAGCCATATCATAGGCCTTTTTCCAATTATCATACGCTGCATCCAGTTGTTTCATTTTCATATCCTGTCGGTATAGCACGTGAGCTGTTTCTGCATCGCTGGGATTAGAGGCATCCGTAAATTTCCCACATTGAGCATTGGAAGGGGCCGCTATTAATAGTGCAATAGCAACAAACAAGCTAGCTTTAATTAATTTTTCTATTCGCTTCATAATTTTAATTAAATTTTCGTTTAATAAACCAGAGATTATCATTTAAAGTAAATCCTACGGTAAATTGGGCGTAAGTTTCTTGCAAAATAGTATTTGCCCCTCTTTTACCTAATTCTATGGATAAATTAACAAAAGATACCTTTCGTTGGGGCAAGGTCAGGGGCAGTCCAAAGCCAAAAGTGATTCCATATTCTCCTATTTGTTTCCCATTAATGTTTCGGGGGTCTTTTCCCACAAAACCTCCAAGTCGATAACTAACCCTTTTAAAAAAATTATTATAAGAGGTATAATCAGGAACATATTCTCCTCCAAAAGATACCCGCCAAGCATCATCAAGGCCCTCTGGCTTCGCATCGTTTTGATAATTACTCCAAACCGCATAGTCATAACTAATTCCCACCTTCCACTTATTCGCTGCTACATACCCTACTCCCAACCCAAACTGAGCGGGCAAGGTCGCATTTCCCTTCAAGCCGCTCGTATTGGTAATGGTATCCTGGGGCATGGCATAAGAGCGATTAAATCGCTCATAAAATTGAGCGGTGTTGGTATTAAGACTTTGATTGGAGCTTCCTGTCACACCAATTGTTAAGGTTTTTGACTTTTGCACGGAGGTCCTATCCAGCACGAAATCATACAACAAACCAAATTTCCAGGTAAGGCCATTAATGCTAAAATCATCCAGAAAATGATCTTCGTATCCCGCATCAATATCCTCAAAAGTAACCGTGCGCTGGTTTTCAATTTTACCAAATAGATAGCCCAAATTCAAACCCGCAGCAAAATTTTTAAACCGAATGCCATTCCCCCAAATGAACTGATAGGTGCCTCCTTCTCCCACAAAACGGCTGGTGGTTAGGCCAATATTGGGAACCTCTCCGCTAGTTTCCACGCTATATCCAACCAACGAGTAGGGGACTAATCCAAAAGTCATTCCCCAAGAGAAATCCCGCACTTCTCTATCCAAAAGCTTATTAATGGGGTTTTTTAAAGTAAACCCCAATGCCATATAAGCCAGGTTTCCGCTCCAGTTTCTATTGCTTTGCGTGCTACTTGCCCATTTTGAATTTTGACCAAAAACGCCTACATCGAAGGTGGTCATTTGCAAATGCCCCAAAGAGGCAGGGTTTTGGTAGTTTAAATGGAAAGGATCTCGATAAGCATTGGTAAAGCCGGGGGCCGCCCTCAGTATTGCAAAATTCTGATTTAAAATATCCCCTAATCCAAATCTGGAATAGGGAGAGTTATTTTTAGGTTGAGCCATTGCAAGCATCACCACAAAACCGGCAGATAAAGTTAAAAAAAATCTTTTACAAAAGCTCCACATTATAACTAAGGATTTTGTTAAGTCCCACTAGGACCAAATTTGAATGAACAAATATCTTAGTTTTCAGTCTTTTAGCAAAATAATTGGCATCTCCTCCTGTTAAGATTGTGTTAATCCCTTCATATTCGGCTTGAAAATGGCGAATCCAAGCATCCATTTCCAGTACGCTTCCCAGTCCTCCTCCGATTTCTAAGGCATTTCTGGTATTTTTTCCGACATTTTTCCCCGATACCTTTTTCCTGCTAACTAAGGGTAGTTTTGCCGTAAAATGGTGCATGGCTTTCCAACGCATTTCTAATCCTGGCGCGATATTTCCGCCCAAATAATTGCCTTGAGTATCAACTAAGTCATAAGTAATACACGTACCTGCATCAATGACTAGACAATGCTCTTTTGGATATAACTCATTTGCCCCTACAACCGCTGCCAGACGATCCTTCCCTAGAGTCTTAGGCGTTTCGTACAAGTTTTGAATCGGGAGTAGTGTCTTATGGGTTAAACGGACATAATACCAATGCTTTTTCAAGTAGTTTTCTATTTTTCGATCCGCTATCTTTACCGTAGAACAGATGATATTTTGAACCCTTTGGTTGTTTAGTAAGTCCGTTAAATCATTCAAAGACCAGTGTTGCCAAATGATTTTCTGTTCAAGCCTATTTTCCTTAAAAAAACCAAATTTAGTTCGGGTATTTCCAATATCAATCGCCAGGTTCAAAGACAAAGGGTTTTACATTTCAATAAAATCTACACTAAAGACGCTCCATAAGCCTTTAATATGTCTTAACGGAAGTTTAAGGTTGTGTTAAGAACTGCTATTTGGCTATTATTGAAAAAATAAATCAAAAACAGGATAAAACTAATCAAAAAAAGCATAGCTCTATTAACTTTGTGAACCGATTTTAGCATCGCTCAAATAATTTTAATAATAAAAACGACTTTCCAATAATGTCTTTTACCAATGACCCAACCGCTGAAGGGCGTAAAAAGGATCATATCAAAATGGCTTTTCAATCACAAGTTGGCAAAGAACAACTGGATAGTCGTTTTTATTACGAGCCATTGCTCTCTGCCCACCCCGACAAAAATGTGCCTTATGGTGCTTTTTTCTTTTTAAATAAAAAAATGAAAGTGCCCATTTGGGTGTCGAGTATGACCGGTGGAACACAACTGGCGAATACGATCAATCACAATCTTGCGCGTGCCTGCGGGGATTTTGGAATGGGCATGGGCTTGGGTTCTTGTCGGGCTTTGCTATATAGTGATGAATATTTAAAGGATTTTGATGTCCGACATCTAATTGGAGAGGACTTGCCGTTTTATGCCAACCTGGGAGTAGCACAAATAGCTCAATTGATCGAAAAAAAAGAATTGCATCGGGTTGATGCATTACTGAACAAGTTAAAAGCCGACGGCTTGATTATTCATGTCAACCCGCTTCAGGAGTGGCTCCAGCCGGAAGGGGACCATTTCAAACAAGCTCCTATAACAACTATTCGCACCTTTTTAGAGGAAAGAGATGTGCCTGTAATCGTCAAGGAAGTAGGACAAGGGATGGCTTATCAAAGTTTGAAAGCCTTGTTCCAATTACCATTAGCAGCAGTGGATTTTGCAGCTAGCGGAGGCACCAATTTTTCTATGCTGGAATTATTGCGAAGCGATCAGGTAAAATTGGAAGCCTACCAACAATTGGCTTATATCGGCCATTCTGCGGAAGAAATGGTTGGTATGAACAATAAAATTATAGATGAATTAGGTAACAAATTGGCTTGCCATCAAATCATTATATCGGGTGGAATAAAGGATTTTCTGGACGGTTATTATTTAATGGAAAAAGCTAATTTAGCAAGTATTTATGGGCAGGCGTCCGGTTTTCTAAAATATGCTCAAGGAGATTATGAGGTGTTGGCCCAACATATTTCTACTCAAATTGAAGGATTAAAACTGGCCAAGGCCTACCTAACCGTTAAGCACTAGTAAGAATGAAAAACAATCGCACTATTTCCGGTTTCTCCAAATTATCCAAAAGGGGTAAAATTAAATGGATCGTCCAAAACTTTTTTAAAGACCCCGAAGCAGTGACCAAAGAATTGGCCAGTTATTGGTTGAAAAACGAAGACCAACAGCGAATTTTAGACGGATTTAGTGAAAATACGATTAGTAATTTCTATTTGCCCTATGGCGTTGCTCCCAATTTTGTCATCAATGGAAAAGCATTTGTCATTCCGATGGTTACAGAGGAAAGCTCGGTCGTCGCAGCCGCTTCCAAAGCCGCCAAATACTGGATGAATCGAGGCGGCTTTAAAGCAGAAATTTTAGGGACCCAGAAAGTAGGACAGGTCCACTTTTCCTGGAATGGCGATATACAAAAACTTAAAAGCGTTTTTGAAAAATTAAAAACGATTTTGCTCATCGAAACGACCCACCTTACCGCTAATATGGAAAAAAGGGGTGGTGGAATCCGGGAAATTGAGTTATTAGATTTTACTCACCTAGAGCCAAATTATTACCAACTGAAGGTTGGTTTTGAAACCTGCGATTCGATGGGGGCCAATTTCATCAATTCTGTTCTGGAGTATTTTGGGAAAGTTTTAACGCAATTCATAGCTACTCATCCTGTTTTTGATAAAACGGAAAAAGAGGTTGCGATAATTATGGCTATCCTTTCCAATTATACGCCCGAATGCGTGGTGAGAGCTTGGGTAGAATGGCCTATTAAAAAGCTGGGGAAGTTCGAGGGAATGAATGCAAACACTTTTGCCCACAAATTTTATAAAGCTATTAAAATCGCCCAAATTGATCCCTTTCGAGCAAGCACCCACAACAAGGGTATTTTTAATGGCATTGATGCCGTTGTCTTGGCGACCGGCAATGACTTTCGAGCCATTGAAGCAGGCGGGCATACCTATGCTGCAAAAGACGGCCAATACAAAAGCCTAAGTCATTGCTCCATAGAAAATAGCCAATTCCGATTTTGGCTGGACGTTCCTTTAGCTATTGGAACGGTCGGCGGCTTGACCAATTTGCACCCCGTCGCCAAGCGATCGCTAGAACTACTAGGCAATCCTTCCGCAAAAACCCTGATGCAAATCATTGCAGTTGCTGGATTAGCTCAAAACTTTGCTGCGGTTCGTTCATTAGTGACAACCGGTATCCAAAAAGGGCACATGAAAATGCACCTACTAAATATTCTCCACCACCTAGAAGCCTCTGAAAAAGAGGTAAAAGAGGCATTGGTTTATTTTAAAGATAAAGTAGTCTCTTTTTCAGCGGTTCGAGATTTTATTGACTGGTTCAGGAGAAATGCTCAAGAAGGAAACGCCTCCTTTTTGCTTAAAGAGTGAAAAGGAATTTCTTTATTATCATCCTTCTTTCCCTCCCTTTAATCCATAATTCTTACAACTTGATATAAATAATCTGGTCATTTTATTGAGCTTTAATTAATATTGCATCATCAATTGAAATCATCGGAAAATGCGTACGAACATGTTACGAAAAACGAGCCTTTTTTTATTTATTTTGGCATTTGCGCTTACCGCCTCTGCTCAAGAAATTTGGTCTTTGGAAAAATGTATCAACCATGCCAAATTAAATAATCTAAATTTAAAACAAGCGGAAATAGCTATTTCTCAATCCGAATTAACAGAGAAGGGCAATAGAATGTCCAGACTGCCCAACCTCAATGCTAGCACCAATTTTGGCTTCCAATACGGCAGAAATATTGATCCGACCACTAATGATTTTATTAATACCCGCCTCGGTTTTAATAATTGGTCGCTAGATGCCAATTTGACCGCCTATAACGGAGGCAGAATTTCTAATTCTATCAAACAAAGCCAATTCGATGTAGAAGCAGCAAAAGCAGATGCAAAAAATACTTTTCAATCAACTGCCTTGCAAATCGCTTCTGCCTATCTAAATGTTTTACTAGCCAACGAGCAAGTGACCATTGCCGAAAAAGCATTGGCGCAGACTAATGAGCAATTGGATCAAATGGACAAACGAATCGAAGCGGGAACAGTCCCAAGGGCAGATCGTTTGGAAATCCTGGCGCAAACCGCCCGAAATGAACAAACCTTAATTACCGCTCAAAATACGGTTGATCTAAATTATCTGACGCTTAAAAATTTGCTGGAACTAGAGCCAGACTACGATATGCAAATAGAATCGCCTGGAGATGTTATCGCCGAACCTCCTTCTCCAGAGGCTTATTCTTTAACCACCGTTTATACTCAGGCTTTAAACACCCAGCCCTCTATAAAAGCAAGCGAATACCGGATGAAAAGTGCAGGGTTGGGCGTACCAATTGCCCGTGCTAATGCTTTGCCACGGGTAACCATCTTTGCAAGCTTAGATTCCCGATATTCCAGTGTTAGTAATTTTCCAAGTGATCCATATTTTGACCAATTGGATAAAAACTTTGGTCAAACCATTGGTGCTGCTGTTAATATCCCCATTTATAATAATCACCAAACCAGCATCAATGTAGAAAATGCTCGACTGGGTATTATTAACTCTGAAGTACAATACAAGCAAAGCAAGCAACAATTAAAAGCAGATGTGCAAACAGCCATTGCCAATGCTAAAGCCGCCGAAACAGAATTGGCGGCTGCCCAAAAATCACTAGAAGCAGCAAGAGCCGCCTACGATAATGCTGACAAGCGGCACAAACTGGGAGCAGTCAATACGCTCGAATTAACAACTGCCAAAACGAATCTAGACACCGCAGAATTAAATCTTGTTCGCGCCAAATACGACTATGTATTCCGATTGAAAATTATTGACTTTTATTTGGGCAGAGAATTAAAGTTAAAATGAGTGCCTGCTTGCATAGCATAGGTAAGTGACTGGTCAAATTAATAGACCCTATTCGGATTTGTGTGCGTCCGCATATAAACCGCTTCCAGTCAGTAGTTTGGAAAATACTCCATACGAAAACTTGAGGGTAAGGTCTAATGATTAATGATAAAAACGGATTAAAAAACTTCCTGTTTCTGTATTCTACTTTGGCACTTTAAACAAAACTAGATGTTGTTCTTTTTTCATTGAAAAAAAAGAACCAAAAATTCTAGTTAAAAACAACCGCTCCGCAGTTTTTAACAGGCAGCCGCCACCAAAACTAGGAGCTAATTACACTTAAAACAATCACTATTTCTAAAGTGCCAAAGTAGAACTGTAGCTCCATGTGTTTAAAAACAATTGTAATTTCTTAAAAATCTTTACAACAAAATAATGGCAAAGAAAAAGCGAAACAACAAACTCTTTTACATTTTGGGAGCCGTCTTATTGGTCCTATTGGCTGTCGCCTATTGGAAAGGGCAACAAAAGCCAAAGGGGGAACAAGTAGAAACCGAAAAGGTAGAAAAAAGAACCATCATGGAAACAGTAGCGGCTAGTGGGAAAATCTTTCCAGAAATTGAAGTCATCATTAGTCCTGATGTTTCCGGCGAAATTGTAGAACTTTACATCGAAGAGGGAGATTCTGTTGTATTGGGGCAATTACTGGCAAAAATTGACCCGGATGCCTACCAATCTCAAGTCGAAAGAGGCGCAGCTAGTGTTAACAATTCTAAAGCACAATTAGCTCGTTCTCAGGCAGATGTGGAACGAAACAAGGCCTTACTAGCACAGGCAAAAGCGCAAAAAGAACAGGTAAAAACGCAAATGACCAACGCCCAATCCATCCACGAAAGAAATGAAAAACTTTTCAAAGACGGGATCATTTCAGATGCCGATTTTGAAAATTCTTTATCCAACCTACAAGGTTTACAAGCAAATCATCGCTCCCTCGAAGCCAATTTGGAATCCGCACAAGCTAACCTCAAGGCTTCCCAACAATCCGTCAAAGCCGCCGAATATTCCGTCAAAAGTAGCGAGGCAAGCTTAAAGGAGCTAAGAACCAATTTAAAAAGAACTTCTCTATATGCACCTATGACCGGAATTGTTTCTAAACTAAATGTAGAGAAAGGAGAAAGAGTCGTCGGTGCTAATATGATGGCTGGTACAGAAATGATGCGAATAGCTAATATGGAAGCGATGGAGGTGCAGGTAGATGTCAGTGAAAATGACATTCCCCGGGTTGCTTTATACGATAATGTGGAGGTAGAAGTGGACGCCTATCTCGATAGAAAATTTAAGGGAAAAGTAACAGAAATTGCTAATTCTGCTACTTCTGCCACTGGAGTTGCCGTTGCTCTTAACTCAGATCAGGTAACCAATTTTGTGGTAAAAATCAGGCTAGACCCTAGTTCTTATGCAGATCTGATCAGTCCCAATAATCGCTTTCCATTTCGACCAGGCATGTCTGCTTCGGTAGAAATTAATACAAAAACTGCCGAAAACGTTCTTAGTGTCCCGATCCAATCGGTCACCACCAGAGAAGATGAGCAAGATAAAAAAGAAAAAGAAGAAAAAATTAAAGAAGTCATTTTTGCAATGGTGGAAGGGGCAGATACCGTTCGAATGGTAGAAGTAAAAACGGGTATTCAGGACGATACATATATTGAAATCCTGGAAGGTTTAACAGAAGGAGATGAAATTGTCACAGGCCCCTATTCGGCCATTTCTCGAAAACTGGAAAGCGGTACTGCGGTTAGGAAGAAAAAAGAAAAAGAGGAGCATACCAATCGAGCAAAGGCCAACTAGTACTGCAGGTTTTGGATTTTAGCGATTATATATAGGCTAAAATCTATTGTGTGATCCAAAAAAGCCGCCCAAAAATCACTAGTCTTTATTGACCGCAGTCATTCCATTTCTTACCCTGGAACGCCCAATGAAAAACTAGCGAAATTCAGGCAGCTAATGTTTTGACAAAACCTGTTTAAAAACGAACTGCTATCGTTTCAAAAATAGGAAAAAATAAAACGGGATTACTTGAAGCACATAAGCACAATGATTTTTGGGCTTTTGCGCAAAGGTAGGTCATTAAAATACAAGGACATTCCCCGAATGGGATTAAAAGCAGGCCATTAAATACGATAGGATAAAACTGAAACTTACTCTTTAAGCATAGCAAATTTCAAGCCGAAACATCAAAAATTGACTAATTCAAAAACATATTTATTTTTCAAAATTATTGTTTTCTTCTTTTTAAAATCCTCTTTACTAATTGTGTAAACTAGCAACAGCCGCCGCCGTCATAAAAGAAAGTAGATTCGGAAATGTAAATATCTTTTCTCCCCAAGCTGCCAAGTGCATTAGCTGTTTTGTCGCAAACTGCCAGAGGTTGGTTAGGCAATAATAGATGCCCTTTATTATCATCAAATTGCGCTTGATCGCCATAATAGATAGCTGTTTTTCCAGTAAAGATACAGGGACCATCTTCCGGCATAGGGTCTTTTAGCGCAGCTACTTCGACACTTTCGATGATGATATTTTTGTGGGTATAATAATGGTTGGGGCTTAAAATGCGATAGGGTCTTTTAGCGCGTACTTCTACAGTGCCAAACCCCACGGAAGTGATCATATCCAAATAGTCCTGCAATGGTAGGGAGCCACTTAAACACAAGGCCCGCAAGCGGTCATCTTTTCTCAACTGTTCGGGCATTTCTTGTTCGCAGACCGGATCCGAAAGAACCATACGGCCCCGTGGCCTTAGTACGCGGTATATTTCTTTTAAAGCAATTAATAAATCTTCCTTTTCAAAAATATTAAACAGGCAGTTTTGAGCAGCCACGTCAATAGAATTATCCGCAATAGGGAGGGATAAAGCCGAGCCTTTTTTCAAATCAACAAAATCTCTTCGAAACCAAGGATTGAGTTTTTCTGCCTCTCTCAGGTTTTTGGCACAAGCTACCAGCATTTCATCCACTATGTCAATCCCCACAACACCTCCTTTCTGTCGGCTGAAATAAGCAAATTGCAGCATCTCCATACCACCGCCAACGCCAACGTATAAAATTCTTGGATTATCTGCCAAATCTCTTGGATGAACGGTCGTGCCACAACCATAATTCATTTCCAGCATTCTATCGGTCATTTCCAAGTCTGGCAATTTCCAAACAGGAGCGGTCGTACAGCATAAGCCCACTTCCGGACTTTCTGCTGCTTTTTTATAAACTTCTTTAGCGACTTCCAAATAGCTCATAACGCTTTGTTATTGTATAGAAAGATCTTTTTATTCTTTCCAAAAATAACACTATAAGCCAAAAGGAGTCTTTTTAAAATCCTTTTTAGAGTATAACAAAAAGCTAACTTAGGACAAATGTCTTGTAGAAGATAGTAATGATATTGCCACTATTCTGCTTTTAAAGCTCCAACCGGATTAGCCATAGCTGCTTTTAAGCTTTGGAAACTAACCGTCAGAAAGGCAATGGCAACTGCCGCTATTCCTGCTACCAAAAAGACCCACCATTGGATATCTATTCGATAGGCAAAATCCTGTAACCATTGATTCATAGCGTACCAAGCGATAGGAGCAGCGATAACAAAAGCAACGATGACCAATTTTAAGAAATCTTTTGATAACAAGCCTATAATATTGGAGGTAGATGCGCCTAAAACCTTGCGAATACCAATTTCCTTCGTGCGCCGCTCTGTGGCAAATGCCGCTAGCGCAAATAAACCCAAACAAGCGATCAAAATAGCCAGTCCAGCAAAAATAAAGACCACTTTCGCTAGCCTTTGTTCAGTCCGATACAAGCGATCCAATGTTTCATCCAAAAAGGTATATTCAAAAGCCGTCGTAGGTGCAACTCGTTCAAAGCTTGATTTTAGTTCTCTCATAGCGTTTTGCAAATCATTGGTTTTCAGCTTAATGAGTAGGTACTGAAGCCATTCCGAGTTATGGTTATGAAAAGCATAATAGCCGATTTTATTATGCAAAGAACCGAAGTGAAAATCTTCGGTCACCCCTACAATTTCGGAAATCTTCAGGTTAGCATCCACTCGTTTTCCAATCGCCTCTTCTGGCGTAAAACCCAAATAGTCTATGGCGGATTTGTTTAAAACAATTTGAACGATTGAGTCTCCCTCTTCTCTTACTTTTGGAGGTCTCCCGGCCAACAATTTTATATTCAATACCTCAAAAATACCCGGATAAGCCCGACAAGTCGTTAGGTCTGCAGACTGCCCCTCGGGTGCATTAGGCTTGGATAGAGAGCGACCACTTGCCCCATGTCCCGGATAAGTTTGAGAAAGGGCGATTCCGGAAACCGAAGACAATTGTTGCAGTTCTTTTTCTAGCGTTTCAACATTGCTGCGAGGACGCACTCCCAATACCCGAACAGCTACTACTTGTTCGGGAGAATAACCTAGTTTTTTATTGCTAATATAGTTTAATTGTTGATATAGAACCAATGTGCTAATAATCAAAATGGTAGAGATACAGAATTGGAAAACGACCAAGCCTTTCCGAATCATTCCCGCACCAAATCCCTGCTGTTTTTGCTGTCTTAAAACTTGAATCGGGCTAAAAGAGGACAGATAAAGAGCGGGATAAGACCCGGCGACAGCCGTGATTAAAAGCCAGATGCCCATAATCCCTAGTAGGAATTGAGGACTCCATAAACTACTGATTAATAATTGTTTATTGGCAATGTTATTGAACCAAGGCAGTGCAAAAGAAAGAATTGCCAAACTTAAAAGCACTCCTATCAAAGCCAACAGTCCAGTTTCTATAAAAAATTGTGCAGCCATTTGCTGGGAAGTGGCCCCAAAAGTTTTATTGACGGCGACTTCTTTGGAGCGCTGCTGCGATTTGGCAGTTGCTAGATTCATATAATTAATACAAGCAATGAGAACTAAAATAATCGCCAGACCAATCAGTATCCATACTTGATTAATATCGCCGTATTGAATGTCGTCATCCCTCATCCCTTCAGAGTATAAACGTAAGTCTAGCAAGGGTTTTATTTTCAACTGATACCATTGGCTCTCTTCCGGAACTCCGCTTTTGACCGCTTCAGCAATTTTGGTTTCTAGGGCAGCCACATTAGTACCAGGGTTTAGCAATAAAAAAGTATAAAAACTGGCATTGCCCCAACTCAGTCGCTCTGGCTTGCCAAAATTAATCGTTTGGAAGGCACCAATGATATTAAAAGATAAATGCGTATTGGCTGGCATATCTCGGAATACACCGGTCACTTCCATATCGTACCGGCTGTCAATTTGTAGAATTTTACCGATTGGATTTTCATTGCCAAAATATCGCTGGGCAGTGGACTGACTGATAATAGCTGTATTAGTGCGATCCAAAGCATTTTGTACATTTCCACTAATCAAGGGAATAGTCAAAACATCAAAGAGGTTGGGGTCTGCCCAGTAGAGTTTGGGTTCTATAAAATTTTGATCTTCAACCCGAATGGAGGCTGATTCGCCAAAATTATGTGTAAAAACTCTTAATGCCTGTTCGACTTCCGGTAATTGCTCTTTTAAAAAAGGAGCGATGCGGTTGGGCGTTGTTCCCAATTTTATTTTTTTTCCATCAAAAGATGCCTCTAGGTTCACCCGCACAATTCTATCGGCTTTTTCATGGTGACTTTCGTAAGATAATTCGTCCTGTACGTAAAGAATAACGGCAAATGCAGCCGCCAGTCCAACGGATAGCCCAAATAAATTAATTAAGCTAAAGGATTGATTTTTAGTAAAATGACGGAATGCAACTTTAAGGTAGTTTTTTAACATGGCGGAGTTGGTTTTTGACAATAGCTAATGCTTTAATAGAAACTTTTTTGAAAAAAAGGTTGCAACGGACAAGCCTGCTTTAGGAAATCCCCTCGCAATTTCAACTTAATAATGGTAAATTGCCAGCAGTTAAAATAAATCAAAAGAACGTGATTCCATTAATTTGGTCAATAAAATGAAAAGTTGGTAAAAGGCAAATGGGTAGTATTAGCAGGTATAGGCATTCTATTGCTACTGGCAATCCCTGAGTTTTTCTATAAAAACAAAGGAAATAGTCAATCTATAGGCAGTGTAGCCAAAGGCAGGCTAGAAAATGCTTATTTGATGCCCTATTCAGGAGCTAATTTTAGCTATTTCAGCCCCTTAAGTTATTATATTTTAAATAATGGCTATACCAATTCTCGAGTTTATAAGACTATAATAGACGCTTACAAAGTGTGTGAAAAAAGTTGCGAAGGTATTCATTTTAAAATTATGGAATGTTCCAATAAAAAAGGAGGCAAAATGCTTATTCATCGAACGCATCAAAATGGATTAAGTGTAGATTTTATGATCCCAAAGAAAAAAGGAAAACAACAATCCACTTTTTTTGACAAAATAGGACTTTGGCACTATTTGTTGGAATTTACCGATTCGGGTATTTTAAAAATCAATGAAAATGTTCAAATTGATTTTGAAACAATGGGCAAACATATCCTCGCTTTAAAAAAAGCTGCTCAAAAAAATGGCTTAAGGATCAAAAAGGTTATTTTCAAAATTGAGTTGAAAGATGATTTTTTTAAAACTAAAAGCGGCCGACAAGTAAAGCAAAAAGGAATTTATTTTGCGCGTTCCTTACCAGATTTAGTAAATCGAGTACATGACGACCATTACCACATTGATTTTGAGTTAATGAAATAGATCATGAAAACCGTAGGTATTTTAATTTTCAATGAAGTAGAAGTCCTGGACTTTGCCGGTCCTTTTGAGGTATTCTCCATTTGCAGAGATAAAAAGGGCGACCCGCCTTATAAAGTATTTCTGATAGCAGAAAAAGAAGGATTAATCAAAGCCCGCAATAATTTTTTGGTACAAGCAAATTATACCATTAATAATCATCCCGATTTGAATATGCTGCTCATCCCAGGAGGCCTTGGAACAAGGCAAGAAATGCACAATGGAACCATAAAGGGTTGGATAAAATCTCAATTTGACAGCTTGGATTTATTATTGTCCGTTTGCACAGGTTCACTGGTTTTAGCGACCTGTGGACTGCTGGATAAACTGGCCGCTACCACCCACCACAAAGCGATTGCAGCACTGGAGAAAGTAGCACCCAATACCCAAATAATACCCCATACCAAATATGTGGATAATGGAAAAATCATAACCGCCGCCGGCATTTCTGCAGGCATTGAAATGGCACTCCACGTAGTAGCGAAACAGCACGGATCAAAAATTGCGACTAAAACAGCAAAATATATGGAATATGATTGGAATATTTGAGAACAAGCCGAACGAGAAGTGGAAATTCCTTAGTTTTGCTTTTGAATAAAAGCCGCTACAATGCAATTAAAATACTCGGGCAATTCAAGCACTCTCAACTGGAAAGGCTCTCCTCGTTCTATTGCTTTTGATACTGAAGGCATCCGAAAAAAATTGACCAATATCCGCCTACCCTGTTTCGTAGTCAAAGACTTTAGAGATCGAATCGGCTTGACTAATGACGGCGAGCTAAATACCGAAGGTAAAGGACTACAAATGTTGGCAATGGTCGCCCCGATGACGGCTGAGCAACTAGGCGATCCTGCATTTCGAGCTGATTACCAGACTAAATATGCCTACAAAACAGGTGCAATGGCCAATGGGATTGCTTCCGAAAAACTGGTTGTTGCCATAGGAAAAGCCCATTTATTAGGTTCTTTTGGAGCAGCGGGACTAGTACCCCAAAGGGTGAATCAAGCTATCGAAACGATACAAAGTAATTTATCCACACAAAGCTATGCCTTCAATCTTATCCATAGCCCCAATGAAAAAGCCCTGGAAGCGGGTGCTGTTCAATTGTACCTAGAGAAGGGCGTGCAGGTGGTAGAGGCTTCTGCCTTTTTGCGCTTGACGGAGCATATTGTTCACTATCGCGTGGCGGGACTAGCGCAGGATGAAAGAGGGAATACAATCGTTAACAACAAAGTTATCGCCAAAATTTCTCGCAAAGAAGTGGCAACCCATTTTATGAAACCCGCCCCGGAAAAACACCTGAAACTGCTATTGGAGCAAGGCAAAATCACTCCTTTACAAGCAGAATTGTCCCAAAAAGTACCCATGGCAGATGATATTACAGTAGAAGCCGATTCAGGAGGACACACGGACAATCGCCCGTTGGTTGCTTTGCTACCTACTATTATTGGCTTGAGGGATGAAATTCAGCGGGAATACCAGTACGAAAAAGTTATTCGGGTAGGTGCTGCCGGCGGCATTTCAACCCCCGCCTCTGCTTTGGCCGCTTTTATGATGGGTGCTGCTTATATAGTGACCGGATCAGTCAACCAGGCTTGCATAGAAGCTGGCACATCGGAGCATGTCCGCAAATTATTGGCAGCAGTGGCTTCTACAGATGTCACTATGGCTCCTGCTTCGGATATGTTTGAAATGGGGGTGGAATTACAGGTATTAAAACGAGGCTCCCTATTTGGGCCTCGTGCTAAAAAATTGTACGAATATTATAACCGCTATAATTCCATTGATGAAATTCCTGATAAGGAGAGAGCAGATTTGGAAAAAAAGGTATTTAGAGAATCCTTGGAAACTATTTGGCAATACTGCATCGATTTTTTTCAGCAGCGAGATCCAACGCAAATCGAGCGGGCGCAACATAACCCCAAGCGCAAAATGGCCCTCATCTTCCGGTGGTATTTGGGTTTATCTTCCAATTGGGCAAATTCGGGCAAGCCCGACCGGATGATGGACTATCAGATCTGGTGCGGCCCTTCTATGGGAGCTTTTAACGATTGGGTAAAAGGCACTTATTTAGAAAATTATAAAAATAGACGTGCAGCAGATATTGCAGAACAAATCATGCAGGGAGCAGCTTATTTATATCGAGTGCAAGCCTTGCAGATGCAGGGAATAATATTACCTCTGGAATGGAGGCGGTTTATACCTAAAAAAAGGGCAAAAAATTTAGAAGCTGTTAGCTAATTAAAGACCTATGAAAAAGAATCTGTTTTTTATTTTGACCATTCTTTTGATTTCTTGCGTTTCCCAATGCCTGCTCGCTCAAACAAAAGGCTTTACTTACCAAGATACTTTACGCGGCTCCATTACTCCTGAAAGAGCCTGGTGGGACTTGATTTACTATCATTTGGATATAAAAGTGAATCCTGAAGCACAAACCATAGAAGGCACCAATCTAGTGCAATATCGAGTACTCGAACCAAGAAAGGTAATACAAATTGATCTACAACAGCCCATGAATATTCAAAAAATAGAGCAGGGTGGACAAGTATTAAATTTTAAAAGAAAGGGCAGTGCCTTTTTTGTACAATTAGTTGATGATCAAGAAATTAGTGCAGTAAAAGAATTAAAAATACACTATAGCGGCAAGCCTATAATTAGCACCAATCCTCCTTGGTCGGGTGGGCTGACCTGGACAAAAGACCAAAATGGAAAGGACTTTATCGTAACGACTTGCCAGGGAGATGGGGCCAGTCTTTGGTGGCCTTGCAAAGACCATATGTATGATGAGCCCGATAGCATGCTTATTAGCGTGACTGTACCAAAGGACCTAATGGATGTTTCCAATGGTCGATTGCGAGGCATTGACAAAAACGAGGACGACACTAGGACTTTTCATTGGTTTGTCAGTAATCCAATCAGCAATTATGTCGTTAATATCAATATTGGCGATTATATCCATTTTGGAGAACAATACAAAGGAGAAAAAGGGCTTTTAGATTGTGATTATTATGTCATTAGAGGCAACCTGGAAAAAGCAAAAAAACACTTTCGGGAAGTGCCGCGCATGTTCGAAGCCTTTGAGCATTGGTTTGGTCCCTATCCATTTTATGAGGATGGATTCAAGCTGGTAGAAGTACCCTATCTAGGCATGGAGCATCAAAGCTCGATCACTTATGGCAATGATTATAAAAATGGCTATAAGGGTAGAGATATTAGCGATACAGGTTGGGGTTTTAAATTCGATTACATCATTGTCCATGAAAGCGGCCATGAATGGTTTGCCAATAATATTACCTACGCCGATAGAGCAGATATGTGGGTGCATGAGGGTTTTACAACCTATTCAGAAAACCTTTTTTTAGATTACCATTTTGGCAAAAAAGCAGCAGAAGAATACGTAATTGGCACTAGAAAAAACATCAGGAATGACCGCCCCATTATAGCCCCTTATCACGTCAATGCAGTGGGGTCTGGCGATATGTATTCCAAAGGGGCTAATATGCTCCATACTTTGCGTCAATTAATCGAAAATGATGAAAAATGGCGGTCTATCCTAAGAAGTATAAACAAAGATTTTTATCACCAAACGGTCACTAGTCAGCAAATTGAAACTTATTTGAGTAAGCATACAGGCATAGATTTACAACAATTCTTTGATCAGTATCTGCGGGATTCTCGGTTGCCTGTGCTAGAATATCGCATCAAAAAAAGGAAGCTATTTTATCGTTGGACAAATATTGTAAATGGATTTGATATGCCTATAAAAATCAAAGTAAATGATCGAGAAGTGTGGATTCAACCTAATGGAAAATGGCAAAAAAGAAAATTTCATAAGAAAATAATCACTTTTACGATCGATAAAAATTTTTATATAAAAACAAAAAATTCTTGATTTAGTGTTCTGTTACAAATATAATCCAAGCCTTAATATGTTTCGATTAATTTCCTTTGCAATATTTGTTTGGTGCAATGTGCTTGCTTTTGGACAACCAACCATCCATGCCGATATTTTGCCCCAAGTTGGAGATACCGTTTTATTGGCGAGCGATAAGTTGCCGGAAGGCATCTCAATCACTGGGAAAGGTGCTCATCAACAATGGGATTTTACGGGACTACAATCCGCTTTTACCCAAAAAATTGAAGTTAAATCAGCAAATGAGGCAGGCAAGAAACCAGTATTTAAAAATGCAGATATTGTGATTGAGGAAATGGACGGAGGTAAAGGCTTTTATAAATTAACTGAAAATAAATTAGAATTAATAGCTCGAAAAGGTCCTGATCCGTTGAATCTAGGTATTCATACAACCACCTATTTTGCCTCTCCCTTGCAGGAATTAAACACTCCTTTAAAGTATGGAATGACCTCCGAAAAAGACGGTCGCTTTTCTTTTAAGGTCGCTGCCAGTGATTTATCAGAAGAAGATTTATATGCCCTTCCCATTACACCGGATTCCGTCCAATACAAATGTTTCATTAATAGAAAAAGCGAAATGGATGCCTGGGGGATTTTATCTCTGCCGGATAATACCTATGAAGTGCTAAGGGAAAAACGAACAGAAATAAAGGAACTGAAATTGGAAATAAAAGTGGGCGCACTCCCCTGGCAAGATATTACGGATGACGTGCGAGATGATAGATTCAAGAGCAAACAACTTCATCGGTCCTATTATTTTTATAGTAATGAAACGGTGCTTCCGATAGCGTCCGCTCATCTAAAGCCGGATGGGGTAAGCGCAGAAACCGTTTTTTATACCGTTACAGATCCTTCTTTAAATATGCGAACGGTAGTAAGTGGGCGCCCCAATATTTACGTTTATCCCAACCCTGCAATTAATAACGTGCGCTTCGAGTTTTCCAATTTAAAACCCTCTACCTATTCCTTAAAAATTTACAACATTCTGGGAGTAGTCGTTATGCGAAAAGATTATCAACTGCATGGTTCGAAAACGATTAAACTGGATATTTCCAAATTGAGAAAAGGTACTTATCTATATAGCCTGACGGATGCACAAGGAAAAACAATAGCAACTCGGCGCCTAATGGTCATCCGACCCTAGTACGATACGACTTTAGTCTATTGATTAAAAGCTCAACAGGCTAAAGCCACTTGCATAAAATTTGATGATTCTTTGGTAAATCGAAAAATATGAAAATTGCCATTTTCAGAAAAGCTCATTTCAACGCTGCCCATCGCCTCCACAATCCCAAGTGGTCGGCAGAAAAGAATCGTGCCGTTTTTGGCGTTTGTAATAATCCAAATTATCATGGGCATAATTACGAGTTAGAAGTAAAACTGGTAGGCGAAGTGGATCCAGCGACTGGCTATTTGATTGATTTAAAAATTTTAAAAGAATTAATTAAAGAAGAAATAGAGGATAGATTCGATCATAAAAATCTAAATCTGGACACTCCTGAGTTCAAAAACTTGAATCCTACAGCCGAAAATATCTGCTATACGATCTGGAAAATTCTTAGAAGCAAATTGGCTAAAAAATATGACCTAACCGTCCGATTATATGAAACACCCAGAAACTATGTAGAATATCCGGCGTGAATGGGTGTTTTTATTTTCTTATCCTTATCCAGTTTGCATAATGTTCGTGCTAAAGCCCGCCACTTTTGCCACTTCCCTGAACGACATCCAAATACTCCTCTTCCCCGTCAGCTTCTTCGTATTCAGGAATTTGGTCCTCCAACTCTTTGGGTGCCTCTATTAGTTCAATCGTTCCAAACGCCTCTTTTAATGCTTTTTCAATGGCTCTTTTTCGATATTCACTACGGGTAAATTCTCTCTTGACTTTCCGTTTATTGGTTTCTACTTCATAGTCGTCTATATGTCCTTTAACATTAAAATAAAGGTTGAATAGTCCATGTTTTTTGGCGGGCTGCGGGTCTAAATTTGGGTTGTGCTTTTTAAACTTAGCCAATAACACTTGTCCGGCATTTACTTTAATATTATAATCAATATTATTATCAAAAGTATGTTCTCCGCTCAGTAGCATGTTCATGGCATTACTTTGTATAAACATTACGGGGATATAGATACGCCGATTTTGTATTTCGAGGGTATTCTGCATATCTACGAATCTGACGTTCCGCAAATCCCTTACTTTTACATAAGAAGAGAACTCCTCCAGCAATTCAAAATCACTCAGCGTCCCATTCGCAATTCCAATACCAGCAATGACCCTGAGTTCATCTTCCATGAAGGTTCCATCCGGTTCCCATTTTGCACTAACGACCATTTTTGCATTCAAATTTCCCTCGATATGTTTGGATTGTAATACCTCTTGTCCAAAATTTTCACATTGCCTGAAAAATTCTTTCGCATTGATATCATTGCAAACAATATTGGCTCGCAGGCGCGGATTTCTTTCAAAATACCCCGTACCGTCAATATCAAAGGAGCCGCCCATTGCACCCGCTTCTCCAATAATAGTCATTTGATTATTTGCAAATTCCAACTTTCCAGTAAAACTTTCTCCTTCAATCAAATTATAATCAAAAGACTCGACCTCTGCATCAAATGTACCCAGAAGATATTTAGTGATAAATTCTTTTTTAGGAAGGAGGACCGCATCGTATTCTTCGAGTCCTTTAGTTGCCAAATCTCTGGATTGTTGCTCTTCGGTGGGTTGCAATTCTGCCACTTTAATCAATCGGTCTATGTCCAAATGCGCAGATTTCAGTTTTGCATTAAAGGTCAAATGTGCGTTTTTACTATTAATAGAATCCGCTAACAAAACCGGCAAAAAATTACTTGCTGAACCATTTAACTCCATTTCGCTTCCCGCACCTTCCAACTTGACTTCTTCAATGCTCAAATCGTTGCCCCTCAAAGTCAGAAGCCCCCTGTCTAATGTCAGCCGTTCATCATTAATGGTAAGCGCCGCATCATCCAGTTCCACTACGCCATTAGACTTAACCCGATGGATTCTGGAAGGATTAATCATGTCTTTATAATAGCCTTCAATTTGAACATTTCTCAGTTCTATTTCTCCCCTTCCATTTGTAACGGCTGGCGCATTGAATAAAGGATAGACGGATTTTAAAGGGAGTGTACCGTCCAGATGGAACTGTATTTTGGGGTTTTTAAGGTTGACTAATTTCAATTGAGCTTCTATTAATTCCCGATTGAAATAGCCTTTGAAATTATTTATTTTAAAAACGGCATCTTCTCCCGATCGAGCTTTTCCATTATTAAAATTGGCGGTAAAAGAAACATCTCGAACAGAAGACTCCAGGCTAGTATGGCTTATATGCCTTCTTTTAAGCCAAAATTCAGGTTGACCACCGGATTTTCTCGTTCATTTTGTTTTCCTTTTACCGTTGCATCAAAAGTAAAATCTCCTCTGCTTTTAAAGCCTTCCAGATATTGATACTCTTCTGGCAATAGCTGAATGACAGATTCTAGGCTTCCCTTTTTGGTTTTTACCTGCAAATCAAAATCTGTGAAACGCTCTTCTTGTGCGATAATGCCTGAAATATCAAATACATTGGCCGCTACGGAAAGCTCTACTTCCTGAAATTTATACAACTTTTTTTCAAGGTCCACATATATTTTAGCGTCGTAACCCAGTGGTTTCCCAACAAAATACCGCCCGTCTGTTAGTTCTACAAAATTGGAATTGATTTCAGCTTCGCTGGTAAGTGAAAATTGCTTATCCGAAAATTCGCCGGAGAAAGAAGCATCTTCTAGTTGCAACTTCATCTCTTGTTTTGCTCTCTTGTCAATATAGATCAATTCTATATCTTTCAAAATGGCTTCGTCCAATGATAGACCAAAGCTACTACTGGCAGTATTAGCTTTATTTTTGGAGGGTTTTTGGATAAAATAATTGGCCTTGCCCCTTTGGTCTATTTCCACAAATAAAGCCCCATTTTCGACCAAAACGGATTTTATTTTCAAATTTGAACTAAGAAGGCTCAATAGTCCAATCCGAAAAGACATGTTTTCAGCTTCCAGCAAAACGCCATTTCGGTTATCCGGTAATACGACCTTTTGCAAATTGGCAGAAACATTTGGAAAGCCCTTAATCAACGAAAGCCTGAAATCCGCTACTTCCAAATCTGCTACCAAGTCTTGATTAATTTGTGTAACTATTTGCTGGCCAATTTCCTCTTCAAATATTAAAGAAATTATAATGGAAGCAATAAAAATGAAAAAAAAGGCAATTCCCAGCCAGATAAAAAGTCGTTTGATAATATTTTTCATGGATAGAGGTATTAGGTAGAAAGGTGTCGTGGCACTGTATTATTCAATTACTCCATTTTTTCTCAATCATTTTAGCATAATCTTTCGCAAAATAAGTAATAATCACATCGGCTCCCGCTCTATGGATACTCAATAAGGTTTCTGGCATTGCTTTTCTATAATCCAGCCAGCCATTTTGACAAGCTGCACTTAACATCGCGCATTCTCCACTTACATGATAAGCGGCAATTGGCAAATCAAAATTCTGCTTTAACAAATGAATGACATCCAGGTAATTCAATGCAGGTTTGACCATTAAAAAATCTGCCCCTTCTGCAATGTCCAATTCTGCTTCAATCAAGGCTTCCTGTTTATTGGCAGGATCCATTTGATAGGTCTTTTTGTCTCCTGCTTTTGGAGCAGATTCCAGCGCATCTCTGAAAGGTCCGTAAAAGGCAGAAGCATATTTTGCAGTATAAGACAGAATACCCGTTTCGTAGAAACCATTTTCGTCCAAGGCTTCTCGGATTACTTGCACGCGTCCGTCCATCATATCCGAAGGCCCAATCAGATCAAATCCCGCTTCAGCTTGGGCCACCGCCATCTTTGCGAGAATGGGTAAGGTATCATCGTTGATAATTTTTCCATTTATCACAATACCATCGTGTCCATCAGAGCTATAAGGATCCATAGCGACATCGCTAATCAAACAGGCTTCGGGAAATCGTTTTTTTATGGCTGTCGCAATTTTTAAATAAAAATTGTCTGCGCGATAGCTATAAGAAGCTGTTTTATCTTTTAGTTCTTCTTCCACTGCTGGAAAAAGAATAAAGTTGCGCAAATTATATTTTAAACATTCCTGTACTTCCTCGAGTACCTTATCCAAAGACATGCGATAAGTGCCAGGAAGAGAACGAATAGTCTCTTTTGTGTGGCTTCCGTCCACAACAAAAAGGGGATAGACCAAATGACCAGTGCCTAACTGCGTTTCCTGCACTAAACCTCTGATTGCAACCGAACGCCTATTTCTTCTGGGTCTTCTTAGCATTATTAAAAATTGGAAATTATTGAATAATCTAAATCAACTTTTCTTAGCCATATTTTTCGGAACGGGGTCGTGATGTTCTGTCGGGCCCCAGGGATGGCATTTGAGTAAGCGTTTTGCACCCAGCCAAATTCCTTTTGGCACCCCCCATTCTTCAATCGCCTGAATCATATAATTAGAACAAGTTGGGCTAAAACGACAATTAGAGCCCAGAAGCGGCGAAATCGCTAGCTGATACAAGCGGATAGGTAATATAAAAATCTTTTTGAACATCTCGAAAGGTCAAAACTCAATCGTTTCTTCATTATTGATTTGATCGAATAAAAAATAGCTTTTCTTTTTATCAGGCCCAAGAATGCTGATAATATTTTTCTGGTCTTCGAATACTTCCATAAGCAAGTTATTTTTAACGCGCATTTTTCCAAAAGCTGTAATGTTTTTGACTTCCAAGTAGCACCAAACAGCGGACAGGTCTTCTGATATTTCCTTACCCAAAAAGCTGTAATTAATAACCGTTCCTTCCAGGTTGATCTGGAATTTTTGTTGTAAATATTTGTAAATATAATCCTCTGCTTTTTCGCTTTCTTTTTCCGTACAGATATATAACTTATCTGCACCTTGTTGTCGTAGAGCTTCTTCCAAATCATCAATAAACAAATGCAGGCTGATTTGTAGTACCTGTGCTTCTTGGTTGTACGCTATTTGGCATTTGCTAAGATGGAATTCGTGGCTTTCCTTCGCAATATTATTGCAGAAGGTCGGATAAACAAGTAATAAGAACGCTACCAGAAAAATGCCCTTTTTTAGTATCATACTTTTTATTTGCAAAAGATTACCAAGGATAGGTATCCATCATTAGAATAAGGGAAACCCCAGCCGCTGCTCCTGAAACAAATAGGGTCCATTCCCTTTGTTTTATTTTTAAAATATTTAAACCCCAAAAAGCAGCTAGCAGTATAAAAGCAACAATCATCAACTGTCCTAGTTCTACACCGATATTAAAAGCGAGTAGCTGAATAATCAACTCATTTTCTTGCCCCGGAAGTATAGTAGAGCGCAAAAAATTGGAAAAACCCATTCCGTGAATGGCTCCAAAAAATAGAGCAAAGAGATAATTGATGTTCAAATTTTTATTAAAAATACCTTTCATCTCTCTATTTTCCCTTTTTATTATGTTAAAAATACTGGTAATCAAAATGGTTACAGGAATTAAAAATTCAATGATTTTGGAAGGAAAGGAAATAACGTCCAAAGCTGCCAAAGCTAAGGTGATCGAATGACCAATAGTAAAAGCTGTCACCAAGATCAATACTTTTTTCCACTCTTGGAAACGGTAAATGGCGCAGAGCGCTATCAAAAAAAGAATATGATCGTAGGCTTTAATATCCGAAATATGCTCGAAACCCAATTCCAGATAAATGTTAAATACGGATTGCATTGGCCTCAGTCGTCATTTGTAAAAGAAGAGGTTAAGGATAATGCAAAGGTAATTATTTCGCTATGCCCCTTGCCAGATGCCAGTAAAAAATATTGATAAACAGAAAATCAGTAAATTTGTACCATGTCAAGCAACCAAGCCGTAAGCAATTGGCTTCCCATTACCAAAAAGGAGGTGGAAGGAAAGAACTGGGAGGAATTAGATGTCATTCTGATTTCAGGAGACGCTTATGTGGACCATCCTGCATTTGGAACGGCCGTTATTGGTAGAATTTTGGAAAGTGAAGGATTACGGGTTGCCATTGTCCCCCAGCCAAACTGGACAGATGACCTGCGGGATTTTAAAAAAATGGGTCGACCTCGACTGTTTTTTGGCGTAACTTCTGGCTGCATGGATTCTATGGTAAATCACTATACTGCCAATAAGCGAAAGCGATCCACAGATGCTTATACGCCCGGCGGGGCAGCCAATTTCCGCCCCGACTATGCAACGACCGTCTATACCAAGATTTTAAAAAAACTATACCCCGATGTGCCGGTGTTGATTGGGGGAATAGAGGCCTCTTTGAGGCGCGTAACCCATTATGACTATTGGGCAGATCAACTTTTTCCCAATATTCTGGAAATGAGCGGAGCGGATATGCTGGTCTATGGCATGGGCGAACTACCGCTACGGGCCATTTTGCGCTTACTGAAGAAAGGAGTGCCCTTTAAAAATTTAACGACTATTCCGCAGACGGCCATTTTGTGTTCAAAAGCAGAAGGTTTGCCTAAAAATAAATCATGGGCGGATGTTCATTTGAGTTCCCATGAGAAATGTTTGAGGGATAAACGCGCTTTTGCAGCCAATTTTAAAATCATTGAACAAGAATCCAACAAAGTAAATGCTCGCAGAATTATTCAGGAAGTCAAGGGAAAAAAACTAATCGTCAATCCCCCTTACCCCCCCATGACAGAGGCGCAAATCGATGCCTCTTTTGATTTGCCTTATACCCGCCTGCCGCACCCAAAGTACAAAAAACGTGGCTCTATTCCAGCTTATGAAATGATTCGCTTTTCGGTCAATATGCATCGGGGATGTTTTGGCGGATGCAGTTTTTGTACCATTTCTGCTCATCAGGGAAAATTTATCGCTAGTCGTTCAGAGTCCTCTATTTTAAAAGAGGTGGATCAGGTAACAAAAATGACCGATTTCAAGGGCTACATCAGCGATTTAGGCGGCCCTTCTGCAAACATGTATCGCATGAAAGGAAAAGTGCAATCCATTTGCGATAGATGCGTTAGTCCTTCTTGTATCCACCCGGTCATTTGTAGCAATTTAGATACTAGTCACCGATCCATGACTGAATTATACAAAAAAGTGGATGCGCATCCGAAAATAAAAAAAGCTTTCATAGGTAGCGGTATTCGCTATGACCTACTAGTGGAAAGTTATAATAAAAATGCAGATAATAGCCTTGATGAATATCTGGAACAGGTCGTTACGTGCCACATCAGTGGCCGCTTAAAGGTAGCTCCTGAACATACCTCCGATGCTACTTTAAAGATCATGCGAAAGCCTTCCTTCAAGCATTTTCACGAATTCAAAAAAAAATACGATAAGGTTAATCAAAAACAGGGTCTGAACCAACCCTTGATTCCTTATTTTATCTCTAGTCATCCAGGATCACAGTTGGAAGATATGGCAAATTTGGCAGCAGAAACGAAGGAGATGGGCTTTCAATTGGAACAAGTACAAGGCTTTACACCTACGCCAATGACGGTAGCGACGGTCATTTATTATACGGGCTTGCACCCCTATACTTTACAGCCAGTTTATACCGCTAAAACGAAACGAGAAAAGAAGAACCAGCATCTCTTTTTCTTTTGGTATAAAAAAGAAAACCATCCCTTAATTCGAGCCAAGCTCAAGAGCATTAATCGCGAAGATTTAATTGAAAAACTACTTGGAATGCGAAAAAAGCAGCAAAAAAGGGCTGTTATAAAAGACCGCCTACAAACAAAAGCTACTTCTAAAAAAAAGCGATTTCGGAAGAAAAGGCCTAGCTAGTAAACAGGGGAAACGAAAAGTAAAAATGCAAATCAATAATATTAGGCGATTAATTTTTTACCCTTCAAAAACCATAGGAATAGCTTCCTTTTTACAACGCATCCAGGTAGGAATTGGACTGCCGCTTTCCTCTATAAACAAAATAGTTCCTTCATCCAATATCCGATATTTCCAACTATGTTTTTTGCCACCGCCGCTTAGATAAGCTCCAAATTTGAGCAGATATTCAATCTCCCAGCCATTGGATATACGAGAAAAAATAATATCGTTTCCACCTATTTTGGGGATACCTAGATCAATGTCTATAATGCCTTCAATATCAGCAAATTCATTGGCTAAAGCCGCCATATTCAGCGGCTCTTTAGATCGAATAGTCAATGCATCCTGTGTATCATTCCAAGGCAAATGCTTTTCAATAATGAGATCAAATTCATATAGTAGCTCATTTATTTCTAGGCTTTCTGTTTCGCTAATTCCAGCTCTTAGAGGAGCCGCCCAATCAATATCTTTTTCATAAATAACAACCAATTGGTCAATGGAGGGATTAGGAAAAGTATGGACATTGCATTTGGCAATGGATTTGGCAGTTTCATCCCGTTGGTAAATTTGGGTGAGAATATCATAGATCAGTTCGATATTAGGTGCCGGAATAATAATGCCCAGGTATCTTAAATCTTCTTTTTCGGCATCTAGCCGCAAGGCGAGCCGAGCTGCATCTCTACGAAACTTCCTTTCCAGATTTTTTGGAATATCAATTTTGCTATATGATTTTGAGGTTTGGGCAGTCAGTGAACTTGCAAAGCAAAGCAATAGCGCCAAAGGTAAACTCAATAATAATTTCTTGTCAAAAGAAAGGATTTGCATGTTTTTTCAGGAAATACTTTATAAAGAATCAACAGGGTATGTTCAATTTTTGATGCAAAAAACAGACCAGATATTAAAAACAACTAAGGAAGAACTCCGTCTGAGCAAAAACTAGCTTTCTGACAAACTATCCCTTAAAATCCCTCGTTTATTTCTTGAAAATGATCAAAGACATGCCTAGAATAATTTTTTGCAATTGGAAGCAAAGAGATAAAATCGCTTCCCGACTATCCTTTTTTCTTTGTTTCTTTTTGGCCTGCCTGCAAATAGCCTGTAGTCAAACAGCTTACCTAACAAAAAAAACGGCGGAAGGTAAGGCAAAAAGACTCTATGAAAGGGGCTATGAATACAATAAAAATGGTTTGTGGGAAAAAGCAATCAAGGACTACACTGCAGCTATTGAGCAAGCTCCGAATTTTATAGATGCCCACTATCAGTTAGCCGCTATTTATTATAACCAAAAAAGGTATCAAGAAGCAAGCAAAGGCTTGAAAAAAGTAATCGAAATAGATTCTTTATACAAACCACAAGCCTATTATTATCTGGGGTTTATTAGCTGGCAAAAAGATAAATTTGAAAAAGCAGCACACTATTTTGACAAATTTTTAAATTCCAAAAGTAAGAGTACCGCTCTCCGGTCAAAAGCGGAGAGTTATCTAAAAAACTGCCACTTTGCTGCTACTGCCCTCAAAAATCCCGTTCCTTTTGACCCCAGACCGCTTTCCTCAATCATTAATACACCATACCCAGAGTACCTTCCCTCGATTACCGCCGAGGGAAACACACTCGTGTTCACTCGAAGAGTTAGGGGTCAAGAAGATGTTTTTTTTAGTAAAAAAGAACAGAATGAGTGGCAAATGCCCCTTCCCTTGGAAGGCATTAATACACCGGACAATGAAGGCTCTCAATATATTTCTGCGGACGGGAGTTTACTGGTTTTTGTAAAATGCAGTGATCGGTCTGGTTATGGCAGTTGCGATTTGTATTTTTCCGAAAAAAAAGGCGATTCCTGGACGAAGCCTCAAAATATGGGGCAGCCGATTAATACCCGTGCTTGGGAATCACAGCCTTCTTTATCTGCTGATGGTAGAACGCTCTATTTCGCCAGCAGTCGAAAGGGCAGCTTGGGTGGCAGAGATATTTGGCGATCTCAAAGAAATGAAGCGGGAGAATGGAGCAATCCTGTCAATTTGGGTAGAAGAATCAATACTTTAGCAGATGACGAAGCCCCGTTTTTTCATCCGGATAATCAATCCCTCTATTTTATGTCCAAAGGGCATCCAGGCATGGGTGGCTATGACCTGTTTTTATCTAAAAAGGAAGCCTCCGGCCGTTGGGGAATCCCTCAAAATTTAGGCTATCCCATTAATACCAAAGGTAATGAAGGTGCTTTATTTATCACGCTGGATGGCATGACTGCCTATTTTGCAAAAGATCACTTGCCAGAAGCAGCTACCGAAAAAATTAATTCTAGAAAACAGCCCGACATTTATGCTTTTGAATTGCCCGAAAAGTGGCGGCCAAATCCGGTTACTTATGCCAAAGCAAAAGTGAAAGATGCCCTTAGTCTCAAAAATATTGTAGCGGCTAAGGTCGAAGTCATTGATTTAGTATCAGGTGAAATATTTACTACAGCAAAAACGGATAGTCATGGCAATTTTTTAACCTGCTTGCCAATGGGTGGAAATTATGCCTTAAACATTCACAAGGAAAAATACTTTTTCCACTCTGAAAATTTTGAATTATTAGAAAAGTCAAGCTTGAGAGCACCTTTTTTATTAGAAATCGCCTTACAACCCATTCCTGATTCGGATAAGCCCTTCGCAATAAAAACACAGCCGATTATTTTAAAAAATGTGTTCTTTGAGTCGGGTTCTGCAGAATTAAAAGCGGTGTCTCTATCGGAATTGGACCGCTTAAAAGAATTATTGGTTGAAAATCCCAATTTGAACATTCAAATCAATGGGCATACGGATAGCATCGGCTCGGAAAGCGACAATTTGCAGCTTTCGGAAAATCGAGCCGAGGCAGTAAAAAATTACTTAGTAGAGCAGGGAATCCATCCTTCAAGACTCCAGCATAAGGGATTTGGCGAAAGCCAGCCTATTGATACCAACGAAACAGAAACGGGAAGAAAAAACAATCGGAGGACAACATTTGTCCTTATAGATTAACACGCAAGTTGTTAAATTCAATTGAGTGACCTACTAGAACTCATCTTTAAGCCAATAGAGCCATTAATCGGGAAAATGTGCTCACAATCACTATAAAAAAAAGTATAACCCCCTTTTAAGCTATTTCCCACCAGGCGGTGCCTGGGGCCTGGAGTATCAATATCACCGTTTTTATAGCCAGCATCTCCCTCGTATAAGCAGTATATTTTATTATTTTTAAAAATGAGGTTGGGAAGAATAAAAGCCGGCTCATTAAGGCTTAATTCTTTTCTGATAGCAGCAATGTCCTTGCATTGACTAATGCGTTGAAGGCACATATAAGTAGGAGGCATCAATATGATTTCGCCAGTATGGGCTTTATCAATCGCCTTTTGTGGGTTTATCCAGAGATGTTCTTCCAGTTCGCTTCCGTCCACCTTGACTTCTACCTCACTGGCACTTACATCTGCAAAAAAAAACCAGGTTGCAAATCTTCGAGGCTCAACGACTGGTGTCGTCCAATGATTAAAAAAAATCAAGTCGGAGAGCGGTATGTTGATATTGGTTTCTTCTTTAGTTTCTCTTACTGCAGCAATTTTGGCTGCTTCCAACTCATTGGCTGCCATTTTGCTTTCACTGGGTTCTACCTTTCCGCCGGGAAATACCCAGAAACCAGAAGCAAACTTCAATGCCCTGTTTCTGCGAAGTAGCAGCACTTCTATTCCCATTATTCCCCTATTTCGCGCCAGCATGATAGTCGCTGCGGGTTTTACCTTCGTCATTTTATTCCAAATTTTAGGCCATTTCCATAACCCTTGTTTGATACTGCTTTACGGTATTTCTGCCCAATTGATACATATGTACCTCATCCGGCCCATCCGCTAAGCGAACCGTTCGGGCATATATGTAAAAACCAGCCAGGGGTGCATCGTTACTCACACCCATTCCGCCGTGCGCCTGAATAGCTCGATCCACTACGGTACAAGCCATTGAAGGGGCCACGATTTTTATCATAGAAATTAAATCCTTTGCCCCCTTTGCCCCAAATTTATCTATTCGATCTGCTGCAGATAAAGTGAGTAAGCGTGCTTGCTCAATTTCGCACCTCGATTTGGCGATTTCCTGTCGGATGCTACTAAAGTCTTTGATCAAACGCCCAAACGCCACCCGTTCATTAACCCGTTTACACATTAAATCCAGTGCGCGTTGGGCGACCCCAACCAGCCGCATACAATGATGAATCCGGCCAGGTCCCAACCGTCCTTGAGCAATCTCAAAGCCCCTTCCTTCCCCTAATAATAGATTGCCCACAGGTACTCTAACATCTTTTAAGTCAACCTCTGCATGGCCATGCGGAGAATCTACCGTCCCAAAAACAGAAAGTGGTCGCATTACCGTGACCCCTGCCGCATTTGCAGGTACCAAAATCATACTTTGCTGGACATGTCGAGCGGCAGCAGGGTCTGTTTTGCCCATTACAATAAACACTTTACAGTCAGGATTCATCGCTCCTGAAGACCACCACTTTCGGCCATTAATCACGTACTCATCCCCATCCCTGACAATGGAAGTTTCAATATTGGTGGCATCAGAAGAAGCCACCCCCGGTTCAGTCATCAAAAAAGCAGAGCGAATTTTTCCTTCCATTAATGGTCTAAGCCATTGTTCCTGTTGTTCGGCACTGCCATATTTAGCCAAGACCTCCATATTTCCAGTATCCGGTGCACTACAATTAAATATCTCTGAGGCCCAGAGTATTTTTCCCATGATTTCTGCTAACGGAGCGTATTCCAGATTGATCAAGCCAGGACTTAATGGACCATAATCTTCTGGCAAAAAAAGATTCCAAAGCCCCTGTGCTTTGGCCAACTCCTTTAATTTTTCTAAACCCGGCCAAATTTTCCAGGGATTTTTGATTACAAACTCATCGTATTCTTTCTCAATGGGATAAACATGGTCTTCCATAAACCGCTGGACTCGTGCCTGGAGTTTTTTTGATTTTTCTGTATATTCAAAATTCATAATCGAATTAATTTAGTGACTGGCAATTAGTTTTTAGAATACTTTTTATCTAATTGTCAAGCATATTTTTTTAATAATTGCTGCTGTTCTAATATTGCCGCCTTAAATTCTGTTTTCATACGGGCGACCAAATCCTTTACAGCCAAAGTATCTTTGATCGTAGATACGCCTTGTCCTGCAGACCAAATCGTCTTCCAGGCTTTGGCTTCTGCCTGGGCAGCGTCCAGCTCTTTGCCAAAGTCAATTTTAGCCTTTTGATTCCACATTTCTTTGGTAATACCTATTGCCTCCAAGCTTGGCCGCAAAAAATTGGCATTGACACCAGAAACAGCAGCTGTATAAACAATATCTGCCGTGCCACTATCAATAATCATCTGCCGATAATCCTCCCCCGCCCGACTTTCTGTGGTGTTGATAAAACGGGTACCTAAATAAGCCAAATCAGCCCCCATTTGCATAGCTGAAGCAACATCCCTTCCGGTACTCATACAACCCGACAAGAGAATTATTCCCTCAAAGAAATTGCTGATTTCCGCAATAAAGGGCATGGGGTTGAGGGTGCCAGCATGACCACCTGCCCCTGCCGATACCAGAATCAAGCCATCCACGCCTGCTGCCACCGCTTTTTTAGCATGGCGAAGATTAATAACATCGTGAAAAACCAAACCGCCATAACTATGCACTGCATCTACCAACTCAGACACCGCCCCTAAAGAAGTAATAATAATAGGTACTTCCTGTTTTACACAAATTTCTAAATCTGCCTGCAGGCGCGGGTTGGTTTGGTGTACAATTAGGTTGACGCCGTAGGGTGCAACGGGTTTGCCATTCGCTTGTGTCGCCCCCTTCAGTTGTTCTTTAATATCAATAAGCCACGCTTCAAATCCATTACTACTGCGCTGATTTAAAGCGGGGAAAGTGCCAATGACACCATTTTTACAACACTCAATGACCATTTTAGGGCCAGAGATTAAAAACATAGGAGCCGCTACTACTGGCAGCGATAAATTATCCATAAAGGCGTGTCTATTTACCATCTATTTTTTTGGATTACGGTTCAATAATAATTTTTCCTTTTATCTTTCTGTTCATCATATCTTCCAGTGCTTTGGGAGCATCTTTTAGAGCATACGTAGCATCAATATAAGGTTTTAAAGCTCCTTTTCCGTACAGTTGAATCAATTCCATTGTATTCTGCATATTTTTTTGAGGGTTTCGCATAGTAAAACTTCCCCAAAAAACGCCCACAATTTGGCAACCTTTTAGCAAGGGCAAATTCATTGGGATTTTAGCAATGCCCGCTGGAAACCCCACAATCAGCAAGCGACCTTGCCAAGCGGTTGCTCGTAGAGCCGCTTCTGTATAAGCTCCTCCTACAGGATCATAAACCACATCTGCTCCCTTTCCATCAGTCAGTTCCTTCACCTTCTTTTTTAGGTCTTCAATGGTATAATTAACCGTTTCATCTGCGCCGTATTTTCTGCACAGTTCCAATTTTTCATCGGTGGAAGCTGCTGCGATGACCTTTGCTCCCATCAACTTCCCCAGTTCGACAGCGGCTAATCCAACTCCGCCGGATGCCCCCAGTACCAGTAAGGTTTCTCCTTCTTTTAGTTTTGCACGATCTTTTAAGGCGTGATAGGAAGTGCCGTAAGCCATCATAAAAGAGGCCGCTACTTTAAAATCCATAGTAGGATGCTTGGGGAAAATATTACTAGCAGGAGCAACAACTTCTTCCGCAAAGCCCCCATGTGGCACTAAGCCAAAAACTTCATCACCTGGTTTTAAGTGTTTTACTCCTTCGCCTACAGCTTTGACCACCCCTGCAATATCGCTACCGGGAGAAAAAGGCAGCGAAGGCTTAAATTGGTATAGCCCCTGTATAATTAAGGTGTCCGGGAAATTAACACTACAAGCTTTTACCCCAATCAGCACTTCTTTTCGTCCAGGGACGGGCGAAGGAATGTCTTCCAAAACCATTTTGGAAGGCGGGCCGAGTTCTTTACAGAGCATTGCCTTCATATAAATTATGAACTATTTTTTGTGAAAGCTCAAAGTTAATCTTTTATAGCAGGAGCAATATTATTTTTGCAATTTTCTTTTTTCTTTTCAGGAGGTTTTGATAAAGCTATAAAAATACCAGAAAAAATAAAACTGCTCAAATGAATTAAAGTTTTTATACTATTTTTGTTAAAACAAATCTAAAAAATTATAAAATATAAAATGGAAAAAGAGGCTACTATGGCTGTTTTATACAAGAAAGAAGGGAAAGTGTCCATCATTACTTTGAATCGCCCCGAAAAATATAATGCCATTACGCATGATCTAAATTTAGGATTATTGGATGCTTTTGCAAAAGTTCAGCTGGATGAAGATGTTCGAGCGATTATTTTAACGGGTAACGGCAAAGGCTTTTGTGCAGGAGCAGATATGAGCGATTTTGGAAATATCCGAAAACCGGAAGAGGTAAGGGATTATCTAAATACCTTTTATAGAAGTATTATCCGCCGGATGGTCAACCTAGACAAGCCAATTATTGGTGCAATTAATGGTCCTGTGGCAGGTGCAGGGCTGGGGTTTGCCTTGGCTTGCGACTTCAGAATAATGGCAGATACAGCTAATATGCGCTATGCTTTTATCAATATAGGACTAGCACCAGATAATGGCTCCAGTTGGTTTTTAGCAAGAACGGTCGGATATAGTAAAGCATTAGAAATAGCTATCGAGGGAGAAAAAATTCCTGCGGAAGAATGCCTGCGTTTGGGGCTAACTAACAAAATTACCCCTGCTGAAAAATTGATGGAAGCAGCCTTGACTTATGCTAATAAAATGGCAGACCGCCCTACTTTGGGCTTTGCTGCAACCAAGCGAGATCTGAATTTTGCCATGACCAATGACCTAATGAATACTCTTGCTTTTGAAGCGGACCAGCAGGTAGATTGTTTAAAAAGTAAAGACCATCAAGAGGGGGTAATGGCATTTTTACAAAAAAGAAAACCGGCGTTTACCGGAAAATAATTGATGGATATAAATGGAAGTCCAATTAGGATCACAACCACATAAAAATTATGGATACAGCAACTTTAATAGATTTAAAAACCTTTCGAGTAGAAACTCGTGCCTGGTTAGAGGCAAATTGCCCCAAGAGCATGCGTACTCCTGTTAAAAATACAGAGGAAGATGTCTTCTGGGGAGGCCGTAGTCCCAAATTTCAAAGCGAAGATCAAAAAATCTGGTTCGAAAGAATGAGAGACAAAGGTTGGACCACTCCACATTGGCCTAAAAAATATGGTGGCGGCGGTCTAAATAAGGCAGAACTGAAGATTTTTCGAGAAGAAATGACTAGGTTAAATTGTCGAAGCCCGCTTTTTAGTTTTGGTATTTCCATGCTAGGCCCTGCCTTGTTGAAGTTTGGCAATGAAGCGCAGAAAATGAAGCATTTAAACGATATTTCTGCCGGTAAAGTCTGGTGGTGCCAAGGGTATAGCGAGCCAGGCGCAGGGAGCGACCTGGCAGGTCTGCAAACAAGTGCCATAGATATGGGGGACTACTATCTGGTCAATGGTCAGAAGGTTTGGACTTCTTATGCAGATAAAGCAGATATGATTTTCTGCTTGGTACGAACTGATCCGGATGCCCCCAAGCATTCTGGTATCAGCTTTTTACTAATTGATATGGAAGCGAAAGGAGTGAGTACTCGCCCAATTAAACTCATCAGTGGTAAGTCGCCCTTTTGTGAAACCTTCTTTGATAATGTAAAAGTTTCAAAAGAAAATCTGGTAGGCAAACTCAACCAGGGTTGGACCATTGCTAAATATCTCTTGACCCACGAACGCTCAATGATTGGTGGGGTAGGCGAAACTAGCCAAAAGGAATCACTAGCACAAATAGCTATTAAAGAGGTAGGATTGAAAGACGATAAACTAGCCGATCCTATATTAAGAACGGAAGTTGCAAAATGGATAATCAATGATGCTTCTTTTAAGTGGGCAGTAGAAAGGATACTCGATGAAGCCAAAGCGGGACAGCAAATTGGAGCCAAATCTTCTTTTTTCAAATATTATGCTACCGAGTTGAATAAAGATAAATACGAGTTATTATTGGAATTAGGGGGCTATGATGCGCTGACCTGGGGCGAAACCTATGAAGAGGGTCGCCTCGCCAGAGATATGTGTCGAACCAAAGCAAATTCGATTGAAGGTGGCACCTCCGAAATTCAATTAAATATTATTTCTAAAAGAATCCTGGGTTTACCGGGTAAATAATCCGCAATAGGTATGGCTTTAGTTATAAATGAAGAACAACAAATGCTCAAAACTTCTGCCAAGGAGTTTTTGAATGAAAAAGCACCCGTTGCTGCCCTAAGAAAATTGAGAGACAATAAAGATCCCAAAGGTTATGATCCTGCTCTTTGGGGCGAAATGGCAGCAATGGGCTGGGCGGGACTGATCATCCCTGAAGAATATGGAGGATTGGGTTTTGGCTATACTGGTTTAGGCCAGGTTTTGGAGCAAACCGGACGGACTTTAACGGCATCCCCACTAGTTTCTACCGTTTTGTTAGGTAGCACCTTGGTCAATTTAGCTGGAAATAAGGCGCAAAAAGAGGCCATCTTGCCAGCGATTGCCGAAGGTAATTTATTGCTATCACTCGCTATGGAAGAAAGCAATGCCCACCAGCCCTTTGAAGCGAAAACCAGATTTAAAAAAACAACCGAAGGCTACACCCTCAACGGCACTAAAAAGTTTGTTTTAGATGGAAATATCGCAAATAAATTCATTGTCACAGCTCGAAAAAATAGCGAAAGTGGTCTGACGCTTTTTATAGTAGATGCCCAGGCACAAGGCGTAGAGATAGAACGCCCTATTATGATGGATAGCCGCAATACAACTAGGCTTACCTTCAAAAATGTAAAAGTAGAAACAGCAGACATCTTAGGTGACGAAGGCAAAGGCGAAAAATACTTAGAGAAGGCTTTAGATATTGCCCGAATCGGTCTGTCTGCCGAAATGTTAGGCACTATGCAAGAGGCTTTTGACCGAACCATCGCCTACCTGAAAGAAAGGCAGCAATTTGGGGTACCAATTGGTGTTTTCCAGGGTTTGCAACACCGTGCCGCCAATATGTATTGCGAGATAGAATTATGCAAATCTTTAGTCATAAAAGGCTTGCAGGCAATTGACAAAGATGCCAAAAATCTGGCAATAATTGCTAGCATGGCCAAGGCCAAAGTCGGCGATGTGTTAAAGCTCGTAACCAATGAGGGAATTCAAATGTTCGGTGGTATCGGCATGACCGATGACGAAGAAATTGGCTTTTTTATGAAAAGGGCAAGAGTCACGCAGCGAACTTTTGGAGATACTAATTATCACTTGGATCGGTTTGCTCGTTTGAATGGTTTTTAAAACAGGGCTCATTTTATTCTTTCTAACAGAGCATCCATATCCACATTTTTTTCAATCAATTCAATGGCTCTGGCAACTTTCCAGGGCGTGCTTAAATTAATTTTTACTTCTATCCGACTAATTTTTAACACAGACCCATAGGTATCCAAGGAGGTTCGGATGACAGGAATTTTTTGCTCCTGAATATAATCTACGCAAGAACCCGTAATGGCTCCATGTCCGGTAGCAACTATGCCCGACAAAGGAGAATTTTTTAGGCCAACCAGATTGGAAATGGATTGGATCTTATTGATTGCATCCCCTACTCGCTGGGCGCTGACCACCAATAATAAATCCTTAGAACTTTTCAATTCTCCTAAATCAATCAGAGAGCCCGCCAGAATATCTTCTACTTTATTATCCAGGTGATCTTCATTAAAACTAACAATGCCATTGGTCGCTTTAGCAACGGTTTCCATTAAGGGAAAGGCCAAACTTTTATCATAAGGGATAATGCCAAGCAGCGGCAAGCCATATCCTTTTAAGTATTTTCCAACATAGGTTCTCACTTTATCAATTTTAGTGGGCTTTACCTTATTAATAATCACGCCCAATATTGGAAGGTCTAACATTTGGAACTTTGCTAAACACAAAGAGAGCATATCAATAGTGCTTCCAATGCCTCCCTCCACAACCATAATGACGGCTGCATCCACCATTTTAGCCACATCTGCATTGGACAAATTGACGATGCTTCCAACACCTGGATGTCCTGTCCCTTCATATATGACCAATTCGTTATGAATACTTAACCGTTCAGAAGCAAATTTGATTTTTTCAGGATAGGAAAAGTAATGAGGGTTGTCAATAAAAGCAGCAGTAGCCCCTCTCCCCAAAATAACCGGGCTGTGAATATCAGAACTCAACTTAAACTTCATCAAGTCCGAAAAAAGCACTGCATCTTTATCCACTTCGGTATTATGTACATTCAGAGAGCGTTGACCAACTGGTTTGCAGTAGCCTACTTTTAAGCCTTTTTTCATAAAAGCAGCAACAAGCCCCAGCGTAGAAGTGGTCTTACCTACATGTTGACTGGTCGCTGCTACATAAATACTTTTATAAGCCATTCAAAATAAATTTTGGTACAAATTGATTGGGGCAAGAAAGGTAGATAAAATTTAAATCCTACTCCCTACAAATTATTATAATTTTTTACCATAATTTGTTGCTTTATCCATATATATTGATATTTTTGCTGTTGAATAGACTTGTTCAACAAATAACTAGTCTAATTATAACCAACCTTTCTTATAGTTTCACGAAAAACACTTATCAAAGCTACTTTTTTAATTGATTGAAGGTATTTCCCACCAAGTAATGCTCGGGTTTTTCTGAAGTGTCCAGAGCATTTCCATTTCAGGCTTTTGTTTGAAAAACCATGTAAAACAAAAATAGCCTAGCACAAGTCAACTACTTTTACTGCTCCACCTTGAGAGGGGTTGGTCAGTTGTAATATATAAAATAAAACTTCCTCTCACACTGAAACATTATGCATGCTTTCAAGCACAAAAAAAAAGGCGGGAAAAATTCCCGCCTTTCTTTGAACTGTTCGAGTAAAGTATAGTAGTTAATTTTTAATTCTTTGAGGAAGCTAGTAGTACAAGAGGATGTGCGCGGTCGAAAAACATTATTTCAATACTCTAGGTGCGCAGCCAAATAAATACTTTGGAAAAATAAGTCGCACTACTAAAGCCTACAATAAAAAGCAACCTCCGAAACGTTTAGTTCTGTCTTTTCTAATAAACCCTTTGCAATATCCAGTCGAAGTGAACGAATATAGTGAGAAGTGGATTGGCCGGTCAGTTTTTTACTCTGGAGAATGATTATTCCAAGACTAGTTTGCCCGTCCAGGTTTTCCTTTTTCCTACTAATTGGAAATAATAAATGCCCGATGCCATCCCCTTACTAGAAATGGTGATAGCATTACCGAAAACGTTTCGATAAGCTTTAATCTTTCTACCTGTTAAATCATTGATAATCAAATTGTAATTATCATTTTTTGAATTAGGAAAAGTGATGGTTGTAATGTTTTTAAAAGGATTGGGATAAACATTCAAGGGGAACGATGTGTCGGTTTCTCCAATATTTGATACTACCGTATTTACGCAGTTATTTTCTTCTATCATCACGACTACCTGTTGATAATTCCGATTGACGATATCCGCAATATTATCTAGGCAAATATAATCATCCGTAATATCCAAGTAATGAATCCTGATCAAGGGATGAAAATCTCTAGATTGCCATATCGTAGAATCTTGTAAGGAAATGCCAATGATTTCTGCTCGGCCAATGTTTGCCTGAAGCATGGCTGGATATTGATTGGCATCTACCAGATTTTCTATGGATTTTATGGTGATGCCTGTCATTTGAAACTGATAGGCGACTACTTCTGAAAACGGATTTTTAATAGCAATATCAACGTATTTTTCTTCAAAATTGATTTCTGTTATTGTCAAACTAACGGTATCTTCGCTATTTAAAATACCTGCTGGAAAATAGCAGTGATTATGCGCTCCTTGAGCAGGGTGAAAATGGCTGCTGCCAAAGTTGGCACAATCCGCCAGCAATGCAGCATCATAAATAGTTAGCCGCCCGTCTGTATTCAAATCATTGCAAGGCGTAGCGATTCCTTCCTCTAAAATCATGGAGATATAAGATTGGGCATCTTGTATATCCTGTTGATTGCTTTGGTCTATATCGCCGATTAATTGCTGCCCTCCACAAACACCTGTACAATCCATTTCCGTACTGCCATAAGGGATCCCTTCGCAATCCAAAACAGTTGGGCAGTCTTCATTAATGGTTATCTCCAACTGTCCAGAAGAGCGATCTAAGGTAAGGCAGGCTTGCGCCCAATTATTGAGCAGGTTTTTTTCTACCCTGCCCAGTTTGTCTGGCCAATTGCCCCAATTGATTCTAGCAACAAAAACAATATTTCCATCCGGTATATCCGTGACATCTACCCATTGGCAGTCCAATTCAGAACTATATTCGTCAAAGCAGCCAGCAGTCAAGCCCATATTGGCACAGCCATATTTATTATTGCTTTGTTTGCAAATTAAATCAATGACACAAAACCCACTCTTAAAGCCGCCAGGGATACGCACCCCATTTTCATCAAACAAGATATATTCCGCATAATTATCGTAGTGAAAATGGTTATGACATCTATCAAAGGTAAATTGATTATTATCCAGGGTCGGTTCACCGATGTAATAATCCAGCTCCCCAATATTTTCAAAACGAGTTGTAAAACGAATGATCTCTCGCCAGCCAAAACCCAACACACAGTTTTCTTGAATTAAACATTCGTCATCGTTAAAAATGCTGTCTGCTTCTATGCTCGCTAGTAAAATCTCTTCTTTTATAGCCAAGTCCGGCCCATTGGGGCAACGCGGGTCGTCTTGTGGCAAGCAAGAACCGTCATCAATAGTAGCTAAGGGATTATAATTGCAAGAGTTAGGCTCGGTGCAGCCAATGACAGGGCCTCTAAATTCCAATGACCAGCCAATAGAGTCGCCACTACAATCGTTTTCCGAATCATCAATTCTGATGAGATAGGTTTGACCCGCATTAAAATAGGCATTGACAACCGCCTGGAACCCACAATTTCCGGTATTATCATCAAAAAAAATGAATCCTTCTGACTCGCCTGGCATAAAGCTTTCACAGCGGTCATACACCCAAATTCGCGTATCACATTCGTTTAAACCACAAGTAGAAATAGTAAAAGTTCCTATGGTATCAGGTGTAAATGTGTACCAGGAGTTTCTGCGGGGAGCTTTGTGCAATCCTTCAGAAATTTCAATAGCTTGCAAGCAAGAAGTGCCAGGGGCGCAATTTATTTCAATTGCTTTTGATAAGCCGAATTCGCTCCCCTCCGCTACTAGTTGTGTATCTACTCGAAGTTCATACCCACCACCTTCCGTAATGCCATCTCCAAAACCGTCATAGATCATAAAAGTCAAGCACTCATAATCTGGCACACAAAAAGTATCTGTATCAACAGTATACGCTCCATATTCATTTTTATCTACGCTGCCATAGACCGTATCAATACTGCTCAGCATCCAGGAAGTTTCTCTTCCCCATTTATCCGTCGTTATTTTTACAATAACCATAGTTGAGTTTTCAGGGCAGGTTTGTGCAAAACTCAACGAATAACAAAAAAATCCAGCTAAAATCAATAAAAACTTTCTCATAACTGCAATATTCTTTGGGGTTGATTTTTCAAGTAAGGAACATTTAAAAAATAAATTCAAAAACGTCGAATTTATTTTTTAATCATTCTAAAAGATGCAAACTTTGTGCTAAATCGAACTGCACAACTTGTTCTAAAAAAGAAAAATAGGGTGTGGGGAGTAGATAGGATACAAGATAATACTAAAAAAGAAAATAAAAAAGAGGGGGCACTGACAACAGACGGCACCCCCTCTTTTTTATTTTTAGAATTCCAATCATTTATCCATTCATAGAAGTCAAAAATTCTTCATTACTATTGGTGTCGACCATATGTTTTCTCAAAAAAGAGAAAGCCTCTTCTGGCTTCATATCTGCCAAATGATTTCTAAGGATGATCATTCTTTGCAAAGAATCTTTGTCAATCAATAAATCGTCTCTACGCGTGCTAGATTTATTTAGGTCTATTGCTGGATACATTCGCTTATTAGCTAAATTTCGGTCTAGTTGAAGCTCCATATTACCCGTACCTTTAAATTCTTCAAAAATCACCCCGTCCATTTTAGATCCAGTATCTACCAAAGCCGTGGCAATGATTGTTAAAGAACCACCGTGCTCAATATTCCTAGCAGCACCAAAGAATTTTTTAGGCTTGTGCAAGGCATTTGCTTCTACCCCTCCGGAGAGTACTTTTCCGCTGGCGGGTGCTACGGTATTATAGGCTCTTGCCAAGCGTGTAATGGAGTCCAGCAAAATGATTACATCGTGTCCACATTCGACCAATCGTTTTGCTTTTTCCAAAACGATTCCAGCCACCCTTACATGATTGTCTGCCGGCTCATCAAAAGTAGAAGCTACTACTTCGGCATTTACGCTTCTTTTCATATCCGTCACCTCTTCAGGTCGTTCGTCCACCAAAAGGACGATCATATAGGTTTCGGGATGATTTTTAGTAATGGCATTTGCCATATCTTTTAATAAAAAAGTTTTACCTGTTTTGGGTTGGGCGACAATCAATCCCCGCTGCCCTTTACCAATAGGGGTAAAAAGGTCAATCATTCTAGTACCAAAATCTCTACCAGAAGGAGAAGTCGTCAATTTAAATTTCTCTGTTGGAAATAAGGGTGTTAAATAATCAAAAGGTACTCTGTCTCTGATTTCTTGAGGGACCAAGCCATTAATGAGAGATACCCTTAGCAGGGCAAAATATTTTTCTCCTTCTTTGGGCGGGCGAATAGCCCCTCTTACTGTATCCCCCGTTCTCAATCCAAATAATTTAATTTGAGAAGGAGATACGTATATATCATCGGGAGAGGTCAGATAATTATAATCAGAAGACCGCAGAAAGCCATAGCCATCGGGCATCATTTCTAAAATACCCTCGCCTTCAATAATGCCGTCCAACTCGATATTAAATTTGGAGGTTTGGCCCTCATCTTCCCCTTCTTGATTAACATGGTCCTCTTCTCTTTTCCTTTTAGCTCTTGAGTCTCGGTCCCTTCCTCTGCCTCGCTTCTCTCGATCCTTTGTCGGACGCTCTTCTACTTCATTATCTTCCTTTTCGCTGCTATCCGATTTCCTTTTTTTGAAAGTTTTTCGCCTTGATGACTCTTCTCGGGAAGTGCCATTTGTACGGCGCTTTGGCCGTTCTTCTTCCTCTAAGGCGGTTTCTCGTGCATCATTGAGTGTGCCGGCAGCATTTTTGGTTATTTTTCTATTTTTAGCTTTCGGTGTTTCTTCTTCAGATCCATTGATTCCCAAAGCCTGAGCATCTAATATCTTATAGATTAATTCCTGCTTATTCAGTTTTTTATAAGATTTTAGTTCTAACTGCTCTGCCAATTCCCTAAGTTCAGGAACCAGCATATCGTTCAACTGGAGTATATCGTACATATTCTGGTATGTGTAATGTTAGTGTTTTAAATAAAAATATGGGTGTAATTAATAATAAGGTGTAATAGTTTTTTATAATGGAATTATTAAGATTGCGGGGAATTGCTCTCCAAATACTCTTTAATCAAAGTATCTCTTTTGTTTATTTTAAAAATAAAACCTCTGCTTTTAAATTTCTAACCTGTCAGCTTTAATTGGGAAGAAAAAATAGATGATTTATTTTTGCTTGTCACTAAACTCCTATAGAGTTACCTTAAATCTTTTGAAAAATCATTTGATTGCGAGAAAAAAGAAGGAATTTAGTCAATAGGAATATCCTGAAATGTGTCTTGAAATGTTAATCTATTCAGATGATATGAATTGATTGCTAGGGCAAAAATACATTTAAATTTTTAATTTCAAATAGTATCTTTGCAAAAATTTCAACAATTTTTTTAATACAAAAAGAATACCACATCTTTAAAGGGTCTTTATTTAAAGGATTTTTTACCGGTTTCGAGGGCAAAAACTTTTAAATTCCAGGTGCTTATACCAAAATAGATTGCCTGGAATTTGTCTTTTAAACAGCCCCTTTAGAGAAACCTGCAATCGCAAGAAACCATTTTTTTAATTCAATGGTTGATACGACAATCGTTCGAAGTGCTTTTTTTAGGAACGTTCCATCTTCGAAGTAATTGTTGTGTTTATATTTATTTTGCCGTTTTCCTTCAATTGAACTGCAGTGCGGCAATCGCAAATAGCAAAATTGTATGTTACAAACCAGTTTTATCCGACAGCACAAAGATCGAGTTTTAGCAGGCTTGAAAGTCAGAAATTTCAAGCCCGAAAGTTTTAAAATTATTGACCACGTTTTAAGCCTAGATGAAAATAGAAAACAGGTCCAAACTGCATTGGATGCGCTTTTAGCCGAAAATAATAAGCTATCCAAAGCAATTGGCGGCTTGTACCGACAGGGGAAACGAGCTGAAGCCGAAACATTAAAAACAAAAGTAGAAGCGCAAAAGGGACGAGTAAAAGAACTGGAAGGAAAGATGCGACAAATCAAAGCAGACCTGCTCGAAGGGCTGCTACAAATCCCGAATGTGCCCCATTCTTCCGTACCCTCGGGAAGGAGCGATGAAGATAACGCCATTTTTCAAGATTGGAAGCAAGTGCTTCCCGATCTTGGGAGTACCGCGTTGCCCCATTGGGATTTGGCAAAAACACATAATTTGATAGATTTTGAACTAGGAGCCAAGATTACAGGGGGCGGATTTCCTCTTTTTAAAGGAAAGGGTGCTCGACTACAGCGAGGTTTGATTAATTTTTTTTTGGAAGAAGCATCCAAAGCGGGTTATGAGGAGATTGCTCCTCCTCTACTGGTCAATGAAGATTCTGCAAGAGGGACGGGGCAACTGCCCGATAAAGAGGGACAGATGTATTATATTGAAAAAGATGACCTTTATTTAATCCCGACCGCAGAAGTGCCTGTGACTAATATTTATCGCAACGTCATAGTAGAGAAAAAAGATTTTCCAATAAAACTGGCCGGTTATACACCTTGCTTCAGAAGAGAGGCGGGTTCTTATGGAAAGGAGGTAAAAGGCTTGAATCGGGTACACCAGTTTGACAAAGTAGAGATCGTTCAAATTGTTCATCCCGAAAAATCTTATGATGCATTGAAAGAAATGGTAGCACATGTAGAAAGGTTGCTCCAAAAACTAGATTTGCCCTATCGGATTCTTACACTTTGTGGGGGAGATTTGGGCTTTGCTTCTGCCTTGACTTATGATTTTGAGGTCTATTCTGCAGCTCAAAAACGATGGCTAGAAGTAAGCTCTGTTTCTAATTTTGAAACCTTTCAAAGCAATCGGTTGAAGGTGCGGTTCAAGGATGCTAATAAAAAAACACATTTAGCACATACTCTGAATGGCAGTGCGCTGGCATTAGCAAGAATTATAGCCGCATTATTGGAAAATAATCAAACAGAAAAAGGAATTAAATTGCCCGAAGTGCTACACCATTATGTAGGATTTGGATCAATTGTGTAAAATTTTATGGCAAAAAATCCTGGCTTTTGGTCGAAATTTTCGAACTTCGGTAGGGCAATAGGGTTTACTTTTATAATTCCAATTTTTTAATTTAAAAAATACTTTTCATCGTGATTTTAGGCTTAATTATTATTAGTGTAGTATTTGGGTTAATCGGCAGTGTCGTCAGTGGCCGGTTAAAAAATAAATTTTCCAAATACGCTCAAATTCCTACGAGTTCGGGTTTAAGTGGAAAAGAGGTAGCAGAGCGAATGTTACAGTATTATAATATTTATGACGTGCAAATTACCCAAGGTCAGGGCCGATTGACCGACCACTATAACCCGAAGACAAAGGTCGTCAACTTGAGCCCAGAGGTATATGGAGGTAGGAGTGTAGCAGCGGCAGCTGTTGCAGCACACGAGGTTGGTCACGCTGTGCAACATGCGGAAGCCTACGCTATGCTTCAGTTTCGATCTGCCATTGTGCCCATTGTACAGGTTTCTTCAAAAATACAGCAATTTTTGTTCATGTTTGGTTTTGCATTAGTGGGCGCAATGAATGACGGCATCTTTCTGCTAGTTGCAGTCGCTGCATTTGCCATCACTGCTTTATTTAGTGTCGTAACCTTACCCGTTGAATTTGATGCCAGCAAAAGAGCCTTGGCGTGGCTGGACAATTCCAATATCACCAGAGGAATCGAATATGATGGTGCCAAAGACGCGCTTTGGTGGGCAGCGATGACTTATGTAGTAGGGGCTTTGGCCGCAGTCGCTCAGTTGCTCTACTTATTGATGATGTTTTTGGGCTCTAGAGATTAATATTTTTATTTTTGAAAACAAAAGTTTTCCAGAATTTTAAAATGGTTTTTTTGAAGCACTAGGCTTCAAAAAAACCTAAAAGGACAGAGGGGTGAAGTATACAAATTTTGGCACACTTCGCCCTTAATTCTTTTAAAAACAGCTATAATAAGCTCGATGCCTATTCGAATATTTTTATTGTGTTAGGTCTGCAACTTGAGTTTTATAAAGAAATAGAATGTCAAGTATCGTCGAAGAACTCATACAAGCACTTGGCAAGAAGGCCGTACTTACGCACGAAGCTGCTGCCGAGCGTTTCGCTAGTGTCTGGGCAAATGAAAATCTGAATGTCAAGGCATTGCTACTTCCTTCCAATACGGAGGAGGTAATGACTGCCATGCGTATCTGCTATGCCAATGACCAACCTGTCGTGCCGCATGGCGGCTTGACAAATATTCCGGAATCTGCCAAAACTGGACCCGATGAAATTGCTATCAGCCTGGAACGAATGAATCGCATAGAAGAAATTGATACAAGCAGCCGTACTGCAAGGGTACAAGCAGGTGTCATTTTGCAACAATTACAAGCTGCTGCAAAAGAAGCTGACTTGTTATTCCCTTTGGATTTTGGAAGTCGGGGTAGTTGCATGATTGGGGGCAATATCGCCACCAATGCAGGTGGCTTACAGGTATTTCGCTATGGCACTACTCGCCAATTAGTCTTGGGTTTAGAGGTGGTACTAGCAGACGGAACCCTCATTTCCTCCCTAGATAAAATGATTAAAAACAATGCGGGCTATGACCTTAAGCAATTATTTATTGGAAGTGAAGGAACCTTGGGCATTATTACGAGAGCCGTAGTTAAACTAGTTCCCCGGCCCACTTCTCGCAAAACTGCTTATGCGGGAATAAGCAGTTTTGACAAAGTAGTCACTTTCTTGAATTTTGCCAGTCAACAACTGGCGGGAACCTTGACTACTTTCGAGGTCATTTGGAAAGACTATTACCAGTTGATGACTAGCCCGCCTTCTTCTTTCCAGCCGCCATTGCCGCAAGATTAGCCATATTATGTATTATTCGAAGCCTACGGCACAAATGTCGAAAGTGACCATACTCGCTTTCAAATCCTGCTGGAAAATGCGCTGAAATTGGGTATTATTGAAGATGCCGCTATTGCCTTTACCGACTCAGACCATAAGTGGTTCTGGGCAGTTCGGGATCAAGTGGAGTTTATTTTTAGTTTTGGCAAACCAGTTTATACATTTGATGTGAGCCTTTGTATTGCTGATATGGAGGCCTATATTGATGAATTAAAAATTGCATTGAATGTAAAATTTAAGAAACCTGAACTATACGTATTTGGCCATGCTGGCGATGGTAATTTGCATCTGTTTATAATTTGTGAAGGCACAAAACGACAGGTGGAAGCAATCGTTTATGGACTGCTCAAACCCATTGGTGGTTCCATTACAGCCGAGCATGGAATTGGCTTGGAAAAGAAGGAATGGTTGTCTATCAGTCGCTCGGAAGCCGAAATTGCCTTAATGAAATCTATTAAGCAAACACTCGATCCCAAGGGAATTATGAATCCGGGAAAAATGCTATAACTTCACGCGTTATATTAAATACTCAATAACTCTTTTTTCAGGGCAAAAAGGGGCCAACTCTGCTAGTCCCAAATGCTTTACTGCCATCTGGATCAAGTCTTTTTCCGATTTTTTACTCGCTATTTTTTCTTTTTGATAATAAAATTGACCTGCTTGTAAAAGGGCGGCAAGCGGGATTAGCCCAATCAGTTCCGAGCCGGTTACTTCTATGCCCAACAAGACTGCTTCGGCTTTACAAGCTTCGAAAGCTTCATGAATGGTGGTGGTATGTATATTGGTCAAATTCATCGAAACCTGCGCCTTTCCATATTCCTCTATGTACCAGCCGATCGCTTTTAGTGCTTTATATTTACCGGGGATTCTAGTTTTTTTACCAGTTGCAGATTTAACTACTTTTCCACTCTCTCGGATTTCTCTAGCGATTGTCCGAGCTATTTCGACAGAGTTGGTGTTTAAATTTACATTAAAAGCGATTAAAAAATCTCTTACTCCAATGACTGTCGCACCCGATTTTGCATTAAATGTTGCGCCAAAATCTGGTTTCCATTTGTCCAGTTTCATTTTTTCTTCCAAGCCTTCATATTCTCCAGCGCGAATAGCTGCCAGGTTTATTCTTTCTTTTGAAGTAGCAGCGTATTCGTACAGGTAAATGGGAATGCTCAATTCTTTTGCTACCCGCTCGCCCAATTTTTTGGCATAATCAATCACTTCTTTCATCTCGATATTGGCAATAGGCACCAAAGGACAAACATCCGTTGCTCCAATGCGCGGATGCGCCCCTCGCTGAGTACGCATATCAATCAATTCACTTGCTTTTTTAATCGCCAGAAAAGCCGCTTCTATCACTTTTTCGGGAGAGCCAACGAAGGTGAAGACGCTTCGATTAGCTGATTTACTTTGGTCAATATGCAATAATTGGACAGCTTTTACTTTTTCGATCTCCCTAGCTAGGGTATTAATGGTTGTTGCATTTTGTCCTTCGCTAAAATTGGGAATGCACTCAATGATTGGCTTATTTTTCATAGAAGTAGTACTTAAGGAATAGTTCAATAATAAATTTACATTTTCTACTTGTTCTTTTTCCTTTCTGCTGCGTTAAAAAGCCTCGTCGATGCACTGCATCGCCTACGTTTTCGCCTTACATAAAGAAAAAAGAACTGCGTATAAAAACGCAATTTATTAATGCACCATTCCTAAGATATAGGAACAACCATAACAACTTTTTCGATCATTCCTTAACTTGTGGTTTTTATTAAACTTTATTCAGACTTGTGTGCTGACATACACAAACCGCCCCAGTCAGTAGTTTGGAAAATGCTCCCTACGAAAATTTTTAAAATAAAGTCTATTATTCAAATACAATAATGACAGATTTATTTCCAGAAATAGTAAAAGCTAATCAACGCATCCAAGCAAATATTCTAAAAACACCCCTCTATCCATCTGATTATTTAAGCGGGTTAACAAGGGGAAAGGTTTATTTAAAATTGGAAAATGAGCAATATACAGGTTCTTTCAAAGCAAGAGGTGCTTTGAACAAAGTTTTGGCTTACTCCGAAAATGAAAGAAAAATCGGATTTATTACTGCCTCAACCGGCAACCATGCACAGGGTTTTGCCAGAGCCTTAAACATTGCCAAGGCGAAAGGAACTATTTTTCTACCAAAGAATGCCTCTCCAGCAAAAGTAGATGCTTTAAAAAACTATCCAGTTCAACTAGAATTTTTTGGTACCAATAGCCTGGCAACGGAGCTGCACGCCAAAAAAATAGCCAAAGAGCGTGGATTAATTTGGGTATCTCCTTATAATGACCCGCTAGTTATCGCCGGACAGGGAACCCTGGCTCTGGAAATAGAAGACCAGGCAAAAGAGCCCATTGACTATGTGCTGGGCTGCGTTGGTGGCGGCGGTATGCTATCAGGTGTAGCCATTGCCTTGAAAAAATTAAGTCCGAATACTCAAATCGTCGGCTGCCTGCCAGAAAAATCGCCTGAAATGTATTTAAGTGTAAAAGCTGGAAAGATCATTTTTATTAACTTTGAAGAAACTTTATCGGATGGTTCCGCTGGTGGTTTGGAAGATGGTTCAATTACTTTCCCAATCTGTCAAGCACTTGTAGATGACTATGCCCTGGTTTCAGAAAACGAAATTGCAGATGCGATAAGATTAATAGCGGAAAAGCATCATAAAATCATCGAAGGAGCAGCAGGAGTAGCCGTTGCCAGTTTTTTAAAACAAGCAGAAATTTATCGAAATAAGACAGTTGTTATTATTATTTGTGGGGCAAATATTTCGATGAAGAAATTAAAAGAAATATTATAGTTATACATTCTTTTCCAATTCATTAACAATAAACTTACCCCTATGAAAAACTTTTTTACTCGTTTATTATTTATTAGTGGCTTTGTCGTATATCTTTTTTTACTGGGCAATCGCTCAGGGGCGATTGCAGGTGTCACGGGTGCTCCAGGCGAAGAAACTTGTGGCAGAATCGGCTGCCATAATACAACCCCCAATCAGGGCAACGCCACGATTAATCTCGCATTTGGAAACGGCGCAACGAACTACACACCAGGAGAAACCCATAAAATCAATATTTCTATTGATAGCCCACAAAATGCCGGAAGAAATGGTTTTGAAATCGTAGCACTAGACGATCAAAATACCAATGCCGGAGAATGGAATCTTTCTGGTAATGACAAACAAAGTAGAAGTGGTAATAATCGAGAATATATAACGCATACCAATACAGGATCCGCCCAATCTTCTTGGGAAATAGACTGGAAAGCCCCTGAAGCGGATGCCGGAAATATTACTTTTTACTTAGCCTTTAATGATGCAAACGGCAATGGTAGTAGTAGCGGAGATAATATTTATACCGCGTCATTGACCGTTTCTGCCCTTTCAACGAGTATAGAAACTATTGCTGGCTTGGAAAGTGCGAATGCCTATCCCAACCCATTTCAGGAAATTTTGGGTTTAAATCTAAAACTTACCCAAGACAAAAAATTATCTGGCAGTTTGATTAACCCAATGGGGCAGTTTGTGAAAACGCTATTTGATGAAAAAATTTCGGCAGGAGAAAGCACACTTCAATTAGCCGTCCCGAATAACTTAAGCTCCGGCTTATATTTTCTAGAAATAAAAAGTGCGACTGGTGGATTCACCAACATTCCGGTAATAAAACAATAAAGCGACAAAATTAGGTCAAGGCAAGGAAGTTTGGCTTTTAACTTCTTTGTCTTGATATTTTGGTTTTTTGACCTTATCAACGAAGGGATATTTTTAATCCCTCACTCGATTCCAGATATCCAGATACATTTTCCACACATTGAGTTCCACTTCCTTCCAGATGATTACATACTTGCCTTTCCAAGAACTTTCTTTGCCGTCGTTGCCGATAGACCTCCCCTCGTAGTAGCCATAATCATAAGCTTCTTTATCTAAAACCTTGATTTCTTCGGGGATTATTCGATGATAGGTAATTTTGTATTTGCTATCAGGTGCAGGCTTCCAATAATTACTGATTGCTTTGCTGCCGGCTAGTATTTTTTGATTGTTGGGAAAAATTTTGGCATCATCCGTGTAAGCATTCGATACAAAATCATAATCTTGCTCCATCAATGCTTTAGAAAATAGGCGCATATTTCTGCGAAGTAAAGCGACATCTTTATCAAAAACAGCATCTTCTACAGGTATATTCACCAGAATTTCTTGAGTATCAAAGGTTCGTAATAGACGGTCATCTGCAAACAGGCTCATTTTAAATGGAAATAATAAACCATCCACCATCCGATAATCATCAAAAGTAGTGCGGAATAAGACCCCTTTCCAACTGATGTCTTCGGAATACTCAGCAACCATTTCTTCCAAAAAGGTTTCAGCATTTAGATAGTAAAATTGCTCATCTGTGGGGAATTTAGTCATTTTAATTTTATAGACCTGCGCGCCATCCAGGTACTCCCTCCCCAATAATTCCAATTGATGTCCTCGCTCCTGCGCGAGTACTAATTCTCCATAAAACTCGGCTTCTTCTGCCATTTCTATATCCTCCCCTTCTGGCATGGCTTGTAACTCATCATTTAGCAGTATCCAACCTTCCTTGCCATCGTAAGACTTTATTCTTTTTAGTCCTTCTGTCTGAAGGTCTATGCGAAATTTATTGGGCATTTTCATCGTCAACACACTAGTGTAATGTTGGTCATCCTGCACACCGTGATGAGTGATGATGTGTGATTTAAAATTGCGCCAATTTTCTTTCCCTCCCATTGCTTCGGTGTGTTTATCGAGAATTTGTTGGAGCGTTAGACCAGGGGGTTGGGCATTTGAGTCGATGGACAAAAAAAGTAATATAAAGAATAGATTTTTCATAACTATCTTTTTTTTTGAAGGTTTTTCACTTAGAATTTGTTTAGAGCAAGGGTTTTGGCGAAAAAAGCTCTTATCTTTATTTAATCATACCCCGCCGCCTGCCGCTGAGTCCGAACCAACTCCCTCCAAATTGGCCTTAAGTCCATTTTGGGTTGGCTTTTCAAATAAATAAATCCCGGATCTCTGGCATAAGGGTTTTCAATGCTGTCTATCAACTCCACAGAGTGAAAATAGGCAGAACTATCCTGTGGATTATCATCTACCTGTATTTGCAACTTAATATCCATTTCTTCCGGCACCCAGGCTACAAAACTAGCATTAAAGCTATACGTTTCTGGCAAACTGTACTTTTTTCGATAAAAATTCAACACTCCTGCCTGCCCGTAATGTCCGGCATAAAGCAAACAAGTTTTTTGTTCTTCAGGGCTTAAACTGTGATATAGTTTGGCGACTTTTTGGGGAATCTCCTCCCAGCCGTGCATATCTGCATAATCTTGCCTCAGGGTACGAATGCTGCCGTCTTCCCAGCGAAGAGGGGCTTCCAGCCCAAAATGATCTTTTAAATACAACCCGTAGGCTTCCATTTTTTCAATGGGCAAAATGGGCAAGGCCAATGGAATGACAAATACGTTCAAAATGGCAACAATGGGTATTAGCCACAAGGATTTTTTGCCTAACCAATGCGCCCAAGCGAGGCCACCTGTCGCAAAAAGCATGGCATAGGCACCAAAAGTATAATAATCTTTTCCATTCATTAGTAATAAGAACAAAACTACCAGGAGGTACGCCCAGCCCAAAAAACGATACGGTTTGAGCTTTTCCGCATAAAAAATGTAAACTAAGCCAGGCAACCAAATTAAAGTAGCAGCAAAATGATCTAAAAACTGAGGAATTAAAAAATCGGTTGTTCTCACATTGACCAATTGTGTGTGTGCCAAGTCATTCATGTGTCGTACCACAGGAAAATCATGGGAGGCCTGCCACCAAAGATTCGGCAAAGCAATCAAGAAGGCAATACCCAAACTAATGTAGGGATATTTTGTTAGAAATAACTTTCGATGCGGGGTCAATAAAAGCCCTCCTGCCATAGCTATAAAAAGGAAAACAATAGAATATTTGGTCAAAAAGCCCAAACCAGCTGCAATCCCCAAATAATACCAATATTTCTTTTCTTGATACCGAACGATTTTTACCAATAAAAAAGCCGATAAAAACCACATAAATTGATTGAAACTTACCGGTTGAAATAGGTTATTGCTTCCCAAAAAGGCAGGAGAAATCAAAAAACCAAAACTTCCAATCAATTGGGCATGTTTTTTCCCGCCCAAATCTTTAACCATAATCCCTATCAAAATAATGGTGATTGCTCCAATCAAAGCAGGAAAAAATCGAATAGCAAAAAGCGTATCTCCAAAAATGAACCGAGCTGTTTTTCCAATCACAGCGATCACAGGTGGCACTTCCATATAACCCCAAGCCAGATGATCTCCCTCTGAAATATAGAGATATTCATCCCTATGGAAGCCATATTTAGTGACTGTATTGGCAAAAAAATGAACTAGCATTTTTATACCTGCCAAAGTAAGAAGGCCTTTCCAATAAATGGTATTAGAATTGAGCGTGGATGGGTGATTCATCACGGATGGTTTTATACTTGAAGGTCCTATGTAATTTTATGTGGTCGTAACGGGCAAATTTATTTGCCACGTTTAATTCATTTAAAACCTAATTGGAAATCAAATCTAGGTAAGCACTCTTAAAAGAAAAAAATAAATGAATGAAAATTTGGTCTAGATACCCCGTGTGAGTAAGAAGAAGTGCCTTATGGGAGATAAATTCTTACGGGTCAGAAACAGCCCTGACTTTGCATCGAGCGCTAGCGAAATTATTAGGATAATTGGATATAGAGCCGAAAGTTAACAGCGAACTCCTGCATAGAGCAAAAGTTCGCTGTTAAAAAATTCCAGCTACGCTTTTTTGAACAAGCCGCCGATTAAAGAACCAGCTCCACCGCCGACCAAAGCAGAAATAATGCTTCCAATATCCATACCGCCCCCATCGCCAAGTAGTCCAGCCATGCTGACAATCTGTGGAAGGATATTACCACCTACTGCCCCGGCGAGTAGGTTGCCAAGCATACCCAGTCCATTTTTTTTAATCATATTTCCTAGATAGCCACCGCCGCCGCCAACAACAGAATTAATAAGAATAGGAATAAGAGACTCCATTATTGTTTTGTTTGTTAATAAAAAAAATGTCAGAAGCCAAGATAGAGAAAAAATTTATAACTAAGACTTTTTTTTGTTAACAAATTAAATTTTGTCAAAAAAGGCTTTTATTTTACCAATTCCACCTCTGATAGTGCATACATCAGTCGGTTGATATCATCGGCATTCAACTCCAGTTTTCCTTTAATAGTCACCGCTTCTGCCGAATATTCGATAGGCTCTTTGGAAAAAACCTCCATGACCGTTTCTGGGCCAGCACCTCCACAGAAAAAACACATATTATAAGGAAAGGCAGAGAGTATAAATTCCTTGTGGCTTTTATAACCTTCTACCGGAATAATATATCCTTTGACAACCACTTCCTTTCCTTCTAATTCTTGAATCTCTTTGCCAAAAACGGGGACATCTACTTTGAAACCCATCAACTCGTCATACTCTTTTTTAAAAGTAATTTTAGAAAGTGTTTTCCACAAATTCGTTTCCTTTTCAGCCGTTTGAGCGAAGGTGCTTTCTAAAGCAAAAAGGGCAAAAAGGGTTAATAAAAAGGCTTTCTTCATCTTACTACTTGATTTAGATTGATATACCGTATTTTAGACTAAAGTAAAGGACTGCAAGTTACGGTTTTTGTCTTTTTTAAAGTTTTAAAAGCATGTTAAAGTTTAAAATGGTAAATTCTGTCTTATTTTATAAGTTAGTCTGTGACCATTCCGTTCTTGAGTTCGTTATTTTTGTAAAAAATTGAATCTTGATTTATCTGACATAGTGGTCTGTAAGTAGTCAGATCATCAAATAAATGAACTATCTATCATTCTCAATATGAAAAAAATATATTTTAGCCTTTTGGGCTGGTTTTTATTGCTCTTTTTTGCTTGTAAGGATTTCGGAAAAGATTTGGAAACGGCTCCCTATGAGCCCGAATTTGCGATTCCGGTCATTGAGCAAGCATCCATTACTTTTCCTGATATTTGGCAAAATAATATTCCTAATCAGTCTTTGGAGATGGCTCCAGATGGAGCACTCACTTTCAAATACCTAAGTGAAAAGGCCGTTGTGAATACACAGAGCATTTTTGGCGATTTAATATTCCCATTGGTTTCTTCCATTTCGGACACAGTGATTCTTTTGCCCCTGAATCTTCCCGGCGATATTGAAATAGTGGAAGCAGAAGTAGGAGGCGGCTCTATCCTTTTCCAATTTCAGCCATTCAATTCCTCTATCAATATAACCTTTTCCATGCCTCAAGTTACCAAAGGAGGTCAAGCACTAGAAGTTGGTACAAATGCTTTCGCAGGTGCTACCTTACCCTTGAGTTTAGAAGGTTATACTATTCGGCCGAATAATAATGAGCTAGAAGTTCGATATAGCGCCATTGACCATAATGGAGTACCTATAAAATTGGAGAATGCAGGAATTTTCGCTGGCCCAAAAATTAAACTTCTGAAGGGGTTTTGGGGTCAGCAAAAATATACCTTAGACCCTGATACGATTCCGATTGACCTATATGACGACCGGTTTTTAAATGGCCATATCCAATTTGCTCAACCGAGCATTACTGCCACAATAGAAAGTTCCTTTGGCGTACCGCTTCGCTCCCAAATAGATGTCTTGAATGCCCGAAGTAAGAGCGGCATTTCTTTGCCGGTACAGGCGGATGCCATTGACGGAATAGACATTAACTATCCTTCTTTAGATGAAATAGGGGAAAGCAAAACGACCCTTCTAAAGCTGGATTATACCAACTCCAATCTGACAGAAATTTTTGAATCCCAAATCACACATATAGAATACGCCATTACCGCAATTGCCAATCCCGACAACGATCCTTCCATTATCGGCTTCATGTCTGATACGAGTACTTTTAAGGCACAAATAGCCGTTGAAATACCAGTATTAGGCAGGACCGATAACTTTGAGGCGAGAGAAGTTTTTGATGTCCCTTTTGAGGATATTAATGAAATAGGAGAGGGCGAATTCAAGCTGATTGTAGAAAATGAATTGCCCTTGGCCGCACAATTGCAGTTTTATTTCAAAGAATTGAATGGATTGGTCATAGATTCTTTATTTCAAGGCTTGTCCTTAATAGCAGAAGCCGCTCCAGTGGATGAATTCGGGAGTGTCAATGGAACAAAAGAAACACTTACTTTTATCCCCATAAATGCAGCGCAAATGCGAAACATCATTCAAGCTAGTCAGTTACAAGTAAAAGCTAATTTTCAAACTACGGGTAATGGTCGCCAATATGTAAAAATACTGGGTACTCAAAAGCTTAATTTTAGACTAGGACTAAGATTTAAGTTGAATTAGTTTAGGGAGTCGAATGCGAAATGCCTGTATGGGAATCGTTGAACTGTTAAAATTGCTATATTGTTGATAAGTTAGATGCAGAGCTTTTTGAATGTTTCCTAGTTAACTTTTCCCATTTTTCTATGAAAAAGCAAATTATTTTCCTACTCCTTTTCTTTATTAGTCAGCTTACCTATGCCCATAATGGCTATGAAATCAAGGTAAAAATCAATAATTACGAACAGGAAAAACTTATCCTGGCACACTACCTGGGCAGCACCATTTTTATAGACGATACGACTAGGATTTCTCCAGATGGTTTCTATGTTTTCAAAGGAGAAAAGGCCCTTCCTGCAGGCATTTATTTAATCGTCATGCCGCCAGACAATCAATTTATTGAAATCATTTTAACCGAAGAGGAGCGCAATTATAGCTTGGAATTTGATGCAGTCACTTTGACCAAAGATATAGTTTTTAAAAATGCGCCGGACAATGCCCTGTTTTATAAGTATCTTCATTTTATGCAGGAAACCCATCCGGAAATAGAGGCATTAACCAATTCTATCCAAAAAGAAAAATTAGCCGGAAATAATTCAGAACAAAAAGAAAAAAAACTGGACAAACTCCAGGCAAAAGTAAAGAACTACCAGCAGACTATCATTGACAATCATCCCCAAACGCTTACTTGCACCATCCTGAAATCCAATCAAAAGATAGCTATTCCAAAATTTGAGGGAACGGAAGAAGAAGTGCGTTTTAAAGAATATTTATACCGCCGAAAACACTTTTTTGATAAAGTAAAAGACGATCCTCGTTTTTTTAAGTCAAAAATTTTCAACGAAATGGTCCAGTTTTATATGGATAATTTGACCGTTCCGCATCCCGATTCTATCATCCACTCGGTGGATGTCATATTAGCTATCATCGAGCCGGATTCCATCGCTTTTAAAAGCTATTTTTTTAACTTTTTAAATACCTATTTGCAATCTAACCGAATGGGGATGGATGCCGTATTTGTCCACATGGTAAAAGAATACACCATGAAGGGTAAAACCAATTTTTTTCCAGAAAAAACCAGGGAAAAAATCATCAAAGATGCCCTTCTGTGGAACAAGACCTTGATTGGAAAAACTGCCCCTGATCTGAAAAATTATGTGCTGGACATAGAAGGCTCTATCAAAGCTAAAGATGCAGCAGACGAGAACCGCCGATTTGCACTTAAAGGAAAGACCTCTTTGCATAGCATTTTTAAACCCTATACGGTAGTCATTTTTTGGGCTCCTGATTGTGGACACTGCAAAAAATCCATGCCAGTTTTAGTAGATTTTTACGAAAAGAATCAAGAATTGGTAGAAGTTTTTGCCATTTGCCATTATAGCTATAAAGAATACGCCGCTTGTGCAGAAGCACTCACAAATTATAAAGCTATTAAGTGGATTAACACGGTTGATCCTTATTATAAATATATCAAAGATTACGATATTCAAACCACGCCTTTAATTTTGCTCTTAGGTGCGGAGAAAGAGGTTTTATTCAAAAAAATAGCTGTAGAAGATTTGGAAAAAGCCATTGAGCAAATGAAATTGGAAAAGAAAAGCAAATAATTTTTATCGCAAATTCCGCCATTCCTGCCTAAAATTTATTAAAATCGCCAATCATTAGATTGTAGGTGGAAATAATCGTTTAATGGAAGAAATCCAATCCCTTTATCAGAAACGGGTTAGTGAATTTGCCAAGCTGGCTGCTAGTTTGAAACAAAAATATAATTATTACGCTTTCATCCGGCTATTCGTATTTTTTGCGGGTATTTTTGTGGGTGTTTTTATTTTTTCTCAATTTAATCCTATTGCAGGGATTATCTATGTAGTTGCATTTTTGCTAGGCTTTAGCAAATTCATTACTTGGCACCGAAATATTTCTCGACAGGCAAGGCACAATCAATTTTTGGTGGCAATCAACGAAGGAGAAATTGCTGCTTTAGATCATCGTTACAATCAATTTAAATCGGGAGATGAATTTGTCGACCCAATGCACCCCTATACCATAGACCTGGACATTTTTGGCAATTATTCCTTGTTTCAATATTGCGATCGAACGGCCACGGCTATCGGGAAAAAAGAACTAGCCCATTTTTTGAGTACTCAGGCAGATGAAGAGGAAATAATCGCTCGTCAGCTTGCCATTAAAGAATTGGGGCCAAAGCTTGATTGGCGGCAAAACTTTCAGGCAATTGGCAGCGTGACCAAAGATGACCCAGGGCATTTGCGATTGCTGGAGCTTTGGTTGTCAGATTTGCCTTTTGTGTACAACAACAGATGGTTGAAGCTGTCACTCTTTGCCGTCCCTATTTGGATGCTGCTTGGTCTATCTATGGCCATTTATTACCTTTCCTGGAAGTTGGCAGTTTTGTTTATCTTATTGCCTGCTTTTATTTTATCTCGAACGGCTACAAAGGTAAACGAAACCCATAATAGAACGACCCATGCAGAAAAAATGCTTTCTTTCTATGCTTCCCTAATCCAACACATTGAAGACGAGCCTTTTGAGTCCCCAAAATTAAATGCTTTGAAAAATAATTTTGATATACAAAGCAATAAAGCCTCTTCTAGCATACAACAATTATCAAATATAATCAGCCAACTCAATGTGCGTCATAATGCTTTTGCCGTTTTATTAAATCTGGCTGGACTTTGGGATTTACATTGGGTCAACAAGCTGGAAAAATGGAAAGCAACTAATAAGACCTATTTGCCTAAGTGGTTCGCCGCGCTGCAGCAATTTGAGGCGATCAACAGCTTGGCGACTCTGCATTATAATAATCCAAATTGGGCTTTTCCTGTCATTGTAAGAAATAATCAATTGAATAGCTTACAATTGGGGCATCCACTTATTCCCATTTCCAAGAGGGTATCCAATGATTTTGCCATTCCAACCCAAGCACATATCAAATTGATTACTGGCTCTAATATGGCGGGAAAAAGCACTTTTTTAAGAACGGTTGGGGTTAATATTATTTTAGCGATGTGTGGTTCTGTGGTTTGTGCCGAAGAGCTGTCTTTGCCCATTTTGCAAGTTTATACTAGCATGCGAACGCAGGATGCCCTACATGAAAGCACCTCTTCCTTCTATGCAGAACTAAAAAGACTAAAAGTAATTATTGAAGCCGTTCAAAATCAGGATAATACATTCTTTTTACTAGACGAGATATTAAAAGGCACCAACTCTAAAGACCGTCATACCGGCTCTAGAGCTCTGATCGAACAAATGATAAAAAGCAAGGGCGCAGGTATGATCGCAACGCATGATTTAGAGCTGGGAAATATGGAAGCAACCACCAACGGGGCTATTGAAAATCTTTGCATGGAGGTAGAAGTAGAAGGCGGAGATCTAATTTTTGATTATAAAATCAAAAAAGGAGTGAGCAAAAGCTTCAATGCTACCATTTTGATGAAAGAAATGGGCATCGAAATCGAGTAAATTGCAAAGCACTACCTCCTTCGCCGGCCACTTCTAAAAAGCCGGAAAATCCATAAAATGACGATGGCTCCAACCGTAGCCGAGACAACCATTCCGACAATATTGACGGGCAAGCTGACCCCAAATGTTTCATCAATCATTTTGACGATACCTCTGCCGGGGCTCAGTCCCAAAAAATTAAAAATACTGCCTCCGACCACCGCTCCGGCAATGCCCAATATCGCATTGATAATAAAACCGAAATTATCTCCTCGCATCACCCGCGCTGCCAAAGAGCCTGCGATTGCTCCTACAATGACCATTATGAGGATATTAAAAGCATTGCCGTCAAGTATATTTTCCATATTTTAAAGATTATTTTAATACTAAAATCAGTCAGTCACTAAAGTAAGTAAAATTGAAACAGGGCAGTCCAATTTTTAGCATTTTTTTCCAAGAAGAAAAATGTAAGGCAAGCTGGGGATGGCTTTTTTATTCATATCGCAAAGACTCTATTGGGTCTAACCGAGCTGCTTTCAAAGCCGGGTACAGACCAGAAATTAAGCCAACGATCATACATATCGTAAACCCTAAAAATATCCAGGCCCAGGGAATTAAAAAATTGCCGCCGATTAAATAGGTTACTATATTTCCCACTAAAATTCCCAGAACAATCCCTACGATTCCGCCCATTTGGCAAATGACTACCGCTTCGGTTAAGAATTGAATAAGTATATTTCTTCGGGTCGCTCCCAATGCTTTGCAGACGCCGATTTCCCGAGTCCGCTCCGTTACCGAAACCAGCATAATATTCATCAGCCCAATAGCTGCGCCCAGCAAAGTGATTAGACCAATGCCAATGGTAGCCATGCGCAATTGAAAAGTGTTTTCTTTGATAATTTCGATGATTCCATCGCTCTTTCTTATTTCAAAATCATTATCTTGGACTAATTTTAGCCCCCGAATATTTCTAAAAATACCTATGGCTGCCGAAATGGCATCGTCTAGATCATTTGTGTTCTTTACCGCTATGGCCAGTCCATAGTTGGTCCTTGACGTTCCATATTGCCTTTTGACATTCAAAATGGGTACGTAAACCGCCCGATCGCTATTAGAAGTCATGCTTGCTCCTTCGGACTTTAATACACCAATGACTTTATATTTGGTACTTCCTACAGATAGGATTTTGCCAATGGCTCTTTCTCCATTTTTATCAAATAGAATATCCACTATTTCTGAGCCGATTATGGCTTTGTGATTGCCATTATCTATTTCCGGTTTGGTAAAGTTTCTGCCATATTCTATTTCGTACCCATTGATATCTACTCCATTTTCATCAATGCCATTTAAGGATACATTGGGGTTGGTTTTTTCATTGCCAAATTTGACTTCTGCCAAGGAAGTTCCTCTAGCTGAAATACTAATAGTAGCGGGAAATCCAAACCGCTCTTTAAAGGCTTCTGCTTGCTTGAAAGTAATCGGTTCTCCTCTTTTGGATTGTCTTCCCCTTCGATGTCCTCGAACATTATCTCTTTTGGGAATTAACCTAAAGGAGTTGGCACCCAAGCTAGAAAAATTATCACTCATAGAAAAAATAATGCTATCTATGGCGGTTAAAATGCCAACTAGTGCCATGATGCCAAAAGCAATGATTAAAAGCGTCAAAACTGCCCTTAATACATTTGCTTTGATAGCAGTCAATGCCTGCTTTATGTTTTCAAGTAAATTCATTATTATATTTTGAACATCCGGAAATTTATTTTTCCAAGAGCCAAATTAGACAAAAATCAAGATTTGATAACCTTTGTTCGATAAATGAAAGGTTCTAATAGAGGTATAGCAGGGAAAAAGTAATGGCTGGCCTCCTCCGCCGATGCGGCGACAAAATATCAAATGTCAAATTTAATCCCTTGTGCTAAAGGCAATTCTTGTCCGTAGTTCAGCGTACAGGTTTGCCTTCTCATGTAGGCTTTCCAGGCGTCCGAGCCGCTTTCTCTGCCGCCGCCAGTTTCCTTTTCCCCACCAAATGCTCCGCCAATTTCTGCGCCGGATGTACCAATATTTACATTGGCGATGCCACAGTCTGACCCTCCATAAGACAGAAATCTTTCTGCTTCTCTTATATTGAGAGTAAAAATAGCAGAAGACAAACCCTGTGGCACCTCATTTTGAATAGCAATGGCTTCTTCCAGATCTTTGTATTTTAGCAAATATAAGATGGGCGCAAAAGTTTCTTGTTTGACAATATCCATCGTTGCCGAAGCCTCGATAAGCGTTGGTGTCACATAGCAACCAGACTCGAAACCGTTGCCCCTTAATACTTTTCCTCCACAAACTAACTGTCCTCCTTGCACTTGAGCCGTTTGGATGGCTTTTTGGTATTGTTTAACGGCCCCTTGGTCAATCAATGGCCCAATATGATTATTTTCATCCAAAGGATTACCTATCCTCAATTGCTTATAAGCATGGTTTAGTTTTTCTTTTAATAACTCATATTGACTTTCGTGGATAATCAATCGTCGGGTAGAAGTGCAACGCTGTCCGGCAGTACCGACTGCGCCAAATACAATGGCTGGGATGGCTTGGTCAAGATCTGCGTTTTGGGTAATAATAATGGCATTATTACCACCCAATTCCAAGATGGTTTTTCCCAATCGCTTTCCTACTGTTTCGGCAACTGCTTTGCCCATTCTGGTAGAGCCGGTAGCGGAAATTAGAGCTACCCGTTTGTCAGCAGCCATTCGCTGCCCAATTTCGCGATCGCCCATAAGCAGGCAGGAAACACCTTCCGGCAAGCTATTCTTTTTTAATACTTCTTTGAAAATATGCTGGCAGGCAATGGCAGAAAAAGGCGTTTTTTCCGAAGGTTTCCAAACGCAAACATTGCCGCAAATCCAGGCAATAGCCGCATTCCAGGACCAGACGGCCACCGGGAAGTTAAAGGCAGAAATAATTCCGACAACTCCCAAAGGATGCCATTGTTCAAACATGCGATGGTCCGGCCGCTCAGAGTGCATTTGCAAACCATACAATTGTCGCGCTTGTCCCACAGCAAAATCACAAATGTCTATCATCTCCTGTACCTCTCCATAGCCTTCTTGCAAGCTCTTCCCCATTTCATAGCTGACCAATTTGCCGAGGTCCTCCTTATAGATTCTTAGCTGATCTCCAAATTGACGCACAATATCCCCTCTTTTGGGCGCAGGCAATTGTCGCCACGCTTTAAAAGCTGTCGTTGCTTTTTTGATTATTCGATCATAGTCTTCTTCATTCGCCAAATTAATCGCTCCAATTAGTGCACCATCAACTGGAGAATGGATAGACACCTTTTTCCCCCTTCCGCTCCAGCTTTCCAGTCCTGTACTCATGCCTTTTGCATTTTTGGTGATGCCTAATTTTCGCTTATTTATTTTCATATTGAGCATGTTCTAAAAATTTTTACGCAATTTATTTCTTTTTTTGACAAATCATTCAACCAAACAGCACGGGCAGGCTATCACAGCCCGCCCGTATATATTATGAAACTTAAAAAATCTGCTTTATACTAACTTCAATAGATTAATTTGCCTGCACAGCAGTCACCAGGTATTTTGTATCTCCCCGCCAGGGTAACGCTCTGTATTTTTCTTTATAGGTCAAAATGACTTTTTTGCCTCTCAATTGGTCCATTTGATGAAAAACGGCTTTGTCTGTAACGGAAAACTCCCAAATGTTGCCAATATTGGTTTCATCCGTGCTACTTCCCATTGTCAATCCACCCAAACTCAATTGTCCTTCATAGGTTTTGAAAACCACGCCTTTTTCAGAAATCTTGATTAACTCCCCGGCGCGACTACCCACACTGTAATTCATGTTAGCAAAGATCAAATAGCCTATGCCTGCTAAAACACCTAAAATGAAAATGGACCACATCAATTTTCTAAAAAAGCTACTAACCGCCTTTTTGCCCGTCTCTACCCCTTTGGCAATGCTTTGCTTTGTTTCGGTAATGTCTTCTTGTATTTCTTTTTTCTTTTCCTCGATGCCTTTTTTTAATTCCTCCTTTTTTTCTTCAAAATTTTCTTTAAATGATGCCATGATTTTGTTTATTTGACAAAGATTTATTCGCAAAAATACACAATTTTGGATTTTTAGGGATAGAAGCTCCATAAGGAATGCATTCCTAAACTTCATCTGATGACCATTATTCAATCGCATATCGTGCCGTCTGGCATCTCTAATGTTCGCCTAAGTGATTATGCCATTGGCATCTTTCCTTCCCTTCCTTCCCGCAAAGGGCTCAAAAAAGCGATCAAAAAAAAAGCCATTTGGGTAAATGGCATAGCTGGAGCAACTGGTACCTGGATAAGCGCTGGAATGAAAATAGATTTGATAGAAATAGATCGCAAACCGCCTAAGATTTATAGAATAAATTTAGAGGTGATCTACGAAGATAATGACATTGCCATTATTAATAAGCCGGGAGGAATTGTGGTCAGCGGCAATCAATTTCGAACCGTGCAGCATGCACTTTTGCATAATTTGCAAATGTCAAATGCGGTAGATGCACTGAAGTGCCCTCAAGCCGTTCACCGCCTAGACCATCCCACCTCTGGCTTGTTATTAATTGCCAAGACGAGTAGCGCAAGGATCCACCTGGGGCGGCAGTTTGAACAGAAAGGCATACAAAAAAAATATCAGGCAATTGTAGCAGGAAAAATGCCCATTAAAGGTCGTATCAATGAGCCTATTGAAGGCAAAGAGGCTAGCACAGCATTTGAACTAATCAAAACAGTCCCCTCTTTGAGAAGCAAGCATTTATCATTCGTGAATTTATATCCACTCACAGGGAGAACCCATCAGCTAAGGGTTCATTTAGCTAGCTTGGGGCATCCGATTTTAGGTGATAAAATATATTGTGAAAAAAATCAGCTATTGAGAGGGAAAGGATTATTTCTCTGCGCAGTCGCTTTATCTTTTCGCCATCCGACCACTGAGGAAAAAATTGCCTTAGAAATAAATGCGCCCAATAAATTCCAGTTGCACCTAGCAAGGGAGGAAAAAAGGTGGAAGAAATACAACGCTTGACTTTCGCTAACCGCTTCAAATCCTTTTTCCAAATCCTTCATCCAATTCTCTAATGATCTTTGGCAAATCCAAAAACCTAAAGCCGCGCTTTCCGAGTTTTTTAGTGATTGTTTTCAATCCCGGGAAATGCCTTCTGAGCAGTCGCTTATAATTGCTTCTGTAAAGTCTAAAAGGTTGTTCTTTGCCGATTTGCAGCCAAAATTCATTTGCTTTATATTTTACTTCCGAATAGCCCTCAAAAACGGTTCCTTGCCTACTTTTTCTTGCAGTACTCTTGTAAAGGCTCAGACCTGTCCCTCTGTAAATATTTTTTAAAAACAGCCAACGATTATTTTGGAATTTACTTTCGTAAAATTCTTCCTTACCATCTTCATTAATAAACCCAAAACCCCAAATTAACATTGCTCCGAATTCGTAAATGTTTCCCAAATCATTAACAAACGTCAAGGTGCTTTTATAATCCGAATAAAAAATGGCAACCACTTCACCAGTAATAATTTTGGCATCTCTGGTGACGATGTATCCTCTTTTGGCATCAGTTTGAATGGGGAAAAATAAGAGGGCAATGAAAAATAAGCAACTTAATAGGGTAGTTATTTTTTTCATAACGGGATGATTAAACGGATACTAAATATTCCTAAATTTTTGGCAAAAACAGAACCGGTTCTTAAAGGAAAGCTTTATTCCTATAAAAATAAAAAAAATTGGGGACAATTGCTTGGAAATGATTTTAAAGCATGGCTCAATTCAATCGGAGTTATTTTTGCCCCTGTTCTCCTCCTGCTACTACGCCTTCCCAGTCTGGATCTGCTGCTCCAATCCAACGTTTATTTTTTGCATCATAAAATACCGCGTGTACTCGGCCAAACCGAGCTTTTTGATCTACCTCCTGAACTTCAAATCCCTCTTTTTCTAATTCCTTGGTATAGACCATTTCCCATCCAGTTCCTTCATGCGTTTCTAACAGCATTTCTTCCCCATTATGATAGACTCTTGGTGCATTTAATGCCTCTTTTAAGGACATTTGATGATCTATTACCCGACTACTAACTGCAGCCACCGCCGTCACAATTCGGCTGCCTCCTGCCGCCCCCAATGCCATAAAAGGTTGACCATCTTTGGTAATAATAAAAGGGGAAATATGGGAAGCTGCTCTTTGTCCTGAGCGATATACCCCCAGATATGAACCCAAGGTTACTGCATACAAAAACCCTAGTCCCGAACTAGCTACTTTTGATCCCATATTGGGCCCAATGGATTGGGTCAAAGCGACCATCATACCGCTCTCATCTGCCGTGGAAAGGTGTGTGGTATGCCCTGTGTTAGCAGACCAGCTATCTGGTTGATTTATAGGCAGATAACCTATGTTCTCATCACCATCTACTTTTATTTTTTGGGCTAACTTCTTAGCGTATTCTTTAGATAAGAGCACCTTGACTATGGAGTCTGTGTTGGCTAAAAACTGGGCCGGTCTATTTTGGTAAGCTAAGCCTATTGCCTGACTCATGGCACTTGCCCAATCTGCATTTTTTAATTCAGACATGGGAAGGTTTTCCAAAATATGCAATATCTCAATCGCAATCGCCCCAAAGGATGGCAACCAAAGCCCATGCAAATCATAGCCTCGATAGCTGCCAGACAAAATCCGGCTACTTCTCGCTTTATAATTAGCCAAATCTTCCATAGTCAAAATGCCGCCATTTCTTTGAAAATCCGCCACGATCTTTTGAGCAATTTCTCCTTTATAAAAAGCATCATGACCACCTTCAGCGATTAATTCCAATGTTTTTGCTAGGTCTTTTTGCACCCATTTTTCTCCTTCCCGATAAGTGCGCCCCTCTTTCAGAAAATATTGTCGGCTCCCTTCAAATTCTTTTAATTGCTCGATGGCCCTAGCCTGCCTCATTGCTTCTCCCTTTAAAACAGGAAAGCCTTTTTTGGCGTAGCGAATAGCAGGCTTCATTACGGTTTCTAAAGGAAGCGTACCGTGCGTTTCCAATAATTTTACCAATCCGGCAACTACCCCGGGAATACCGATGACCTCGTACCCATACCGAACTGGCGGAGTTGTTGCCGTGTCATAGTTCATCGGGGCTTCAGTAGTGGCATCTATTCCGTGAATCTCTCCATTGGGCAGTCGGATAATGGCTTGTAAACGCCCGCCCAGACCACTCATGCTCGGTTCGACGACCGAGAGAGCGAAAGCACTTGCCACAGCAGCATCCACTGCGTTTCCACCTTTCTTCAACATTTCTTTTCCCGCCAAAGTAGCCAGTGGTTGGCCGGAAGCAACCACCCCTTTGCTAGATGTCGCAGATTGAGTGAAATTGGGATATTGAATGGATTGACAGGCAATTAGACAACAAATTGTCAATAATAACAGGGATTGGCTTTTCATTTCTGTTTTGTTTTTAAAATATTTCTATTTGAACCACGAGATGCTCTCGAAAATTTAAGCACTATTGGTACCTTTTAGAAACCGTTTCTATCGAAAGCGCAATCATTTTTCTTAATACATGTTCATCTACATCTGACAATTTTTTAATATACAAACAAGATTTTCCCGTTTTATGCTTGCCCAGTTTTGATAATAATTCATCCTGTTTGACAAAATCGGACATCATATAAATCGTCAAGTTCTGTTTCCTCGGGGAGAAGCCCGCCAAAAACCAGTCGCCTTCTCTGCCAGAGCGATATTTATAATGGTAATTGCCAAAGCCGATAATGCTACTTCCCCACATTTTGGGCGGCGCATTCGTGAGTTCCTTCATTATCTCCAAAATTGCAAAACTATCTTTTCGTTTTTGCTCGTTTTCTATGCTGTTGAGGAAGTCTTCTACGCTTTTGTCATTGGGCTTGGTTTTTAATTCTGCCATTTTGATAGGTTTTATTTTTCTTCAAGGAGTATCACTTCAATACTTGTAGTAAAAGGGTGCGTTTTTTAGCATCAACTTGTCTGCTAGGGTTAATCATTTCAGAACGAACCAATTCCAATGGATTGGGAAGCGGATCAATATAGAAAATAAAGGTATCGCTAAAAAATATTTTTTCAAAATCTTTCAAAGGTTGGAATTTGCAATAACTTTCAATTATTTTCTTTCTAATATAAACGATTTGGGGTCGTCGTTTGTCTTTTAAGCGAATTAGTCCTTAAAGGGTAGTAAATTATACCAACAAACCAAACTTCTAATATGATGCACTTAATTCGACCGTTTTTGAGCTTTGTGCTATTTTGCTGTTCTTTTACACTGGTATTAGCCGGAGGCATTAAAGGAAAAATAACCAATAGCATAGGCGAGCCGATCCCTTTTGTCACCATTTATGTAAAAGAATTAGGGACGGGAACCACCTCTAATATAGAAGGAAACTATGTTTATCGCCTGGCGGCTGGTACGTATAATGTCACTTTCCAATCCATTGGTTATCAATCCATTGTCAAAAGAATTAAAGTAGAAAATGGATTTGTAGAAACCAATATTACTTTAAAAGAACAAACCTACAAATTGAAAACCGTTGAAGTCACTTCTGACGGCAAAGACCCCGCCTATACGATTATGCGCAAAACGATTGCCAAAGCCAAATTTCACATCAACCAATTAGATAGCTATAAAGCACAGGTGTATATGAAGGGATCGGGCAGATTAATAGACTCCCCTTTCTTCTTGCGCAAAACGCTTAAAAAGGAGGGCATTGACTCTAGTTTTGCTTATACGAGTGAATCGGTAAGCGAAGTGTATTATAAGCGACCCAATTATTTTGAAGAAAAAGTCATTTCGGTTTATAGCACGGGAGAGTCCAATGATACCGAACCCAACGCCTATATCAATGCCAGTTTTTATGAGCCGGATATTGCTGGCGTTATCTCCCCACTATCTCCCAAAGCATTTGCTTATTACAAATTTGTTTACGAAGGCTTTTTTGTGGATCGGGGTTATGAAATTGATAAGATCAGGGTAATTCCTCGTAGCCAGGGTGATAATGTATTTGAAGGAACATTAAATATTATTGACGGTCAATGGGCTATTCATAGTTTGGATTTGACGACTTATAAGGTAGGTATTGGTATCAATGTAAAACAGGTCTATGCTCCTATCAAAGAAAAAGCCTGGCTGCCCATTAGCCATCAATTTAAAGTTAATGGAAAATTCTTTGGATTCAAGTTTGAGTTTGATTACTTGGCCTCTGTTTCTGATTACCAAATAGAAATTAATCCTGATTTGGAATACGATTTTGAGGTGATTGATGAAAAAGTAGAAAAAGAACTAGCCAAACAAATCGAAGAAAGCCGAAATGCTAAGGTAGAAGATATAGAAAACCGCCTTTCTGAAGGCAAGGAAGTCACGCGAAAAGAACTTCGCAAAATGCTAAAAGAATATGAAAAAGAAGAGCGAAAAAAGCAGGAAGAACCAGAAGTAGAAACTATTACGAAGTATTCGATTGACTCTATGGCTAACAAGCGCGATTCTATTTATTGGGAAACCATTCGACCAATTCCTTTGACCAAATACGAAGTCCGAGGTTATAAGGCCATTGACAGCATGGTGGTTGCAGAGCGAGAAAAAGCCCAAAAGGACTCTTTAGGTATTCGAAAAAATAAAAAGAGTACCGGTTTTAATATCGGAGATTTAGTATTGGGCGGTTCTTATGGAAAAACCAAAGCCAGGCGTTTTTATATAAAACCTGCTTTAAATACGCTGCAATTCAATACGGTAGAAGGGTACAGTTTCGAATACGGCCTGGGCTATCGGCAAGGTTTTAAAAACAAGAATCGCTGGCTATTGGAAGGAACAGCCCGCTACGGCTTTGCTCGAAAAAAGTTGAATTATTATTTTACAACTGGATTTGATTTTAATAAAAAAAATAAAACAGGAAGCGGTAGGAAAGGGATACTCCGATTAAATGCAGGAAAGAACATCTTCCAGTTAAATCTAGATGAACCTATTCATCCATTGGTCAATACTTTTATGACTTTACTTTTTGAACAAAACTTTATGAAATTGTACGAAAAGCAATTTGTAAAGCTCGATTTTTCAAAAAAAATAAATGCGGAATGGAGCATTAGCACCGCACTGGAATGGTCAGAAAGAAGCATTTTGCAAAATCACTCTGATCACGTCTATTTTGATAACGATAGTCGAGAGTTCACCTCGAATATCCCAACCAATCTTGAAACTTCCGCCGACTTCTCCAAGCACCAGGCGACTATTTTTTCCTTTGGGGCAACTACAAAACCTTGGCTAAAATACCGCATTCGGAACGGCAAAAAGTACAGCATAAATCACTCTTCCCCTACCATTGCCTTTCATTTTCGACAGGCAATCAAGGGCTTTGCTGACAGCGAAGTCAGTTATAGCCATTTGGAATTAGGCTTCCAGCATCATTTCAACGTAGGTTATCGAGGAGCAATGGATGTGAAATTTAATATAGGCGGATTTGCCAATGATGCCTCTATACAGTTTCCAGATTATAAACATTTTTTGGGCAATCAAACGCCTTTTGTGACAACTGACCCAGTGGGCAGTTTTCGCCTATTGGATTATTATGCGCATAGCACCCATAATTTTTACTTCAATGGACACGCCCATTATCAGTTTAGAAAACTATTGGTAACCCAATTTCCAACCATTCGATTTTTGGGCATCAAGGAGAATGTATTCATTAATTATTTGCACGCAGATACTTCCAAAAATTATTTTGAATTGGGCTATGGGATTGATAACATCGTTCGGGTTTTTAGGTTGGAATTGGTAACATCTTTTCAGGATTTTGAATACCAAAATTTTGGCATTCGGATAGGCATTGCAAGTAATCTGGAAGATTTGTTTAACTAAAAACAAGTTTATAAAAACCAGGAAAGAGCCGGTTTATCTCACTAATCTATTGCCTGTTACAGCCTTTTTCGCTAGTTTGCCTTTTATATGGAAAACGAATTAATATTAAAACAAATAGAAAGAGAGTTGCGCCAATATTTTCCAGTGCTGCTGAAAGCCGCAGATGCTATATTGGATCAAGAAGTTTCAAAATATCCCATTTTCATTGTACACCAAGGCGAATTAGAGTTGGGGATACCCATCATTGAAAAAGAAAAAAGCAAGGGAAGCTGGTCTGTAAATGTGTCTATTTTAGAAGAATTTGCCGCAAAAAAATTGATTCAAGTAGAAAAAATTGACAATTTTAGAACGGTTTACAAAGACCCTGACATCTACTTATGCTTATTTGTGCTCAGTGAAATTGGAGCAAATTTTATTTTTTTACCCCGAAAAGATATTCAATCAAACTAAATTTAACAATTCAGCCCTATTAGAAGGCAACTGCATCAAACTAATGTTAGGGAATTAAGGAAAAAGATTATTATTTTTTTACCAACTTTATGCTACCCGTCTTTCTTTGCTGTTTCCAGTTGAGAAAATAAAGGCCTGCCGGTAGGTGTCCGAGGTATAACTGCTGCAAACTGTTGGGGGAATAGATTCCTTGAAAAACAGTCCGCCCACTCAAATCAGCCACCCAAAGGTTAATATCAAAATCCTGGAGATTCTCAAGGGTTAAAAAATGAGAAAATGGGTTGGGATAAACGAGGACTTGTTTTTTTTCAACAGCAGGAATGCTTACGGTCATGGTAGTTACATCATGGATCGCTTTCAACAGAGAAAATTCGTTAAAAGCATCTTGTCCCAACTCCCAAATCATAATGCCGCGGACCTCCCTCATTGCCAACTCTGTTTTTGATTTGATCATTGGAATGCCATTATAATAAGCCAAATCCACTTGATCCTGAAAGGCATAATCTGGATTTTTTGCAACCATGCTTCCATAAGTAAAAGCGACAACCCCATTAGGCGCATCAAAATCATACCCATAAAAAGGAACGCCTAAAGTTAATCTTTCTGGAGGAACCCCTTGTTCTTGCCAATAAGTGATGGCGGTAGTCGCAAAGAAATAAGGCGAGTGTGGGCCGGGATTGTCTGGATCCCACGAACCTGTCAGGTCATACACCATCATATTGATAAAATCAAAAGCAGCTAAGGCTTCGGCAGAAATTTGAGGATAGCGATAAGCCCCTGGCAAGGCTGCGGTCATTTGTAATCCATATCGATTTAGGCTATCTTTTAACTCTAGCACAAAAGGGCTATACAACTCATCCACATCATTCCATTCCAGGTCCATATCTACACCTTGTAAATTATGGGTTTGGGCGTATTCAATGATTTTATGGATAAAATCAGACCGATGCTGTACTTGCATCAAATGCTTCCAATTCGCTTTCCATTCAGAAGTTAATGCCCCTCCTGCTAAAGAGATAAAAACTTGCAAACCCGCCCGATGTGCTTCTTCAACTATAAGGCGAATATCCCTTCCTCCAATATCCAAATTTCCCTCCTGATCGGGATTAGCAAAAGCCAGATTTAAGTGGGTCAATTTGTCGAGATCAATCTGGTCAATAAGCTGAAAGCGGTAATAAGGGAGATAGCCAATAGTTTTGAAGTCTTGAGCACTTATTTCTTCAAACATGAAAAGGGAAAAAAAGAGAATAAAAATATTTTTTTTCAAATTTAGAAATTTATAGGTGAAAGGATCGCTAAGGCATTGATGCGTGCCGTTCCTTTAAAAATTTGCAAAGATGCGTCAAAAGTTAATCATACTTTTACTCATTTCAACTACGTCAGCCCAATAATTTAAATAATTGTTCAACAGAATACATAAATCTCACCTTTTCAGATAAAAAGAAACTTTTTATCGCAAAAAGATTATAATAATCAGACCCATACTTTTGCTTTCTTCGATCTTAGTTGAATTTAAATACTTTCATTTATTCAAAAGACTAAATTCAAGCAGCTTCTTACAATCGAGGAATCATTTTTTGTTTATAAAACACCCAGTATGAAAAAACTCAAACCGATTTACGCCCTCTTTATCACTTTGTTTTTACTGTATGCTTTTTCTGCTAATCCACCAAATGGCCGGACTGGTGCGCCAGGTGAGGGAAAATGTACAGACTGTCATGCTACCAATAATTCCGGTTTTGAAGGAATGGTAGGCATTCAAGGCTTACCGGCCGTTATTATGCCCAACACCACTTATAATTTAAGTGTAGTAACTAAGGTAATTACGGGCAACCCAAACCGATCGGGGTTTCAGTTAGTCATTTTAGATGACGGAAATGGAAGCGTAGGTACCTTAGCCAATGCCGGAGCCAGTTCGACTACGACCCTTTCTGGTGGAAAAACTTACTTTGAACACAATCCGGCACAGTCTTTTGGAACGGTTGATTCCGTTGCCTGGACAGTGGACTGGACATCTCCGAACAGCATTTCAGGGGATTCTGTCATAATTTATGTCAATAGCATTATTGGAAATGGCATCGGAAATAGTGGAGACTTGATGGTAAGCAATAGAACGGCAACTTCTTTTCAGGGGGCAGTCCTTGATCCAGTAATAGTATCCATTAGTAATTCATCGGATGTTTCTTGCTTTGGAGGAAGTGACGGTACTGCTACTGCCTCTGCCTCTGGTGGAAATGGAAATATTACCTTTGCCTGGTCCAACGATTCGGCCGGAGCAACCATTTCTAATTTAAGTATGGGAACTTATCTGGTAACTGCATCAGATACAGATGGTAATTCTGCCACGGCCTCTATAATGATCAATCAGCCCAGCCAGTTAATGGTTGATGTTTCTAACCAAATAAATATTGATTGTAACAACACAATGGGTACAGCCACAGTGATCGCTTCGGGAGGAACGCCTGATTACACCTACGGTTGGAGCTCCGGTGATAGCAGCAATGTAGCTAATCTTTCTTCTGGAACTTTTACAGTAACAGCAACGGATGCCAATCAATGTACCGCTACAACCACCGTAACCATAAGCGAGGATACCAGGGCTCCCCTGGCAGACGCAGGCTTCGATATAGAAATCAATTGTAATAGCCCAACGACTGCCATTCAATTGGACGGAAGAAATTCTTCTACGGGAACGGGGGTTCAATATCTCTGGACGACTACCGATGGGCATATCGTAAGTGGCGATTCTACCCTAATGCCCATTGTAGATAGCGCGGGTGCTTATATTCTAATGGTTACAAATACAGCTAATGGTTGCGCTACCAATGATACCGTTGTAATTACTCATAACTTGACGCTGCCTGAAGCAAATGCAGGAACAACAATGCAATTAGATTGTGGCACAACCGAACTAACGCTGAACGGCACCGGAAGTACCGGCGATAATATTACCTATTTATGGACTACCTCGGACGGCAATATCATTAGAAATGATTCTACCCTAATGCCTGTCATTAGTGCAGCAGGTACTTATACCTTAACTGTAACAAATACAGCTAATGGCTGTAGCTCTAGTGCTTCCGTAAACATTACTCAAGATGCCAATATGCCGAATGCCAGTGCAGGAGAAACCATGCAGCTAGATTGTAATAATAATACGGTTACTTTAAATGGAAGTGGCAGCACAGGAGCTAGCATTTCTTACCTTTGGACCACTGTGGACGGGAATATTGTAAGTGGAGATTCCACCTTGACTCCAGTTGCAGATAGTGCGGGTACTTATACTTTAACCATAACTAATTTGACAAATAGTTGCTCTGCCACTTCATCCGTCATAATTACAGAAGATTTCACTCTACCAACTGCCGATGCAGGAGTAGCCATGCAATTGGATTGTGGCGCAACCGAACTAACGCTGAACGGCACCGGAAGTACTGGCGATAATATTACCTATTTATGGACCACCTCGGACGGCAATATCATTAGAAATGATTCTACCCTAATGCCCGTCATTAATGCAGCAGGTACTTATACCCTGGATGTAGCAAATATAACCAATGGCTGTAGTTCCAGCGCCTCGGTTATTATTACCCAAAATATAAATATGCCGATTGCTGATGCAGGAGCAATGATGCAGTTAGATTGTAATAATGGCACCGTTACCCTAAATGGAAATGGCAGTATCGGAGATGGTATTACCTATTTTTGGGCAACGCTAAATGGAAACATTGTAAGTGGAGATTCTACTTTAACGCCAATAGTAGATGCAGCAGGGATTTATACTTTTTCTGTTACCAATAATAATAATGCTTGTTCTGCTACCGATACCGTTGTGGTTACCCAAGATGCCAATGCGCCGAATGCTAATGCAGGAGAAACCATGCAGTTAGATTGTAATAACGATACGGTTACTTTAAATGGAAGTGGAAGTACGGGAGATAATATTGTTTATTCCTGGACTACCGAGGATGGTAACATTACCAGTGGTGCATCAACGCTTGCTGCTACTATTGACCAGGCAGGCACCTACACCCTAACGGTAACCGATACTTCAAATGCCTGTAGTGCTGCTGCTGCTGTAACTATATCAAATAATAGGACCGCACCTATTGCAGATGCAGGAGCAGGAAAGCAACTAGCCTGTGGTGATTCAACGATAAGCTTGGACGGCAGCAGCAGTTCCATAGGCATTGATATTAGTTATCAGTGGTCAACAGAAAATGGAAATATTGTTTCTGGTGGGAATACGACCACACCCGTAGTTGATGCAGCAGGCACTTATATCCTGACTGTTTTAGATGCGACAAATGGTTGCTCTGCTACTGCTTCCGTTAGTGTTACTACACTGGCTTCTTCCGATATTTTTGCAGCTTCTGGCGACGCTGACCAACTAACCTGTAATAAATCCATCATAACTTTATCTGGAAGTGGAAGCGAAGGCGATCATATCGTTTATGAATGGTCAACAGAAAATGGAAATATTCTTGAAGGAACCAATACTTTAACTCCAAGCGTAGATGCCCCTGGAAAATATACCTTGACAGTAAGAGATACCTCAAGCGGCTGTTTCGCCGAATCTTTTATAAATATCTCCCAGGATGATACAGCACCAGGTGCTCGTGTGGAAGGAAGCCAACAGTTGGATTGTAATACAACTTCTACCACTTTAAACGGGCATTCAGATGCAATCTTTCACCTCAGCTATCAATGGACTACAGAAGACGGAAATATCATCAGTGGAGCAAGCACTCAAACGCCCCTTATCAATGCAAGTGGAACGTACTCGTTTACCGTAACTGACACGATTAACGGCTGTTCTTCAACTGCTAGCATAACCATTAGCCAAGATGCTGCCTTGCCTGCCGCCAGCGCTGGGCCCTCTATGCAATTGGATTGCAATACGGACACTTTAACTTTAAATGGGAGCGGAAGTACGGGGGATAATTTCACTTACCTCTGGACGACCGCCGACGGAAATATTATTGATGGAGCCGCTACCTTAACGCCGAGGGTTGATGCACCAGGTAGTTATACTTTAACGGTTACAGATACTACCTCTGGTTGCGCTAATACTGCTAGTGTAGCTGTTAACATGAATGTTCAACAACCTATTGCTAATGCAGGAGCTAATCAGCAGATGATTTGTGCCAATTCTACTATTACCCTAAATGGAAGTGGCAGTATCGGAGATAATTTTACCTATTTTTGGTGTACACAGGACGGTAGCATTGTAAGTGGTGGCGAAACTCCAACGGCTATCATAGATGGACCGGGATTATTTGAATATATCGTAACTAATACCAGTAATGGTTGCGTTAGCATTGATACAGTTACCGTCACAGAAATAGACGAATTAGTGCTTACATTGGACACTACTTCTGCTGGTGCTGCTACTGTTTCTGCTACGGGTGGAACGATGCCCTATTCTTATAACTGGAGTACAGATCCAGTACAAACCGAATCAACTGTAAAAGGTTTATTAGCAGGTGATTATAGGGTAACCGTTACGGATAATAATGGCTGCACAGATACGCTGACCGTTACCATAGAAATAAGCACTGGAGTGGCTGATTTAGATAAAGAATTGGAGTCTTTGCAAATTTATCCAAATCCGGCGAATGCTTATTTTGAAATAGACCTTGTTTTTAATCGTAGTCAAAAAGGAAGCATTTTGATCTTAAATGCAATTGGACAACATCAATGGCAGCAGGTTTTTAATAATAAAAAACTATTTTATCAAATTGATACAAATGACTGGCTCCCAGGTATTTATTACCTATTAATAACAACAGAACACGGCATCAAAACAGAAGAAATAGCGATTGTGCGATAGCATTCTCCATTCCTTCTAAAAGGAGAGCGGAAATTTGGTTATAAGTCAACTTCCGCTTTTTTTGTATAAAACATCTGAGAGAAATAGCTTATTAACAGTATCCTTTGAAAGATTAGCAATGAATGATTAACTTTAGCCATTTCTAAAGGCTTCCTGATTTATTCATAGAAATTTAAATTCATGGTTCACAATAAAAAGAATAACTCACGTAGAAATTTTATTAAAAATAGTGCCGCGCTCGGTGCCGGATTTTTTATCGTCCCCCGCCATGTTTTAGGTGGTCAAGGTTATATCTCTCCTAGCGACAAACTCAACTTAGCAGCAATTGGCGCAGGCGGGAAGGGCTGGTCAGATATTAGGAATGCTTGGAATGGGGGTGCAGAAAATGTGGTGGCTTTATGCGATATAGATGCAAAAATGAGCAAAAAAGCTCGAAAAAAATGGAAAAAGGCTAAATTTTATAAAGACTTTCGGGTCATGCTCGAAGAGATGAAAAATGACATTGATGCAGTTACAGTTTCTACGCCTGACCATATACATGGCATTGCTGCAATGTCCGCCATGCAATTGGGAATGCACGTATATGTACAGAAGCCATTGACCCATAATATTTACGAAGCCCGCCAGTTGACCAAAGCAGCCAGAAAATATAAAGTGGTCAGCCAAATGGGCAATCAAGGGGCTTCTAATCCCGGCCAAATGCAGATGATTAAATGGTTTGAGGAGGGTTTGATTGGCGAGGTACATACCGTTCATGTCTGGACCAATCGGCCTGTCTGGCCTCAAGGCATTCCAGTTCCAGCCAATAAACCCACCATGCCCGAGCATTTGAGTCCCGAAGACTGGAATTTATTTATTGGCCCGGCAAAGCCTGTACAATATCATCCCCTCTATCATCCATTCAAATGGAGGGGCTGGTGGAATTTTGGGACGGGTGCCCTAGGAGATATGGGCTGCCACTTAATTGATCCCCCGTTTAGGGTCTTGCAATTGGGCTATCCAACCGAAGTAGAGTGTAGCGTAGGACAGGTATTTACCAAAGACTGGACACCAGAACACATTCCCGAGGGTTGCCCACCTTCCTCCCACGTGCAAATTAAATTTCCCAAAACGGCAGTTAACAGCCTGGGTATAAAGATGAACTGGTATGATGGCGGCATTCGCCCGTTCCATCCGGAACTAATTCCTGCCGATGAAGATATGGGGGGGCGTGGAAGTGCCAACGGCGTGGTCATGGAAGGTACTAAAGGCATTATGACCTGTGGCACTTATGGAAGAAATCCGAAAGTTTACCGAAAAGACGAAGAAACGCTTACCATGTCAGAAAGCTTTGTGGAGCAATTCCCAACTGAAAAATTTCCGGAACACGGCCACCAGATTTCCTGGACGACCGCCTGCAAAGCGGGCTTTGACAGCCAAGAGCATAAAGCATTAACCGCTTCTTTTGACTATGCAGGCCCATTGACAGAAACCGTTTTAATGGGGAACCTAGCTATTCGTAGCTATGCCTTAATCAAGGAAGGCGAAAACGGCAGAAATTATTATTATGGCCGTAAGAAGTTGCTTTGGGACGGAGAGAACATGAAAATCACCAATTTTGAAGATGCGAACCAATTCGTTTCTCGCAGTTATAGAGAAGGTTGGAAATTAATTTAATGTGTTTCACTTATTTGATCCTTTTGGAGCTGCCCAAAGGTGAAAGCCCAAAACCAAGATGCTTAAAAATAAGCCTAAAAACTCTCTGGTTAGCTCAATGTGTGGCTTTTCTGCTTTCATTTTTTGGACGATGGACTCTGCTCCATTTTGTATCCAATTGATAAAATCGGGCAACAAAACTCCCAGACCAATTATACAGGCGACAATTCCGGCACGAATCCATACTTTAGGGTAAATTTCAGCGGCCGCAAAGGCAGAAATTACAGCAATGAAAAGGTACAAAATAATCCATAGCCAGGGATCGGGATCATTATATTGAACGATTGCAAATAATAGAAAGAAAAAGGCCAGAATGCTGTTGAGAACTTTCATAATGAGTAAGATTGAAAATCATGCCAAAGGAGTGCTTGATCTGTCTTCTTAGCATAGGCTACTCATTAAAAGCAAAGTTATAATTTCATCAGTTTTTTAATAAAAATTTTGTCTGTTGTCGTTATTTGAAGAATGTAAATGCCTGATTCTAAGCGACTTAAATTAATTTGCTGAAAATTTTCATCCTGTGATATTTCTTTTGAACATTCATAATGAATGCGCCCGTTTAGTCCAATTATTTTAACAAAGATGGTTTCAGCAATTTCACCTTCTATATTCAAAAATAAGATTTCTCCAACAGGGTTAGGAGCTACATTGACTACAATAGACAAGGCATCCCTAGTCGCAGAAACGACGTTCTCTGAAAGGGTTAAAGCCCGTGGCTGCGCTGCTCCGTCGCCGGACGAGTTGTCATTTCTGTTCACGCCATTGCCACAAGAATAGAAAGTGACCGCTCCTTTTCCTGCCTCGGGAGCAATCCATTTTATCAAAAATTCGTTGCTATCACTTGGATCATTATGTTCTGCATACACCCTTCCGGTATTGGAGGCAGCAGCAATTTGTACATTGCTTGAATGCCCGGTATCTGCCCACCCGTTCACATCCTGGTGGTCCTTATCAAACAAACTGACCAACTGAAAGCCATATCCCGCAGGTATGGGCCCACTGACATGATTAATGCTCACCTTAACCGTATAAATTTCATTGGGAATATAAGCGCTCACCAGATCGTTATTAATATCCAAAACTTCCAAATCTAAAGTCACTTGGATATTTCCGGTAGCATGACAACTTTGACAGGTTCTGGGATTGCCATTATTGAGCGTTTCATCACCAGGTGCGCCCGTATTTCCCCAGTTTTGACCATTAGCTCGACCGGCTGAATTATTTAAAAACAACAGGGCGAAGGCAGCGAAAGAAAAAAGAATGTAAAAGATTCTTAGTTTCATTTTATATGAATTTGGTGTAGCATTTCCTGGTCAGAATTTTTACATCATCAAATGGGTATAAAGAAACCCAGTCATTGCTTTATAAAATTCAAAGCGATTTTCTTCATTTTGGAAACCATGCCCTTCATCATATTTTACCATATAGGGAACATCAATACCTCTATCTCTCAGAGATTGTACGATTTGGTCCGATTCATCAATATTGACTCGGGGGTCATTCGCTCCTTGTACTACAAATAAAGGTACTTTGATCTTATCCACATGAAATGCAGGAGTATAAGCAGTCATCATTTCTTTATCTTTTTCAGGATGTCCGACCATTTCATATAGCGTGTCCAAATAAGGCTTCCAATAAGGGGGAATAGTACCCATAAAAGTAAAAAGATTGGAAACACCTACATAATCAATCGCACAAGCGTATAAGTCCGGCGTAAAAGTGATCCCTGCAAGCGCAGCATATCCCCCGTAGCTCCCTCCATAAATGGCAATCCGGTTTGGGTCAGCAATGCCTTTTTCTATTAACCATTGAACACCATCGGTAATATCATTTTGCATATTCTGTCCCCATTGCTTAAACCCCTTTTCCCAAAAGTCCCTACCATATCCTGTACTCCCTCTAAAATTCATCTGTAAAACGCCATAGCCTCGATTGGTCAATAATAGGACTTCTGGATGATAGCCCCAACCATCTCGATACCAAGGCCCTCCGTGTGGCAAGATAACCATAGGCAATTGTTCATGTGGAACGCCAACCGGCAAGGATAAATAACCATTGATTGTCAATCCATCCCTAGATTGATATTGGATAGGTTTCATGGTCGCCATATCCTGTTCTTTGATCCATGGACCAACCTCCACTATTTTTTCTAGTTGGTCAGCTTCATCATCATAAAAATAATAGGCTCCCAACGACCGGTCGCTGTAAGTCCGAATCATGTACTTTTGCTCGTCCTTACTTATGCTTGCAATCACTACCTCATATCCTTTAAGAGCCTTTTCTAGCTTATCCTGCAGCTTGGCTCGTTTTGTATCAAAAAAATGGAAATGTCTTTTCCAGGTCGTATAAGCTACTCCGGTCAACACTTTTCGTTTTTTGGAATACATTAAATCCGCTACATCTACTTCCTCATGTTCAAAAATTGGTTCACCTATCTCTTTTTTAGCCTTCATATCATATCGGACAATAACCGATTTATCTCTACCTATATTGGAAGAAACAAAAACAATGTTCCCATTATCAAATTCAAAAAATAACGGTTGAAAACTCACTTTAAAATTAGTGGTAAAAACCTCCTGGAAAGCCTCTCCTTCAGTAGGTCTATACAAAATGGTTTGGTTGATGCCATCCATCATTTTTATAGCCATCCGCAATCTGCCCTCGTGGTCCGTGATCCATTGAGTAATCGGTTCAGCCGGATCATCATTTTTGGCAATCTGTTGATATTCTCCCGTTTTAATATTAATTCGGTAGGGCTCAAAAAGCATGGGATTATTTTTATTCATCCCAATAATGATTTCATCTTCCTGGTCTTTCAGATCGTCAATGAGCTCAATTTTAATTTTATCAAAGGGCGTTAAGTCTTTGGCATTTTTTCCATTTTTATCTATGGAAAATAGCTTAAAATTTTCGTCCCCGCCACTATCCTTTACATAGACAATTCGATGATTGCCCGCCCAAAAATAGCCGCCGATATTTCTATCTGTTTCGTAGGTGAGTTGGGTAGCTTTTTCTGCACCAATTTTTTGAATAAAAATATTCATTCTCCGCTCATATGGAGCCAAGAAAGAGAAGTAGTTGCCATCAGGAGACAGCTGATAGCCCGTCTTTTCTGGGTTTTTAAAAAAATCTTCTACGGAATATTTGTAAGTGCCTTCATCTGCTTCGATTAATTGCTGGATGGCTTCCGGCGGGCTCGGGAGGGATGGGTTGCCGGGCAATTTTGTTTCAGTCGTTTGATTCATTAAACAGTGCTTTGATTCGTACAAATAGGCGATTGGGTTTTGTGTACCTAAGCAAGTTGTATTTTTAGGTTTAAAACGCAAACTACGCCTTGAGACACAAAATTAATCAATAATCAATGAACGAATAATGATTCTAATAATTTAATATGGATCCACATTCACATTTATCCGCACCGTCGTATAACCGTCCTTTTGTCGCAGCATTTGATTAGCTTCCAGGACAACGGTCTTTGCCGATTGAATTTGGGAGGCGTTTCTGCTCGTTTTTATTAGCACATCTAGCAGGTAATAGTTTCTTACGCGTGGGATGCTCGGAACGGCAGGACCAATGACCATCGTTCCTAGTTTTTCTCTTAAAAATTTGGTATAAAAATAGCCTGCTTCGTTGAGCGTGCGCGGTTTTTTATGCTTCAAAGTAATTTGTATCAAACGATGAAAAGGGGGATATAAAAAGGCTTGTCGTTCGGCTATCTCCCGCTTGAAAAAAACTGAGAAGTCATTTTCTAAAACTTCTGCTAAAACCGGATGTGCCGTATCAAAAGCTTGAATAATTACTTTTCCTCGTTTCTTTTTACGACCTGCTCGACCACTCACCTGAGTAATTAGCTGAAAGCCTCTTTCGCTGGATCGAAAATCGGGGAATTGCAATAAATGATCTGCACTTAGCACCCCTACAACCGCTACATTGTCGAAATCCAGTCCCTTTGTAACCATTTGCGTTCCCACCAAAATATCCAATCTTCGCGCTTCAAAATCATTGATAATTTTGGCGTGAGCATTTTTGGCTCGCACCGTATCAAAGTCCATTCTACCAATGCGCGCTTCTGGAAAATAAATTTTTATCTCATCCTCAATTTTTTGTGTGCCATAACCCTGCATACTCAATTCTATGCTCCCGCAAGCCGGACAGTTTTTGGGAATTGTACTTTGGTAGCCACAGTAATGACAGCGCAAATTGTCCGAATATTTATGATAGGTCAAACTGACATCACAGTGGGCGCATTCCTGGTGCCAACCACAGGAAGTACAACGCAAAATGGGGGAGTATCCCCTCCGATTTTGAAAAAGAATGGCTTGTTCTCCATTTTCTAAAGCCGTGGTCAAAGCTTCCATTAAAACGGAAGTAAACAGGGACTTCATGATCTTTTTCTTCAACTCTTCTCGCTTATCTACTAAAATCATTTCTGGTAATTGCAAGCCTCCAAATCGCTCTGGCATTTCAACTAACGCATACTTTTGCATTTTTACATTTTGGTAAGACTCAATCGAAGGTGTAGCAGTACCGAGTAACACCTTTGCACAATGTAAATGTGCTATATAAACTGCCGTATCTCTGGCATTGTATCGAGGTGCAGGGTCGTATTGTTTATAGGAGGGGTCATGCTCTTCATCTACCACAATTAACTGCAAATTTTTAAAGGGTAAAAACAGACTAGAGCGCGCACCCAAAATCAAGGATTTATCGGCCTTTTCGCTTTGCCAAAGCTCTACTCGTTCATTGTCATTGATTCTGGAGTTATAAACCCCTATCTGATCGCCGAATATTTTTTGCAAGCGCATAATTATTTGAGCAGTCAAGGCAATTTCGGGGATTAAATAAAGTACTTGACCACCTTTTTCTATCACTTCTTTTATTAGTTCGATATACACCCTGGTTTTGCCGCTTCCAGTCACTCCATGCAGTAAAGTCACCTGTTTTATTCGAAGGGCGGCTTTAATTTCCTTGATGGCCCTTTCTTGTTGCTCAGAAAGTTGAGGCGACTCCAGCAATTCTTCTTTGTAGGTCCTTAGCCGACTAATCGCCTTTTCATAAGATTCAAAAACCCCTTTTTTTTCAATGGCTTTCAAAACACTATGGTCAACTTTAGCCTTTTTATTGATGTCTTGCTTTCTTACAAACTGCTGATTTTTTGCCAGTTGAATATAAGCCATTAAAGCTTCCACTTGCCTGGTTGATTTGGATAATTTTTCAAAGGCTTCTTCTAATAATTCTGAATTAGATTGATAGGGTTCTTTTAGGCGGATGCAGCCAACCTTTTTGGGTTTATACTTTTCTTTTAGTTCTTCTTTTAAATAAATAACTCTTTTTTGCAGCAGCCTGTTGATGACTGGATAAATGGCTTTTTGGTTTAAAATTTTTCTGACATCACTAATTTTCAATTCATTTTGAAGGGTCAAAGCCTCCGCTATCAGGTATTCTTTGTCGTTTAAAACTTCAAAATTATCTTTAAAAACAGGGCTTAAAGTAAGGCTGGTTTCGCTGCTCAGTTTGAGCCCTGAGGGCAAGGCAGCGGCCATTACTTCTCCAAGAGTGCAGCAATAATATTTGGCAATCCACCGCCAAAGTTTTAATTGATTTTCATTGATGATAGGAGTCCTATCAATAACAGAAAGAATGGGCTTGGTTTTATGCTTGAGTGCTTGATTTTGGAGAATATCTATGACTACCCCCGCATACAATTTGCTTTTTCCAAATTGTACCTCTACCCGCACCCCAAACTGGATCGCATCTGCCAACCCTTCTGGCACCAAATAGGTATAAGGTTTGGGAACAGCTATTGGAAGCACCACGCTTACATAAGTGGCACCTGTTAAAACTGGATGAAAGGATGGTTCAATCAATATTTATTTTTGATAATAAAATTAATTTGATCGTACAACGTGCTAAAAAGTAGAACCGGCAGCAGATTAATTTCATCCAACTGACGGGGTGCTGCACGGTTTTTTTGAACAAAAATATAACCTTTTTGATTAAAAATTAACCAATGTTAGTAATTTGATAATGCCCTGGCTAGTATTAAGGCGACATTCCTGGAAAAAAAGCATCTTCAAAATGCTTAATTTCGACAACTTCCGGCCTTTCCAACAAAATGCCGATAATGTCAAATCGGATTTCCCAGGTGTGGCCAATCGCTCGCATATACGCCATTGCCGCATCCGTAATAAGGGCCTTTTTTCGCTCATTCACAAAGGATTCGGGCTTCCCAAAAAAGTCATAGCTGCGGGTTTTCACTTCTACAAAAATCAATACTTTTTGCTTCTTAGCAATGATGTCTATTTCCGCTCGGCGAAACCGCCAGTTGGTTTCCAGTATTTCATAGCCCTTTTTTTGTAAAAAAGAAACGGCCCGCTCTTCTCCTTGTTTGCCCGTTTGTAGATGTTTAGCCATTTGGTTATTTGTTTTGATTCTTGACGAGAATTGTGTTTTGTTCATTTTCAAAAATAAAAGATTACTTGAACTCTTCCCAATGATCGCCAACTTGATAAATAAAAACGGCATTCGGTAGTTCTTGCTTTAAGTCTAATAAATAATACTGCCCTTTAAAAGTGACTTTATAAGCTGCTCTTTTGTGAGTACTACCTACCCCAATGCCATTTCTCCAAAACCAATTGCCCCATTGGTTAAAGGTCACTTTTAGCTGTTGAGGCTTGGTTCTTTCTACATGAACCCCGTCTTTTGGCGAAACCATATTATACTGTACAATTTCTTTAATGTCGCCTTTAATTTCTTGATTATGAATAAATTGCAAAGCATCTTTGAATCCAGAACCTCCTCCGATTATTCGAAACATTAAAGCGCCATTATAATTATCTGGTACATTTAGAATCACCACATTTTTTCTATCGTGCCAGCGAAAGTCATCTAGCAATTGGTAATATACTTTTGTAGATGCTCTCCAAATTTGATTCACTTGGAATAGTAAAGTCATCGAAATGGCGAAGTAAAATAGTAGCAAGCTATAACGGAACTTTTTGGGCAGTCGAAAAACTAAAACTACAATCAATGGATATAAAAAAGCAGCAGCAAGGTAACCATAACGATCGTTTTCTATCTGCTGCAGCCAATAAAAATAGAGGTTTAAAACAGGGAGTAGGGCTATAAAAAAAAGCAGTAGTAATAGCATTGGTAAGCGAATTTTACTGGCTATTCGTTTTTTATAGAAAAAAAGGAATAAAAAGCAGCCGAAAAGAACTACCAGACTGGCTAGCCCATACTGGTCACAAAAATTAAAAATGGTTTCTTTGATTTGGTGGGGGTAAGAGCGAACAAAAAAGGTATGTTTTAAAAAATATTTAAAAAAATTGGCCGCCATTTCCGATAAGGAAATTTTCAAATGGATGCTTGCTCCGTAATGCCCCACCCAATGCCCCAATAGTATTTTGTTTAAAGTAAAATAACCCATTATAAAAAATAGCTGGGGAAGGACAATCTTTTTAAAATAGGATGTTAAGTGATTCCATCTTCCTAAATGAATACCCCAAAAAATGCCATAAATGGCTAATATAAAAGGCATCATCAAGGACAGTTCGAAAGTGAATAGTGCCAACAAAAAAAAGCCATGAATACCATATACATACTTGTCTTTAGAAACCTCCAGGTATTGGATTAAGCACCAAAAACCGGATAAAATAAAGCAAGTGACCAATAAATAATTTAGGCAAGCCCGCCAAACAACTGCTTCTGATTGATAGGGACAAAGCAGAAATAATAATGCACTAAAAAAGGCAATACGGACAGCATCTTTTCCTTCAAAATCAAACAGGATCTTCCTAAAAATGAGGAATAGCAAATAGCCATTTACCGCATGAAGCCCGCAAAAAAGCCAATACCAAGGCGACCCATTAAGTCCAAATAGATGATACATCCCGTAAAAGGCTAAAATGGAAATCTGATTGAGTGCAGGAAAACCAAAACTGTAAATAATATTTCTAAATGGTTGGCTTTCAATGCGTTCAATCCCTCCTGTTACATCTGTGACAAAGCCAGCTTGAATTGTAGGAAAGTAAAAAAGAAGGCTTGTAAAGAAAAAAAGGAAAAATAGCCCATAGCCCCGTTTGGAGGTAAAGGCACTGGCAATTAAACCTTCAAGCTTACTCTTCATTTTTGCTTATTGGTTGGCTAAATTGGTCTTTGGCATTTCTTCTTCAAAAGATAAATAAGGCTGTAGCCTGGAAATAAATGCAGGAGCAAGCCCCTTTATCTGCCGAAGGTCTTCGATGCCCTTAAAAGAACCGTGATTGGTTCGATAATTGATAAGAACATGCGCTTGTTTGGTTTTGATATAAGGGTGCTTTTTTAGTGCTTCCACCTCAACCTTATTGATGAAAATTTTATTTAAAATGGGTGATTGAACCAATTGTCCTTTAATCTTTTGAAAAACACTATCCGGCAAACCATAGGTGGTTCCAATCTGTTCAATGGAAGCAAAGCCACCCAAATGTGTCCTGAAATTAGTGATTTTTTGGGCATAAGCTGGTCCAATTCCCCTTAATCGTTTGCCATTCTTTTACACTTGCTCGATTAATGTCTATTTTTATCAAAGCAGGTTGTTCAAAGGAGACGGGAATATCCTTGGGCAGATCAATTGCAGCGGCTAATGGTTTTTTAATAGTGGGCTGGACAATTTTGGATAAAGGGCTCTAGGATAAAATAATCTTCGTCAGAAAGGGTATAAATACGCTTCAAATCACTTTTTTCTCTAAATGTGCACCCTTTGTTTCGGTAGTTCAGGATCGTTTGGACCGTTTTCAATTTGAGACCCAATTTTAATAGTTCTTCTCGACTTGCCGTATTGGGATCAAAGAGGAAAGGGGTCCCCTTTTTTTCAACTGGTTTGGGGGCGACAATTTGGATTTTTCGATTTTTTCCAATTAGGATAAAAGGTTCTAAGCGAGTATAGTCGGCTGGTTTTAAGCCATAAATTTTTTTCAGGTCATCTTTAACGAAAAATTTGCCCCCCTTTACTTCTGTAATTAATAAGCGTTTGGGCCACTTTTTCGCTTAAGCCCAATCGCATACAATCGGCTTTAGTGATCACATTGGGGGTCGAAAGAAAAGGGTGCTGTCGGCACTGCCAAAGAGGGGACTTCCTGGGAGTTCAAAGCATTTTCAAAGGTTTCCACTTCCTTTTGAAATTCAGAAAAATCTGTTATCTTTTTTTCTTTTAATAAGGGTATCAAGCTGGGGGTCAACCATATTAATAGGCAAAGGCAAGCTAAAGTGAAGATTCCATTTCTTTCCGTTTTGCTGAAATAGAAGTATTCTTTCCATTTGATGTTCATGATATAGGGTTATATTGCGAGTGTACTGTTTACTCGAAGTATA